>JBBIQK010000102.1:0-19046 GCA_037442365.1 Armatimonadota bacterium | reverse complement strand
ACCGTGCCTATGAAAGCTGTGGTCATCAGCCGACACGCCCTATTAAAGGCTCAGGAGCGCGCGCTCGCCGAGCTGGGCACGGAAGTGATGGAAGTCGCCGCGCAATACGACCCTGACGCGGACAACCCCCGCTGGCAGGCGCAGGGTGTGGACGCCGTGTTCACGATTGCGCTGCCGCCGACGCTGCTGGCGCGCCTGTGCGAGGCGTTTCGCGTGTTCACCTTCGAGATGGAGAGCGCGGGCCTGATCGATTCGGAAGACGCCGCGCGCGCATGGTGCGCCGAATCGCCCGACACGCGCAGCTATCTCCCCGCCCGCGAGGGCAGCCATCGCCTGCTGGAGTTTCGGCGCGTCCTCGAGCTGCGCATCGCCATCGAGACCACGCCCGTATGGTCGGTGTAGCCCTGAATCGGGTACTCTCATGCCGATGCGGTCGGACCTGGCGCGTGTCGGCGCGGTGCTGTTGCTCGGAGTGGCGCTGCTGATTGTGGGCTTGCAGTTTTTGCAGGCGCGCTTCTCGGAGCGGGGACACTACTTCCTCAAGGTTCGGTTCGACGACGCCCGCAACATCGCGTCGGGCGCGTCGGTGCTGATGGCGGGCGTGCCCGTGGGGTTTGTGCGCGCGGTGAATCTGGAGGGCGCGCCGCCCAAAGCTGTGCTGACGCTCGCTATCCGCGAGGAAGTGCCCATCCCGCAGGGCTCCACTTTCCGACTGTCAGGCGGACTGCTGCTGCCCGGCGAGACGCGCGTGGAGATTATCCCCCCCGATCAGGCGCGCGGAACGCTTGCGGCGGGCAGCGTGGTGGACGGCGAGCCGCCGTTTGACCTCAGCCGCACGGTAGACCGTTTCGCGCCCGACATTCAGGAGACCCTGCGCGAATTGCGTCGCACGCTCGCCGCCGCCCGCGCCCTGCTCGAAGACCAGCAACTGCGCGCCAGCGTGCAGCAGACGCTACAAGCGGTGGAACAGGTTGCGCAGCAGACCACGCGCCTGCTCGCGCAGGCGGACGGACTGGTTGCTGAGAACCGCGACTCGGTCCGCCAACTGCTCGCCAGCGCCGCCGACGCGACCCGCGAGATGAACCGCGCTCTGCAATCGGCGAACCGACTGCTGCAAGACCCCCAGCTGACCGATGACCTGCGCGCGACGCTCGCCAGCGCACGCGCCAGCGCGGAGCAGGTAGAGCAAATCCTCAACGAGGTGAGCCAGCTCGTCAGCGACGAGACCCTGCAAAGCGACCTGAAAGCGACGGCAAGCAATGTACGCGCCGTGAGCGAGCGCGCCGTGGAACTGGCAGATAAAACGGGTGCGGTGCTGGACAACGCCGAGACGCTCACCCGCAACCTGAACGAGACGCTCGACGAAGCCCGCCCCATCCTGCAGCAGGCGGGCGAGTCGTTCCGCAAAGTCAACGAATCGCTGGAGAACTTCGTGAGCGCACGCACCTTCGGCGTGCGCGATGCGACCTACCGCCTCGAAATGGGCTATAACACGGACGCAGAACGCTACCGCACCGACCTGACGGCGACTTTTTATCTGCAAAATCGCAATCAGCTGTTTATTGGGCTGTACGACTTCACCGAGTCGGACGACCTCATCGCGCAGTATGGGACGCCCCTGAATGACAACCTGCTGCTGCGCTATGGGATTTACGGCGGGAAGGCGGGCTTTGGGGTAGACTATAGGCTTGGCGAGCAGGGGCTGCTCTCGGTAGACCTGTTCGACCCGAACAACTGGCGCGGGCACGCGCGCCTGCACTGGCGCGTTTCGGACGGCGTATGGCTCTGGGGCGGTCTCGACAGCCCCTTCCGACGCAACCAGCCCGCGTTCGGCGTGCGCATTCAACGCTAAGGAGGCAAATACGATGGAAGTGATTCTGGTACGCGATGTGCCCAATCTGGGCAAAGCAGGCGATCTAAAAAAAGTCGCAGGCGGCTACGCGCGCAACTACCTGATACCAAAAGGCTGGGCAGTGCCTGCCACGAAAGGCAACCTGAAGATGCAGGCGGAACGCGAGCGCGTGCGTAAGGAGCGCGCCGAGCAGATTCGCCAGGCGGCGCGCGACGCGGCGGCAAAGTTGAACGGGCAAACCGTCACGATTCAGGGACGCACCGCCCCCAACTCCACCAAGCTCTTCGGCGCGGTGACCGCCGACGCGATCGCTGAAGCCATCCAGCACCAGCACGGCGTGCGCGTCGACAAACGCACAATCGATCTGCTGGAGCCGATTAAGACCGCAGGCGCGCACTCGGTGGCGATTCGCTGGGAAGCGGACATCGAAGCGACAATCACCGTAGAGGTGCTGGGCGCGGACGCACAGGGCTAACCCACGCGCTGGCGCAGGCGCTGGACGCGCTCGCGCAGGCGGGCGTCCTGACGCAGGCGATGTTCCGCTTGCTTGTAGGCGTGCAGTACCGTCGTATGATCGGCGCGCCCCAGCGCCTGCGCAATCCGCTGCCACGATTCGCCCGTCGCCTCCCGCGCGAGGAACACGGCAATCTGGCGCGCCTGCACCACTTCACCCCGACGACTGCTGCTGACCAGCTCCTCGTGGGGCACGCCCAGCTCGTCGCACACGACGCGCACAATCCGCTCCAGCGAGGGCGTCTGCACAGGCTGCGGCTGCGCGTTCACCAGATACGCCTGCAACGCCTGCGCCGCGAGCGCAAGCGTCAGCGGCTCACCTGTGAGCGAACTCTGCGCAATCACGCGAGTCAGCACGCCCTCCAGCACGCGCACACTCGACTGAACCTTGTCGGCGATGAACTCGGCGACCTCCAGCGGCAGCTCGACCCCATCCCGCGCCGCTTTGTTGAGCAGGATGGCAATGCGCGTCTCGAAATCGGGCGGCGCCATGTCCGCGCATAGCCCCATCTCGAAGCGCGAACGCAAGCGCTCCTCGATGCCAAGCAGTTCACGCGGCGGTTTATCGCTCGACAGTACCAGTTGGCTGCCTGCCGCATGGAGCATATTGAAGATGTGGAAGAACTCCTCTTGCGTGCGCTCTTTGCCCGCGATGAACTGCACATCGTCCACCAGCCACAGTTGCACGGCGCGATAGCGTTCGCGGAACTCGTCGGCTTTCTGCTGGCGCATCGCCTGCACATAGCCACGCACGAACTCTTCACCGCTGAGATACACGACGCAGGCGTTCGGCGCACGCAGCAGGAACGCCTGACCGATGGCGTGCATCAGGTGCGTCTTGCCCAGTCCGGGCGGGCTATAGAGAAAGAGCGGGTTGTAGCGACTGTTGCTGCCCTGCGCGACGGCGACCGCGGCGGCATGCGCCAGGCGGTTGCTCGCGCCCACCACGAAGCTCTCAAAGGTGAAGTTCGCGTTGAACGCCGGGCGCGGGAAATCAGGCGCGCGACGGGCGGGCGGCGCAACAGGCGCGACCGCAGGCGGGGGCGGCGTCTCGGGCGCGGCGTCTCCGCCCACCAGCTGCACCACCACGGGGAAGCCTAACTGCTGGCTGAGCAGCGTCTGCAATTCGCGCTGGTAGCGCTGCTGCACCCAGTTGCGCCCAAACGCGCTGTCCAGCTGCAGCCGCACGCAATCGCCCTCGATACCTATGGGCGTTATCTCCTCAAGGTACCGACGGCTGGAAGCGGCGACATTCGGAAGCAACGCCTGCACGACATTGCGCCACGCCTGACGCACACGCGCCGCGTCGATATCCTCCCCAAGTCGCAACTGCTCTACGCCACAATCCTCCCTGCGCATCGCTGTGTCCGCATCCCTGCTCTCGCCAGCGGGGTGTGGCTATATATTAGCATGCCAGCCGTCCCCTTCCTGCAATACTAAGGGCATTTTGAAGGCTATATATTTCCACAGAAACCCCTGAACAGCACTTTGAAGTTTTCAATCCCGCTTTTTCAAGCATTTTCGTTGCTGAACACTCTCAAACTTCTCAAATCCAATCGGTAGTGGGGTGGCTCTCCACCTATACAAGATTTGCCCCTCCCAGCGACAAAACCTTTCAATTCAGGTATACTCTCTACTGATGATGACGAGACAGGCGTTTGATGCGGAGCTTCAGGAGATGGAGACGAAGGTGCTTGCGATGGCAAGCATCGTGGAGGGTATGGTGGCGGATGCGGTGGAAGCGCTCTGGCGGCATGATATGGCGCGCGCCGAGCAGGTACTCAAACGCGACGACGAGGTGGACCAGATCGATGTGGAGATTGAGTCCAGCTGCCTGCGCTTAATTGCCCTGCAGCAACCGATGGGCAGCGACCTGCGCGTGATTGGCACCATCATGAAGATGATTACCGACATCGAGCGCATCGGCGACTACGCGGTCGATGTCGCCAAAGCCGCCCGCAAAATCCGCGACGAACCGCCTGTGGAGCAGCTGGTGGACATCCCGCGTCTGGGCAACGCCGCGCGGCGCATGCTGCTGGAGAGCATCGAGGCGTATGTCAAGCGCGACCTGCAGAAGGTGATTCAGGTCTGTCAGCAGGACGACGAGGTGGACGCGATCTATCGACGCATCCGCACCCAGCTGCAGGAGATTATGCGCGAGCATCCCGAACAGGTGACCGCGGCGTCATGGCTGATGCTGGTGGCGCACTATCTGGAGCGAATCGCCGACCACGCGACCAACATCGCCGAGCGCGTCTGGTTCATGGAGACGGGGCGGCTGGAACAGCTGGCGAAGAAACACAAGAGTGGCTCCCTGGAGGAAGCGTTCGCCGAAGCCGCGCAGCGCGCCGCCGAAAATCAGACCACCGAGAATGGCGCAGACGCCGTCTCTGTCTGAGCGCTGGCAGTCGCTGCAGGCGCGCATCGCCGCCGCGTGCGCTCGTGCAGGGCGCGACCCCGCCGATGTGCGAGTCGTCGCCGTGAGCAAGGGCGTGCCCCCAGAACGAATCGCTGAAGCCTACACGCTGGGACTGTGCGACTTCGGCGAAAACTACTGGCAAGAGGCGCGCGCCAAACTCGACGCCCTGCCCCACGACATACAGTGGCACTTCATCGGACATCTCCAAACCAATAAGGTCAAACATGTCGTGGGGCGGTTTGCATTAATACAAGTGGTAGATAGGGTATCCTTACTGCAGGAGGTGCAGCGCGTGGCGCAAAAGCGTGGGCTGACGCAACCGGTGCTGGTAGAGGTGCGTCTGGCGGCGGTCGCAGGGCGTGCGGGCGTCTCCTTTGAAGACGCGCCCGCTCTGATTGACCAGACCCTGCGCACGGAAGGCATCCTGCTGCAGGGACTGATGGGCGTCGCGCCCGACACGGACGACGAACGCACGGTGCGCGCGGCGTTTCAGCGACTGCGCCGACTCTATGACGCTTTGCCCGCGCCGAACCGACGCTGGCTGTCGATGGGCATGACCCACGACTTCGAATGGGCAATCGAAGAGGGCAGCACGATGCTGCGACTCGGAACCGCGCTTTTCGGAGCGCGCGCCTGACACTTACAGGGAGGTAGACCGATGAGCCGCTATTATGAGGAGATGGATGAACAGTACGAGGATCGACCCACGCTGTGGGCGCGTGTGCGCCACTGGGTCGGACTCAGCCGCGATGAGGAGGAGGACGAACCGCTGCCCGCAAAGACCACCGATGTGCGCTATCGCCGCGTACACGCCTACCATATCAGCATCCGCAAGGAAATCCTTAGCTTCGAGGACGCCCGCGTCGCCGCCGATGGGCTGAAAGAGGGCGTCCAGCAAATCCTCAATCTCGCCGCCACCCCGCAGGGACTGCGCGAGCGCGTGATTGACTTCCTCAACGGCGTGGTGTACGCGATTGAGGGGAGCGTGGAGCGCGTGAGCGAGCATGTGTTCGTCTACGCGCCGCCGCAGGCGATTATCGACGCGCCCACCAGCGTACGCGCCCGCAGCGAGGGCGAGTAAGCCGTACCGTGCGGAGGCGAAGCCGACGCTTCGCTTCCGCGAGGTATCATGCACCTGGTGAGAGCAATGAGCGTGCAGGTGCAATCGCGCCGTATCCCGATGAGCCGCGAGCAGTTTCTGCAACTGCCCGAAGGTCCGCCTTTCTACGACTATGTGAACGGGGAGGCTATCGAGGTGAACCGTCCCAGCGTGCGCCATCAGGAGATTTTGCTTGCGCTGAGCGCCGCCCTGCATACCCATGTGAGCAGTCGCGCGCTTGGCAAAGTGTTGCTTGAGGTCAATCTGGAGCTGCCGAACGGCAACATCTACACGCCCGACCTGCTGTTTTACACCCCCCAGACGGCGGAGCAGATTGACCTTTCACGCGGCTATGTGAGGGGCGTGCCCGATCTGGTGGTGGAAATCCTCTCGCCCTCCACCGCCGAGTACGACCGCACGCAAAAGATGAGCGACTACGCCGCGTGCAGTGTGCCTTGGGTGTGGCTGATAGACCAGGAGACCCTGCTGGTGGAGGAGTATCAGTGGACGCCTGAGGGGTATTTGCGTCGGCAGGCGGTGGACGCCCGCACGCCGTTTCGCCCGCTGCTGTTCCCTGACCTCACGCTGGAGATGACGCAACTTGCACCGCCCGCCGACAACCGTTAGGGCACAATTGCGTACTTAATGCCCTCGCCCCGATCCAACCGCTCGAACACGGAGACAATCTCGCGCAGGGAATAGGCATCGGTGATGAGTCGCTCCACAGGCAACTGATGGCGCTGGAGGCGTTCCAGCGCAGTGTGAGCGTCCTGTGTGGTGAAGTGGAAACTGCCCAGTATCGTGAGTTCGTCGTAGTGCCAGCGCTCCGCCAGCACGGAGACGCACTCGCCTTTCGCCAGCCCGCTGTAGAGCAGCACCTTGCCCCCAGGCGCAGCGAGTTCGGGCGCGAGTTCCCAGATAGCTTTCGCGCCTGTGGCTTCAATCACCACATCCGCACCGCCGTCCGTGAGCGCGCGCGCCTGCGCCTGCCACTCCGAGTCGTCGCCTGCCTGCACGGTATGGCGTGCGCCCAGCTCCCGCGCGAGCGCGAGCCGTTCCGTGCGCCTGCCCACCACGAGCGTCTCACAGCCGCGCGCCTGCGCCTCCAGCAGATGCAGATACCCCATCGCGCCCGTGCCCACGATGCACACGCGCGCGCCCGGCAACGGCTCCAGCTGCCGCCACGCATGAATCACGCACGCGAGTGGCTCCACGAACGCCCCCTGCAGGTCGCTCAGCCCCTCCAGCGGGAACACATGCCGCTGGGCGACACGGGCGTTGATTTTGAGATACTCGGCGTAGGTTCCCAGCACGACGGCGTCAAAGAGATTGCGACACAGGTTGGGGCGTCCGCGCCGGCACAGGGCGCATGCGCCGCACGGGGCGGTCGGCAGCCATGTGACGCGCTGCCCGACTTGCAGGTGCGACACGCCCGCGCCGACGGCGACCACCTCGCCCGCGCCCTCGTGCCCGAACGCCCCGAAGGGCAGCTTCGCATGCCCGCGCCGATAGGTCTTCAAATCCGTGCCACAGGTGAGCGCCACGCGCACCCGCACGACCACCTCGCCGGGTTCGGGAACGGGGATCGGCGCGTCCTGCAGGCGCAGCGCACGCGGCGCGTCCAACCACGCTTGAAGCATGCCCACAGTGTACCCCGCCTGTGAAATCGGGTACAATCTGTGTGGTGAGAGCTATGGACACGCGCGTTCAAGAGATTGTGTTGCGCGACTCCTCCACGCCCGCCATCCCGAACCTGGAGATGGGCGGCAATGTGCTGGTGACGCGCCTGGATGAGGTGGTGAACTGGGCGCGGCGCAACAGTATCTTCCCGCTGACTTTTGGGCTGGCGTGCTGCGCCATCGAGATGATGGCGTCCGCAGCATCGCGATTTGACCTGGCGCGGTTCGGAATGGAAGTGTTCCGCGCCTCGCCGCGTCAGGCAGACCTGATGATTGTGGCGGGTCGGGTGAGCAAAAAGATGGCGCCCGTGCTGCGCCAGATTTACGACCAGATGCCCGCGCCCAAGTGGGTGGTGTCGATGGGCGCGTGCGCGTCCTGCGGCGGCATCTTCAATAACTACGCGATTGTGCAGGGCGTCGACCAGATTGTGCCCGTCGATGTGTATGTGCCGGGCTGTCCGCCCTCGCCCGACGCGCTGATTTACGCGCTCATCAAACTCCAGCAGAAAATCCGCACCCAGCGACTGGGCATGCTGCTCGAACTCAAGCCGCGCACGGAGACCCCCGCGCTGGAATCGGGCGACGGGACGCGCGCGATTGAACCCAGCCATGCGAGCGGATAGCGCTATGGAGAAACCTACCAGTCAGCCGACGCGCATCGCGCCCTCGCTTGTGCGCAAGGAATCCTACGGCTCTGTGACGATTTACTGGCTCGACCGTGAGGCGGCGCGTCAGCAGGTACAAGCGGCTGCCCAACAGCTGGTCGCCGCGCGCCCCGAAGTGGTCGCTGTCTACCTCTTCGGCTCGCTGGCGCGCAACAAAGCCACCCCGCGCAGCGACGCCGACATCCTCATCGTGCTGCGTGAGAGCCATCAGCCCGTCTGGTTCAAACGCGCCGTCGACTACTTCCCCTACTTCGACTCGGTGGAGATGCCCACCGAGCTGTTCTGCTACACGCTGGAGGAGCTGCCCCGCAAGGCGGTCGCCCAGCACGCCCTGCAGTACGCCGTCCTGATGGCAGGAACCGACATTCGCAGCGAGGTGTCCGTATGAATATCATTCGGGATGTAATCAAGCCTATCAGCAAGGGTCTCACCATCACCATGCGCCACTTCCTGGAGCCGAAAGACACGGTCTCCTACCCTGAACAGCGCAAGGAGCAGTTCGCCCGCACGCGCTGGCGGCATGTGTTGCTGCGCTACGAGAACGGTCTGGAGCGGTGCATCGGCTGCTCGCTGTGCGCGGGGGCATGCCCTGTGCGCTGCATCTATGTCGAAGCCGCCGACAACACTGATGAGGAGCGCTACTCGCCCGGCGAGCGCTACGCCAAACGGTACGAGATTAACCTGCTCCGCTGCATCTATTGCGGCTACTGTCAGGACGCCTGCCCGACGGGCGCGATTGTGCTACGCGAGGACTACGAGCTGGCGGACTACACGCGCGAGTCGTTCATCGCCACCAAAGAGATGCTGCTGGAGCCGCTGCCCGTGCGCGACGAGGTAGCGGAAGCGGTGAAGTAGGCGTTCACTGTGCAGGAGTCGCGCGCACGCGGGCGAATCTGTGCCCATGCCTGCGTTCAAAATCGGCATTAACCGCTGGACGATGCCGGGCAGCTGGGATGTGAAGACCTGCCTGCGTGTCGCAAAGGAGTCGGGCTTCGACGCGATAGAGTTCAATATGGAGTTTGAGGGCGCGCTCAGCCCCGCAACCAGCGACGCGGACGCCCAGCAAATCCGTCGCGACGCCGACGCCATCGGCATCGAACTCAGCGCGCTCTCCACAGGCGTCTACTGGCAAAAGCCCTTCACGCACCCCGACCCGCAAGTGCGCGCGGAGTCGCTGGAGCTGTGTCGGCAGCAGTTGCGGCTGGCGCACGCGCTGGGCGCGGAGGCGATTCTGGTCGTGCCCGGCGTGGTGTCGCCCGATGTGCCCTACGATGTCGCCTACGCACGCGCCCGCGACGCCCTGCAACAGCTCGCGCCCGAAGCCGAACGACGCAGGGTCGCCCTCGCCATCGAGAATGTCTGGAACCGATTCCTGCTCAGCCCGCTGGAGATGCGCGACCTGATTGACCAGATTGGCAGCGCGTATGTCGGCGTCTATTTTGACGCGGGCAACATTCTGGCGTATGGCTACCCCCAGCAGTGGATTGCGATTCTGGGCGGGCGAATCAAGCGGGTGCATGTGAAGGACTTTCGGGGCGACATCGGCAACATTCAGGGCTTCGCGAACCCGCTGCAGGGCGATGTGCCGTGGCTGGCGGTGCGCGGCGCGCTGGAAGCGATTGGCTATCAGGGCTACATCACGGCGGAGGTGAGCGGCTATCGGCTGTTCCCTGAGCTGGGCTTGCGCCACATCGCCGACGCCCTGCGCGCCGTGTTTCAGAGTTGAATCCCCTCGCCCGCGTCGCTACCCCGCGACCGTCGCCCGTGCAGGGTCGGACCATGCGCCCCGCGCCCCGCGCGGCGTCTCCCACGCCCCGCGATACCAGATGTCCTGACCCGCCCACTCGCTGGGCAAGTCCCAGATGTACGGCGACGCCGTGTCCGTCGCCAGATACTGCATCTGCTCAATCGGGGGCGGCGGCTCGCCCGGCGCGACGACGGCGTACACCAGCCGAATCGCCCGCGCCCACGCAGGCTTGCCCCGACGCCCGCCCTGCGCGTCCGCCTGCCAGAAGCGCACCACATGCCGCAGCGACTGCACCTCCACCTCCAGCGTCGGGATTTCGGGACCGGGTTCAATCGGCGTGCGCTGGCGGTCGCGCGGGGGCAGTCCCAGCGAGGCGGCTTGCGCGTCGGTGAAGGCGGGGTTCGCCCACAGCTGGCGCACAAGGTTGCGGAACTCACTTTCCAGACTGCGGCGGGCGGCGTCTTTGGTTTGTTTGGCTTGGCGGTAGGCGGCTTCGGCGGCGTCCAGACTGTTCAGCGTCGTGGTGAAGCTGGACTTGCGCGTCTGGAGTTGGGCGTCCCAGGTGGCGGGCAGTCCCAGCGCGGTTTTGACGGGTCCGATGTTCGCCAGAAACTGGGCGACCTGCGCTTCGAACTGGCGGTCAGAATGCTTTACATAGTCTCGTCGCATAGCCGTTTCCCTCCATCCTGTGGGTTCGCCCCCGACGCCCCCATTCCTGCCCCTTGTGTCCCGTTCGACTGCGGGGACATCCCCGGCGACGCTGGGAACATCCCCGGCGTCGCTGGGGACATCCCCGGCGACGCCGGGAACATCCCCGGCGTCGCTGGGAACATCCCCGGTGTCGCCGGGGACATCCCCGGCGACGCTGGGGACATCCCCGGTGTCTCTGGGGACATCCCCGGCGTCGCTGGGGACATCCCCGGCGACACGGGGGCGCTGAATTTGGGGAAAATCGCCCCTTGTTTGCTCCTAATCCTGTCACATTCGGCGAAAAGTATGTTATAATTACGGTAGCCCTTGCGCGATTGCGCGGGACAGGCAAACACTCATCAGAAGGAGGCTGAAGGATGATGCAAACGGCTCAAAATCGGTTCTACGCGCTGATAGGCGCATGCGTTCTGTCGTTCGTTGCGACTGCAGGCTGGTCGCAACGTATCACCTGGCTCGGCACGCTCGGCGGTAGTGAGAGCTTGGCTTGGGGCGTTTCAGCGGACGGTTCGGTGGTCGTGGGCTGGGCACGCAACGCCAGCCATCAGTGGCGCGCCTTTCGCTGGACGCAGGCGACAGGGATGGTTGACCTTGGCACGCTCGGCGGGGATTATAGCGAGGCTTCTGGCGTTTCGGCGGACGGTTCGGTGGTCGTGGGCGTGGCAACCAACGCCAGCAATCAGGAGCGCGCCTTTCGCTGGACGCAGGCTGGGGGGATGGAAGACCTGAACATTACCTACGCCAGCCTGCTCACGAACGGTTCGTTGCTAAGCTATGCCTATGCCATCAGCCCCGACGGGCGCTACATCGTGGGGTATGGCTACAACGCGGCGACGTGGCGCAACGAAGCGTTCCTGCTGGATACTGGTCCCCGCTGCACCGCGCACAACGGTGATGTGGACAACAACGGCTGTGTGGACGACGCCGACCTGCTTGCCGTGTTGTTTGCATTTGGCAACAGTGGCTCTAATCTGGGGCGCGTGGATGTCAACTGCGACGGCACGGTGGACGACGCGGACTTGCTGACGGTGTTGTTCAACTTTGGGAGTGGGTGTTAGTCCTCATCCTGCTTTGTCCCCTCTCTCACGGGTTTGGGAGAGGGGGTGTTTTTGTGCTTGAAGGAGCAGGTTGTTTCGTGCGTCCCTGAAAGAGCGACGGCTGAAGCTGTGCCTACAACACGAAGCCAGCCTGCGCTGGCTCTTGCCCCCCGTTTACGGGGGGTTGGGGGGCTGAGACGACAAAGGTCGGCTTTGTGTGATAGGAGCGGCTTCAGCCGTCTTCTCTGCACGCAGGACGCGAAAAAACCTACCCCTTTAAGAGAGGGAAGGATACTCTTGCCTCACTCCTCGTGTCCCTCGTACTTCTCCTTCAGGGCTTGCACGACGGCGGCGTCGGCGAGGGTGGTCGTGTCGCCCAGTGCGCGCCCTTCAGCGATGTCGCGCAACAATCGCCGCATAATCTTGCCGCTGCGCGTCTTGGGCAGGTCGGCGGTGAAAAATATCTGGTCGGGGCGGGCAATCGCGCCGATTTTCTGTGCGACATGCTGCTTGAGCGCATTTTCGAGGCTCTCGTCGGCGGTGTGCCCTTCCTTGACAATCACGAACGCGGCGACGCCCTGCCCCTTGATTTCGTGATGGACGCCAATCACCGCCGCCTCCGCGACAGCGGGATGGTCCACCAGCGCGCTCTCCACCTCCATCGTGCTGAGGCGATGCCCCGACACATTAATCACATCGTCCACGCGCCCCAGCAGCCAGAAGTAGCCGTCGTCGTCCTGGCGTGCGCCGTCGCCCGTGAAGTAGATTCCCTCGTACCTGCTCCAGTAGGTCTGCACGAAGCGCTCGGGGTCGCCCCACAGCCCGCGCGTCATTGAGGGCCACGGGCGCGTAATCACCAGATAGCCGCCCTGATTGCGCCCGACAGCCTCGCCTTTGTCGTTCAAAATCGCGGGGAAGACGCCCGGAAACGGTCGGGTCGCCGAGCCGGGCTTCGTCGCGACGATGCCAGGCAGCGGCGTAATCAGAATCGCGCCCGTCTCGGTCTGCCACCAGGTGTCCACAATCGGACAGCGTCCACCGCCGATATGCTCGTGATACCACATCCACGCTTCGGGGTTAATCGGCTCGCCGACGGAGCCCAGCAGGCGCAGGCTGCCCAGGTCGTGTTTCTGGGGGTACTGTTCGCCCCACTTCATAAAGGCGCGGATAGCCGTCGGCGCGGTGTAGAGGATGGTCGCGCGGTACTTCTCCACAATCGCCCAGAAGCGGTCGCGGTCGGGATAGTCGGGCGCGCCTTCGTACATCACACAGGTCGCCCCGTTCGAGAGCGGTCCGTACACCAGATAGCTGTGTCCCGTCACCCAGCCCACATCGGCGGTACACCAGTACACATCCTCGTCTTTGAGGTCGAACACCCACTTTGCGGTCAGCGTGACGCCTGTCAGGTAGCCGCCCGTCGTGTGCATTATCCCCTTCGGCTTGCCCGTCGAGCCAGAGGTATAGAGCAGGTAGAGCAGGTCTTCGCTGTCCATCGGCTCGGCGGGGCAGGTCAGCGGCGCGCTTTGCATCAGCTCGTGCCACCAGAGGTCGCGCCCCGCCTGCATGTTCACCGTGTAGTCGCCGCCGATGCGCTGGTAGACGATGACCTTCTGCACGGAGCTGGTCTGGCGCAGGGCGTCGTCGGCGTTGCGTTTGAGGGGCACGATGCTCCCGCGCCGCCAGCCGCCGTCCGCCGTGATGAGAATCTTCGCCTGCGCGTCGTTGATGCGGTCGGCGAGCGCGTCCGCGCTGAACCCGCCGAACACCACCGAATGCGGCGCGCCAATCCGCGCACACGCCAGCATCGCAATCACCACTTCAGGAACCAGCGGCATGTAGATACACACGCGGTCGCCCTTCTGCACGCCCAGCGATTTCAGCACATTCGCGAACTTCTGCACCTCGCGGTGCAGGTCGCCGTAGGTCAGCACGCGCTCTTCGCCTGGCTCGCCCTCCCAGAGAAGCGCGGCTTTGTTGCGCCGCCAGGTGTGCGCGTGCCTGTCGACGCAGTTGTAGCACGCATTCAGCTTGCCGCCCACGAACCACTTCGCGTAGGGCGGGTTCCACTCCAGTACCGTGTGCCACATCTCGAACCAGTGCAGGGCTTGCGCAGCGTGTTTCGCCCAGAACGCCTTATAGTCCTGCGCGGCTTCGTCGTACACCGCGGGGTCGCTGATATTTGCCTGTCGTACAAATTCCTCTGAAGGCGGGAACACCCGCGTTTCCTGCAGCAGTGCGTCAATCGCCGTCGGTTGCATAAGACTCGCCTCCTTCAGCAGTAGATTCGGTGTTCAGGGCGGCTCTCCTGCCTGCGGGGGGGCAGATGTCCCCGGCGTCGCTGGGGACGTCCCTGGCGTCGATAGGGATGTCCCTGGCGTCGCTGGGGACGTCCCTGGCGTCGATAGGGATGTCCCTGGCGTCGCTGGGGATGTCCCTGGCGTCGATAGGGATGTCCCTGGCGTCGATAGGGATGTCCCCGGCGTCGATAGGGACGTCCCTGGCGTCGATAGGGATGTCCCTATCAGGGCGTTTCAATCAGGCTGCTGTCGCCGAGCATCAGGCGCAGTGTGCGCGGGCGACGCGCCCCGCCGCGCACCACTACATTCTTGCCCAGCAGACTCCCCTCGATGCGCGTCTCCACCGACTCGACGAGACTGCCCTCCAGCACGATGCTGTACTCGATTTCGCAGCTGATCAGGCGCACGCCGTCGCCAATCGCTGTGAACGCGCCGATGTAGCAGTCTTCCAGGTAGCAGTTCGCGCCAATAATTGCGGGACCGCGCACGGTGCAGCGGCGCAGCACGCTTCCCTCGCCGATTGCCACACGCCCGTAGAGGGTCGTCTCCTCCAGCGCGCCCTGATTCGAGGAAGGCAGGTCCTCCAGCACCAGTCGGTTAGCCTCCAGTAGCGCGTCGAGGCTGCCCGTGTCCTTCCACCAGCCTGTAATCTGGTGCGATTCGACGGTGTAGCCGTGATCGATGAGGTACTGAATGGCGTCGGTGATTTCCAGCTCGCCGCGCCACGAGGGTTGGATGGCGCGCGCGGCGTCGAAGATGTGCTTGTCGAACAGGTAGACGCCGACCAGTGCGAGGTTGCTGGGCGGCGCTTTGGGCTTCTCGATGAGGCGCACGACGCGCTCGCCCTGCAACTCGGCGACGCCGAACTCCTGCGGGTTGGGCACTTCCGCCAGCAGTATCAGCGCGTTGGGCTGGCGTTGCTGGAACGCGGCGACCAGCGGCTGCAGGCTGGAGGTCACGAGGTTGTCGCCCAGATACATCACGAACGGCTCGTCCTGCAGGTAGGGTTCTGCGGTCAGCACGGCGTGCGCCAGTCCCAGCGGTTCAGGTTGGGGGATATAAGTCACGCGCACGCCCCAGCGGCTGCCGTCGCCGACGGCGCGCTCGATTTCGGCGGCGGTGTCGCCCACAATCATGCCCACCTCGCGAATGCCCGCCGCTGCGATGGCTTCCAGCCCGTAGAACAGCACGGGCTTGTTGGCGACGGGCACCAGCTGTTTCGCCATGCTGAAGGTGATTGGGCGCAGGCGCGTGCCCTTCCCCCCTGCCAGAATCAGCGCCTTCATCGAGCAAATGCGTTGAGGGCGACATACACCGTCGCGGCGAACTCGCGGAAGAAAGCGGCGACGGCGGGCGCGAGGGTCGCCGCCCAGTCGCTCATCGCACGCCACGAACGCAGGCTCGGCAGGTAGCTGCGCCCTCTCGACGCGCTCTGCTTGCCCTTCAAGTGCGTGTCCAGCCAGCGCGTCACCTCGCCAATCACATTCAGCCAGTCGGTCGGCGGCGGCACATGTCCGCCCTTGTACCAGACGACTTTTTTCGGCTCGCCCGCCGCGTTATGCAACGCTTTGTTCGATTCAACAGGCACCACATCGTCCGCATCGCCGTTGATGAACAGCACGGGGCGCGGCGCAATCCGCCCCACCCAGTTCACGGGATCCACGACATCCATCACGCGCAGCGCCTCCTGCATCTGCTGCGGGTTATTGCGCGCCGCGTCGCGCCACATCGAGAGTGCACTCTTCTCCATCAGAATCTTCCAGTCGCCGCCCGCCACCAGCAACACGGGCGCTTTCACGCGCTCGTCAACGCCCGCAAACATCGAGCCGATAATCCCGCCCATGCTCGCGCCGATGTAGCCGATGCGGTTGGGGTCAATCTCCGGGCGCGTTTGCAGGTAGTCCACACCACGCCGCAGGTCGATCACGGTCTGAATCAGCGCATCGCGGGCGCGGTAGGGGTACATCCCGAAGAAGGGCAGATCGTCGCTGGGCTTACGCTCGCCGTGATACTGCGCATCGATGGCAAACAGCGCATAGCCCGCCATCGTCAGCGGTCCCCAGAGCATCTGGAACATGCGCTTGTCGCTGCCCAGCCCGTGCATCAGAATCACGCACGGCAGCTTCTCCTCGCCGCGATTTTTGGGCAGAATCAGCAGCGCAGGTACGCGCTGGTCGCGCGCGCTGCGATAGGTAATCTTGAGGACGCGGTACTGCGCGGTCTCTTCAGCGGGGGTCTCCTGCGGGCTGAGCGGCAGGCTCTTGTCATACCCGAAAATCAGGTCAGCGTCGTAGCGGGGGGCTTGTTGAGTCTGGCTACAGCCGGAGAGCATTAGCCCCAGCGCCAGCCCCAAAACAGCCGACATACGCCTGTGTATTCGCATGCAGGTTAAGATACCCCAGCTTTGGTATAATTCCATCAGGAATGACGCTCACGCGCGAAGATATTCTGGATGCTGTACGCATGCTGCAGGGGGATGAAGACCTGCTGGTGGAGACGATGCGCGCCCTGTTGGATGAGCGGGTGATGCGCATCCTGCTCACACGCGCGCCCGAAGTGTACGAGGCGTTTCGGCGATTCGTGCTGACGGAAGAGCTGCTGCGCCTGCCTGCTGAATTCCGCGAATTCCGTGAACAGGTCGAAACTCGCTTCGATCGGCTGGAGACCGAACTGAAGGAATTCAAGCAGGAAGCCCGCGAACGATTCGATCGCCTCGAGCGCGGTCAAGAGGAGTTGCGCGCGGGACAGGAGGAACTGCGTGCAGGACAGCAAATCCTGATTCAGCGGGTGGACAGTCTGGAAGAGTGGCGGCGGGGCGAGAATGCGCGTCGTGAGGGCGCGGATTACCAGCGTGAGATTGTGCGCCGCGCCCGACGCATTCTGGGACCCGGACAGGGCGGCTCGCCAGAAGAGAGTCAGGCGGTCTCCGACCAGATTAGCGCGTGGCTCGAAGAAGCAGGGATTATGGAGGACGATGTCCCGCCGCGCAGCGACCCTCTGCGCGCGGACCTGGTCTGGTGGAAAGGGCGCAAGGTCGCAGTGGCGGAAATTTCCGTCAAGGTGAATGGCGACGATGTGGAGCGGGCGCGCTTGCGCGCCAATACGCTTCGACAAGCAGGGCTGGACGCAATCCCCGTGGTGATTGGCGCGGAGTGGGCGCACCCCGAAACGCCCGAACGCGCCCAGAAAGCGGGCGTCGAGTGGTGCGTCGGTAGGCAGGTCTCGCAGGGACTGCGCGAATTTCATGCCTACGCCCCCTGACGCCCCAGCAGGTACAATTCCGCTGAATGTCTGTGAATGAAACGCAAACCGTTCTGGTGGGGCAGTCGCGTGCGCAGCTGCGGGAATGGGCGGCGACAACCCTCGGCGAGCCTGCCTATCGGGGCGCGCAGCTGGCGAAATGGATCTACGAGAAGGCGGCGGCAGACTTCGACGCGATGACCGACCTGCCCGCTGCCATGCGCACGCGACTGCGCGAAGTCGCCCGCGTGACGCCGAACACGCTCAGCGCAGTGCAGCGCTCCAGAGACGGCACAATCAAATGCCTGCTGCGCCTTGCCGACGGCAACGAGGTGGAGTGCGTGCTGCTGCCCTACGAGGAGCGCGTGTCGGTGTGCCTCTCGACGCAGGTGGGCTGTGCGATGGGCTGTCGATTCTGCGCGACGGCGCAGGGCGGCTACACGCGCAACCTCACCGCAGGCGAGATTGTCGACCAGATGCTGCATCTGCAACGGCTCAGCGAGCGACGCATCACGCATGTGGTACTGATGGGCATGGGCGAGCCGCTGTTGAACCTCGAAAACGCCCTCGAAGCCTTGCGCCTGATGCACGACGAAATCGGGATCGGCTATCGGCGGATGACGGTCTCCACCGTCGGAATCGTGCCCAAAATCTACGCGCTGGCGGAACGCAACCTGCCCATCACGTTGGCGGTCTCGCTGCATGCGCCCGACGACGAGACCCGCGCGAAAATTATGCCCGTGAACCGCAAGTGGGGCGTCGATACGCTGATTCAGGCGGCGCGCGACTACTTCGAAACAACCCGACGGCGAATCACCTTTGAATACCTGCTGCTGCGCGGCGTGAACGATACGCCCGACCATGCGCAACAACTTGCCAGCAAACTACGGGGCGTACCCTGCCTGGTGAACCTGATCCCGTTCAACTATGTGCCCACGCCCGACGGGTTCCAGCGCCCCGAAGCGGAGCGCGTGCGCCGATTCCGCGCGATTCTCGAAGCAGCGGGCGTCGAGACCACCCAGCGCGTAGAGCGCGGGCACGACATCGACGCCGCCTGCGGACAACTGCGCGGCAAGCACCTGGGCAAGCCAATCCCCCTGCTCACCCACGCGAAAGGATGAAACATTCAACACCCTGCGGAGTGCGGAGCTGGAGTTTCCGCACTCCGAAAGGCCTATGGATCTGGGTTGCGCTGGCTGTGCTGATTCACGCGGGCTGTCAACCTGCTAGCGAGTCCGCCCCGTCGCCGTCAGACCGACCCGCGCCGTCGCAGGAAGGCGCGTCCATCGACCTGCCCGACGCGACCTACGAAATAGTGAAGCCGACTCTGGAACAACAAGACGAGCAGGGACGCACGCTCTGGAAGCTGCAGGCGCAGGCGTTGCGTGCCGAGTCGGGCAATTCGGGGGCGCAGGGCGCGCTCACGCAGGTGCGCGGCTGGCTCTATCGCGACGGCAAGCCCGTGCTGGAGTTCACCGCGCCCTACGCCCGCGCCAACTCCGAGACGCGCGAGGTGGAAGCATGGGGCGGCGTGGTCGCACACTCCAAAACGAACAAGGCGCGTCTCACCGCAGGGCGTATCGTGTGGCAGTCCAGGCGCGATCGGGTGCGCGCTCAGGACGGCGTGATCCTGCAATGGGGCGCGTTCGAGCTGCGCGACCGCGCCCTCACTCTCGACACCGCCTTAGAGAAGGCGTGGAACGACTAAGTGTCTCTGCAGTGAATTTTCAGCGCTCCCCTGTCCGCGCATGCGCGTAATTTGGAGTGCGGAAGCTCCGCTTCCGCACTCC
>JBBIQK010000101.1:0-1885 GCA_037442365.1 Armatimonadota bacterium | reverse complement strand
TGGGTTGGCTCCATCGGGTTGCTCCTGTGTGTGGATTGGTTGTTTCATAGTGTGCAGGAGATACCCGATGGAGCGTTTTTTTGTCAAGGGCTGGGCGCTAGGCGAGAGGAGAAATGACAAACATCAGGGAGTGCTGAAGCGGTAGCTTCAGCACTCCAAATTACGCGCATGCGCGGACAGGGGAGTCGCTGAAAACTCACTGCAAAGACACTTAGCAGCCCGCGCCGAAGTTGAACAGCACAATCAGCAGATCGGCGTCGTCGATGGTTCCGTCGCCGTTGGCGTCTTCAGCCAGGTCGCTGCCCGTGTTGCCGAAGTTGAACAGCACCGCGAGCAGGTCGGCGTCGTCGATGCAGCCATCCTGATTGATGTCGCCGCAGGCGAGCGTGATGGTCTCCCCGCGCGAGGGCGTCGTCAGCGTCACGGTCGCGGGCACAAACGGGCGCCCACGCAGGCTGAAGCGGAACTTGTAGGTTCCCTCGTGCGAGTAGCCCGACGGCAGCAGGTTCGGGACGCCAATCAGCCCCGTGTAGTCGTCCGTACCGTCCACAGTGTTGTAGACGGGGTCTTTCTTGGGCAGGCGTCGCTCCAGCGTCGCGAGCAGGTTGTCGTTCGCGTCGTAAATCTCGATGTCGACAATCCAGCCCTCCACATCGGCGTAGCCGTTGCTGTCAGTGCGCCAGCAGGCGGGCAGCACGCGCCCCACAAACAGCGCTTGACTGAACGCTTTGGGCACGCCGATGCCGACCGCCACATCGTCGAAGTAGATGCTCTGCACGCTGCCGGGGCGGGTGTCCGCGAAGCGGCGGAGCGTGGGGGTGGTCATGGTGCGGTTGGGGTTGGGCGCGCTGCGGGCGATGCCGTCAATCACATAGGTGAAGCGGCGGGGGTTCTCCTCGCTGCCGTCGCCCGTGAGCCAGATGGCGGCATGACGCCAGCCTTTGGCGCGTGCGACCTGACGGAAGTCCGCCCAGCCGCGCGGGTTCATATCAGGCGTGAAGGTCGCCGCGCCGCCAATCGCGTCCGCGCGGATGTTGTAGTAGCGGTTGCTCAGTGCGCGAGTCGTGCTGCCATACGGCACGCCCGAATCGGCGTCGTAGGGTCCCAGCGACGGAATCGACTGGAGCGTCGTGCCTGGGATGCCCGCGCTGAGGTCAGCGTAGGCGCGGAACTCCGCCATCGTGCGCGAGGGCTTGCCGTAGGTGTCGTCGTCGTAGAACCAGAACTCGAAGTAGCCGCCGTCGCCGAGGCGCTGCTCCAGATTCACATACTGCGTGCGCCCAAAGGTCGCCAGCGCCCAGAGCATCTGCACGCCGCTACGCGCAGGGGGAATCGGGTCCGGCTGCGGCAGGAACGGGTCCTGCGCCAGACACGAGAGCGGGGTGAAAAACGGGTCAGGGTGCGGATACGGAACCGCCGTGTTCACCAGCTGCATATTCGGCCAGGCGGGGATGCCGTGCCACACATTAAACACGCGGTAGAGCGGACTGGTGTTGTCGCACGGGTCGTTGTAGAGGTCAAGCGGGTTCGTGTTGTTCGGGTCGCTGTTGGGAAGTTGCCCTGTATACGATTCGAAATCGTCGGAGAAAATCACCTGTGCGTGTAGCGCAGTCGTCGCTGCAAGCGCCGCAATCAGCGTCAGGCTCAGTAGGCTTCGCATAGCTGCCTCCTTTGCAGGTAGTTTACCCTGCACCCTGTATTATACACCGAATTTTTCGCGTCGTCGGGAAACTTTAAATAAACTTAACCAAATCGCCTGCAGGCGCGTCGTTGCAGGTATAATTCGCCCCGATGAGCAAGGTGTACGACTATCCCGATAGCCCGCTGTATCGCCTGCGCCACTCGGCGGCGCACCTGCTGGCGCAAGCCGTGCTGGAGCTGTACC
>JBBIQK010000100.1:0-1962 GCA_037442365.1 Armatimonadota bacterium | reverse complement strand
GGGTCCCCAGGCGTTACCAAGCACGCTGCCGCCAAAGCCTGCGAGCAGCATCAACGCCAAGCCAATCAGAATGAACCAGCTATGCATCGTCTCTCCTCCGACTTAAGTTTGTCCCCCGAGTGTCTGGTGTTGCGCTGAGGAGTGTACCTCAGTCGAATCGTCGGGCAGTTCGAGCGGGTTGCGCTCCACCCAGTAGAGGTGGGTCTGCTCGTCGTAGCGGGCGACGAGGATGGGCGTATCGGCGGGGATGGTGGGTTCGCCGGGCGCGGCGCGGCACACGATTCGGTGCAGGTTGCCGTGCCGATCGCGCACATGGGCGACGCCGCCTTCCGCGGTGATTTCGTACACGGCGCGCCCCGTGCTGCCGATGAGTCCGTACTTGTCAACGACGGCGGGCGCCTCGTCGCGCAGCACGCGCCGAATGAGAAGCCCTGCGGTGCGTCCCGTGAGCGCCATCGTGAAGAGCGCCACGCCCGCCGAGAGTGGCATAAACAGCGCGGGTATTTGCAGCAGCGGCTC
The DNA here is from genome assembly GCA_037442365.1 of Armatimonadota bacterium. GTDB lineage: Bacteria > Armatimonadota > Fimbriimonadia > Fimbriimonadales > GBS-DC > GBS-DC. The sequence goes on along the minus strand of JBBIQK010000100.1, from coordinate 1,443 downwards.
CAGCAGACGGTTGCCAATCAGCCCCACCGCGCCCCACATCATCATCAGCAGCGGCACGCCCATCGACAGGGGCAGCCCCATGCCGATTCCGAACAGGTTCAACGCCTTGAGCCAGAGCGGTTTCTCGGCGTCGGCGTGGTCGTCGTGGCTGGCAAGGTGCGTCTTGGCGACTGTGTGCCCGTCGCTGTCCGTCGCGTGGTCCGCGTCCGCCGCGTCGCCGTGCAGCTCGCCCGCATGTTCAGCATCGGCGTCCGCATGGTCGGAATCGCCCTGATCGCTGCCGAGGTCAATCAGTCCTGACAGCGCCAGCCCGACCAGCAACACGCCTCCCACCGCCAGGGGCAGCGCAAAGACGAAGTTCCACCACTCCAGCAATGTCGCAAACGACATCCCCGTCTCCCACTCTATTATACTGAATTTTCGGGGTTAATTGCGCCCGCAGGTGTGGAATATTCCTGCTGGAGGCGGAGACGATGGAACTGAGCGCACTGGCGATTCGGGTGGCGCGTACACCGGGACTGGGGATGTTGCCCCAGGTAACCAGTCAGGTGCTGCGGCTGGTGGATAATCCGAACGCCTCGCCGCGGCAGATAGGCGCGCTGATTGAGCGCGATGCGGGGCTGGCGTCCAAACTGCTCAAGAGCGCGAACAGCGCGTATTACGGCGCGCCGGGCAAAATCAAGACCGTCTCACAGGCGATTTCGGTGATGGGGCTTTCTGCGGTGCGCTCGGTCGTGGTCGGGCAGGCGTATCAGCAGATGACCTCCGTGCGCGGGGCGTCCAAACGGTTCGATCGGCTGGCGTTCTGGCAGCATTCGCTGGCGACGGCGACCGCCGCGCGCGTGCTGGCAAAACTCAAGGGCTGGCGCGACCCCGAAGAGGCGTTCCTCGCAGGCTTGCTCCATGACGCAGGTAGACTGGTGATCGACCGATTCCTGCCCAACGAGCTGGATCAGATTCTCACGCTCTCGCTGGAGCGCGTGATTCCCCTGCGCGACGCCGAGCGCGAGGTGCTGGGCTACACGCATGTGGAGGTGGGCGACTTGCTGGGCGAGCAGTGGAACCTGCCCGAGAGTATGCGCACGCCCCTGCGCCGTCACCATGAGGATGTGAGCTATGAGGAGTGCCCCCTCGGATGCCTGATTCACGCAGCGAATGTGCTGGCGCATCAGGCAGGGTTCGCGCTGGGCGCGCCCGTGCTGTACGAGCTGCCGCCTGTCGTCAAGCAGTCGCTGGGCATCCCCGACGCGCAGTACGAAGGGTTGAAGCAGGCGATTGTGCAGGAGGTCGTGCGCGTGCAGGAAGCGCTCCGCATCTGAGGTCATTGGCATCAATTTAAGCCCTTTTGGGCTATAATCTTAGCATGCACAACGGCAACTGACATCTACTGAACAGCTGGAGAACATCCTGCGACGACTCTTGGACACCGAAGCCGACACACTC
>JBBIQK010000099.1:0-2416 GCA_037442365.1 Armatimonadota bacterium | reverse complement strand
GTGGCTGCTGGGGGTGAACCTGCTCGCGTACCTGTTCCAGATGGGCATGCCCGCGATTCTATATGGGCTGGGGCGCGACCGATGGGATACCCTGTTCTGGGGCGTGTGGCTGGTGGGCGCGGGGCTGATGGTGTGGCGCTGGCGACGCGCAGGGCGGGCAGGCATACGGTACACACACGGCTCGCTGCTGCTTGGGTGGGCGCTGCTGGCGTTGTTGCCCGTGCTGATTTTCAAGCCGTCGCCGCTCTATTTCCTTAACAGTCGCTACAGTTATCTGGCGTCGGCGTTCGTTGCTGTGGGCGCGGGCGCGCTACTGGCGATTCTCACGCGTTCCCTGCGCGGCGAAGCTCCGTCGCTTGCGCGATGGGGGCGACTGGCAGCCGCCTGCCTGCTTGTGGCGTACTACGGCGGCGCAGTGCGTCAGGTGGATGCGTGGCGTGTGGCGGGCGAGATTGCCCGGAGCAGTGTGGTATCGCTGCAGGACGCGCCCGTCGACAAGCCGCTCCTGCTCCTGAGTGTGCCTGACCATTTTCACGGCGCGTACATCTGGCGGGCGGGCTTCCATGAGGGCGTCGCCGTGCTGCTGCCAGAGCGGGCGCGCCAGCCGATGTACGCCCTCAGCCGATTCACGATGCGCTTGCGTGCTGACGGGCAAGTACGGTATGCCGATGGCGTCGCGACGCTCACCAGCCCCGACGATATTTTCCTGCCGCCCGAAGGCGTGCGCACGCCCCCAGTCGATGAGCCGATGGCGCTGCCCGACAAACTGGTGATTCCAATGACCGTGCTGCGGCAGGGAGCGGTTCTGGGGTACGAAGCAGACCGATTCCGTGTCGTGGCGCCGTGAGACTACTTCCGTGCACGCCGTGCGTTTTTCTCAGGCGTGCGGCGGCTGGCGGGACGAGTGCGCAGTTGCGCCCATGTGCGCAGCTCCTCAATCTCCTCGCGCATCATCACGGAAAGCGGCACGGTATGGCGCGCCTCCTCCAGCATGTCCTCTGTGGTCAGCTCGCGCCCCGCGTCGAATGCGGAGAACAGCCCGGCGACGACCACCTGCTCAATCTCCGCGCCCGAAAAGCCGTCGGTCGCCTGCGCCAGCTTCTTGAGGGCGTACTGCTGCGGGTCGCGCCCGCGCTTGCGCAGGTGAATTGTGAAAATCTGCTCGCGTTCGGCGGACGTCGGCAGGTCGATGAAAAAGATTTCGTCGAATCGCCCCTTGCGCAGCAGTTCGGGGGACAGTTGCGACACATCGTTGGCGGTCGCAACGACGAACACAGGCGCGCGCTTGTCCTGCATCCAGGTCAGGAAGGTGGCGAACACGCGGGCGGTCGTGCCCGAATCGGACACGCCTGACCCCTGCACGCCTGCGAAGCCCTTCTCCAGCTCGTCGATCCAGAGGATGCAGGGCGCGACGGCTTCGGCGGTGCGGATGGCGGCGCGCATGTTGGCTTCCGATGCGCCCACCAGGCTGCCGAACACGCGCCCGACATCGAGGCGCAACATCGGCAGGCTCCACAGGTTGGCGATGGCTTTCGCGCTGAGGCTCTTGCCCGTGCCCTGCACGCCGAGCAGCAGCACGCCTTTGGGCGCAGGCAGCCCGAACGCGCGCGCCTCCTGACTGAGCGCCGCGCGCCGCTTGCGCAGCCACTCCTTCAGCAACTCCAGCCCGCCCACATCCTGCATCGTCTCGCGGGCGTCGTAATACTCCAGCACGCCCGACTTGCGCACAATCTGCCGCTTCTCGCTCAGAATCGCGTCCACCCGCAGCGACTTATGCTCCACGATGGAACGGGCGCACACATTCTCGATTTCGTCCATCGTTAGCCCCTGCGCCGCGCTCACCAGCTCGTCCAGCTCCTGCGGGCTTAACTCCGCGCGCGCCTCCGACGGGCTTGCTTTCAGCGCGAGCAGAATCTCCTCGATTTTGTGGGCAATCTCCTCACGGGTGGGCAGGGGCATCTCCAGCACGGTGACTTGCTTCTCCAGCTCGGCAGGCAGTTTCAAAAGGGGCGAGAGGAAAATCACGGTGCGGCGGGTGCGTTGCAGGCGCGGGTAGAGGTCGCGCAGCAGGCGAATCACCCGCGTATCGTTGAGGTAGGGATGGAAGTCCTTCAGCACGACCAGCGCGTCGTCCTGCAGGCGGAGCAGCAGCGCGATGGCTTCCAGTTCGGGCGCGAGCGGGCGACTCGACTCGGCGTCGCGGGGCGCGGGAATGGGCGGTTCGTAGCCGCGCGTGAGCGTCCAGACATGCAGCCGCTTGCCGCGCCCCTGCGCCAGTCGCTTGATCAGCTCCTCGGCGCGCGCCTCCTCCGCCGTTTGCAGGTATATCAGGGGATAGCACGCCCGTATCAGCGTGCTCAGCTCGCGCTCGAACTCGGTCATCACCTTTACTATACCCGCTTCAAGAGATACCCCC
>JBBIQK010000098.1:0-2711 GCA_037442365.1 Armatimonadota bacterium | reverse complement strand
CCAGCAGCCACGGACGCTGCAGGGTCGCCCACGCCTCGGGGTAGGCGCCCAGCCCCTGCACCGCGAGCGTGCGCAGCGCCCAGTAGACCGCCAGCACGCCCCAGAATGGGAGCGTCAGCCGCCCCGCCTGCACCGCGCCCAGATGCCGCAGCCACAGCCACGCTATCAGTGGAAAGGTGAGCAACGACTCCTTGCAGAACAGCCCCACCGCGAAGCACGCCAGCGCGCCCACATAGGCGAGCCGACTGCCCGCCTGCTGAAAGCGCATCAGCAACAGCAAAGCGCCCAGCGCGCCCGCGGTTGCGACCATGTCCGCCCGCGCCGCGAACCATGCGACCGCCTCCACATTCGCGGGCAACACCACGAACAGCACGCCCGCAAGCGCTGCTGCCCGATGGGCAGACCGCGCGCGCCATCCCCAGTGCGTCAGCAACGCCAGCGCGAGCCGCCACACCAGCATCCCGCATAACCAGTGCCAACCCAGATTCACAAAGTGCGACGCGAGCGGATTCGGCCCCCACAACAGATAGTCCAGATAGTAATGCAGCGAGATGAGCGGGCGGAAGAAACTGGTCGGCGGAGCGGTCGCAAACCCGAACGCGCCGCCCTGCTGCAGACGGTAGAAGATAAAATGGTCATCCGCCACGAACGGCGCGCGCAGGCGAATCGAATAAACCGCGAGCGCCATGCTGAACATCTGCAAGGAGACTACCCACCCGCGCCCATCGCCCAGCACTGCCTACTCCTCGCCCTCAAAAAGCGCGCGCACAGGCACGCTCAGCGTCGGCTCAAACAACGGCGAGACCGACTCCTCCAGACCATAATAGCGCAACGCCCGATAACGCGCGTCAAACGCCGTCCCTGACGCAGGCGAGACAGGCTCCCGATAGACCTCCAGACACCGCTCCACGAGGTTCACAATCCAGTATTCGGGGATGCCTGCGGCGGCGTAGAGGCTCATCTTCTCCGTGCGGTCGTACTCCAGCGAGGTGTCAGCGACTTCAATCACCAGCAGGGCGGTGGTGGGGTGTTGCTGGCGATAGTCGCTGGGTTTGCCGGGCACAATCGCCACATCGGGCACAGGTTCGCTCTCCCCAAGACGCAGCGGGTCATCGATACGCACATGCCATGTCGGTTGCTTGCGTCGCTGCCACGCGCTTGCCGAACAGGTTTTCCCGACAGAATGCTCTGGTCCGATGGGGGGCATCTGGACGATCTCTCCTCCTATGAGTTCCACGCGCTGGTCGCCGAACAGCCCCAGCCGTCCCATCTGTTCGAACTGGTCGGGCGTGAAGAGGTAGCGTGGCGCACGCCGATCGGGGGTCTGCGGCGTGCGTCGGGTACGCGGGCGCGGTTTCGCACGGACACGGGTTGCCATAGGCTCACCTCTCTGTAGGATACCCGCTACCCTGCGCTCGGCGCCACGCGCGGGTGGGTAATCCTGCCGCCCAGCGCGACGAGCGTTTCGCGGGCAATCTCGTCGGCGTGGTCGGGCGTCGGCTCGGCGAGCATCCCCACCTTGTGCAGGTGCGCGAGCAGGTTGTAGAGGTTGCGACTGTAGAGCATGCTGGCGTCGATGGGCGCGGTTGCGGGCAGGTTCACCGCGCCGACGATGCGCACGCTCCCATGCGACACAATTTCGCCGGGCTGGATCAGCTCGCAGTTGCCGCCCCACTCGGCGGCGAGGTCTACAATCACGCTGCCAGCAGGCATTGCCCCCACCACGCGGCGCGGGATGAGCAGCGGCGCACGCTTGCCCGGCACGGCGGCGGTCGTAATCACCACCTCGTGCTGAATCAGGTGTTCTCCAAGCAGGTCCTGCTGGCGGCGCAGGGTCTCTTCTTCGAGGGCGCGCGCGTAGCCGCCTGCGGTCTCCGCCCCCGCGACTTCCAGCGGGAGTTCAACGAACTTCGCGCCGACGCTTTCGACCTGCTCGCGCGTGGCGGGGCGCACATCGTAGCCCGACACTGCCGCGCCGAGCCGTTTGGCGGTCGCCATCGCCTGCAAGCCCGCCACGCCCGCCCCAATCACGAACACCCGCGCGGGCGAGACTGTGCCCGCCGCGCTCATCAGCAACGGGAACATACTCGGCGACAGGTGCGCCGCCAGCAACACCGCCTTGTAGCCCGCCACGGTCGCCATCGAGGAGAGCGCGTCCATGCTCTGCGCGCGGGTGATGCGCGGAATCAGCTCCACTGCAAACGCCGTCGCCCCGCGCGTCGCCAGTTGCTGCACGCCCTGCGGACGGTACAGCGGCTCCATAAACCCCACCCAGATTTGCCCCGCACGGATGTGCGGCAGGTCGGCTTCAAAATTGGGGTTCGCGCCCGCTGTGCGCACGGTTAGAATGATGTCGGCTTCCGCCAGCACCGCCTCGCGCGTGGGCAACACCTGCGCGCCCGCCTGCCGATAGGCGTCGTCCGTGTGGTACGCGCCTGCCCCTGCGCCCGACTGCACCAGCGCCTCAAAGCCCAGTTTCGCGTACTGGGGCACAAGCGCGGGGATGAGCGCGACGCGCCGCTCGTTCGGGTAGGTCTCCTGGAGAACGCCCAGCTTCATCGCGCCAATTGTACCTGCGCGCTGTTCGGTCATTGGCATCAATTTAAGCCCTTTTGGGCTATAATCTTAGCATGCACAACGGCAACTGACATCTACTGAACAGCTGGAGAACATCCTGCGACGACTCTTGGACACCGAAGCCGACACACTCG
>JBBIQK010000097.1:0-2797 GCA_037442365.1 Armatimonadota bacterium | reverse complement strand
AGGCTGAGGCGTCTATGGGTATACTACCCATGCCTATGAAACCCGTTATCGAAGTGCGTAACCTGAAAAAGGACTATAAGATGGGTTCTGTGGTGGTACACGCGCTGCGCGGGGTAGACCTGACGGTGATGCCCGGCGAGTTCGTGGCGATTATGGGACCATCAGGGTCGGGCAAGTCGACCTTTATGAACCTCATCGGCTGCCTGGATCGCCCCACCAGCGGCGAGTATTACCTCAACGGCGAGCTGGCGAGCGCGATGAGCGACTCCCAACTCGCGCAGATACGCAACCGCTATATCGGATTCGTGTTTCAAACCTTCAACCTGCTACCGCGCGTGACCGCCCTGCGCAATGTGGAGCTGCCGCTGCTGTATGCGGGCGTGCGCGACCGCACCGAACGCGCCAGACGCGCGCTGGAGATGGTCGGGCTGGGCGAACGCCTGCACCACAAGCCGAATGAGCTGTCCGGGGGGCAGCAGCAGCGCGTCGCGATTGCCCGCGCCATCGTCACGGACCCCGTGCTGATTCTGGCGGACGAGCCGACCGGCAACCTCGACTCGCGCTCCAGCGAAGAGATTATGGCGATTTTCCAGCGGCTGAACCGCGAGGGGCGCACGATTGTGCTGGTAACGCACGAGCCGGACATCGCCGAACACGCCAAGCGCATCATCCGCTTCCGCGACGGCAAAATCGTCGCCGACGAGCCAGTCGTCAACCCGCGCGAAGCCGCCCGTGAAATGGAAAAAATTCCTGTGCTGGATTGAGGCGTGTGGCGGATACGGTGTCGCACCGCCGCCGCTTCTCTGGCAAGCAGGGTACGGCAACCACCCTCTTTAGGGCGTGGGGAGAGCGTGTCGCTTGAAAAACGACCAGATGACCTCTGCGCCGTTGATGTCCATGCACTTTTTGCCCAGCGCGCCTGAGCGATTGGGCGCGTTCCCGCCGGGCAGGTAATGACCGCCTCCTTTGATTCGATACAGCACGACCTCGACGGGATTGCCTGTTTCCCGATACTCGTCGACCTCGACCGTGCAGCCGTCTTTCGGCGCCCTGTCCTCCAGCGCGCGGGTCGTGGGCTTGCGGGGCAGGTTCGCTGCATCGACCCAGTACTGCACTGTGCGGTCAGTGGAAAGCACTGTACCGAGTCCTCGTCCAAGCACGCTGACGACGCCCCCATTCCATGGGATTATTGGGTCGTCGGTGCCGTTCATAATCAGCACAGGGAGCGGGCGCGCGGGCTTTTTACTGGAGAGACTCTCAGGCAGGTTGGCGATTACAGGAGCAATCGCCGCCAGCCGATGCCCCAGCTCAATCCCCAGCCGGTAAGCCATCATGCCGCCGTTGGACACCCCCATCACATAGACACGCTTTGAGTCCGCGTGTCCCTGACGCACAAGGGCGTCGATAATCGCGGCGATGAACCCGACATCATCCACATCGGCGCTGGTCTGGGCGCGTCGGAAGTTTTTGCCGCGTCCGTCGTTCCAGTACCCATCGACGCCTGCGGGGTACACGACGATGAAATCCTCACGGTCGGCGATTCGGTTCATCCCCGTGCGACGCGCCATCTCATACGCACTGGCGCCTCCGCCTCCATGCAGCACAAACACCAGCGCTTTCGGCGCATCCGGGCGCTTGTTGTTGGGATAGTGGACATGGTACACCCGTTCCCTGTTTTGCCAGACAAGGGTATAGCGCACCAGCTCAGGCGAAGATTCGCGTTGCATCCCCAGCGCCATGTAAATCGTGGCGCAGAAGCCAAGCAGTATCGCAGGCGCGATGGCGTGTATCTTCATGGTTGCCTCTCCCGATGTGTTTCGGCGCGGCGGTTGTGTACCGATGTGCCGTACACCCCTGTGGACGCGGCGAACAGAGAGTTGTTCAGAGGGTTTTGGAAACACGGGTTAGAGGAACGCCATTGCCTGCGCGGGCGTGATTGCCCCCGAAGCGCTTCGCGCACTTCGGGGGCAATGGGTGGGTTCATGGTCGTTCACCACGCATACGCTTCTGGCGCGGGACCGCCGGGACCGGGGAAGATTTCGTCCAGTCGCTTGAGGGCGTCCTCGTCGAGGCGGATTTCCAGCGCGCGCATGCTGCGTTCCAGCTGCTCCAGCGTGCGCGGTCCGATAATCGGCGCGGTGACGGCAGGCTGGTGCAGCAACCACGCGAGCGCGACATTCGCTGGCTCCTCGCCTAATTCCTCGCAGAACGCCTCGTAGCGCTCGATGCGGTCGCGATACTGCTCCAGCCGTTGCTGCACGCCTTCGGAGGCGCGGCGTCCTTCCTGCACGCCCTTGAGAATGCCGCCCAGCAGCCCGCTCGCCAGCGGACTCCACGGGATAATCCCCACGCCGTAGTGCAGACAGGCGGGGATGACCTCCAGCTCGATCATGCGCGCGTTCAGGTTATACAGGCTCTGTTCGGAGACCAGCCCCATAAAGTGTCGCTGTTTGGCAATCTCCTGCGCCTGCGTGATGTGCCAGCCCGCGAAGTTGCTGCTGCCGACATAGAGAATCTTGCCCTCGCGGTAGAGTTGCTCCATCGCCTGCCAGATTTCCTCCCACGGGCACTCGCGGTCGACATGGTGCATCTGGTACAGGTCGATGTAGTCGGTCTTGAGGCGGCGCAGGCTGTCTTCGCAGGCGCGTTTGATGTGCAGCGCAGAGAGGCGCGATTCGTTGGGCCAGTCCCCCATCACGCCGTACACTTTGGTGGCGATGACCACCTTCTCGCGTCGTCCGCCGCCCTGCGCCCACCAGCGCCCGATAATCTGCTCCGTAACCCCCTCGCCCTTGAC
>JBBIQK010000096.1:0-3051 GCA_037442365.1 Armatimonadota bacterium | reverse complement strand
TGGTGAGGGTTTGGTGGTGATTGGGGGTGTTTGTGGGGTTTTATGGGGCGTTTTGTGCGGACTTTCGGGTGGGTTTTGGGGTTCGCGGCGTATGTTCACGCCTGACGGAAATGCCAAACATCAGGGAACGCCCTTGCAGGGCATTCCACCCTATTAAGACTCGAAACCGCGCCCAAACCGGACAGCGAATTCGGTAATTTTCGGGGAATTTGCCCGGAATCGAGGCTCTTTGAGGAAACGACCACAGCGGACGCTCGGCTCTCGCTTTAAACCTCCTCTTCCACCTCGTGCCCGTTGAGGGCTTCGATGAGCGCGTCGGCGAGCGCGTCGCCTTCCAGCACGGGCGGCTCGACGACGGGCGGCGGGGGCGGCGGCTCTTCCGCGCGCGCCTCGCTGGAATACGCCAGCTGCACCGCCGCGTTGGGCATCCCCAGCGCGGCGCGCACTTCGTTCATCAGGTTCGTCTCCCGACGCGCCTGCTGCTTGAAATACTCATAGCCCAGCTGGGTCGGCATCACCAGACGCACGAATTCGCCGTCCAGCTCGATGCGCGAGCCGCGCAGGTGCATCCCCCCGATGGGACTGCGCTGTACGAGTTCCTCCACACGCTGTTGCCAGAGTTGATTCGCAGTCGCGGGGTCTATGGGCAGTTCCGTCGCTCCATCGGCAGGCGCAGCGGGGGCTGGAGACGCGGGCGCAGGCGTTGTCGGTGGGGCGGCGCGGGGCGTTGGGGTCGGCGCGGCGGGCTGAGCAACGGGCGCCGCCGACTGCGAGGCAGGCGCAACGGGCGGCGGCGCGACCAGGGGCTCACTGGCAAGGCGCAGCAGATACAGCTCCAGAATCGCGCGGGGCGAGCCAGAGGTACGCATCTCGCTCAGGGCGCCCGCCATCTGCTCCCACCATGCCAGCAGGCGGGGCGCGCCCGCCCGACGCGCCTGCTCAATCATCGCGCTCCACTGCGTCGGGTCATACGCGCCCGACTTGTCCTGCGCGTGCAGCGCGGCTTGAATCAGCGCGCGCCAGTGCTGAATCAGCGATTCGGCGAACACACGCGGCTCGCGCCCCAACAGCATCTGCCCCTCCAGCAGCTGCAGCACCCTGCCCGCGTCGCGCTCCAGCAAAGCGTCCGTGAGTTGCATCAGCGTCTCGTCTTCCAGCATCCCCAGCGCGTTGTAGACCGTTTGAGGCGTGATTCTGCCCGCTTCGCTGAAGGCAATCACCTGCTCCAGTGCGGTGAGCGCGTCGCGCCACGAGCCGTCCGCCGCGCGCGCCACCAGATGCAACGCCGCAGGCTCCGCCTGCAGCCCCTCCAGCTCCAGCACTTGTTGCAGCCGCCGCGTGATGTCAGCAATCGTGCCCCGATGGAAATCGAACCGCTGACAGCGTGAGCGTATCGTCGGCGGCACGCGATGGAACTCCGTCGTCGCCAGAATGAAAATCACATGCGCGGGTGGCTCCTCAATCGTCTTCAGCAGCGCATCGAACGCCTTCGCCGAGAGGTCGTGTACCTCGTCGATGATGTAAATCTTGTAGCGCGCCTCCATCGGGGGGTACTTCGCGTTCTCGATAATCGAGGTGCGCACATCGTCGATGCTGGTCTCCGACGCGGCGTCCATCTCCACCACATCGACGCAGTTCCCCTCCTGAATGGCGCGGCAGAATCGGCACGCCTTGCACGGGTTCGGCGTGGGACCCTGCTCGCAGTTGAGCGCTTTGGCGAGCAGGCGCGCGGTGGAGGTCTTGCCCGTGCCGCGTGGACCGCAGAACAGATACGCATGCGCCAGCCGACCCTGCTGAATCGCGTTCCGCAGGGTGACCGTCACATGGGACTGCCCCATCAGCTCCTCGAAATCCTGCGCCCGATACTTGCGGTAGAGGCTGATATACGCCACAGGGCTAATTGTACCTGCGCCCATCAGGTATCCTTACACGGGAGGACAACGATGACCCAGCGTGTATGGAACTTTTCGGCGGGTCCGGGGACGCTGCCCCTGCCCGTGCTGGAGGAAGCGCAACGCGATTTGCTCTGTTTGCCCGGCGTCGGCGCGTCGGTGCTGGAAATCAGCCACCGCTCTAAACACTTCGATGCGATTATTCAGGAAGCGGAGTCCAACCTGCGCCAGTTGCTGAACATCCCCGACGAGTACCATGTGCTGTTTTTGCAGGGCGGCGCGAGCCTGCAGTTCGCGATGGTTCCGATGAACCTGCTGGGCGACGGCAGCGCGGACTACCTCATCACAGGCGCGTGGGGGCAGAAGGCGTACAAAGAGGCGCAGCTCATGGGCAAGGCGCGCGCCGCATGGAACGGCAAAGAGGAGAACTTCGTCCGCACGCCGCGCCCCGACGAATACACGATTGACCCCAGCGCACGCTATGTGCATTTCACCTCCAACGAGACCATTCAGGGGGTCGTGTTCCCAACCGAGCCGCCTGTGGGGGATGCGCCGCTGGTGTGCGATATGTCGTCCGATTTCCTCTCGCGCCCGATTGACATCCGCCGCTACGCGCTGATTTACGCCGGCGCGCAGAAGAACGCGGGACCTGCGGGCGTGACGATTGTGATTCTGCGCGACGACCTCGTGCAACGCGCGCCCGAAACGCTGCCCGCGATGCTGAGCTACCGCGTGCAGGCGGAGAACAAGTCGCTCTATAACACGCCGCCCGTATTCGCGATTTACATCGTGATGCTGGTCACGCGCTGGCTGCTGCACACAGTCGGCGGGCTGGCGGCGATGGAGCGCATCAACCGCGAGAAGGCGCAACTGCTGTACGACACAATCGACGGGAGCGGCGGCTTCTATCGAGGGCATGCGCACCCCGAACACCGCTCGATGATGAATGTCACCTTCCGCCTGCCGAGCGAGGCGCTGGAGAAGCAGTTCCTGCAGGAGGCGCAGGCGCACGGGCTGCACGAGCTGAAGGGGCATCGTTCGGTCGGCGGTTGCCGCGCGTCCATCTACAACGCGATGCCCATCGAGGGCGTGCGCGCGCTGTGCGACTTTATGCGCGAGTTTGCCCGGCGGAACGGCTGACCCGCCGCTAGCGGTTGGT
>JBBIQK010000095.1:0-3412 GCA_037442365.1 Armatimonadota bacterium | reverse complement strand
GTCCCTTCTCTCGCAAGGGGTATACTTACCGCGCCTATGACCTTTCAGGAGTTGCTGTTTCGGCTGGAGCAGTTCTGGTCCGACTATGGATGCCTGATTCTGCAGCCGTATGATGTGGAGGTGGGCGCGGGCACGATGGCGCCGGCGACAACCCTGCGCGCGCTGGGTCCGGAGCCGTGGTATGTGGCGTATGTGCAGCCCAGCCGCCGCCCCGCCGACGGACGCTACGCCCGCAACCCCATGCGCCTGCAACATTACTACCAGTACCAGGTCATCCTCAAACCGTCGCCCGACGATGTGGTCGATGTCTACTTAGAGAGCCTGCGCGCGATTGGCATCGACCCCAGCGAGAACGACATCCGCTTCGTGGAGGACGATTGGGAAGCGCCGACGCTGGGCGCGTCGGGCGTCGGCTGGGAAGTGTGGCTCAACGGCGCGGAAATCACCCAGTTCACCTACTTCCAGCAGGTCGGCGGCATCGAGTGCGACCCCGTGTGCGCCGAAATCACCTACGGTCCCGAACGGCTCGCCCTGCTCCTGCAAGGCAAAAACAGCGTCTGGGAGATGGAGTGGAGCCGCGGCGTCTCCTACGCCGATGTGGATTACCAGTCCGAGCTGGAGCATAACTACTACAACTTCGAACACGCCGACACCGAAATGCTCTTCAAACTGTTCGAAATGTACGAGGCGGAGAGCGCACGGATTGCCGAGCTGGGCTATGTGCATCCCGCGTTCGACCTCGCACTGAAGTGTTCGCACATTTTCAACTTGCTGGATGCGCGGGGCAGCATCTCGGTGACGGAGCGCGCGAGCTACATCCAGCGGATTCGCGCCCTTTCACGCGCCTGCTGCCTCAAGCACCTCGAAAAGCGCGAGGCGGAGGGCTTCCCGCTGCTGCAGAAAGAGTGGCGTGTCGGGCTGCCGCGAAAGTAAGCGCCCCCCGTCGGGCAGGGCGCCGCGCCTACAGGCTTGCAGGCGTCGGCTCGGCAATCGCGGCGACGGCGCGCTCCAGCGTCAGCGGCTTATAATACGGGTTGCGCCAGACGAGCTTGAGCGCGCAGTTGAGCGATTCGTCGTCGCCCTCCAGATAGTCCACCACGCCGTGTTCGGGCATGAAGCTCAGCCCCTCGTAGAACACCTGATACGGGTCATGCAGGGTATTCACATAGAGGTCGAGCAGGCGGCGCTTGGTGCGCCAGTCCAGCGATTCGGGCGCGTAGCCCTGCGCTTCGACCCATTTGCGGAATCGGGGCAGCCTGCCGAAGATAACGGTCTGGTACACATGCGAGCGGATAAACAGGCGTCGGCTTGCGATAAACAGCGCGCGCGCCGCCTCCTGCTTCTGCGAGGCGATGCTGACGGCGTAGAGGTACTCGCCCAGCGGCGCGTGCGTGCTGCATGTCCCGCCGCCCGTGTCACGGTACCAGTTCTCGTGTATCTGATGCCCGTGCAGATAGATGACCATGCTGTAGCCGTAGACGCGCCCGTCGTACTCGGCGACCAGAAAGCCTTCGGGGTGATGGCGCAGCCACGCCTCGAAGTAGTCGCGCGTGAGCGCCGCGTTGCCAAACAACCGATCCAGTTCCTCTATACGGCTCAAATCGGCGCACTCTGCCTGCCGTATCGTGAAGAGACCCACAGGTATCATGGCGTTGACCTCTTTCAGAAAGAGTCAGCAACAATAGCTGTGTTTGGAGCGCACGGCAAGGCTTGACAGCTGTCCTCTGGCTCAGCAGCTGTAGTAGGCGTTATTGGGTCAAAGTATACCCCATTTTGTTTCGAATCGCGGCTTGGACTCTATAAATCTGGGTTAATTGCGTGTCTGTAATCGGGGGCTGGAAGGCATAACCTGAATTTCCCCCGCGTATTGCCCCCTTATCACACAAAATTGGGCTATAATAGGGTGGGTGAGCGCACGATGGAAATGTATGTCGAGTCTCTTGCGGCAGAGGATCTGGTGCTGCGGGCGCAGCAGGGGGACGAATACGCGGCGGAGCAGGTGCTGACGCTGTTCCGCCCGCTGGCGCAGAGCGTGGCAGGGCGATTCTATATGCCGAACCACGATCCAGAGGATGTGTGTCAGATTGCGCTAATGGGGCTATGGCGTGCGGTGCAGTGTTTTGACCCGCAGCGCAAGGCAGGGTTCGCCGCGTTTGCGCGAGTCTGTATCCGTCGGCAGATTCTGTCCGAGTTAAAACGCGCCCTGCGCTGGACGGCGCCGATGGTGAGCCTGTCGGGCGAGGAGGAGGGGCGCTCGTGGCTGGAGCAGTTGCCAGACCCGCGCCAGAACCTGTACGAGCAGATGAGCGAGCAGGAGACCTGGCAGCGGCAGCGCGAGTTTCTGGCGACGCGCCTCAGCCCGCTGGAGGCGCAGGTGGTCGCGCTGTATCAGCAGCAGTTCACCTATCGCGAGATTGCCGAGCGGCTGGGCTGTTCGCCGAAGGCGGTGGACAACGCGCTGGCTCGAATCAAGCGCAAGGCGCGCCGCCACAAACGCAGGGAGTAGCCGCGCCTACGCCGCCGTCGCCCACACGACACGCGGCATGCCTGCATAGTCGTAAACGACCTGTGGCTGGCGAAATCCCCAGCGTCCCAGCTGCTCCGCGAGCAAAGGCGCCAGTCGCGGACTGGTCTCGAACGCGAGCAGACCGCCCGCGCGCAGCACGCGCCGTGCGTCCCGCGCCAGCCGACGGTAGGGCTGCAGGGGGTCATGCGCGGGCACGAGCAGCGCGCCTTTCGGCTCGTAGTGCGCCACTTCGGGCGGGAGCGCGTCCCACTCGTCAGGCAACACATAGGGCGGATTGCTCAGCACGGCGTCCACCGCAGCGACGCGCAGCCCCCGCAGCCAGTCGCTTTGCACCAGCAGGAGACGCGATTCCAGCCCCAGCGCACGGCGGTTGATCTGTGCGTACCGCAACGCGCGGCGACTGCGATCGACGCCGATTGCCCGCCAGCCCGGCGCATGCGTCAGGCACGCGAGCGCAATCGCCCCGGTCCCCGTGCCTGCATCGACCAGCACAGGCGCGTCTCCCCTCTCCCGCACTGTGGGAGAGGGGCAGGGGGTGAGGGCATACTGCTTCGCCCAGTGCAGAAACCGCTCCACCAGCAGCTCCGTTTCGGGGCGCGGGATGAGCGCGCCGTGTCCGACGGTGAGCCGTAGCCCGTAGAACCATGTGCGGCGCGTGAGGTACGCCAGCGGCTCGCGCGCGGCGCGGCGGCGCGTCCAGCTGCGCAATCGCCGAATCTGCGCCCCGTTCAACTGCGCGTCAGGATGGGCAATCAGCTGCGCGCGTTCCCACCCCAGGCATGCGGCGACCAGCGCGTGCGCCTCGCGCAGCGCGTCGTCTATCCCCGCCGCCTGCAGATGCGCCTGCGCCCACTGCACCGCCTGCTGCGCCGTCATCGGAGCGGT
>JBBIQK010000094.1:0-3831 GCA_037442365.1 Armatimonadota bacterium | reverse complement strand
CCACCACCCCCCGCACTGTGGTACAATTCCCCTACTGGAGGTTTGTATCCAATGAGCTACGATGTGAAGGACATGGCGCTTGCCGAGCAGGGCGCGCTGCGCATGGAGTGGGCGGACAACGAGATGCCCGTGCTGCGCCTGATTCGGCAGCGATTTGAGCAGGAGAAGCCCCTGCAGGGCGTGCGAATCGCCGCGTGTCTGCATGTCACGACCGAGACGGGCAACCTGATGCGCACGCTCAAAGCGGGCGGCGCGGAGATTGCCCTGTGCGCCTCGAACCCCCTCTCCACACAGGACGACCTCGCCGCCGCGTTAGTGAAATACGAAGGGATAGCCGTCTACGCCATCAAGGGCGAAGATAAAGAGACCTACTACAAACACATCCACCAGGCGCTGGACATCCAGCCGCACATTACGATGGACGACGGGTGCGATCTCGTGAGCGTGTTGCACACCGACCGCCGCGAAGGGCTGGCGGATGTGGTTGGCGGCACAGAAGAGACCACCACGGGCGTTATCCGCCTGCGCGCGATGGCGAAAGAGGGCGTGCTGCAGTACCCCGTGATTGCCATCAATGACGCCTACACCAAGCATCTCTTTGACAACCGCTACGGCACGGGCCAAAGCACGATGGACGCGATTATGCGGGCGACGAACCTGCTGATTGCGGGGCGCAAGGTGGTGGTGATTGGCTACGGCTGGTGCGGGCGCGGGGTCGCCATGCGCGCGCGCGGACTGGGCGCGCATGTGATTGTGTGCGAGGTAGACCCCCTCAAGGCGCTCGAAGCCATCATGGACGGCTACGAGGTGCTGCCGCTGGCGCGCGCGGCGCAAATCGGCGACATCTTCATCACCGTCACGGGCAACTATCATGTGCTGCGCGAGGAGCATTTCCGCGCCATGAAGTCGGGCGCGATTGTGTGCAACACGGGGCACTTCAATGTGGAGATCGACATCCCCGCGCTGGAGCGCATGGCGACGGGCACACGCACCGTGCGCGCGTTCGTCGACGAGTACCAGCTCAGCGACGGGCGACGGCTCTACCTGCTGGGCGAGGGGCGGCTGATTAACCTCGCCGCCGCGGAGGGGCATCCCGCCGCTGTGATGGACATGAGCTTCGCCAATCAGGCGCTGAGCGTGGAGTATATCGTGAAACACAAAGGCGCGCTGCCGCGCGAGGTGTTCGCCGTGCCTGCCGAAATCGACGCGCAGGTCGCCCGCCTCAAACTGCAGGCGCTCGGCGTCGAAATCGACGCGCTCACCGACGAGCAGGCGAAGTACCTCGACTCATGGCAGGAGGGCACATAGAGGGCTGGTCGCCTGAAGAGCTGGAGTTTGTGGACGCCTGCCCTGTGTGTGAGGCGCGCACGGGGCAGGCGGTTCTGTATCGAACCCTGCGCGATAAGGTCTACCCCGACACGCCCGGCGCGTGGGATTTCTACCGTTGCGGCGAGTGCGGGTCGGGCTACTTCAACCCGCGCCCGACGCCCGAATCGGTCGGCAGGTTGTACGAGGCGTACTACACGCACGCGCACACCGACGCGCCCGACTACGCGCAACTGAGCCTGCCGGGCAAACTGCGGCGCATGCTGGGCAACGGCTACCGCAACTATCGCTTTGGGATGCGCGAGCGCCCCGCCAGCATGCTGGGCGTACTGACGGCGATGCTGATGCCAGGCTACCGTGCGCTGCTGGACGCGGGCGGACGCCACCTGCCCAAACGCCCCAAGGGACGCCTGCTCGATGTCGGCTGTGGGAATGGCGACTTTTTGCTATTTGCGCAGCGGGCAGGCTGGCAGGCGGTGGGCGTGGAGCCCGATCCGAAAGCGGTCGAGGTCGCCCGCGCGCGCGGACTCACAGTGCATCTGGGCGGACTGGAGACCCTCGCGTCAGAACGCGAGGCGTTCGACGGCATTACGCTGAACCATGTGATTGAGCATGTGCATCACCCGCGCGCGACGCTCGCCGACTGCTACCGCCTGCTCAAGTCGGGCGGCTGGCTGTGGATCGAGACGCCCAATCTGGACGCGCAGGGGCACACGCGCTACCGCGAGAACTGGGTCGGGCTGGACATCCCGCGCCACCTGGCGGTCTTCACCGACCGCGCGCTGCTGCGCCTGTTGCAGGAAGTCGGCTTCGCGCGGGTGGAGCGTTTGCCCTATTACCCGCTGTGCGAGCGTGTGTACGCGATGAGCCGGGCGATTGCGATTGGCGCGTCGCCCCATCAGCCGCCGCTCCTGCCCCCCGAAGAGCGGATACTGGCGCAGCAGGCGGAAGTGGACGCCCGCCGCCGCCCCGAAATCCGCGAATTCATTATGGTGCGTGCGTGGAAAGGCTGAAACCTGTCAAATGCAGGGTATAGAACCCGGCGCAGGCGTCCGACAACTACTACACTATGCAAATCACGAACCTGAACCCGGTCGCGCTCAGCCCTGCGAACGCACAGCAGCAGGTCGCTAACCAGGCGCAGGTGAGCCTCGCGCGCAAGGTGATGGATGTGCAGAAACAGCAAGCGGCGACCCTGCTCAAGCAACTGGATGGGGTGGGTCAGAACCTTGATGTACGGGTCTGAGGGAGGGCAGCAATTTCTCTGTCCCTCCCTCGCGACTGTCCCGATGTTCAGCGTCCCTCCGCGCGCGCCTTCGTTTCCAGCCGATTCAGCCAGAACACAATCCCGCCGAGTATCGCCGCCATCGCCAGCGCAGTCGGCAGGTAGGGTAGCTTCAGCGTTTCGTGCAGCGTCAACTTGCCCAGATCCAGCGGCTGAATGAGGATGGGTTCCAGCGCGGGATACGCGAGGATGAAGGCGAACGCGCCAAGCAGCGCGCCCAGCACGGCGAGTAGCCCGTCGCGCACGCCGCCGCCCAGCCCGACCAGCGCCGTGCCCGGACAGTAGCCCGCAATCGCCATCCCGGCGCCGAAAATAAGCCCGCCCACCAGCACGCCCCACACATAGAGCGATTTCACCTTCAAATGCGCCACTTCAGGCGCAAAGGTCGCCAGCGTCGCCGCGCCCACCATCCCGACGGCAATCGCCGTGAGCATCACCTTCAGCATCGTGAAGTCGCGGAACGCCAGTCCGCGCATCACCAGCCCGCAGCGGCTGAACCCCGCGCGGTGTAAGGCGAACCCGAACAGCACGCCCGTAATCAGACCCAGCAGTTGCGTATTTTCCATCGTTATCGACCTCCATTCGCGCGTTTGAGCAGCAGCGAAGCGGTCAGCACACCTGTCGCGAACGCCGCCGCGCCGAACAGGAGCCCACTCAGCGCAAGCTGAGCAATCCCGCTCAGCATATGTCCCGAAGTGCAGCCGCCCGCCAGACGCGCGCCGAACAGAATCAGAAAACCGCCCACGAACGCCGCCAGCCCACGCGCCCACGACGCGCGGAACAGAGCGGGCAGTTCGCATGCCGCCGTGCGCGCGCCGCCCGGCAGCAGGCGCGACAGCAACGCGCCCAGCGCCATCCCAAACACCAGCATTACCTCCCAGCCAATCTTCGCGCCGATTTTCTGCAGATACGGTTGCGATTCAGCAAAGCCCGGCATAATCTTATCCACCAGATAGCCCACCAGCTGGGGGTAAGCGGTTGAGACGCCGAGCGGTTGCACCGTCGCCATCGCAAACACCTGCACCAGCCCTATCATCCCGCCCCAGATGAGCCAGGGCGGCAATGCGCTACGCGACGGCGCCTCCGTCGCACACGCCGCCTGCGTAGAAACCTCTGTACGCTCCGTTATCATCGTGCGGATACCTCCGAAGCGTTAGAGGCAGTCGCGGCGCAAAACGATTCACCCCCTTGCAAAACCTGCCAGATGGTGTATAATACCG
>JBBIQK010000093.1:0-4522 GCA_037442365.1 Armatimonadota bacterium | reverse complement strand
CGCGGTGTCGGGTGGTGGGCGCGGTGTTGGGGTCGTTGATGAGTGTTTGGAGATGGTTGTCCTCTTCAGGTGTCAGCCGAATGAATATTGGTGCAGCCATGTCGAAATTATACCGCAAAGACACTTAGTTTTTTGTTCGCTGGGGCAGGGGCTTTTGGCACACGGGGACATCGAGACATCTTTGCAACAGAGCAGGTAAACCTGTCAGAGGCGTGCGTGGAGGTCTATCGCGAGCCTGCCGACGATTCGTACCGATCGGTGCGCCGCTACATGCCCGGTGAACACCTCACACCGCTGTTTGCGCCCGAATGGGCAACGCCTGTGGACGAGCTGGTGCGTACTCGCGACTAATGGGGAACGCTGTGTCAACCGCTGTACCGTGCGCTGGCAAGAATGGGCGTGCGAACGGTGTATTAACTCCGCAACCTGCAGACCCCACGCAAAGCGGCGCTTGAGAAGGTATAATCCCGTTTGTGGGGACGCTGGAATCGCTCTGGGTGGCGCTGGACACGCTGCGCACGCACAAACTACGCTCGTTTTTGACGATGCTGGGCGTGATTTTCGGCGTGATGGCGGTGGTGGTGATGGTCGCGCTGATTGAGGGCGCACGCGCCAGCGTGGTGCAGGAGTTCGAAAAGCTTGGCTCCGATGTGATTATCGTGGCGTTCGACCCGTCGGAGCGCATTCGCCGAGAGTCGCGCGGGGGCACGGTAGAGGGGCTGACCGTCGCCGATCTGGAAGCAATTCGCCAGCTGCCAGAGCTGCGCGTTGTCGCTGCCGAGCGCGGACTGGGCGAGAAGGAGCTGGTCTATCGCGCCGAGAAGGTGCGCGCGCCGCTGACGGGCGTGAACGAGTCGTACCTGACGGCGCGCGCGCTGGAGATCGAGCAGGGGCGCTTCTTCGAGCCTGCCGAGCTGGCGCAGGGTGAGAAATTGCTGGTGCTGGGCTACGACACCGCGCAGAAACTGTTCGGCAAGGAGAACCCCATCGGGCAGTCGGTGCTGGTGGACGGCACGCAGGCGCAGGTAATCGGCGTGCTGAAAAAGCGCGGGCGGGGCTTCGGCGAGAACCTCGACGAGGGGGTCTATATCCCGTTGAACGCCGCGCTGCGCCGCTGGGCGGGCGACGAAACGCTGAGCGTGATTCTGGCGATGCCGCACA
The DNA here is from genome assembly GCA_037442365.1 of Armatimonadota bacterium. GTDB lineage: Bacteria > Armatimonadota > Fimbriimonadia > Fimbriimonadales > GBS-DC > GBS-DC. The sequence goes on along the minus strand of JBBIQK010000093.1, from coordinate 3,361 downwards.
CGCGCGAGCAGACCCCTGCCGCAATGGACGCCATCTGGGAGACGCTGATGCGCCTGCACAACAACCAGCCCGACTTCCGCGTCGACACGCTGGAGAGCATCCTGTCGGCGATTACGCGCGTGATTTCGCTGTTTGGGGTGCTGCTGGGCGGCATCGCGGGGCTGGCGCTGCTGGTGGGCGGGATTGGCATCATGAACATCATGCTGGTGTCGGTCACCGAGCGCACGCGCGAGATTGGTCTGCGCAAAGCGGTCGGCGCGCAGCGCTGGCACATCCTGACGCAGTTTCTGATCGAGTCGGCGACGCTGGCGACGATTGGCGGGCTGATTGGCATGGCGCTGGGCTGGGGCTTTGGCGAGCTGATTGAGTGGGCGACGAAGCAATCGGACGCCTTCGGCGACAACGGCTTGACCTTCTACTTCCCGCTGTGGGCGGGGATTGGCGCGTTCCTGTTCTCGGCGTCGGTGGGGGTGGTGTTCGGGCTGTATCCCGCGTGGCGGGCGGCGAATCTGGACCCCATCGTCGCGCTGCGCTACGAGTAGCCCGCTGGGGTACACTGATTCGCAATGCGTATACGGGTGCTGAAGTTCGGCGGGACGAGCGTGGACACGCCAGAGCATCGGCTGATGGCGGCGCGCAAGGTGATTCAGTGCATCGAATCGGGCGCGAAGCCTGTGGTGGTGGTATCGGCGATTGGCAGGCGCGGCGCGCCCTACGCGACCGATACGCTGGTGGATTTGCTCACGGGGATTGACCCGACCATCCCGCCCGCGCCGCGCGAGCGCGATTTGATGATGGCGTGCGGCGAGATTATCTCGACGGTGGTGATGGCGCAAACGCTGCGCACGCTGGGTTACGCGACCGTCGCGCTGACGGGCAATCAGGCGGGTATCATCACCGACGACGAGTTCGGCAACGCGCGCATTCTGGAGATTAACCCCGAACCCGTGCTGCGCTGTCTGGAGCAGGGCTGGATCCCCGTAGTGGCAGGCTTTCAGGGCGTTACACGCCCCGACGGGATTTTCGCGCGCGGTTCCATCACAACGCTGGGGCGCGGCGGGAGCGACACGACCGCCGCTGCGCTGGGCGCCGCGCTGCGCGCCGAAGCGGTGGAGATTTACACCGATGTGGACGGCGTCAAGACCGCCGACCCCGACTTCGTGCCCGACGCGATTACCCTGCCTGAAGTGAGCTACGAAGAGGTCGCCGAGATTGCCCATCAGGGCGCGCGCGTGCTGCATCCCCGCGCCGCCGAAATCGCGATGGACTACGACATCCCCCTGTGGGTCAAATGCACCTTCACCGACGAGGCGGGCACGCGCGTGGTGGCGCACGCCAACGGGCAACGGCGGCTGACGGGCGTCACGCACACGGGCAAGCTGGCGTACCTGAGCTTTTACATCCCTTACCCCGAACACAAGGCGTCGCTGGAGCTGGAGATTTATCGGCTGATGGCGCGGGTGGGCGTGAACCTGCAGGGCGTGGGCGTCGACGAGGAGGGGCTGGGCTTCGCCTTCCCACGCGAACACTGGCACACCGTGCGCACGACGCTCGACGGGCTGATTGTGCCGATGGGCGAGCCGAGCGCGTTCTATCTGTTCCAATTCGGCGAGCAGCCCAGCCAGCTGTGCCAGATTCAGGGGGATATGTTGCACAAGGCGGGGCTGGCGGAGCGCGTGCGCCTGATCCCAATTGCTATCGCCGAGGGGTGTACGATGGTCTCGCTAATCGCCGACGGCTACAGTCGCCAGCCCGGCGTGTTCGCCGAGCTGCACCAGACGCTGCTGGAGGCGGGCATCCCCATCTGGCAGACGGCGGACTCGGAGCTGTCGCTGTCGTGCATCATCCCCGAAAGCGAGGTGGAGAAGGCGGTGAGGCTGATCCATGACCGATTCGCGCTGGACGCCGTCGCCCGATGATGAGGGGCGCACGCCCGAGCTGCCCCCAACGCCCGAACTGCCCGAACCGCCGCAGGCGCATTTCGAGCGTCCCAAACTGCCCGGCGCGGCGCCGTCGCCGACCTTCCAGCGCAACACGCGGGCAATCAGTCTGGCATTCTCCATCGGCTTCTCGCTGGCGGGACCTGTGATTCTGGGCGCGCTCGCGGGCTACTGGCTCGATGGGCGGCTGGGCACTTCGCCGACATGGACGATGATTCTCACGATTCTGGGCATGGGCGCGGGGCTTGTGCAGATGATTCGCGTGGTGAATAAGCTGAATCAGATGGAGGACGGGCAGTGAGCGTGATGGACGACCCGGCGCGCCTTGCGCGACTGGTGGTTCGGTGGACGGCGATTCTGGGCGGGCTGGCGATTGGCGCAAGCGTTGCAGGGGGCGCGTGGCAGGTGGGCGTCGGAATCGCGCTGGGACTGCTCGCGCTGGGCTGGGCGGTCGGACACTTCGTGTTGATCGTGCGCTTTTTCAAGCCGCATCAGAACGCGCTGTTCCCGCGCCTGTTTCTGCTGAGCAACCCGCTGAAGTACCCACTGCTGCTGATATTTGCTTACCTTGCGGTGCAGGGCGGCGCGATGATGGCGCTGGGGTTTGTGCTGGGCGTCGCGCTGCCGCTGGCGGTGGTTACAGGGCTGGCGGTGCGGGAAGCTATCCTGCAGGCAAAGAGCGCGCGGTGAAGGAGATATGCTCGGAATGTTCAATTCGGTACAGAACGGGCTACACTTATACCAATCGGCAACTCATAGTTCGTAAAGCAGTCATGTATGGAGGGCTGAAGCGCAGCTTCAGCGTGCACGGAAGCCCACTTCCGCACCCCATAGTAGCGGGGCGCGAGCAACAGCACGCCTCTGCAGGTATGCGTGAGTAATTACGAAGTCTGACGCGCCGATTAAGTGCCTTTGGATTATATTTTCAACTGCCTCCCGTTTATGAAGGGTTGGGGGCTGGCTCGGTGCACGGTCGCCTTGTTTGCATTGCAGGCGTGTGTTCAGCCTTCACCCCCCAGCCCCTCTCACGCAGGCGGGTCAGGGGAGCCGCACAAGCGTCGCGCAAAACACATCCCCCTCTCCTAACCGGGTTGGGAGAGGGGGACAAAGGGGGTGAGTGCAACAGACAACTTATACCAATCGGCGCGTCAGAGTTCGTGATTATCGTGCGCATACACAAGGAGCCGCGTGTTTTTTAGCCCTCACCCCCAGCCCCTCTCCCGCGCGGCGGGAGAGGGGAGTCGTGTGTGCAGCGCGCAATGCGCTATCCCCCTCTCCCAACCCGTTGGGAGAGCTGGTAAGGGTACATCACTTGAGTTCACTTGGGGGAAGGCACACCCCATTTTTGGAATGCCTTCCCCAATCAACCCCACAAACGCCCCCTATCCCCCGACACGCACACCCAGCAACTACCACAACAC
>JBBIQK010000092.1:0-4908 GCA_037442365.1 Armatimonadota bacterium | reverse complement strand
GAGCGCTCCGCATCTGAGGTATAATCGCCTCAGGTGAGAGTGTGGCGAACCCGTTTCCGGGCATGAACCCGTACCTTGAAGACCGCGCGCTGTGGAGCGATTTCCACACGCGAGTGGCTGTGCATATCAGCAATCAGCTGCAACCGCAGCTGCGCCCGCGTTATGTGGCGCGCGTGGAAAAGCGCGTCTACCTGGAGTTCGTCGCGCGCGAGACTTTGCCCGATGTCGCCCTGCTGCGCCGCCGCCCGCCCCAACCTGAAAGAGGCGTCGCCGTGCTGGAACGCACGCATGACGCCCCTGTAATCCTCGACTTTGACGAGGTTCCCCACGCCGAGAGTTTCATCCAGATTTTCGACCGCCAGAGCGACATGCGCCTCGTGACGGTCATCGAGGTGCTCAGCCCGTCCGACAAGGAACCGAACTCAGAGGGACGCGACCTCTACCTGCGTAAACAGCGCGAGATTCTGCGCAGCGAGGTGAACCTGGTGGAGATCGACCTGCTACGCGGCGGGGAGCATACGCTTGCGCCGCCGCTGAAACTGATGCAGGCGAAGTGCCTGCAGGGATGGCACTATATGGTGAGTGTGCATTGCTACTTTGAGCGCGCGCTATTATCTCTACCCGCGCACAGTTCGGGAGCGGTTGCCTGTGATTGCTGTGCCGCTGGACGCGGAGGATTACGCCGTCGCGCTCGATGTGCAGGCGGTGGTGGAGCAGTGCTACACAGACGGCGCGTATGAGGACACCCTCGATTATCGTCGCGAGCCGCCCCCGCCTCCCTTTAGCGAGGACGACCTGCGCTGGATAGACGCCCTGTTGCGCGAAAAAGGCACGCGGTGAGGGACTATGGTAAATACTGAAAGATTGCCTCAGCACGCTGTAGAGCAAATCGTGTCAACTGCTCCAGATTGGGAACCTCATCTTCATAATCGCACTGATTGCGCCACAGTCGCAGTTCCTGTAAATACCGTGCGCAGGTTGTCCACACGCCTCCGAGCGCCTGCAGATGCAAACGCAAGGCAGTGTGGTCGCGAGGGGTTCCCTGCGGCTGAAACCCGAGCTGTGCTTCGGCAAAGTTGCGCAGGCTACAAAAGGCTGCATAATACGCACGGCTTACTGCCGTCCGATTTGCGGCTTCTGACGAATATCCCTCTCCACTCGTGCCTGCAAGTGTCTGCGCAAGCCTGAGAAACTCAGCCCACTGAAACGGCATCGGGCGTCTTGAAATCGGTAGTCAGGAGCAGACGCTGGAAAACATCCGAAAAAGACGACTCCAGTGTACGCTGCGCTTCCTCCAGATTCTGAAGCACATTCTCGTCGTATGCGGGAAAGCGGGCATAAATCACCCACAGCGTCTCGCCAGTCTCTGGGTCAGTATACGGCTCGAGCGATAGCGTTGCATAAGGCAAGAGCTGGCGAGCCCTCTCCAGCGCCTGCACAATCTGTGTCAAAATCGGTGCGTGCTCGCGTTGAAACTGCGCAAGGTGGGAGCGGCTCGGAATCGCAATCCCCGCCTGCAGGAGCGATTCCAGCGCGGTTTCAAACGCCGGATTGTCTGATACCTGTATTTCCGTCGATAGCCTGGACATACAAAGATTGTACCTCCTTCGGATATCTTTTCTCGGGAGAAAGCGGGGCGCAGATTCTCGCAGAGAATCCGTCTCTGCCGCCAGATGCCGTGCGCGCGGCGCACTGAAACGCGCCATTCCCTGTATAGAATGAGGGTACAATTCCCTCTGCTATGAGCGCTGCGAGTGAAGTGATTCGCGCCCCTGCCGAGACGCGCTGCCGAGAGGAGCTGGCGCGCCTGCAGGAATGGGATACCTTCCCCAGACCCACAGGCTGGAAACTCTCCCCGCGCGCCGTCGAGAAGTTCCTGATGGGCGATTCTGACCTCAACATCCGTCCCAAGTATATCGGCGACCGCGACCGCATACAGGTCGCCATCGCGACGCTTGCCAGCGACCGCGCCCTGCTGCTGGTCGGCGAGCCGGGCACCGCCAAGTCGTGGGTGTCGGAACACCTGAGCGCGGCGATTTGCGGCGACTCGCAACTCACTGTGCAGGGCACGGCAGGCACGACGGAAGACCAGATTAAGTATTCGTGGAACTACGCGCTGCTGATGGCGGAAGGTCCCAGCGACCGTTCGCTTGTGCCCAGCCCTGTGCTGACCGCCATGCGCGAGGGACGCATCGCCCGATTCGAGGAAATCACCCGCTGCGCCTCCGAAGTGCAGGACGCGCTCATCTCGATTCTATCGGAGAAAGCTATCGCTATCCCCGAGCTGGAGCGAATCGAGTACGCCCGCCGCGGGTTCAACATCATCGCGACCGCCAACACGCGCGACAGGGGCGTGAACGAGATGTCGTCCGCTCTCAAGCGGCGTTTCAACTTCGTGGAGCTGCCCGTGCTGAGCGACCTGCAGCAGGAGATGGCGGTCGTGCGCCAGCGCACGCAGGAGATGCTCGCCGACCATGCGGTGCAGGCAGACCTGCCCGACGAACTCATCGAAACGCTGGTGACGGTGTTTCAGGAGCTGCGGCAGGGGCAGACGCTGGACGGCGAGCAGAAGGTCAAGTCGCCCTCGACGGTGATGAGTACCGCCGAGGCGGTCAGCGTGCTGTTTGGCGGCTGCCTGCTGGCGACGCACTTCGGCGAGGGCGTCGTGAACGGGCAGCATGTGATGCGCCTTCTGGTGGGCGCGATTGCCAAAGAGGACAAGAGCGACCTCGAGGCGCTTACCGAGTACCTCGAAACGGTCGCCCAGAAGCGCGAGGGACGTGTATGGCGCGAACTGCAGGAGACGCGGCGCTGGCTGAAGTCGCTGTAGAAACGCCCGCCGTGCGCATTCGCGGCGTGCATGTGGTTCCCGTGCGCCATCACTCACCCGCGATTGCCCGCGCGGTGCAGGCGGTGCTGGAATCGGTGCGCCCGCAGCTGGTCTTGATTGAGGGTCCCAGCGACGCGAATGATATGATCGACGCGCTGACGGCGCCCGACGCCGTTGCGCCACTGGCAGTGCTGGCGTACCGCCCGCCTGAGGTCGCGCAGGCGACCGCCGACGCCACCCCGAAGGTGGTGTTCTATCCCTTCTGCGACTATTCCCCAGAGCTGGTCGCCCTGCGTATGGCGCGGCGACTGGGCATCGAGGCGCGGTTCTGCGACATCCCCGCCAGCGCGTCGCTGGAGATGCGCGAGGAACCGCCCGAAACGCCCGACGACACCCCCGACCCCGTAAGCCGCCTGTACGACGCCGTCGCTCAGCGGATGGGCTTCCAGAGCCATGAGGAGTGGTGGGAGTGCCTGTTCGAAAGTTGCCTGCGCGATCCCGCGCGCCTGCTGCAGATGACGCAGGCGTGGGGCGCGCTGGTGGTGGGGGCGGGCGGTATCAGCGAGTACGACGCCCTGCGCAACGCCTATATGTGGCGGCAGGTGGAGCAGGCGGGCGTTCCGCTAGAGTCCATCGTGCTGGTGGTGGGCGCGGCGCACGCGGCGGCGTTCGCGCAGCCCGACTTCCGCGCCGAGTACGCCCCCCAGCACCCGCTGCTGCAGGCGCGCCCCGCCGAGTTCCTGATTACGCCCTATTCGTTCCCGCGCCTATCGGAGCAGCTGGGCTACGGCGCGGGCAACCGCGCGCCCCAGTTCTATCAGGATGCGCGGGAGCTGGGCGGGCTGGAACATGCAACGCTGGCGACACTGACCCGACTGGTGAACGCGATGAAGCTGCAGGGCGATGTCGCCTCACACGCCGACGCCATCGAAGCGTTCCGACTGGCGCACCAGCTGGCGCGGCTGCGCGGCAAGCCCGAACCGGGCTACGCCGAGACCATCGACGCCGCGATTGCCGCCTTCGGGCGCGGGCAAGCCGAGCGCGTGCAAACGCCCCTCAAACGCCTGATGATTGGCGAGCGCGTCGGCAGCGCGCCCCCCTCCGCGGTGCAGCCCCCCATTCAAGCCGAGTTCTACCGCCTTGCGCGCGACCTGCGCATCCCCGTCAAGGACGACCCGTCCGACCTGCGCCTGAACCTCGCCGAGCCGCACGCCGTGCAACAGTCCATCTTCCTGCATCGGCTTGCCGTCGCCAGAATCCCGTTTGCCGACCTGCAGTCCAGCGAGGCGGCGACCTATCAGCAACTGGCGCGCCTGCAGGAGAAGTGGCGGCTGCAGTGGACGCCGCTGACCGACATGGCACTGGTGGAGGCGACGATATACGGCAACACGCTGCGCGAGGTCGCCCTCCGCAGGATTAGCCCGCGCCTGCAACCAGGCGAGTCGCTGGCGCAAGTGAGCGCCGCCGCGCTGGAAGCTGTGCTGTGCGAGCTGCCTGAGCTGTACGACGAGGCGTTGCAGGCGCTGGAGGAGGCGTCCGTGCGCGACGGCGACTTCACCAGCCTGGCGCGCGCCGCCTACCAGCTCACAGGACTGATTGAGTACGGCGCGGCGCGCGCCGTGCAACAAGCAATGTTCGAACCGTTGCTGCAGCGCATCTACACGCGGGCGTGCCTGCACCTGAACGCCGCCGCCGACTGCGGCGACGACGAGGCGCGTCAGGTTGGCGCGAGCATGCAACTGCTGCACGAACTGGCGCACAAGCTGCCCTATCTGAACGCGACGCTGTGGCTGGAGAACCTGCGCGAGACCGCGCTGAGCGAGCAGGCGCACGCCTATATCGTCGGGCTGGGGCTGGGGCTGCTGGGATTCGTGCGCACGGACGACGACGCGCTCTGGAAACGGGCGCAGCGGATGCTTTCGCCCGCGACGCCCCCGGAGCAGGCGGCGGCGTTTCTGGAGGGGCTGCTGCAGTCGCAGGGCGGCGCGGCGTCCCGTTCGCGACCTTTTGTGCAGGCGATGCACGAGTTCGTGATGCGCCTGCCCGACGAAGTGTTCCTGCAGGCGCTGCCGATGTTG
>JBBIQK010000091.1:0-5045 GCA_037442365.1 Armatimonadota bacterium | reverse complement strand
TGCTGGCGTTGGCGGACTGGGTGCTGTTGGTGACGAATGTGCCGTGTACGCTGGCAAGTGCGCACGAGGTGGGGGTGTTGGCGCGTGTACGGTGGCAGATAGAAATATTGTTTCGTGTGTGGAAGAGTGTGCTCGCGATTGATGCGTGGCGCAGTCGGAACCCGTGGCGGGTGTTGTGTGAGGTGTATGCGAAGTTGCTTGGGGTGGTGTTGTTGCACTGGCTGGTGGTGTTGGCGCGCGGGCGTGTATGGGACTTGAGTCTGCATCAGGCGGCGCGTGCGTTGCAGAAGGTGTGTGGGTTGTTGGTGTGGTGGATGGTGAGGCGTTGTCGTTTGGGGGATGTGGTGGAGGCGTTTAGGCGGTGTTGGTCGGGGTGTCGTGTCTGTCGGCGTCGGAGGCGTCCTGCGACCTTTCAGTTGGTGCAAGGTGAGGAGGGCTTAAATTGATGCCAATGACCGCCTGCACGCCCAACGGGTACACTTTGAGGCGATGCAACCGCTGGTGGGCGTGATTATGGGGTCGCAATCGGACTGGGAGACGATGCGCCATGCCGTCGAGACGCTGGACGCGCTGGGCGTGCCGTATGAGGTGCAAATTGTATCGGCGCATCGGACGCCCGATAAGATGTTCGAGTACGCTCGTACTGCCGAGTCGCGGGGGCTGGAGGTGATTATCGCGGGGGCGGGCGGCGCGGCGCACCTGCCCGGCATGACCGCCGCCAAGACGACGCTGCCCGTGCTGGGCGTGCCCATCGAATCGCACGCGCTCAAAGGGCTGGACTCGCTGCTCTCCATCGTGCAGATGCCCGCGGGCGTGCCTGTGGGCACACTGGCGATTGGCAGGGCGGGCGCGATTAACGCCGCGCTGCTGGCGACTGCCATCCTCGCGAACAAGTATCCCCAGTTCCGCGACGCGCTGCACGCCTATCGCGCGCGTCAGACGCAGGCGGTGCTGGAGAAACCCGATCCGCGAGCGGAGTAGGCGATGGAGGTGGGCATTCTCGGCGGGGGGCAACTGGGCAGGATGCTCGCGCTGGCGGGCTATCCGCTGGGAGTGCGCTGTACGGTGTACGACCCTGCGCCCGACGCCTGCGCGGGGCAGGTCGCGCCGCACCTCTGCGCGCCGTTCGACGACGCCGACGCGCTCACGCAGTTCGCGCAGGGCAAGCAGGTCATCACCTACGAGTTCGAGAATGTGCCCGTCGCAACGGCGCGCCTGCTGGAAGCGCATGCGCCCGTGCGCCCGACGCCCCGCGCGCTGGAACTGTTTCAAGACCGCCTGCTGGAAAAGCAGTTCCTGCGTGCGGTGGGCATTCCGACGCCTGCGTTCGCGCCTGTGGACCCCGACCATCCCGACCGCGCGCTCCCGGAGGTCGGCTGCCCGTGCGTGATTAAGACGCGCCGCGGGGGCTACGACGGCAAGGGGCAGGCAGTCGCGCACACGCCCGAGGAGTACCTGCGCGCCGTCGCCCAGCTCGGCAGCCAGCCGCTGATTGTGGAGGCGTTCGCGCCGTTCGAGCGCGAAGTTTCGGTAATCGGCGTGCGGGGGCTGAACGGCGAGACGCGCGTCTACCCGCTGGTGGAGAACCATCACCGCGAGGGCATCCTGCGCCTGTCGATTGCGCCCGCGCCTGACTCGGACGCCCTGCTGCCCCTCGCGCGCGGCTATATCGAGCGGCTCACGGCGGCGCTGGACTATGTGGGCGTGCTAACGCTGGAGCTGTTTCAGGTGGGCAATCAGCTGCTGGCGAACGAGGTCGCCCCGCGCGTGCATAACAGCGGGCACTGGACAATCGAGGGCGCGCACACCAGCCAGTTCGAGAACCATCTGCGCGCGATTCTGGGGCTGCCGCTGGGCAGCACGGCGGCGCGGGGCGTGTGTGCGATGGTGAACCTCATCAGCGACATTCCGCCGCTGGAGCCAATCCTGCGCGTCGAGGGCGCACACCTGCACCTGTACGGCAAGTTGCCCCGCGCGGGACGCAAGGTCGGGCATATCACGCTCTGCGCGGACGGGTACGCCTCCCTGCAGGAACGCCTGAACGCGATTTTGCCACGTTAGCGACGCCGTTTGCCAAATGGCGACCATTTGCGCTGCTGCATCCGCTGCTGGAACTTGGTCATCTGCTTCATCAGCTTGCGCATCTCGAACAGCTGGTTCACCAGCGCGCTGACCTCCTCCAGCTTCACGCCACTGCCGCGTGCAATCCGCGCCTTGCGACTGTAGTTAATGATTTCGGGATGGCGTCGCTCCTGCGGGGTCATCGACAGGATAATCGCCTCCGCCCGCTTGAGCGCACGGTCGTCGATGGGCATGTCGCCAACCTGGTTCTTAATCTGATTGAAGCCGGGCAACATCTTGATGAGCTGCTCGAACGGACCCATCTTGCGGATTTGTTGCATTTGCGCGAGCATATCCTCGAAGTCGAAGCTGGCGTCGCGCATCTTTTTCTCCAGCCGCTTCGCCTCTTCCTCCTGCATGGTCTGCTCGACGCGTTCGATGAGCGAGAGCACATCGCCCATGCCGAGGATGCGACTGGCGACACGGTCGGGGTAGAAGGGTTCGAGCGCGTCGGTGCGTTCGCCGACGCCGACGAATCGCACGGGCTTGCCGACGACCGCCTTGACCGAGAGGGTCGCCCCGCCGCGCGCGTCGCCGTCCATCTTGCTCATGATGACGCCCGTGAGTTCGAGCCGCTCGTGGAACGCCTGCGCGACACTGACCGCCTCCTGCCCTGTGGTGGCGTCCACGACCAACAGCGTCTCGTGGGGCTGGAGCGCGGCGTGCATCCGTTGCAGTTCGTCCATCAGCGGTTCGTCGACCTGCAGGCGTCCTGCGGTGTCGACAATCAACACATCGTTGCCCTGCGCGCGGGCGTGTTCGAGCGCGCGTTGCGCCGTGCGCACGGGGTCCTGCACGCCCGCCTGCTGCGGGGTGAACACGGGTACACCCACCTGCTGCCCCAGCACTTCGAGCTGTTTGACGGCGGCGGGGCGCTGCAGGTCGCACGCGGCGAGTATCGGGTTGCGTCCCTGCGACTTCGCCCAGCGCGCGAGCTTGGCGCAGGTGGTCGTCTTGCCCGACCCCTGCAAACCGCAGAGCATGAACACCGTCGGCGGGCGCGCCGCCCAGCGAATCGGCTCCGCCTCGCCCCCCAGCAGCGCAATCAGCTCGTCGCGCACGATCCGAATCACCTGCTGATCGGGCGTGAGGCTCTTCAGCACCTCCTCGCCGACCGCCTGCTCGCGAATGCGCGCGATGAACTCCTTCACCACCCGAAAGTTCACATCCGCTTCCAGCAGCGCCAGCCGTATCTCGCGCAAGACCTCGTCGACGGTCTTCTCATCCAGACGCCCCTTGCCCCGAATACGCTCGAATATCCCCTGCAGCTTGTCGGTCAGGCTCTCGAACATAGCATGAGGATACCTGACGCGGCGCATACGCCCTCTAAACTGCATACCCCTGCCTTTAGGGGGCAATTCTCGCAGTTTTGCGGGGATTCGCGTCCGCTTCGAGTGGGATTCCGAGTCTATAATAGATGGGCGCGCTTGTCGGTATCGGCGAGCACCAACGCCATATAACGGAGGTATGCGATGAAACGAACGGAGATGATGCGAATCAGCGCCGTGATCGCAATCGGCGCAATCCTTGCACAGACTTTTGTCTTTGCAAACTACACCGTTGTCCACCGACGCACTTTCAACCTGAACTCGACCTTTGCAAGTGGGGAAGCAATCGGCGATGTCGCGTTCGACGGGAACAACCTGTATGTCAGCAGCTGGCACAACGCTGCGGGTATGCAGACCGTGCGCCTGACGCAGGTGGGCGACCTCAACACCCTGTTGAGCACGAGCAGCGGCGCGCTCACGCCTTCGGGCTGGAGCGTCACAACCAGCGCGGCAGGCAGCTCGCGCGACACCCGACTGGTGTACCATAACAACCATCTGTATTGGGGGTATGGTCTGGGCGACGGCAACGGCGCCAACACGGGGATCCGCAAATACGACCTGAGCGGCAACCTGGACACAAGCTGGGCAAGTTCGGGCACGCTGACCCTCTCAAACGCAGGCGCTAACCGCTACGACACGATCGACATTGACCCCGGCTACTCCAACAGCGGGGAGACGCTCGCGGTGGGCGTGTTCGGCTCCACGATTGTGCGTCGTTTCGATCTGGGCACGGGCGCGAATGCGGGCAACGCGGGACCCGTGGGCGGTCAAACCTCCACGCGCGACTACGCCTTCGCGCCCAACGGCGACCTCTACATCCGCACGCAGGGCAAAGTCTCCATAGCAAGCCGTAGTGGGGTAACGAGCTTCAACACTCCCCCCACCGACATAGCCTCCTGGAGCGAAGGCGCACTAGCGCAGGCGTTCGTCGCCTATATCCCCGTAAACGAGGTCTACTTCAGCGGCTTCTCCAGCCTCGTGCTTTACAACCAGCGCGTCAGCGGTCAGAACAAGGTATTTATTTACAATGTCGGCAACGGCGCACTTGTCGGCGTAAGCGAGTTGACTGGCTCGGAGTTGGTCGACGATGGGAACAATCCCGTTGGCTTCCAGAACACCTTCCTGAACGCCAGTTGGGGCTTGTGGAACGGGCGGATGTTTATCTTCGTCGTGAACGGCTTCACAGGCGGGGGCGTCGACACTGGCTACACTTCGGGGGGGTTTGACCGCCTCGACATCTACGAAGTGGTGCCGGAGCCGGCGAGCATGCTGGGGCTGGGCACGGGTCTGGCGAGCCTGCTCGCGCTGCGCCGCCGCAGGAAGTAATACCAATCCGCAGGTCAGAGTGCGTTAATCGGCGACGCTTTTAGCCCTCACCCCCTTTGTCCCCCCTGGTAAGGGTACAGCTTTTGAGTTCAAAAGCGACCGAATGCCACCAATTTTCCCCCAGACGCCCCTCACACACACCAAAAAAAAAAGCGCCGTTGGGGTATCTTCACAACTATGAGAAACAAAACACCCCAACGGCGCACAGCACGCCCAGAAGAATACCCCACCGAACACTGGCTCCAGACCCTCCAACCACACCTCACGCCC
>JBBIQK010000090.1:0-5062 GCA_037442365.1 Armatimonadota bacterium | reverse complement strand
TTTGGGGGATGTGGTGGAGGCATTTGGGCGGTGTTGGTCGGGTTGTCGTGTGTGTCGGCGTCGGAGGCGTCCTGCGACCTTTCAGTTGCTGCTGGGTGAGGGGGGCTTAAATTGATGCCAATGACCTCGAAAATTCTGGGTTTATCGACTGTGTGCATATCTGCTGCCGCTTCAAGGGCGCGGAAGGTATGTCACCAGCGGCTGGTGGAAACATCGCAAGAGTTCGCTCGCCACGCAGACTAAGACTCTGTGCATATCGCATGATTTCTCGTACCCATTTTCGGCTATCGTTTGTCATCACCCGCCTCCACGCAAATCTACAGACATCCGCCCGTATTTGTGACGGGGTTTGCAAGGCGGCAGGTGCCGGCAGGAAACGCGCCCCGCGCGTGGAAATCGTATGCTGTATGTCCATCAAGCCTGTCATGCAGGAGCCTGCGCAGGCGAAGACCGACGGGTTGCTCGACGCCCCGACGATTGAGCGGGCACGCGGTCTCCGCCTGCGCGGACTCCTGATTGGGTTCGCCTTGCTGCCCTTCACCACCTACTGGGCGGTAGAAATCGTGTTGAGCGTGATTTTCTCGCTCATGATTCCGCCCGTAGCGACGCTGATGGTGGTCGCGCTGCTGAACGCCATCGGACGGCTGATTTTCCGACGCTGGCTGCTGGAGACGCCTGACCTGGTGGTGATTTTCACGATACTGTTCGTGGGCACGGCGATGGCGGCGGAGTGGATGAATGTGTGCGTCCCGTTGTGGCACTCGTTCGGGCTGTACGCCGAAAACAGCGAGACCTACCGCAATCGCGTGATTCCGCACCTGACGAGCTGGCTCTTTCATACGGAGGCGGAGCCAATCCGCGAGTACGGCATCGGCGGCTACAAGTTCCCCTATGCGCTGACAAAACTCGGCGTGTGGCTGCCGATTTTTCTGGGCTGGATGGGGTTATTCGGTTTTGCGACGCTCGCGATGTTGTGTATTAACGCGCTCATGCGCCGCCTGTGGACGCAGCAGGAGCGACTGGCGTTTCCCATTATTCAGGTGCCGATGTTGCTGTGCCAGCCGCAATCCCCCCTGTGGCGCAGTCGCTACCTGTGGGGCGCGTTCGCAGTGACCTTCCTCATTGGCGTGGTGAACGGACTCCATGTGTTTTTTCCGTGGATCCCGCGCATCAATGTGCGATTCCTCGCCGCGCTGAACGACTACTTCACCACGCCCCCGTGGAACCAGGTGGGCTGGATTCCTGTGGGGCTATTCCCCTACATGGCGGCGATTGGGGTCTTCGTGCCGAACGACCTGCTCTTTTCGAGCGTGCTGTTTTACTTTGTGCGCAAGGGGATGCAGGTAATAACGGCGGCGATGGGCTACGAGCAGGGCGTGTTCGGCGGGGGGTACCTCGTGCCGCAGCCGCCCTATTTTAGCGAGCAATCGTGGGGCGCGTTTCTGGGGCTGTTTGTGAGCGTGATTTACGCCTCGCGTGGCTACCTCAAGGAGATATGGCGCGAGATTAGGACAGGCGAGAACCCCGAAGCGGGCTACGCGCTCTCGGCGCGCGCGGCGTTCATCGGGCTGATCTTGAGTCTGGCGGGACTCATTGGGTTGGGCGTCGCGGTCGGGCTGCCCTGGTGGCTGGTAACGATTTATGTCGCGCTGTTTATGGCGTTCAGCGTGGTCGTGACGCGTCTGCGGGCGCAACTGGGTGCGCCCATCCACGAGATGGCGTTTATGGGACCCCATCAGCTAATGATCGCCTTCACAGGTACGCAGAACCTGACCGAGTCGACGATTGCGAAGCTGATGACCACTTTTCATTTTATGAACCGCCTGCACCGCACGCACCCGATGCCCTATCAGCTGGAGGCGATGAAGATGGGCGAGATTGCGCGGCTCAATCAGCGCGCGCTCTTTTTCGTGATGGCGACGGCGATTCTGCTGGGCATCTTTCTGGGCGAGCTGTTCAGCATCAACCGCTACTATCGCGACGGCGCGGGCGATATGGGCGGCGGGATGGCGGGTGTGATTACCCAGCTCGCCGACAACCGCTACCCCCCAAATGTCACGGCGATTGCCTTCTTCACGGGCGCGTTCAGCTTCGTGCTGCTGCTGGACTTTATCCGCTACCGCATTCCGGGCTTCCCCATCCACCCAGCGGGCTACGCGCTCTCGATGAACTTCGGCATCGACTATGTGTGGTTCGGGCTGGGGATTGTGCTATTGATTAAACTGTTTGTGAATCGCTACTTTGGCTTGGCGGGCTACGAAAAGCTGCGCGCGGTCGCGATTGGCGTGATTCTGGGCGAGTTCGCGATTGACCTGCCGCTGGCGGTGTACCACCTGATTACGGGTCAGGCGGTCTACACGATTTCGATTAACGGGCATTTGGGCTGGAACAACTGAGCGGCGGGGGCGGCGCGCCCCCGC
This sequence comes from Armatimonadota bacterium, assembly GCA_037442365.1. Lineage (GTDB taxonomy): Bacteria > Armatimonadota > Fimbriimonadia > Fimbriimonadales > GBS-DC > GBS-DC. The sequence goes on along the minus strand of JBBIQK010000090.1, from coordinate 2,642 downwards.
CGTCGCCCATCAGCACCCGCTGCCGAAGTTGAACAGCACGGTCAGTAGGTCGCTGTCGTCCACAATCCCGTCGCGGTTCAGGTCGGCTTGCGCGTTGCTTGTGCCAAAGGCGAACAGCACGAGCAACAGGTCGCTGTCGTCCACGCAGCCGTCGCCGTTCACATCGCCTGTGGGCGTGAGGGGCAATCGGATGCGCCACATGCCGCGCCCGTAGGTCGCTGCCATCAGGTAGCCCGTCGCGGGCACGACGCGCACGGTGTTGACCTGCACATTCGGCAGTCCCAGCGGCTGCGTGCCGTTGCGCCATGTCGCGCCGCCGTCCAGCGTGTAGAAAAAGCCCACATCGTTGCCCACATAAATAATCGTGTCGGGCGCGGCGGGATCCAGTGCAATCGTGTTCGCATGCACATCGGGCAAGCCGGTCGAGCCTGACCCGCTGATGTTGACCCACTGCACCGTGCTTGCTTGCGTGTTGTCGCAGCGGTACACATGGGGCGCGCCTGTGCCGCCCAGCGCGACATAGACTTTGTAGGGGTTCGTCGGATGCACGGCGATGTCGCTGATGGAGCGGTTCGGCAGGTTTGCGTTGATTTGCCGCCAGCTGCCGCCGCCGTTGGTGGTCATCCAGAGTTGCCCGTCGTCGCCGCCCGTGTAAATCACATTCGCGTTGCTGGGCGCGCCTGCAATCGCACGGAGCCTTCCGTTGGTGAGCGACTGGTTGCCCAGTCGCGCGTCCCATGTGCGCGTGTTTTCGTTCCAGCGCCACAGGTAGTTCGTGCCCGCCAGCATCCAGTTCGGTTGCGCGGGGTGAACAGTAAGCGGCGCGATAAACGCCACGCGATCGCTCCCGTAGTTCGGCGTGATGTTCGACGCGTTTGTCCAGTTGTTGGTCGTGCGGGAGATGTTCAGGTACTGCGAGCTGGCGTACTGGATGTTCGGGTTGTTGGGGTTGTAGGCGCAGTACGCGCCGTCGCCGCCGACGATGCACCGCCATGCGTTCAGGTTGCCGTTCGCGCGCGGGGTGGCGTTGTCCTGTGCGCCGCCCATCATGCGGGTCGGGTCGGTCGGATGGAACGCCGCCGCGTAGAACTGTGTAATCCCCAGCGTGGCGTTCAAGCCGACGATGTTCACCGTGCCCGTGCTGGGCGTATAGATCAGACGATAGACGCCACCGTCTGTGCCCGCCAGCAACTCGTTCGGGTTGCGCGGATTGATTGCCATGCTGTGGATGTCCACATGGATGTTCGCCTGATTGGTGAAGCCCAGCCCGATGGAGCGCCAGCCGTAGGCGGGCGTCCACTGCACGAGGTCTACTAGCCCCAGATAGAGCACATCGTTGCCTGCGCTGTCGCGCGCGATGTGCATCGTGGCGTCGTACCACGCCTGATAGAAGCCGCCGTCGACGCTGGGGTTCATCGCCGTCCATGTGTTGCCCGCGTCGTTGCTCACCCATACCTGCTCGGCGTCGCCCGACATGAGGTACACGCGGTCAGGATTGTTCGGCGAGGTCGCCACACGCAGCGACGACTGGTCGCCGCTGAACGGCGGGGTGAGCGTCGTCCAGGTTTGTCCACGATTGCTGGAGCGCAGCAAGCGTCCGGGGTTGCCGTGCCCGACGGCGTAGTAGTAGCGCACGCCCGTAGTGGGGTTGCGCGCGCTCATTGCGAGGTCGCTCCATATCGCGTTCACGCTGCTCACGCGCGTCCATGTGTTTCCGCCGTCCGTGCTGCGCCAGATATCGCCCGAAATACCCTGATAGGGTCCCCAGCCCGTACAGGCGGTAATAATGTTCGGGTTTTCGGGGTCAATCAGGATATCCGACACGCAGCGGTTGCCAAACGCCGTCGCGCCGAGCTGTTGCCATGTCTGCCCGCCATCGGTGGATTTCATAATCCCCTGCGAGAAGGGGCGCATCCAGCCCTGAAAGTCGCCCGTGCCCACATATAAAATGCTCGGGTTCGTTGGGTGAACCGCGATGCAGGCGACCTGCAGGAATTGCCATGAGTCGGTGAGCGGCTGCCATGTGAGTCCGCCGTCGGTGGTCTTCCACACGCCGCCCTGCGGCGCGCCCATGTAGTAGACATTCTCGTTCACGGGGTCGTAGGCGACGGCGTTCACGCGTCCCGACACCGCCGCCGTGCCGAAGTAGGTGCGGTAGGGCGGGTTCGTGTTGCGCGGGCCGACGAACTCCCAGTGGGGTCCGGAGGCGGGGAAAAACGCGCCTGCCATCATGTCGCGTTGTTCCGCCGCGCGGAGGTACGCCGTCCAATCCACAAAGTCGTTCGGGTAGGCGCGCACATACAGGTAGTCCCACAGCGCCTCAAGGTATTCGGGACCCTCTTCCAGTTTATGGCGCTTCGCGGGGTCTAACCGCACGCCCGATTGCTCCAGTGCCTGCAGGCGCGCTTTCGCCTGCTGTTTCTCGCGCTGGAGCCACTCTTTGAGCTGTTTGAGGGAATAATAAGGCGGGTCTACAGTGATCGGCGTCTCCGTCTCTGACTTACGGGCGTCGCCGGGCGACGCACTCGTGTTGATCCCCTGGGCTGCGCCGACGACGAGCATCGCCAGCAGCCCTGCAAACCACAGGCAGCGCATAACGCTATTATACACCGTTTCGCAGGGGGCGTCCGCCCCTGACGGGT
>JBBIQK010000089.1:0-5339 GCA_037442365.1 Armatimonadota bacterium | reverse complement strand
AAACGATGGCGGGCATCGAGTATCACGACATCTACACTTAAAGACTCAAAAAACCCCGCAAAGCGGACAGGGTTTAAAGCGATTTGTGCGATTTTTGGGGCGACTTGGGGGCAATCGCGCGTGGAGTATAATTAATCGACCCGCGCCCCCGTAGCTCAATGGACAGAGCAGCGGCCTTCTAAGCCGTTGGTTGTGGGTTCGAATCCCGCCGGGGGCGCCAGCAGCGTATGTAGTTCACGACCCCCACTACCGATTGCGTTTTCTGCCGTTTCCCGACTGTGAGAGAAGCTATGCAGAGCAGTGACCTTGAAGTCACACTCACACGGCAGGCAACCACACGCGCATCGGGCACGGGCGGCGGTGGTCCCACGCATAGTAGGGAATCGCGCGGAAGGGCTTGAGTGGGCGCGCCCCCAGCGGGCGATAGAGCGCGTCGCCCCACGCCTCGTCGCTCTCCAGCAGTTCCGCCGTGCCCTCCAGCGCAACAATCCCGCCCAGCAGTTCAGGCTCCCAGACGCTGTGGATGGGGTGGTCGCGCCGAATGGCTATTCGCTCCAGCGGCGCGGGCTGATCGCACTCCTCGAGGCAGTAGACGATGGGTCCGCGCTGAATCGCCCCCTGCCAGCGGTCGGCGTCCACGCGCGGATGCGCCTCCATCAACACAGGCGTCATCGGCAGGCGCAGCTCCAGCGCGTCGTCGGGCGTCCAGGCGTGTTCCACAACCGCATAGCCCGACTCGATGCGCAGCGGGATGGGGTCGCCGTTCAGGCGCAGTTCGGGCGCGCGACACCATTCGGGAACCCGCAGCATCAGGCGTCGCGGCGCGCCCGTAGGCACACGAATGGTCGCCGTCTCCTGCCAGGGGTAGCCCGTGCGCAGCTCCAGCGTCATCGGCGCGCCGTCCAGCGTCGTGTTCACCCGACTGCCGATATACAGGTTCACATACAGCGCGCCGTCGCCCTGCGCGTAGATGTAGTCGCCCAGTGAAGCAATCAGTCGCGCGATGTTCGGCGGGCAGCACGCGCAGCCGTACCAGCCCTTGCGATGGTGCGTCCCGTCGCTCTCCAGCGGGTTCACATAGAAAAAGCGTTTGCCGTCCAGCGAAATGCCCGCCAGCGCGCCGTTGTAGAGCGCGCGCTCCAGCACATCGTAGAAGCGCGCCTCGCCCAGCAGCAGCCCCAGCCGATGCGCCCAGAAAATCAGCGCGATCGACGCGCAGGTCTCCTGATACGCCGTGCGGTTGGGCAGTTCGTAGTCGGCGGTGAAGCCCTCGTGCTTGGGTTCGTTTCCAATCCCGCCCGTGATGTAGCGGCGGCGGGAGGTGGTGTTGTGCCACACGCGCAGCAGCATCTGCAGCAGCCGCTCGCGCAGCGCGGGGTCGTTGGTCTCGGCGGCGAGGTCGGTCGCACCCGCGAACAGGTACGCCGCCCGCACCGCATGCCCGACAATCTCCTGATGTTCCAGCAGGGGCAGGTTGTCCTGCCAGATGGCGCCGTCGTACTGCTCCAGCGGCGTGTTGTGTTCCTGCGCGAAAATCTTTTTGCCCCGATTGAGCAGGAAAAATTCGGCAAGCCGCTGGTAGCGCGGTTCGCCCGTCGCGTGGGCGAGTCGAAACAGCGCGAGTTCGATCTCGGGATGCCCGCAGTAGCCCAGCCGCTTGTTGGGTGCGTCGCCGAAGACCGAGTCGATGTAATCGGCGAAGCGTCGGGCGACCCCCAGCAGGCGTTCGCTGCCCGTGGCGTAGTAGTGCGCGACCGCCGCCTCGATCAGGTGTCCCGCGCAGTAGAGTTCGTGCCAGTCGCGCAGGTTCGTCCAGCGTTTGTCGGGCGCAACCACCTGAAAGTAGCTGTTGAGGTAGCCGTCGGGCTGCTGCGCGCGTTCCAGAATGTCGATGACCTCGTCCACCTTCGCGCGGATGGGGTCGTCGGGATGCTGGCGCAGCACATACGCCGCCGCCTCCAGCGCCTTGTAGAGGTCGGAGTCCATATACACGGGTCCCTGATAGCCCTCGCGTTTGCAGTCGGCGGCAAGGCGCAGGTTGGGAATGTTGCCCGCGCGCTCCAGCTCCTGAAACAGATGGGGCAGGGTCGCCGTGCGGTTGGTGGTCTGGCGCGGCGTCCAGAAGGCGTCGTCAATCGCCACTTGCGCGAACGAGATAGGTCGCAGCCGTTTCATCGGTGATAGGATACCCGCTCAGCGCAGCACCGTGCGCACGATTCCGACCGCCATCGTGCCGCCATCGCGCAGCGACAGGGCGCGCACCACTGCCACATCCTGCGCGGGGCGACGCACGCGCGGCGCCAGCACGGCAATCTCCACCGGCGCTGACCCATCAGGCGCAATCGTCGGCGTGATGGCTGGGCGCGCCTCTGTCTGCCACTGGTTGCCCTCAATCAGAATCGCGTACTGCTGCGGGTAGCGGCTCCTGTTGCGCACGAACAGCCGATGCGCCATCACGCGCGGGGTCGGCGTGTAGCGAATCGTGTAGTCGGGCTCCAGCGCGACGCCCGAATCGGCGGTGAGCTGAATCAGCGGCTCTTTGCGAATCGCGTCGCCCCACACCCACTCCCACGCCTCCAGATGGTTGCGCAGGTAAAGTTCGAAGAAGGCGGTCAGCGTGCGGCGGGTGAGCTGGAGTTGCGTCGCGCGGGGCAGCGAGCCGCTGTCGCACCCGATAATCGAAGTGTCCTGAAAGCCACAGTGCCAGCCGCCCTGAATCACGGGCAGCAGCTTCGGCGCGAAGCCCGCGTTATACATCCGCTGCCCGTTATTGCTTAGCGGGGTGATGCTGTCTGCGCTGCCTGAGATAAGGCTGTGCGGTACGGCAACATTCGGCGACGCCTGTATCGCCGACGGGTTCGTCTCCGCCGCCGCGAGGTTGGCGACCGCCCTGATGCGTGTATCTGCCGCCGCCGCGAGGATGCTCGCTCCGCCGCCCATCGAATGCCCCGACACGCCGAAACGGTCAGTCGCTACCTGCCCGAACAGCCACGACGCGGGGTCCGCGTGCTGCTGCTCCAGAAAGCTCAGGCAGTGGCGGAGGTCTTCCGCGTAGGCGCGATGGTTGGGGAACAACTCCAGTCCCGACTCGGTCGCAATCGTGAGGTAGCCCCAGGTGGCGAGATGTTCCAGAATCGAGCGGTAGCGCTCGGGCGGCTGCAGGAAGCCGTGCCCGAACGACACGGCGGGATAGGGCGCGCCGCTGCCGTCGTAGGGCGTGTTGTCGCCTGTCGCCGTCGCGGGGTAATACAACTGCGCGTTGAAAGTGGAGTTGTTCGGACGGCGCACCGTCACGCGGCGGCGCCCCGCACGATAGGGTCCAGGCGCGGCATAGTCCAGTTGCATAGGTTTGTCTCCCTTCACAGGGAAGTATACATCACTTCCGCCCTTCCTGGAGCGACTGATAGACGCTGGCGAGCGTGTTTTCCAGCTCTTTCTGGGTGGTGGTGAGCGTCAGGTCGGCGCGGGTGCGTTCCAGCACGGCGCGCAAGGCGTCGCAGGTGCGCCGCAAGCCGCCCGTGACCGCGTCGGGATAATCGAAGGTCACCAGCTCGTCGTAAATCTCGTCCATCACGCCCAGCAGCGTCTCGGCGTGTGAGAGTTCGCCCGCACGGAGCAGATCCAGCACATAGCGTCGGCACTCGGAGGCGGCTTCGGCGATTCCGTTCAGGTACGCGCCGACATCGACGCCCAGTTCTTCGGGTTCGGGCAGCGCATCGCCCAGCACGATGGCGTATAGCGTCTCGCCTTCGACGAGTTCCTTCTCGGCGTCCTGCAGGAAGCCTGCGTAGTAAATCTGGGGGTAGGGGCGGAGCTGGTCGCGGGCGTGGCTGATTTCGTGATATGCCTGCGTGAGCAGTTCGCGGCAGGCGTCGAACTCGTGGCGGTGCAGGCTCCGAATGGCGCGGGCGCAGAGCTGGGTCGCTTTGCGACAGGCGTGAAGTCCCTTCTCACGCGCTTGATGGCGCGCTTCCACCTGCTGGCGGAGCTGCTCGGCAATCTCGCTCCAGTGGTTCATGGTTAGATTGTACCCACTACGAGATTGCCGAGCGTGGTTCGGTCAGTAGCCGCCCGCTTTGCGTTCTTCGGCGGCGGCGCCGGGCGTGTCGGGCGCGCTCTGCTGCCCCATCGGGTTCGTGGTCGGGGGCGCCGCCGCCTCCCCTTCACCGCCCTGAGTGCCGCACGCCGCCAGGTTCAGCGCCAGCGTCAGCAGCGTCAGACTCATCAGCATCCAGCGTTTCATCGGTCGCTCCCTTACGGCCAGTTCTGGTTGTCGGGCAGGTTCAGGCGGGTAATCGCGGGCGAGATGGCGAAGCGCCCCTGCGGCGAGTAGAACCAGTCGTAGCGCACCCACTTCGCGTGCCCGTCCGCGAAGATGGCGTTCGTGCCGCCGCTGTGCCGCTCGGCAATCATCAGGAACACCTCGTTCCAGTTCGTGCCGCCCGGCTCGATGTAGGGATACAGGTCAAACGGCAGCGTCGATGTGCCAAACACGCTGCGCAGTCGCTCCGGCACGCCCTCGCTCTGCGCACGCGACTCGGTAATGATAATCACATCGGCGGTCGTCTCCCAGCCCGCCTCGTTGTGTTCCGCGCCGCTGTAGGTCGTGCGGTAGTAGCCGTAGTTGGCGATGAACTCCTCGTTTTTGGTGTAGTGCCCGTAGATGCGTGGGGCGACCTTCGAGCAGCCGCGCGCCGTGATGGACGCAGGCGCGTTCGTCGGGAAGGTACCGACAATCAGCGAACCGGGCGAGTCGTCGTTCGCGCGGCAGCCATCCGCGGCGGTATATTCCACCAGGCGCGGCTTCGGCGCGGACGATTGCGGACACACGAAGATGTCCCAGTTCTTAATGTACGGGTAGAGCGGGATGTGCCACTCCCACCACATGTAGACATGACGGTCGTCGTAATCCTGGGCGTACATGCGCATCGTCGTGCCGAGCTGGCGCATGTTGGACAAGCACGAGGTCTGACGCGCTTTGGCGCGCGCCTGGGCGAACACAGGGAACAGAATCGCCGCCAGGATCGCGATAATCGCGATGACCACAAGCAACTCGATAAGCGTAAACCCTCGTTTGTGCATGGTTGCCTCCACTATCGGTAGTATGGCACAGGGAAAGTTAAGCTTGCGTTAATTCGTTTCAAAATTCGCGATGACCGTTCTCGATTCGGTGAATTCGCCGCACAAATCAGGGTACGCAGTGCTTCCAATCGGTCATTGGCATCAATTTAAGCCCTTTTGGGCTATAATCTTAGCATGCACAACGGCAACTGACATCTACTGAACAGCTGGAGAACATCCTGCGACGACTCTTGGACACCGAAGCCGACACACTCGCG
>JBBIQK010000088.1:0-5403 GCA_037442365.1 Armatimonadota bacterium | reverse complement strand
GTTTTGTTTCTCATAGTTGTGAAGATACCCCAACGGCGCTTTTTTTTTTGGTGTGTGTGAGGGGCGTCTGGGGGAAAATTGGTGGCATTCGGTCGCTTTTGAACTCAAAAGCTGTACCCTTACCAGCCCCTTTAAGGGGGGACAAAGGGGGTGAGGGCTACAGGCGTCGGCGATTTGCGAACTTTGACTGCACATTTGGTATTACGAAGTCTGACTAGCGGATTGGTATAAAAACGGCGATCTATGCGCCTGACGCAAGTATAGCACGAGACACTTAAAACAGCGAGGGATTTTCGGGTTGGCTGGACTTCTTACGCCCAGCCGTGCGCTTCTGAGGCGTCTGCTGTTTCTGGGGGGCTGCCGCGCCGTCGAGGGAATCGGATGCGGGCGACGCTTCGGACGCAGGCGCAGCCGCCGCGCCGTCTCCCCATACCTGCGCAATCCCTTCGCGAATGAGTTGCTGGTTGCCCTCGGCGGGCAGGTCGAGCGCGTACACAGGGCGTCCCATCTTGCGGGCGGTGCGGGCGCATTCGTAGGTGCCGCTGAAGGCGCGTTTGCCGTTCTCCTCGCGTGAGACGCCCGACTCGACCACGATGAGCATATCGCCCAGCGCCGCCACAATCCGATTGCGCATCATCGCAAACTTGCCCGTCCATGGCGCGTTCGGGTGCAGCTCGCTCAGAAACAGCAGCTGGTCGTCGTTCAGCGCGTGCATAAACGCGCGGATGGTCGGCTGTGCGGTTTTGTGCATCAGCCCCTGCGCCAGCACGCCGATGGTCTTCCCGCCGCGCGCCAGCGTGGTTTCGGCGACCGTGAGGTCTACTCCGCGCGCGAAGCCCGTGACGGTGTGATAGCCTTCGGCGACCAGCTCGTCGGCGAGCCGTTGGGCTTCCGCCAGCGCGCGCGCGGAGGCGTTGCGCGACCCTGCGAACGCGACGATGGGCGGCTCCTGCAAAATGCTCACATCGCCCAGCGCGTAGAGCGCAAGCGGGGGATACTGCGCCTCGCGCAGGGCGGCTGGATACGCCGCGTCGTGCCAGGTGATGAGACAGCCGCCCGCCTCCCACAGTTGCTGCAGCAGGAGCGTTTCAGCAACAAGGCGCGCCTCCAGCGCCGCCCACTCCTCCTGTTCGCGCAGGAAGTCCGCCACCGCCGCAGGACGCCCTGCGTTCACGAATTGGCGGCGGATGTTCCCGTCGGCGTAGTGTTGCAGCAGCACCCAGTAGACCCAATCCTCGCGCGGCTCCAGTCTCATAAATCACCTCGATGGCGTGTGCGGGCGATGCAGTAGGCATGGAGCGCCTGCGCGTTCGCCTGCTTGAGAATTTTACCTGCCTCTTTGAGCGTCGCGCCCGAATCGTACACATCGTCGACCACCAGCAGCGTCTTGCCGCGCACGGATTCGATGCAGGCGAACGCGCCCTCGATGTTTTTGGACTTCTGCGCGGCGTTGGTGAACTGTTTTTGCGGGTCGGTGGCGCGCGCTTTGCTCAGGGCGCGCAGCAGCGGCAGCCCCAACCGCGCCGCCAGCCGCTGGGCGAACTCCTCGACCAGCGAGCCGCTGGTGGTGGAGGGGATGGGCACAATCCCGTCCAGCGCGACCCCTGCGAACCGCTGTCGGATGAGCGCGGCGCTCTGCTCGACCAGCCAGTCGGGGAATGGCTGGCGCGTCGCGCCGTACTTGCACGCATGAATCGCTTCGCCGACGGGCGTGCCCCCATAAAAACTCAGTGCAATCCCGCCGAGGTAGACAGGCTCCCGAAGCCACTTCGTGTCGATGTTCAGCGGCGGGTGGAACTGAAACGCTGCCGCTGCCTGCATCAGGTCGGGGGGCGGCGGCTGGAACTGCGCGCCCGTGCAGACATCGCACTGCCCGCACGCCTGCGCCGTGTCGTCGCCCAGAAAGCGGCACAGGTAGCGCATCCGACATTCGCTCAGCCGCGCATAGTCCACAATCGCCTGCAACTCGGCGAATTTCGCCTGCAGCAGCGCGTCGTACAGGTCGAACTGGATGGTTTCGCGGCGCACGGCGCGGTAGTAGCGCTGCACATCGCGCGTAATCAGCCCCTGATCCTGCAGGTCGTACAGAATCGCGCGCGCGGTATGTTGCGCCAGTCCCGTTTCGAGCAGAATCTCGCGTTCGCGCATCGGCTGCTGCTGGAGCAGGCTGTAGATGCGCAGGTACGCGCTCTGGTCGGGGCGGCTGCTGCGAATCATCCCGCGCTGGGTCTCGATATCGTCGGGGTGCGCAAGCAGCACGCAATAGGACGGCTCGCCGTCGCGTCCCGCGCGCCCGATTTCCTGATAGTAGTGGATGGGCGAGGCGGGCGTCTCGTAGTGGATGACGAAGCGCAGGTCGGGCTTGTCCAGCCCCATGCCGAGCGCGTTGGTGCAGGCAATCGCCTTGAGCGCGTTGCCCATCAGCTGCGCCTCCAGCGTCAGGCGTTGCTCGTCCAGCCCCGCGTGGTAGTAGTCCACGGGGTAGCCCTGCCGCTGGAGGAACTGTGCGACCAGCTCGCTGGAGTGGCGCGTCGCGGTGTAAATCAACCCGCTGCCGGGCAACAGGCGCAGCAACTGCGCCAGCCAGGCGAGTTTTTCCGCCTCGTTGCGGGTGGGAATCACGCTCAGGCGCAGGTTCGGGCGCGCAAGCCGCCGCGCAACACATGGAACGGCTCGCCTATCTGCTCGCGCACATCCTCCTCCACACGGCGCGTGGCGGTCGCCGTCACGGCAACGACGGGCACTTCCCGCGGCAACAAGCGCACCAGGTTCACGATGCGCCGATACTCTGGTCGGAAATCGTGCCCCCAGAGCGAAACGCAGTGCGCCTCATCAATCACGACGGCGCGGATGGGCAGCTGCGTCTGATACTCCTGCCAGAGCGGGTTTTGCAGGCGTTCGGGGGCGATGTAGAGCAGGTCTATCTCGTTGCGTCGGGCGCGCTCCAGCGCTTCTATCTGGGCGTCTTCGTCCATGTCGGAGTTGACCATCTCGGCGCGCAGCCCGTACCGCTCGACTGCCTGGCGCGTCTGGTCGCGCATCAGGGCGCGCAACGGCGAAAAGACCAGCGTCAACCCCCGCGTGGCGGCAATCATCTGATAGACCAGGCTTTTGCCCCAGCCCGTGGGCTGAATCAGCAGCACGCGCTTGCCCTCCAGCGCCGCGCGAATCGCCGCCTCCTGCCCCGCGCGGAACGCCGTGAACCCGAACCGTTCTCGCAGCACGGCGTGCAAGTCCATACTGTTTAAATATCCTGCCCTATCGCAGATTCCTGCCCCTTTGTGGAATAACGCTCTGTGGAGGCGATTCGGGCGGCATGACCACGATTATCGGGTTCGTTATTGTCTTTGGCGCGGTGTTTGGTGGGTTCATCATGCACGGCGGCAAAATCGCCGCGCTGATCCAGATTTCGGAGTTTGTCATCATCGGCGGCGCGGGACTGGGCGCGCTGGTGGCGTCCAATCCGCCCAGCGTCATCTCCGCCATCATCAAGAGCGTGATGGGGCTGATGAAAGGTAGCCCCTACAGCAAAAAGGAGACCTTTCTGGAGTTGCTGCAGGCGCTGTTCGCGCTGTTCACGCTCGCCCGCAAGGAGGGTTTGCTCGCGCTGGAGCAGCATGTCGAAAAGCCGCAGGAAAGCTCCCTGTTTCAGCAGTACCCGTTCCTGCTGAGCAATCACCATGCGCTGGATTTTCTGTGCGACACGATGAAGGTGGTGCTGACGGGCGCGGTGGGCGCGTTCGAGTTGGCGGAGCTGACCGAGACCGATCTGGAGAAGCATCACGAAGAAGTCATGCGTCCCTCGCACGCGATGAGCAAAATCGGCGATGCGATGCCCGGCTTCGGAATTGTCGCGGCGGTGCTGGGCGTGGTGATTACGATGGGCTATCTGGATCAGGGACCGGAGACCATCGGGCACAAGGTCGCCGCCGCGCTCGTGGGTACTTTTCTGGGCGTGTTGCTGGCGTATGGGGTGTTCCAGCCGCTGGCAGCCGCGCTGGAGCATAACGCGCACGCCGAAGCGCAGTACTTCCAGTGCATTCGGCAGGCGCTGATTGCCTTCGCGCGGGGCGACGCGCCGCTGACCTGCATCGAGTTCGCGCGGCGTAGCATCGAGCCGCATGTGCGCCCCGGCTTCCAGGAGATGGAAGAGGCGGTCAAGGGCGGCGGTAGCGCGGCGCAGGCGGCGTAAGGAGGCGACCTGATGGCGAAAGAGAGCGGCGGCGAAATTCGCATCGTCAAAAAGAAAAACGCCGGACACGGACATCACGGCGGCGCATGGAAGGTCGCCTACGCCGACTTCGTGACGGCGATGATGGCGTTCTTTATGGTGATGTGGCTGATCGGGATGGACGCCAAGACCCGCTCGGCAATCGCCGCCTACTTCCGCGACCCCGTGGGGTTTATGCAGGCGCTCCGCACGAAAAGCGAGGCAGTGTTTACCATCAACGACTCGATGCCGCCGGGCGGCAAAAACACACCCAACATGCCCCGCGCCGCCAGAGACGGCAAAACCGCCCTCAAAAAAGACCGCGCTACCGAACAGAAAGAGCTAGAAGAGTTCAAGCAGTATGTCGAGCGCGCCCTGTCCAACATCCCCGAACTGTCGCGCCTGAAGGAGTATGTGAAAATCGAGTTTGTCAAGGAGGGGCTGCGCATCGAGCTGCTGGAGGGCAAGGAGCCCGTGTTTTTCAAGACGGGCAGCTCGGAGATTACGCCCGCCGCGCGGCGACTGCTGGGGGTGATTGCGCAGAAGGTGGGGCAGTTGGACAACCGCGTGGTGGTCGAGGGGCACACCGATGCGCAGCCCTATCGGATGGGCGGCTTCTACACGAACTGGGAACTCTCGACCGACCGCGCGAACGCGGCGCGGCGCGTGCTGGAAGGCGCGGGCTTGTGGAAGGGGCAAATCGCCGAAGTGCGCGGCTACGCCGACACGCGCCTGCGCACCCCGCACGACCCGTATCACTACTCCAATCGGCGCGTGTCGCTGCTCATCCCCTACATGTCGGAAGAGAAAGCCGAATCGATGCCGTGATACCAATCGGCGCTCCCGGCGACGCAAGCGAACTACCTGATGGTGCTGTGGAGAAAACCGAGTCGATGCCGTGATACCAATCGGCGTGGCAGCGTTCGCTAATTCCCGCACACGCGCATTCAGAGGCGTGCTATTGCCCGCGCGCCGCTCCATAAGTCGCTGTTTTGCGAACTATGACCAGTGGATTAAGTGTCTTTGCGCTAAGACTGCAACAGGAGCGCCGCTCCCCTCTCCCGCAGCTGGTAAGGGTACAGCTTTTGAGTTCAAAAGCGACCGAATGCCACCAATTTTCCCCCAGACGCCCCTCACACACACCAAAAAAAAAAGCGCCGTTGGGGTATCTTCACAACTATGAGAAACAAAAC
>JBBIQK010000087.1:0-5512 GCA_037442365.1 Armatimonadota bacterium | reverse complement strand
GGTACGAATGACGAGGAGGTATACTCAAGTTGTGCAGACGCTGCCCATGACCGACGAGGCGACGCGATTGCTTATCATAGAAGCTATCCGCTCGGAGACGGCGGCGTCAGGCGTCGCTGTGGAGCAGATTGTGCTGTTCGGCTCCCGCGCGCGCGGAGACGCAGACACACAGAGCGACTGGGATTTGCTAATAATCTTGCAAGACCCTCTAAGCCGACAGCAGCGGATTGACCTGTTCGCGCGGCTGAATCGCGCCCTTGCGCGCCTGCTCATCCCGTGCGATCTGATTATACGCTCCCAGCAAGAAGTCCAGCGCGAAGCGCAACAGGTAGGCTCCGTCGTCAGGAGAGCCTTGATGGAAGGTCTTCCATTGTAGCTGTGCCTGTCGAGTACCCCTCCCCGCTTTGCGCGGGGAGAGGGTGTCAACTCAGGCAGAATCTGCGCATAGTCGCCTACTTGATTTCGACCTTCGCGCCTGCCTCTTCGAGCTTCTTCTTGATGTCCTCCGCCTCTTCCTTGCTCACGCCCTCTTTGACCTTCTGAGGCGCGCCTTCCACGAGGTCTTTCGCCTCTTTCAGTCCGAGCTGCGTAAGTTCGCGGACGACCTTGATGACCTGCAGTTTGTTGTCGCCTGCGGCTGCCAGCACGACATCGAACGAGGTCTTCTCCTCCGCCGCAGGGGCTGCCTCTGCCGCGCCGGGCATCATGCCGGGCATCGCGGCGACTGCGACGGGCGCCGCCGCCGACACGCCGTACTTCTCTTGCAACGCCTTGACCAGCTCGTTCAACTCCAGCACGGTCATCTCGTCGATTGCCTGAATCAGTTCCTCAGCGGTTAGTTTCGCCATAGTGTGTGCCTCCTTCTGTGATTATTGGGTTTCTGCCTTCTTATCGGCAACTGCCTGGAGCGTGCGCACGAACTGCCCGATGAGTTCGGAGAGCGTGCCCACCAGCCCCGTGATGGGCGACTGCATTGCGCCCAGAAACTGCGCCAGCATCACCTCGCGCGGGGGCAACTTTGCCAGCGTGTCCACCATCGTCGCAGGATAGACCTTCTCGCCGAGCATGAGCGCCTTCACTTCCGCCTTGCGCGCCTGCTTGATGTAGTCGGTAAGCGCTTTGGCGGCGGCAGCCTCGTCGCCCGTGACGAACGCAATCGCGGTCATCCCATGCAGATGCGGCTCCAGCGCCTCGGGAATATTGCCGTCGCGCGCGATGCGATAGAGCGTGTTTTTGACCACGCGCAGCTCCGCGCCCGATTGGCGCAGCTGCTTGCGCAGGTCGGTGATCTCACGCACGCTCAGCCCGCGATAGTCGACCAGAATCTGCGCTTTGGCTTCGCCCATCCACGCGCGTATCTGGTTCACCTGCGCCACTTTTTCGGCGCGCGGCTCGCGCGCCCAGCGACGCTCAGGGCTAGCGTGTGTCGCCTGTTCGGTTGTCGCCATTCGATACACCTCCTCGGTTTCGCGCCTTTTAAAACCAAAAACGCGAGCCACGCCGCAGCAGGCTCGCAACGGTTCGGTACATTAGCAGGGCGTCGGCTTGCGCCGAAACGCCGCCATGTTCCAAACTGTCCCGTGCGCATCCCTCGGCAGGCGGACCGCCGCGCGGATTATGTCCCTTACAGGACGCCTGCTGTCTGCGGTATGGCGGGGCAAGTATACCCCATGCGCACCGCGCGCGTCAAGGGGTCGCGTAGATAAGGATTTCCTCCTGATCTTTGCTTCGGGCGCGGGCGAGGTAGCCGCTACCGTCGGGCGTGCGGGCGCGCGCCGCGACAATCGACGACTGCCCCTCCGCACGCACATCGAAAAAGCCGCCGACGCCCATCGGATTGACGCCGATCATATCGGAATGCTTCTGCACACCTGCGAGCAGACCACTCTCCCAGCCCTGCGCCTCCTCTTTCGTCCAGGGCAGCGGGTTATACGAGGGCATCGCCAGCACACGCACCCCCCGCCGCGCGTGCTGGTCAATCAGTTCGTGATAAAAGCCATCCAGACAAATCAGCACGCCCAGCCTGCCCACAGGGGCGTCGACGGTCGGCGTCTCCTGTGGGGCGGCGCACAGGTTCAATCCCAGCTCCTGCTCCAGCGGCACAAGGTTGATTTTGCGCTGAATCAGCACACGCTCGCCTCTTGGGTTGTAGGTGTAGCACACATTATACACACAGTCGCCCTGAGCAATCGGCGCGCTGCCTGCGACTATCCACGCGCCCGTTGCCCGCGCCGCCTCTGCAAACGCCTCGTGATAGATACGCTCCACGAACGGGCTGAGCGTGCGCATCAGGCGCCGCGTCGCCCCTGCGAAGCCGCCCTCGGCTGTGAGGAAATTGATCTGATGCCGCTCCATCAGGCGCATGCCCGCCTCCACTATCGTCTTGCAGGTCTGCACGCGTTCGAAATCCTGCGTGAACATCAGCCCCAGCCCCACATCTTCAGGAAACACCATCAGCAGGTCGCCTTTCGGCGCGCGCTGACGCACCGCACGAGCCAGCCCCCCAATCCGCTCGCGGAACGCCTCCGCGCTACGGTAATCTTCCAGACGAAACTGCATCTGCACTGCGGCTATCGACGCGCTTATGCCCATATTACGATTCTACCTGCCCTGCGGCGTGTAATCACCTGAGAAGTCAGCAACAGACATTTATGCAAGCCCCAGTTGCTTCAGAACGCTCCATAGCGGCGGGCGCGACCAGAGCCAATCCACCTCCAGCCAGAAGCCCTCCAGTACGCGACTGCGATAAACACCCTCCGAACCCCCAAACGCCACCCGATAGAACCCCGACGCATCACGCTGGAAAAACTCCGCATACCGACGATCAGGATCCACCACCCAGTATTCAGGCACGCCCGCCGTCTCGTACTCCTCGAACTTCACAAAGCGATCCGTGTGCCGACTGGCGGGGCTGACAATCTCAACAATCAGGTCGGGCGCGCCGTCAAAATACTGCGCCTCAAACCGCCCCGCGTTGCCGTTGAGGACGACCACAATATCAGGCTCGCGGGCGACCTCTCTGCCCTCTGGCAACGGCAACTTCACCAGAAGCGGCGGATGATAGACCTTTCCCAACTCGTAATACGCGACCCAGTTCACCACCAGGCTCAGCAAAAACATGTTTGTATCCTGATGCTCTACAGACGCGGGCATAACCGTTATAACCTCCCCGTCGACCCATTCGGCGTGCGCGTCGTCGTACTGTTGCAGGAACTCCCCGAAGGTGCGGGGCTTCTGTGGCGCGGCGCGCGCCTCCGCGGAAACGACCTGCTCCATAGCGTCTCACCCGACCCTGAGTATACCTCGCCCCACAGCGGCGAACCGCCTTCTGGTACGAACCAAGCGGTTATGGCGTCTTGATTGTCGCGAATACGGCTCCCCCCGCTTCACGCGGGGAGCCGCACAGAAGGAGGCACAGTCACTCATTAGAGCGGAAGCCACACTAACACTGCACGCCAAACGAGAACAGCACCAGCAGCAGGTCAGCGTCGTCCACCACCTCGTCGCCGTTCACATCCTCTGGCAACCCCACGCCCGACTGCCCGAACGCAAACAGCACCTGCAACAGGTCGGCGTCGTCCACGCTCCGATCGCCGTTCAGGTCAGGCGGGTTCGCGCAGGGACCCGTGTCCAGCAGAAACACCTCGTACTGACCGCGCGCGCCGTTGTACCCGTAGCCCGCGATATACCGTCCGTCCGAAGAGATGGACGACGCATCAACCAGAGACGAGCCCGAACTTAGCAGCTCGGCGTAGGTCACATTCAGGTCTTCTATGGTGAAGGCGTCGCCCGTTCTGCGCCAGCGCACGGCGCGGTCGTCGGAAATGCCGACAATCGTCCTGCCATCGGCGGTTATATCATACGCACTGCTACGACCATTAGCAGAAAGATTAGGCATGTACCGAATCGGCGGGTTGGCGCCGTCGAACCACACAAAGGCGTACAGCGGGGTACCTGCGCTGATTGTAAAAGTGCTCCCACAGCCGATTTTACCGTTAGCGGAGAGCGCGAGAAGCGTCCCTCTGCCCTCCACATCGGCGATTACTTCAGGCTCTGGCTGATCGCCATACGCGCTCAACCGCCAGATGGCGGGGTGTTTGTCGCCTATTCCCCAGATATAGTCTGGACCCACGGTACCTCCAACAACAAGACCGTTGCGGGTTCGGCTGATGGCAAAGGCAACCCCGTATTCGTAGCCGCTGCGCGAAAGCAGGTAGTTGCTGCCCTCACCTTCGGTGCTGCCGATGAATGCGTAATACGAAAGCCCGCCCGGCTGGATGTTTCTGAACCCGGCAACATACTGTCCGTCGAGGGTGATGTCCTGTATCCAGCAATATCTTCCAAGCGACGATATCCCTGACAGCGTCGTGTAGGTGTCGCTCAGAGGCTCGTAGAGAAGAGCATGCGCGTTGAAGCCGTACTGGTTGTATCGAGTGAAATAGACGCGCGCGCCGTCGGCGGTCACCACTGGTGAAGCCACGGTATCGTATCCGCCAGGGTTCAGTTGACGCGGTTGCGCGTCGCCCATACGCCAGACATAAGCGCGGTAATAAAAGGAACCCGTTAGCCACGCGACCGTCGCACCATCATCGGACACTCTTACGATACCATTTGATTCCGGTCCCCCCAGCCAGCGCAGGCTCTGGCAGTCGGCTGGGTGCAGCAACAGCGTCGCGTACACAAGCAGGCAAACCCCGCTCCGCCCGAGGAACCCCCAGCGAAGTCGCCTGCGCACGCCCGACAGCGCGTCCCAAACACGATGTTTTGCGCTTCCGTCAACCCACTGTGTAAAGTCCCATCGGATTGTACGCATCGTTTTGATCTCCTCCAAAAAAAGAGTTGTCGCAGGGAGCCTATCGCGCTCCTGTAGTCAATTATATATCACTTTTGCGGGGGATGAGATGGGACTTTTGTCCCAATTTGCCCCCAAAGACCCTGAATTTCGGAGAGAAAACTCACGCGGGGGCGGCGACTATCCCCACCACAGCCCGCGCGCCCCGCAGCGAATGCCCCAGCACACGACGGGGATGTCCCTGAGCCCATCGGAGCAACACGCCGCAACGCTCAGCCAAGACCCAGCTGCTTCAACACCCCCCACAACGGCGGACGCACCCACAGCCAACCCACCTCCAGCCAGAAGCCCTCCAGCACGCGACTGCGATAAACACCCTCTGAGTCAGCAAAAACATGTTTGTATCCTGATGCTCTACAGACGCGGGCATAACCGTTAGAACCTCCCCGTTAACCCATTCGGCGTGCGCGTCGTCGTACTGTTGCAGGAACTCCCCGAAGGTGCGGGGCTGTTGCGGCGCGGCGCGCGCCTCTGTGGAGATAGCCTGCTTCATAGTTTCTCACCCTGTCTAAATATACCCTGCTCATATCAATCCCCATTGGCATCAATTTAAGCCCTTTTGGGCTATAATCTTAGCATGCACAACGGCAACTGACATCTACTGAACAGCTGGAGAACATCCTGCGACGACTCTTGGACACCGAAGCCGACACACTCGCG
>JBBIQK010000086.1:0-5741 GCA_037442365.1 Armatimonadota bacterium | reverse complement strand
CGCGAGTGTGTCGGCTTCGGTGTCCAAGAGTCGTCGCAGGATGTTCTCCAGCTGTTCAGTAGATGTCAGTTGCCGTTGTGCATGCTAAGATTATAGCCCAAAAGGGCTTAAATTGATGCCAATGAGCCCATGCGCGCCTCAAAGGTATAATTCCGCCGTCGCTGTGCGACGCTTATGGAGTGAACTAAGGAGGCGTTTATGAACGAAACCACACGCACTTTGATTTTCGTCAAGCCCGACGGCGTGCGCCGCGGGTTAGTCGGAGAGATTATCCAGCGGTTCGAACGGCGCGGGATTCGCATCGTCGGTCTGAAGATGGTGCATCCGACGCGCGAACTCGCCGAGAAGCACTACGCCGTCCATCGCGACAAGCCCTTTTTTGAGAGCGTGGTGAACTTCATCACTTCGGGACCCGTGGTCGCGATGGCGCTGGAGTGTCCGAACGCCATCGAGATTACCCGCCAGATGATGGGCGCGACGAACCCCGCGAACGCCGCGCCGGGCACCATCCGCGGCGATTTCGGGCTGGACATTGAGCAGAATATCATTCACGGCTCGTCCGACCCTGAAGCGGCGGCGTATGAACTGAACCTCTGGTTCACGCCCGACGAGCTGGTCGGCTGACGGGCAGCGGGCGCTGGCAGGAAAGCGCACGCGCCCGCCGAATCCCCGCGCTATGCAGCTCGCGTGGGCGACCTTCACGGTCAACAAACGGTTTCCGCTCACCATCAGTCGCGGCACGACCGCGCAGACGGTGAATGTGTGGGCGCGCGTCGAGGCGGACGGCATCGAGGGCTGGGGCGAGGCGTCGCCATTTGGGATTGGCGACTTCCGACAAAGCACGGAACTGATTCTGGAACACCTCGCGCAGGCGCGCACCCTGCTGGCGACGCTCCATCCGCTGGAGCGCGTGCAGGTTGAGCAGACGCTTATTGACGGCGGCGTCGGCTCGGCGGCGCGCGCCGCAATTGATATGGCGCTCTGGGACTGGCTGGGCAAACGCACCGGGCTTGCCGTGTGGCAGATTCTGGGGCTGTCGCTGGATTCGATTGCGCCCACCTCGGTGACGATTGGTATCAACCCGCCCGACATCGCCCAGCAACGCACGCGCGACTGGCTGGAACTCACACACGCCCGCGCGCTCAAAATCAAGCTGGGCAATCCCGCAGGCATCGAGGCGGATCAGGCGATGTTCGAGGCGATTCGGCAGGTTGCGCCCGACGGCGTCGCGCTGCGCGTGGACGCCAACGGCGGCTGGAGCCTGCAGGACGCCCGCACAATGTGCCGCTGGCTGGCAGACCGCGGGGTGGAGTATGTCGAGCAGCCCCTCCCACGCGGCGCAGAGGACGACCTGATCCCGCTCTCTTGCGAGTCGCCCCTGCCGATTTTCGTCGACGAGAGCTGCTTCGACGCGCGTGATGTCGTGCGCCTCGCCGACCGCGTGCATGGGATTAACATCAAGCTGATGAAGTGCGGCGGTCTCAGCGAAGCCATCCGCATGGTGCATACGGCGCGCGCGCTCGGCTTGCAGGTAATGTACGGATGCTATTCCGACAGCAGCCTCTCGATTAGCGCTGCCAGCCAGATTGCCCCGCTGGCAGACCATCTGGACCTGGATAGCCACCTGAACCTGCTGGACGACCCCTTCATCGGCGCAGTGTTGCACAACGGCAGAGTCGCGCCCACAACTGCGCCCGGGCTGGGCGTACGCCTGCGCGAGATGTTCGGGTAGGCGTCGGGCGCGCGTCCCGACGCCCGACACACACGGCTACGGCGCGACGGCGATTTTCATCACCCCGTCCTGCCGCGCCATGAACACCTCATACGCTTCACGAATGTCGTCCAGGCGGAATCGGTGGGTCAGCAACGGCGTCAGGTCCACCCGATGATGGCGCACCATCTCCATCAGACGGCGCATGCGCTCCTTACCGCCGGGGCAGAGCGTGGTGACGATTTTGATGTCGGCGATTCCCGCGCCGAACGCTTCGTAGGGAATCTGGAGCTTGCCGCTGTAGACGCCGAGACTGGAGAGCGTTCCGCCCGGACGCAGGCAGCGCAGGCAGTTTTCCCAGGTTTCCTGCAGTCCCAGCGCTTCGATGGCGACATCCGCGCCGCCGTCGGTGAGTTTTTTGATTTCGGCAACGGCGTCGCACCCCGTGGGATCCAGCACGATATCGACGCCCATACGCTGGGCGAACGCGCGGCGGTGTGGGTCGGGATCCACGCCAATCACCAGCGCCGCGCCCATCAGCCGCGCGCCGATGCAGGCGCACAAGCCAATCGGACCGAGCGCAAACACCGCTACCGCGTCGCCAATCCGCACGGGCGCGGATTCTGCGCCGCTGAACCCTGTGGAGGCGATGTCCGCCAGCAGCACCACCTGCTCATCGGTCAGGTCGTCGGGGATTTTCGCAAGGTTCGCCTGAGCGTTGGGCACAATCGCGTACTCGGCTTGCACGCCGTTGATGGTGTTGCCGAATCGCCAGCCGCCCAGCGCCTGGTAGCCTGTTCCGTGCCCGCACTGCGCCCACTGCGCCGAGAGGCACGCACGGCACTGCCCACACGGCGTCACCGCGCCCACCAGCACACGGTCGCCGACTTCGTAGCCCGTGACGCCCGCGCCCAGCGCCTCAATCACGCCCACAGGCTCGTGCCCGATAATCAGCCCGGAGCGCACGGGGTATTCGCCCTTGACGATGTGGACATCAGTGCCGCAGATCGTGGTCAGAGTGATTCGAATCAGGGCTTCGCCCGGTCCCGGCGTCGGGACAGGCACTTCCTCGATGCCGAACTGCATCGTGTCCCGAAAGACATTCGCTCGCATAGTACGCGCCATGGGTCTGCCTCCTGACATCGGCGGACGCAGCGGAGGGTGCTTCGGGGGCATCCGCGCTGATGCCACAGGTAGGGTTCACGGAAAATGGGGGCATTCCTGCTGTTAAAGGCGCGTCCCGCGCCCAGACACGGGCGCGGGACGCGCAGGATGGACTAATCGGGTTCGCGTTAGCGCGAGCGGGTCTCTTCGAAGACCACGATGTCGCCGCGGCGCACGATTCCACGATAGGTGAACACAGGCTCCTCGTTGCCTTCCACAAAGAATCGGACGGCAATCGTGTCGGGGTCGCCCTCGCCCGTGCGCGGGTTGCGCAGGTCGCCCACGCGCACCACTGCCATGCCGCGCGTGCGCTGCACGCCCTGGCGGGTGCGCTGCACGGCAACCGCGGGTCCGCTGAAGGTCGCGGCGCGGTTCTCCATGTCAACCGCGACACGGTTCGCGTTCGCCATCTGGACGGTCGTGAGCG
Organism: Armatimonadota bacterium; assembly: GCA_037442365.1. GTDB lineage: Bacteria > Armatimonadota > Fimbriimonadia > Fimbriimonadales > GBS-DC > GBS-DC. Next base: position 2,439 of record JBBIQK010000086.1, on the reverse strand, counting down.
CCTGTTCCGTGCGCACTTCGATGGCGAAGCCGCCGCCCGTGCGCGTCTGCCCGTTATACTCTGCCTGTTTGACCGAGAAGTGGAACTGAGCGTTCGGGCGCTCCGCGTCGGGAAGCCCTGCCAGTCCATGACCGAACGCGCCGCGAACGGTCGCTGTCTGCGCATACGCCAGCGCCGCAACCGCGCCGATTCCTGCAAGCCACAACAGTTTACGCTTCATCGCTGCTCCTCCTTCAGAAAGTAGTCAGAGAGGGTGTCTCTGCCGCCGTCATAGACTGCATTTGTACGAAATTGTTCACTGGGGTATTCTACAGGCGATGGAAGCGCTATTGTGGGTTCCCAGTCGGGGCAAGCGAATGGCGGCGGTGCTGCACCTGCCAGAGGGGCGTGGGCGCGCGCCTGCCGTGCTGATGTGCCATGGCTTCACAGGGCACAAAGCAGAAAGCCACCGATTGTTTGTGCATACGGCGCGGCGACTGGCGCAGGAGGGGTTCGCCGTGCTGCGCTTCGACTTCCTCGGCTCAGGCGACAGCGAGGGACTGTTTGAGGAGATGACCATTCGGGGCGAGGTGGAGGACGCCCTGAACGCGCTGGCGTACCTGCGCGGGCATCGGCGCGTGGACTCGAATCGGCTGGCAATGCTGGGCTTCTCGCTGGGCGGGTGCGTCGTTGCGCTGAGCCTGCCGCGCGCGGGGGCGATCAAAACGGTGGTGCTGTGGGCGCCCGTGTCGAACCCCATGCGCTGGATGCCCCCCACAGGCGTCCCTGACCAGCCGCAGAATCGCGGGGGCTTCCTGGTCGGGGTGGATTTCTTCCGTGAGTTGCCCGACCTGAAGCCGCTGGAGAGCGTGCGCGGCTACAAGGGGAGCGCGCTGGTGCTGCACGGGAGCGCGGACGCGGCGGTCAGCCTCGACGAGGGACGCGCCTACGAACGCGCATTCACCAGCGCGCAACGCTTCGAATTCCAGCGCATCGACGGCGCAGACCACACCTTCACGCAGCCCGAAGCGGAGCGACTCTTGATTGAGCGCACTACGGAATGGCTGCGGGCGCAGTTGTAGCGGGGCGCGGCGTGTGCATCTGCGCCCACTGCAACACCGTCTGCAGCACGCCCTCGCCGCACTGGTAGAAGTTGCGCAGCAGCAGCCGCTCCTGGGGCGAGTGAATCCGATCCGCGCCCGTGGGGAACACCAGGCACTGAATGCCCTTGAGCGCGAAGGCATTCGCGTCGGAGCCGCCGCCCGTGCGCTCCAGCCGCGCCTCGACGCCGACGGTTTTCAGCCCGGCGACGGCGGCGCGCACAATCGGCGCGTCTTCAGACAGGCGCACCGCCTCGAAGGTCTGGCTGAAGTTCACCTCCGCGCTGCCCTCGCCCGCGCGGGCAGTCTGCTCGCACACGGTGCGCCAGCGTTCAATCAGCGCCTGCACGCGCGCGGGGTCAAAACTGCGGAACTCGCCGACCAGCTTCACACGGTCGGGCACGACATTCATCGCCTGACCGCCCTCAATCACGCCGACATTCGCGCTGGTCTCGGCGTCGAGGCGTCCCCACTCCATCTGCGCAATCGCTTTCGCCGCCATCGCGATGGCGTTCCTGCCTTTTTCAGGCTCCGCGCCCGCGTGCGCCGCCCTGCCTGTGAAGACCGCCTCCCACTTCCAGTGCGTGGGCGACTGCACGAACAGCGCGCTGGGGTCTTCGCGCCCGTCCACCACCAGCCCTGTGCGGGCGCGCAACTGGCGGGCGTCGAGCGCCTTCGCGCCCAGCAGCCCCTTCTCCTCGCGGATGGTGAACACCACCTCCAGCGGCGGGTGCGGCAGGTTGCGCTCTTTGAGCGTGCGAATCACCTCCAGAATAATCGCCACGCCCGCCTTGTTGTCCGCGCCCAGAATCGTCTTGCCGTCCGTGCGGATTTCGGTCTCGTCGCGAATCAGCTGGATGCCTTCTGTCGAGTAGACCGTATCGACATGCGCGTTCAGTAGCAGCGGAGGCGCGTCCACCGTGCCCTTGAACCGCGCCAGCACATTCCCGCCCGTGCCGCCGATTTGCTTGCTCGCCTCGTCGATAACAACCGTCTCCGCGCCCAGTTCGCGCAGGTGCTTCGCTACGAACTCACACATCGCCGCCTCGTTCTCCGAGCCGCTCTCAATCTTCGCCATCTCCAGAAACAGCTGCGTCATTCGATCGTGATTGAGCAGCGGCTGATACGAATCGGCGTAAGCGATGCACCAGAGCAATCCAACCAGCAGTTTTAACCGAAGCATAACGGAATTGTACCGCATAGCGATTGCCTTGCCAACCGCTTGCGCAAAAAATGGGGTCATTGGCATCAATTTAAGCCCTCCTCACCTTGCACCAACTGAAAGGTCGCAGGACGCCTCCGACGCCGACAGACACGACACCCCGACCAACACCGCCTAAACGCCTCCACCACATCCCCC
>JBBIQK010000085.1:0-5876 GCA_037442365.1 Armatimonadota bacterium | reverse complement strand
TTACCGCTGGGAGAGACAATCGCGGGTGACGAACCAAAAGACATGAGGTCGTGCAGGCGCGACTTGTAGGCGTTTCCCCAGCCTATCCGCCGAGCTGGCCCAAAGCAGTAAGTCCAATCCCCTCCCTCACGAATGCGCCCTAGAGGTCCACCTCGCAATACGAAACCGCGAATCAATCCTGTCTCATCTACAACCGCCTCTAAGCTTGCTTGCACCCCTTTTGTTGGGACGATGCTCCATCGCTCTGCAAATGGACTTACATCGTCAGGCTCACTCATGATAAACGCCAGAAAGCGCATCGCACTACCGTCTGCGTCGTAGACGGTCAACTCACGGACTCGTTTGGCAGATTCAGGAATATCGCCTCCACCAGTAGGCTGCAGAATCACCTCTGTGGGAGTGCCGCGCCACGCTGTGCTTCCTAGGGAGGTACCGGGCAGGCGCTGATTGCCCGAAGATAGCACCACACACATCCGTTCCAGCCCAAAAAACCAGTACGGTCCCAGTGTGCCCCCAGGCGTGGGTGATGAGACATAAAAATACCCCGAGTGGAACACATCTACTGCAGGAAAGGGCAATCCAAAGGTCGTCTGTCCTGTTGCAGGCAGCAGCAACAACCCATCGCAGAGCCAGCCGTTGCCATCTACTGCTCCCGTACCAGATCCAAGGTAGATGGCATCGTTATCAAAGCAAATTTGATCCGGGACTGCAAACCGTACAGGTATACATACAGGTTCAGGCTGGGGCTCCTGGACTGCAAACCGTACAGGTATACATACAGGTTCAGGCTGGGGCTCCTGAGAAGAAGCAGATACAACCACTAAAGAAAGCAGGACAAACAAAAGTAGGGACAGTGAAACGGTCCTATCCCCCCCCCCGCTAAAATTGCGAGGGCAAAGCGCCAGAAGGGTTTCCTCTCTGCTGCTTTGACTGTCAACACTCCCATCGCGAACCTCCGACGCACTTAATTATAATCAATAATCGCAGCAATCCTGCCGCCACACGCTCTCCGTGAACACAACCTCGTTTTGAGTTCAAATCGAGTTCAGACTTTTGAAGACACGAAAAACCCCTCTGCAGGGAGCCACTCCTTTTTTGACGTCCCCGCCTCGAATCGCGCAAAGACCTTATCTACGGGAGCACCGCTTCAGCCCCACAGCAACCAAACTCCTGAGCGCCACCCGCGCCAAAAGACTCTCCTGTGCGGGCATCAGCAGTCCTCTGACTCAACCATGTCTCTACAAGAGACGGCTCAGTCTCACCTCCGTCTGAGATGAATTTCGCATGTTTCTACCAATCTCCTGCTGATGATGAAAATCGCCGCCATCTGTGCAAACGGGTATCCTTTTCTATAGGAGGTTCGCAACGATGCAGGAGTTTGAGCTGCCCATCGCGTGGCGACCCGATGAGGGGGTAACTGCGCAAGCCAACATCACGGCGCAGATGCGTCGCTATCAGATTCCCTCGTATGAGGCGTTTCTACAACGCTCCATTGAAGACCCCGACTGGTTCTGGCAGGCGTTTTTTGACGACATCGGCTTTCACTGGCACACGCCTTACGAGCGCACGGTAGACCAAAGCGCGGGCAAGCCGTTCGCGCAGTGGTTCGTCGGCGGGCGGCTGAACTGGACTTATAACGCGCTGGAGCGCCATGTGCAGGCAGGGCGCGGCGAGGCGATTGCCCTGCGCTGGGAAGGCGAGGAAGGCACAATCCGCACCTACACCTATGCCCAGCTGCTGGACGAGGTGAACGCGCTCGCGCGAGGGCTGCAGGCGCTGGGCGTTCAACAGGGCGACCGCGTGGGGCTGTTTCTGCCCTTCATCCCCGAAACGGCGATTGCGCTGCTGGCGGTCTCGCGAATCGGCGCGATTGCGCTCCCGCTCTTTTCAGGGTTCGGTCCCGAACCGATTATCTCGCGGATGCAGGACGCGGAGGCGGAGTGGCTCTTTATCGCCGCCGGGTTCCCCCGCCGCGGCAAGGTTGTGCCGATGAAAGAGACGGCGCTCACAGCGCTGGAGGCGCTGCCGCAGGTGAAGCGCGTGATTGTGGTGGAGCGCGCGGGACGCGCCATGCGTCTTGACCCCGCCCGCGAAGTCCGCTATGCCGACCTCCTGCAGGCGGGGGAATTCGTCGCGCCCGCGCTTGATAGCGAAACGCCCTGCATGATGATTTACACCTCAGGCACGACAGGCAAGCCCAAAGCGGCGCTCCATGTGCATGCGGGCTTCCCCATCAAAGCGGCGCAGGATATGTATCACCTGTTTGACCTTAAGCCGTCGGACACGATTAGCTGGCTCACCGACATCGGCTGGATGATGGGACCGTGGCTGATTATGGGTGGGCTGATTCTGGGCGCGACGGTGTTTATGTACGACGGCTCGCCCGACTACCCCGCCCCCGACCGCGTGTGGGACATGGTGGAGCGGCACGGCATTACGGTGCTGGGCATCACGCCGACACTGATACGGGCGTTGATGCGCGAATCGGCGGAGTACGCCGACCGCCACCCGATGCCCAGCCTGCGCCTGCTCGGCTCCACAGGTGAACCGTGGAACCCCGAACCGTGGCTCTGGACGCTCCAGCATGTGGGCAAAAACCGCGCGCCGATTATCAACTACTCTGGCGGCACGGAGATTTCAGGCGGCATTCTGGGCTGTACGGTGCTGCGCCCGCTCAAGCCGTGCAGTTTCAATACCGTTGTGCCAGGGATTGACGCCGATGTGCTGAACGAACAGGGCGAACCCGTGCGCGGCGAGATTGGCTTGCTGGTTGTGCGGAATGTGAACCCCGGGATGACACGGGGCTTCTGGCGCGACCGTGAACGCTATCTGGAGACCTACTGGAGCCGATTCGAGAACCTCTGGTATCACGGCGACCTGAGCCTGATTGACGAGGAGGGCTTCTGGTACATTCTGGGGCGTGCGGACGACACGCTGAAGATTGCGGGCAAGCGCGTCGGACCTGCCGAGATCGAGAGCGTGCTGGTGGAGCACCCCGATGTGGTGGAGGCGGGTGTGATTGGCATGCCCGACGAGGTGAAAGGGCAGGCGGCGGTGGCGTTCGTGGTGTTGCGCCCCGGTACCGAGTTCACCGAATCGCTGGCGGAGGCGTTGCGTAACCTTGTGGCGGAGCGCATGGGCAAGCCGCTGATGCCAAAAGCGGTCTACGCCGTGCCCGAACTGCCCAAAACGCGCAACGCGAAGATTATGCGCCGGGTGATTCGCGCGGCGTATCTGGGCGAGCCGACGGGGGACTTGAGCGCGCTGGAGAACCCCCAGAGTGTAGAAGCGATAGCCGCCCTCAAGCCGCCTGCATAGGCGGTTCAGGGCTACATCACAACGCCATCCCGGCAGTGGCGCAGCCAGCGGATAGCGTCGCGGTCGCGGTACAAATGTCCGTACTTCTGGATGTAGTCCTGCACGATTGCCGCGCGGCGCGGATGGCGCAGGTGTCCCAGACCATGGAGCGCGGCGGACTGACACCGCGCGTCATCGATACTCAGAATCCTCACCAGCACCTCCAGCGTGCAGTCGAGAATAGCCCGCTTGTCCTCGGAGGCGGCGCGGTAGGTCTGCTCCCAGAGTTTTTGCGCCTCAGGCAAGGGATTCTGACTCCTCTCTGAGAGCGTCTTCAATCGCTTCCAGTCGGGCTGAACTCCGTCGTCGTAAGCAAAGCAGTTATCCGCAATCATGTCCCACCACATGTAGAAACAGTTTTCCATTACCTCTGCAGGATGCCCCGCCAGAAAGTCGGCAAACGGATGATACATCGCCCGAAGGCACTCCAGACGCTTTTCGAGGGGGATCTCCGTGAGCAACAGACACTCGCCAAACTCCACGGACGCTCCCAGCAGAAACCATATGCCCGCATCGATCTGTTCCAGTGTGTATCGCGCGCCGATGGAGCGAAACTCCCGACACATTCGGGTCACATACTCCACCAGTCGCTCAGGCTGGGTGTAGCAGACATCGTAGTCCGTGCGGCGAGCGTTGTCAAAGACGAACCGTTCCCATGCCTCATAGGAAAGATTTGTCAGGTCGGTATAGTCGTCATCCCAGCATTCTCTTGGGGTATTGCTCATGGCGAATTGAGTGTACCTGTTCAGTGCCTGTGCAGGTCTCTCACGCGGAAGCGTGCGGGCTTCCCCTTGCTTAGGGAAGCCCGCACAGGCGCCGCTTACGAACCGCAGCCGAAGTTGAACAGCACTACCAGCAGGTCGGCGTCGTCGACCGTGCCGTCGTTGTTCACATCGCCCTGCAGCCCGAAGCCCGACTCGCCGAACTGGAACAGCACAATCAGCAGGTCGGCGTCGTCCACAGTACCGTCGCTATTGGCGTCACCGTCGCACGGACCGGGACCGCCTTCACAGCCGCCCTGCGCCACGAAGTACGCGCCCTGCAGCTGAATCTGATAGGCTCCTGCAGCGCTCGTTGTACCTGTCCAGCCCGCGATGGGATTCGTGTTGTCGGCGCAGGAGAGCGCTCCTGAACTCCACAGCAGCGCGCCGTTCACATCCACAGGGTCGAGATTGTATCGGCTAATCGCCAGCAGGTAGGTTCCCGCCTGGGTAATACAGTTGGGAGTATTGTCGATGCGCGACTGTAAGCCGTCAGAGTCGTCATTTGCAACGACGCCTGTACCATCGCAATTGAGAAGCCAGAGCTGAGTATCCCAGGCGGTCAGCCCCACTGTGGTCGCAACGAAGCTGGCAGGGTCCGTGATACAGATAACATACATATCCACGCCGTTGGCTTCCATGTCGCCGCGGATGCGGTTCACAGGCGACTGGCATGGGGTCATATCGGGACGGTAGACTATCTGTGCGTTGCTGGGCAGGGTGCCCGCGTCGCCGCCGCCGTTGGTGAACTCATCCCAGCCCTGGAAGGGCGGGCAGTCGTCCGGGTCGCCGGGCGACGCGCCTTCCGCGCCCGTGAGGTTCACGATGTATGTGCCGCTCGCACTGTGCGAGCCTGTCCAGCCGCCGATGCGACCCGAACCCACGCCGTCGGCGCAGCGGATCGAGCTAAAGGGCGTGTCCGCCCATAACTCCGCGCCGTTGCAGTCGGCGGCGTCGCGGTCATACGCTGAGACCGCCAGGTAGTAAAGCCCCGGAGCGGGGATGCAGCTGCCGTCCAGACGCGATTGCAAGCCGCCTTCAGGCGCGTCGTCGTTGAAGCTCACAGGGTTGCCGTTCGCATCGAACAGGAAGAGCGCTGTGTCGATGAAGGTCGTACACTGCGTGCTGGCGGAAAAGCTGGACGGGTCGGTGATGTAGATAGCGTACAGGTCCACATCGCCCTCGCTGAGCGTTCCGCGAATGCCCGTGAGCGCGCCGCTGGGGGTCGCCTGTGCGCTTTCGGGCAGGTCGCCCGCGTCGCCCACCTCGTCGTAGCCCGTGAACGGCGGCGCGGTGTCAAAGGTGAAGGTCAGCGTGCCGCTGTCCCAGTTGCCGTCCTGACCGCAGTCGCCAAGGTCGTCGTAGGTCTCGAAAAACTCCAGATAGAGGTTGCCGTCGGGCAGCTCCAGCGGGGGCAGCCCATAGAAGCCGCAGAGTTCATTCACCCCACCGCTGGAGTACGAACCCGTTCCGGGAAAGGCATCTGTAGCTCCCGGACTCAACACATAGCCCACGCCGTCCACATTCGTGATCAGCACCGCCGCCTCCGAAAGGTAGCTGGGAGCATATGCCGTAATCTGCACATTCCAGCCGATGCCTGCGAGGCGGTCTTTCCCGCTGGGAGCCGCAAGCGTCAGCCGCACATTGCACGACGCGTCTGCGGAGTCATAACTGGGTGTGCCCGTCACATCCACGGTAAGCGAGCCAGACGCGGGGAAAAAGTCGCCGCGCGGATTATAGGGAACATAGTCCGCCGGG
>JBBIQK010000084.1:0-7146 GCA_037442365.1 Armatimonadota bacterium | reverse complement strand
TGCCACGCGTCGCCCGCACCCGACGCCCCAAACCGTCATACTCATACACCCAGCCCACAGCTTCACCCTGCTTCTGCAAACTCACTAGGTTCCCCTCCGCATCATAATCCAGCAACCAGGTCTCCCCCTTCGCCCGACGCACGGTCACATTCCCGTCGGCGTCATGTTCCCAGCTTTGACCATTCAAGGATATCAGCTGGTTCGCCTTGTTATACATCAGCGCATCCTCAAAACTCTGCCCGTTCACTGTGCGTGTGCGCGTCAACCGATTGCCCACCTTGTCATACCCATACGCTATCGTGTATGCATTCGCGCCCGTCCGAACCTCCCGCACCAACTGACCCTGATGGTCGTAAGTATAGGTCGTGGTTGACGCCAGCTGCAACACCCCATTCTCCGAGGGGAGATATTCCTGCTTCGTCTGGATGCGTCCAAGGGCGTCGTAAATAAGCGTCTCTTTGCGGAAGGGCGTAGAACCTGCGCGCCACTCGATTTCCCGCACACGATCGGGGAACTGTCCATCGTATCGGTACTCGGTTTCTGTGTTGTTGGCGTATTGCATCCGCTGCAGGCGTCCTGTGGTCGCCTCGTAAATATAGGTCACTTCGGGTTGCTCGGAGTTGTCGACGAACACATACTGCAGTTCGCCTGCAAGAGAGTAGTGATACCGATACTGCTTCAAGGGCTGTTGCCCATCCTTGAGAGTGAGTTCCGTGAGTCGCCCGCGATTCCAGTGGTATTCGACAGTCCCTTCGGGTGTGCGCACGCGTTGTAGCTCGCCTGTGTTCTCGTGGTATTCCCACACGGTGGTGCGCGACGGCTGCCCCGCTGGCTCCTCGTGCATCATCAGCGGTTTCCCTTCAGGCGTGTAAGTGTATCTGACGACTTTATCGGGCGTCTGCTTCTTGCGCAGTCGTCCCCAGCTGTCGTACTTGTAGATAATGGTCTTCCCCCGTGCGTTGGTCGCTTGAAGCGCCCAGCCCAACGCATTCCGCTGCACGCTCCCACCCTGATTGAGAGCGTTCTGCACCTGCTGCATGTGTCCGTAGGCGTCATAGAGGTATTTCTGCGTGCGATGTCCCTTGGCGTCCCATGCCTCTTGCAGTAAGCCACGCGTGGTATCCCACACATAGGTAGTAATCGCCTCATCAACACCTGCGCCCTCTCCTGCCAGTTCACGAACCTGCTCAAGGTCACCAAAAGCGTTATAAGTGTAAAACAGGCGATACTTGTCGGCGGGGGTCAACGCGTCGCGCACACTGCGCAGACGATTGAGCGCCGTATATTCTAATTCCACTGCGTTGCCCGCAGGGTCTTCCACACGGGTAAGATTGCCCCGTTCATCCCAGCAGAGGTGGTACACACTCCCTGCAGGTGATTGCATACTCTGGAGCTGATAGAGGGTGTTCCAGCCCAGTTGTGTTGCGCGTCCCAGCGGGTCTATGGTGCGGTTTAGCCGTCCCAGCGCGTCGTATTCGTAGGTCAGGAACCCCAGATTCCCATCCGTGTCTTGACTGATTGCATAATGGACGCGCCGAACGGTCGCCCCCAGCGAGCTGGCGCATTCACCGCCATCCCAAATCACAGGACACGCGCGGATAGGCGTCGCGCATACCTCCGCGCGCAGGCCCCCTGCGCCTGGACCGTCAGAACCTGGAGGTCCCAGCACGCGGTAGCCTGTACACTCAAAAGACTGGTAGCTCGTAGTGCCGTATTCGTACACCACCGCCGCGCCGTCACGATCCTCAACCTGTGTTAGCAGATAGCGCGGCGCGTTCGGTACGTCGAATTCGGTGTAGCTGAACTTGTAGGCGTGCTCGTGGGGGTCAACCTCACCCTCGTAGACAAGAGGTGGAAAGACAATCCGCTCAAGACGCGGGATGTTATTGTTAGGCTCGGCGAGCCCGCCGGGCAGGTACCTGAACCGCCAGATCTGTTCAGGGACATCAGGCACGCCCTCCACACGTACCGACGCCAGCTTGCCCTGCCACGCGTTTGGTGCATCGGTTCCATAGTAATCGAACCGCAACGCCCGTCCCGTCGTATCGACCACACGAACCAACTGACCACTGGCAGGGTTATACTCCAGAGACACTCCTTGATTGTGCAGGTCGCGAATCGCGATTAGCCGCCCCGACAAATCGAACACCCAGCGTACCTGCGAAGCGCGAATGAGATGATACTCGTTCCCTACATGAACCAGTCGGTCATATACGCCTTTCATCGCGGTATAGCTGCCGTCAGGTTGCTCGGCGAAGGCTAGCACGCGCCCATCAGGTTCCTCAAGAATGAACCCTTCCGCGAAGGGTATCAGCCGCGCTTCAAAAGTATGACGCCAGCCAACGCCCAGCGCGCCCACGCGCGTGTCCAGCGCGTTGTAGGTCACCCCAAATGCGACTCCAGACTGTCCACCCCAGTCTGTAAGTCCAAAACTGAGGATCAGATTACCGTTCGCGGGATTGACCACGCCATAGGGCACTGGAAAACTTCCTTGCCAGGCGAATGGTGCGCCAAAGGTGTTGGGCGCAGGTGCTGTCGCCGCCACATCAGTGCGGCTGATGGTGAGCCAGCTTCCGTCTTCAGGCGCAATTACTTGAACAGCGTAGGCGTTCGGCGTCGGAACCTGTACGGAGACCACCTGTAGGGGATTACCGTTGAAGAAGGCTCTAGTGGTGTAGTGCGCGCCGGTACTCATGTCGCGCAGATTAATTTGTACCGTGCCCGTGAAGGCGCCCGCATAATCGCCCAGCTGCACTGCGAACTGGAGTGTGTACCAGCCGCCAGGCGCAGGAAAGTTGCCCCACGAAGCGTCGGAACGCTGCCCCAAGCTGAACGAAACAATCATCAAATCGGCGTCATCGACAATGCCGTCGCCGTTGAGGTCGGAGTCGGGATTATCGCCGCCCATCGCGAACTGGATGGCTATTAGATCGGCGTCGTCCACGATACCATCGCGCGTGGCGTCACCATTCGTGAGGGTAAGCGTGGGAATGTCGGGTGGACAAGGAGCGATTAGATTGCTAAGAAAATCGAGGGTTCGAGCGTTACTGGCTGAATGAGCAGCCACAAATAAACTGTTATCATTATTTACCCCCCCCCCGTTCAGGGGTTGCGTTTGCTACGGCAGCAGGCATAGCCACAGACGGCGCGATCATCGCTGCGCCCAGAATAAGCGCAATTCCTTTCCCAATCCAGCCCTGCGCCAGCGTTCGGCGCACACGCTTCAGACTCCAGCACTTCCGAATCCCCAACATGGTGTTACCCTCCATTGTTCTCTGTGCCCCCACAACTTTGCGGGTTGCATCTATATTATAGCACAGAATTTTGCGTTTGTCAAGAGGCGACGGAGGAATTTGGGGGGAAATCGAGGCAAATTGCAATCGCTCGGTAATCATCCTTTGGCGCTGGCGTATGGGGCGCAGGCTAACAGCATGGGCTCTGTGCAGCGCCGCAAGCCGACGCAGGTACAATCGTTTCACCATGCACAAACTCGGCATGTTATGCGTCCTCCTGGGTGCGCTGGCGACGGCGGCAGGAGCCGACGCCGACGCAACGAATCCTCCCCAGTCGGAGAGACTGATGATGGGCAACAGCAAGGGTTACTACCGCTTTCCGACGATCCACGGCAACACAGTGGCGTTCGCCTGCGAGGACGATTTGTGGACAGTTTCCGTGTCAGGCGGCTACGCGCGGCGGCTGACCACCAGCCTGAGCGAGGTTGCGACCCCGCACTTCTCACCCGATGGGCAGTGGATTGCCTTCGTCGCGCGGGACGAGGGACATCCCGAAGTGTATGTGATGCCCGCAGTGGGCGGCGAGCCGAGACGCCTCACCTATCAGGCGGCGGCGCGCGTGCAGGTTGTCGGCTGGACGCCCGACGGCAAGTCGGTGATTTACGCCAGCAGCGCGGCGCGACCCCCGCGCGAAGTCTGGCTCTGGCGCGTCTCCCTGGAAGGCGGACCGCCCCAGCAGTACCCCTACGGACTGGCGCACCATATCAGCTTTGGACCGAACGGCGCGGTCATCCTTGGCAGGCACACGGGCGACCCCGCATGGTGGAAACGCTATCGCGGCGGCACGGCGGGCGTGTTCTGGATTGACCGCACGGGCGAGGGCAACTTTGTGCGCTTCAAGCCCACCGAAGGCGACCTGACCGCCCCGATGTGGATTGGCGAGCGAATCTACTTCGTGTCCGACCACGAGGGGATTGCGAATATCTACTCCTGCACGCCCGACGGCGGCGACCTGCAGCGCCACACGAATCACCGCGAATACTATGTGCGCTACCCCAGCACGGACGGCAAGCGCATCGTGTACCACGCGGGCGCCGACCTCTATGTGCTGGACTTAGCGACGGGCGAGGAGCGGCAGATACCCGTCGAGCTTCGAAGCCCGCGCACGCAGGCGCAGCGCAAGTTCGTCGACAGCGCGAAGTACCTGCAGGAATACGCGCTGCATCCGCAGGGGCATACGCTGTTGCTGACCGTGCGCGGCAAGCCGTTCGTGATGGGCAACTGGGAGGGCGCGGCGCTGCAGCACGGCGAGGCGCAGGGCGTGCGCTACCGCCTGAGCCAGTTCCTGCCCGACGCGACGCGCATCCTCACCGTCTCCGATGCCAGCGGCGAACCCCGCCTCGAACTCCACACTCCCGACGGCATCACGCGCTACGAATCGTTCGACATCGGACACCCCTACCAGATGGCGGTCTGCCCCACCGCCGACCGCGCCGCAATCAGCAACCATCGTTTCGAGCTACTGCTGTTCGACATCGCGAAGGGCGAGCTGCGGCTGATTGAGCGCAGCGACAGCGCGGCAATCGCGGGCTTCGCATGGTCGCCCTGTGGGCGCTGGCTGGCGTACAGCTTCGCCCCTAACGAGCGCACGCACATCATCAAAATCTACGACGCTGAAACAGGCGCGATTCACGATCTGACGCGCCCGGAGTTCCGTGATGTGTCGCCCGCGTGGGATCCCGACGGCGAGATGCTCTACTTCCTCTCCTATCGCGACTACGACCCCGTGCCCGACAACCTGCAGTACGAGCTATCGTTCCCGATGGGCATGCGCGTGATGGCAGTCGTGCTGCGCAAGGACATCCCCAACCCGCTACTGCCCCAGCCGCGCCCGTTTGAAGAAAGCGCGAAACCCAAAGACGAAACCGCCCAGCCGACCGAGCCGAAAACAACCGCCATCGACTTCGAGGACATCCACCTGCGCGTGATTACCGTGCCGCTGCCTGCGGGCATCTACGGTCAGGTTGCGGGGCTGAGCAAAAAGCGCGTGCTGGCGACGCAGTTCCCCGTCGAGGGCACGCTGGGCACAAGCTGGTGGTCTGAAGACGGCGAGGGCAAAGGTACACTGCTGATGTACGATTTCCTGAACGCCAAAACCGAGACCCTAACAGGCAAGGTGAATGACTTCACGCTCTCGCTGGACGGCAAGACGCTGGCGTATCGTTCGGGCAAGCGACTGCGCGTTATACCCGCGGGTCAGAAACCCGACGAGAAGCACGAGAGCGCGCCCCCCTCGCGCGAGAGCGGCTGGATTGACCTCAGTCGTGTGCGCTGCGCCGTCGTGCCCACTCGCGAGTGGCAGCAGATGTACCGCGAGGCGTGGCGGTTGCAACGCGAGTTCTTCTGGAGCGCGGACATGTCGGGCGTGGACTGGCAAAAGGTGTATGACCGCTACTACCCGCTGCTGGAGCGCGTCGCCACGCGCAGCGAGTTCTCCGATTTGATGTGGGAGATGCAGGGCGAGCTGGGCACTTCGCACTGCTACGAGTTCGGCGGCGACTACCGCCAGCCACCGCAATATTCGGTCGGGCTGCTGGGCGCGGAGTTCGAGTGGGACGCCGCCGCGCAGGGCTATCGCATCATGCGCATCCTCGCGGGCGACCCGTGGCAGGACGACGCCGACTCGCCCCTCAACGAGCCAGGCGTGAACGCGCAGGTCGGTGAAGCGCTGATTGCCGTCAACGGACGCCCCCTGACCCCCACCTTCACGCCAGGCGAGGCGATGCTGCATCAGGCAGGGGCGGTAGTACAACTCACCCTGCGCGCGCCCAGCGGCGAAACGCGCACCGTGATCACCAAGACGCTCAGCGACGAGTCCAAACTGCGCTACCGCGACTGGGTGAACCGTAACCGCGCCTATGTGCATGAAAAAACCAACGGGCAGGTCGGCTACATCCACATCCCCGACATGGGCAGCACGGGCTTTTCGGAGTTCCATCGCGCGTTTATGCCCGAACTGACGCGCCCTGCGCTGATTGTGGATGTGCGGGCGAACGGCGGCGGCTATGTGTCCGCGCTGCTGCTGGAGAAACTGGGGCGCAAGCGACTTGGCTACGATGTGCCGCGCTGGGGCAAGCCGATGCCCTACCCTTATGACGCGCCCATGGGACCGATGGTCGCGATTACCGACGAGCGGGCGGGCTCCGACGGCGATATGTTCAGCCACGCCTTCAAACTGATGAAACTCGGCATGCTGATTGGCAAGCGTACATGGGGCGGCGTGATTGGTATCTCGCCCAAGTCGGTGTTCGTGGATCAGGGCTTGACCACCCAGCCCGAATACGCCTTCTGGTTCTACGATGTCGGCTGGCGCGTCGAAAACTACGGTACCGACCCTGACATCGAGGTGGACTACTCGCCGCAGGACTACATGGCAGGGCGCGACCCGCAGCTGGAGCGAGCGATTGCGGAGATTATGCGCCAGCTGGAGGCGAACCCGCCGAAACTGCCCGACTTCGAGCCGCGCCCCAAACTGCCGCTGCCGTAGCGACGCGCCGTCTATCCCCGTGGATGTTTGCGTAGCTCAGCGCGATTATGGTAAGTTTTCAGTAGCCCGTTGTCTGCGCGTGTGCGTAAATATACCAATCAGCGCGCAGCGTTCGTTAATTGGCGATGTAGGATTGCCCTCACCCCCTGTGTCCCCCTTTCTCAACGGGTAGGGGGAAGCTCGTGGCGCGTGGGGATGCCCTCACCCCCTGTGTCCCCCTCTCCCAAGGGGTTGGGAGAGCTGGTAAGGGTACAGCTTTTGAGTTCAAAAGCGACCGAATGCCACCAATTTTCCCCCAGACGCCCCTCACACACACCAAAAAAAAAAGCGCCGTTGGGGTATCTTCACAACTATGAGAAACAAAAC
>JBBIQK010000083.1:0-7462 GCA_037442365.1 Armatimonadota bacterium | reverse complement strand
CATCTACCGCCCACTAAGCAGACGGCACTGCTCCTCGGTCAGGTCAATCGGCGGATGCCTGCGCGTGCAGCAGGTCGGGCTATTCATAGGGCGCATTACAGGGTACTATCTGTCCCTCACGAAATGTAGGGTGCTCGCGAACGATTGCGTCTGGTGCAGGACGAACATCGGTAAACAGTTGCCAAGCCAAGCGGTAGCCATAAACCCACCCTTCGCGTTGTATGCACACAAACTCTACACGCGCTCTCTGAACCGAATCGCAACCACCATCACCAGCTCCACCAAGGTTTTCCCTGAGTTCTTGTGGCTTTACCAACCCAAGACTAAAGTCGGGAGCATCTTCACCCACGAACAAGGGCTCTCTCCCAAAGAACGGCGTAAACTTGACCCTATGCCCTTCTCCTCCACAAAGATTCTATCTCCGTTTCCTGAAGAAAAACATATACACGCTTTACTATCGGAACCAACTTGTACGAAGCCAAGAACGCAATCAACAGCAATACAGAGATTATCAGTGTGTACCCGTTCGGCTCATAGATGTGAAAGAAACGACCCGCTAGCCAAGCTAAAGGAAAACAAACTATCCAAGCGTAAACTACAACGACCAAGTTCACCATAAAAGAAGAACGAAACGACGCCCTAACCAGCGCAAGGAGAGGGGACAACAGCATACCGCCTGCAGTCCATATGCAAAAACCTATCCACGATAAACTGATCAAAAAACGATAGTAGTGCTGATGAACTCTGAAAGTCTCTGCCGCGATTTCTGCCGCAGAAACTGCCGCTTCAGACCGGAACCCACCCAAATCAAGTAAGTAGCCAGTCCAGATAAAGATACTAACGACAAACCAAAAATGAACTGGCAATATAAAAAAAGTAAAAGCAAAGGTCAACGCCACATACCCCACACTCAAGCTCCCGACCTCACGCCTACTCGCCACCTCAGCACCTCCTGTCGCAGACCTCTGGCGGACAAGGCTCGTCACTCATTAGCCTCCACCCGTCTCTTGCACCAGTCCATACTCCGTTTTCATTCGGACACTGATACCATCTCATAGGTACTCGCTTCCACTCTACGCTGCCATCGAGGCGCGCTCGGAGCACCCCGTCAATGCACTCCACCGTAGCTTCCACAAAGCCTGCCTGCGCCTCTTCGAGAGAAACGCCACTCCAATCACACTTGTCGTGCAAAGCACAGATAAACACGCCGTGATTAGGATCAACGCTTTGGAGAAGCCTGTAGTGGCGAGCCTCAACATGCTCTCTGATGTACGGGTAGCTGAAGGCTTTTACCTCAGAGCCGTGTCGAGATGCAAAGAATCTACCGTAAAAGCTTGAGCCACCTAGTTCTGCATACGGGTCACTCGGGCAGACGAACAATCGCGCGTCCTTTACATACGGAAACAGCAGCGCCTGTGCTTCAGGCAGCTCACCGTAATCCGTGCGATACATCACCGCTGCAGCGCTCAGTTGACGCAGATTGCTGATGCAAGTAGTCCTGTAGGCTCTATGTCGGGCGCTCCGAGCAGTCGCTAAAACAAGACCCGCTAACATAGAGATTATAACCACAACAACCAGCAATTCCAGCAGAGTTAGTCCACGCTCACGATACATGTCTTCCTCCTGATACATTCTGATATGCTGCCGGGAGCTACTCCCGGCAGCGTGTTTTCTTTTCACGGTTCGGACGGGACGCCGTTGCGCTCGCAGAGTATCTGGTTGGGACCACCAGCATCGCATCGGCTATCCGATCGCGGAAAACAGCACACATTTGTGTTCCGCCATGCATCGCAGTGCACCAATTGGACACCGCCAGGACAGTCAAAGATCCACTTATTGCGGGTTTGAATGTTCAATCCGCCTGTGTTTAGTAAGCATGCCCAAGAGAACCCATTGCAGCGTTGTTTTGGTTCCAGTCGGGGTGGCGCGCAACCCGGTATTACGCCAACACAGGGTATCTGCGGAGGTGGTGGTGGTGGTAGAATTCTTATAGGAGGAATAGGAATAACAATAGGACCTATACGGATTCCACCACCTCTACCTCTACGCTGGTGAAGTTCAACCTGCCTTTGCTCCTCTAGGGTCCGTCTCACCGCCTCAGGCGTTATCTCGGTCATCGTCTGCTTACAGCCGCACGACGAGTCAGTCATCACAGGGTTCAGAGAGCTGCCCCCCTCCCCGCGCAACTCGCTGATGGCAGCAAGGGTGTCGGGCAACGCTATCAGGTTCGCTACTGCCAACGACAACGCAACTACCCCAAGTACCTTCTGACGACGCAGCATCATCAACCTCCTGTGTGTCATCTCGGTCGCCCCGTGCAGAATAACCACTATAATTACCGACACGAACCCCCGATTTTCTAGGGTCATAACCAAAAAAATCCACAAACTTCCGCCGCAACTCGTTTTGATAGGCGTAAACCGTGCCGACGGCAACGCCCAGTTGCTCAGCAATCTCCTTCGCAGAGTACCCCTGTTCCATCAAACGAAGCGTCTGGCGCAGGTAATCGGGCAGGCTCGTGTGGAACTGCTCGCCGTCCAAATGGGCAATCGCCAGCGCCATCGGCGACGGCGCGACGGCGCGCTCGCAGCGCATCTGGGCGAGGTACTCTTGTTCCAGTCGCTGGCGGCGCAGGCGGGCGCGGATATGTTCGCAGGCGACATCGCGCGCGAGCTGTCGCAGCAGGGGCAGGTCGGGCGCGGGCTGCTGGCACGGGAACGCGCCTGTGCGCTTGTTGTAGCGCAGCATCACTTCCGACACACAGTCGTTTGCCTCTTCAGGGCTAACCCCACAGCGCAGGCACAGATAGTGGACATATTCCCACAGTGGACGCATCGTTGCGACCTCCTCAAGCAATGTTAAGATACGCCGTAAGAACTGACAATCCTGCCAGTAGCGCGGGTTATCTACCGCGAAATAGCACGATGGTGACTCCCTCGCCGCCGTCGCCTGTGGGAGCGGGGTGGTACTGACGCACCTGCGGGTGGGTTTTGAGGTAGGCGTGAACCATTGCTCGCAGCGCGCCTGTGCCCTTGCCGTGATTGATGCGCACGCTGTTGTAGCCTGCCAGTAGCGCGTCGTCGAGGTACTTCTCCAGCAGGGGCTGGGCGTCCTCCACGCGCATGCCGTGCAGGTCCAGCTCCATCGGCACGGGCTGGGGCGGGCGCGGTTTCGAAAAGCGTATCGGAGGGGACTTCGGGGGCGCGTCGGGCAGCGGTTCGAGGTCGCTCAGCGGGAACTCGGAGCGGAGCTTGCCCACATAGACGGAGACCCTGCCGTCGCGCGGCGCATCGGCAAGGATGCCCTCTTTGTTGAGGCTGCGGACACGCACGCGCATGCCCTTTTGCCACTCGATGGGCTGACTGGGGGCGGGCGGCGCGGCGGCGCGTTCGTTCTGGGCGCGCGCCTGCGTGATGAGCGTTGTCAGTTGCTCGCGCAGCTGGGCGGTCTGCTTGCTCTCACGGGGCGCCTGGCGCAGCTGGCGCAGGATTTGCTCCGCCTCCGCGCGGATTTGCGTTAGTGCGTGTTCCTGTTCCTGCTGCAGGCGTTGTTTGTAGGTCTGTTTGTCCTGTTCGAGCGCGGCGCGTTCGGCGTTGAGGCGCGCCTCTCGCTCGTCCAGCGTCTGCAGGCGCGTGCGCCACTCGGTTTCGGCAGCCTCGGCGTTGCGGCGGGCGCGCTCCAGCTCCTGAATCATCTCGGTCAGGGTGGCTTCCTGTACGCCCAGCGACTCGGTTGCGAGGCGCGCCACGCGCTCGGGCAGTCCCAGCCGTCGGGCAATCTCGATGGCGTGGCTTGCGCCCGGCGCGCCCATCAGCAGGCGGTAGGTGGGCTGCAGCGTTTCGAGGTCGAACTCCATCGCGGCGTTAATCAGTTGCGGGTGGCGGTAGGCGAACGCCTTCAGCTCGCCGTAGTGGGTGGTGGCGACCACGCGCGCTTCGCGCTCCAGCAGCGTTTGCAGGAGGGCGCGCGCCAGCGCCGCGCCTTCGGTGGGGTCTGTGCCTGCGCCGAGTTCATCCAGCAGCACGAGGCTATGCCGCCCCGCCTGCGTCAGATAGCGGATGATGTGGCGCAGATGCCCTGAAAAGGTGGACAGCGACTGTTGCAGGCTCTGCTCGTCGCCAATATCGGCGTAAATCCCGTTCGGAATGGCGATGCACGAGCCTTCGCGGGCGGGGATGTGCAGCCCCAGTAGGGTCATCAGCGTCAGCAGCCCCAGCGTCTTCAGGCTCACGGTCTTGCCGCCCGTGTTGGGCCCCGTAATCAGCACGCCGAGCCAGTCGCGCCCCAGTTCGAGGTCGATGGGCTGTACCTGCGCGCGGGGAATCATCGGATGGCGCGCCTTGCGCAGTTTCCATTCGCCCCGCGTGTTCAGCGCGGGCATCGTGCAGTCCCAGTCGAGCGCGAGCCTGCCTGCGGCGAGCGCGGCGTCAAGCTGGGTGAGCGCGTCGAGCGTCTCGCGCAGGGCGTCCATCGCCGCCTCCACCGCCCGCGAGAGACCGTACAGGATGGCGTCGATCTCCTCCCGTTCGGCGGCTTGCAGTTCGCGCAGGCGGTTGCCCAGCTCAATCAGCGGCTCTGGCTCGATAAAGAGCGTCGCGCCGCTCGCGCTAGCGTCGTGGACGATGCCCTTGACGCGCCCACGCGAGTCGCTACGCACGGGCAGGCAGTAGCGCCCGCCTCGAATCGTGTAGTGCGGCTCCTGCAGGGCGTCGCGCAGGGCGTGAATCAGTCGCTGGAGTTCCTCGCTGATGCGTCGGTGCAGGCGTTGCTGGTCGCGGCGCAGTTGCGCGAGCCGCTCGCTGGCGGTATCCAGCACCTCGCCCGACGGCGCGATGCACTGTCCAATTTGTTTCTCCAGCGCGCTGAGCGTGTGCAGGCGTTCGGCGTGCTGGGCGAGGGTGGGGTAGCGCTCCGCGCGGGGCAGCAGGTGGCTTTTGTAGAGACGCGCGGTGTGCAGGAGCTGTTGCACGCTGAGCAGTTCTTCGGGGCTGAGCGCGCCGCCCTTTTCGGCTTTCAGGAGCGCGGGGCGCGGCTCGAATCCGCGCACGGGGGGCGGCGGCTCGCGTTGCAGCAGGCGCACGGCGTCGTCGGTCTCCTGAAGGCGCAGGGCAATCAGCGTCTCGTCGCGGCTCAATTCGCGCGCAAGCGCATGCTCGCGCCCGAAGGGCATATCCGCGCGTTTCGCCCACTCCTGACGCACATAGTCCAGCTCCACCACCTGCAGGGTGTGCGCGTCCCACTCCATCAGCAGGGATTGTACCTGTTGCGTGCGGGCATGCAGGGGCTACTGAACGGGCACGAGAAAGATTTCGCGTTGTTCGTTAGTAATCACGAGGCGCGCGTCATCCACCCACTCGAGGGACTCGCACTGCTTGCCGTTGCGGATGGGGATTCGGCGCGCTTTGCCCTGCGAGAAGAATCGGTCGCCGCGCGCGGGTCGCTCAAAGAGCCAGAGAACCTGCTGGGGCGCCTGGCACAGCACGGCGAGCGTGCGTCCATCGGGCGACATCGCCGCCGCCGTGACCCAGCCGCCCAGGTCGCTGTGCGAATCGACCTTCGTGAGGAAGTTCACGCGGTCGGTATGCATCGTGTCCAGCCGATAGAGGTTCGCGCTCGGCTCAGGCGTGTTGAGCTGGCGCGGCGCACGGTGCTTGGTGATGAAATAGAGCTTGCCCCTGTAAACGAATACCGCCTCGCAGTCGTAATGCCACTGCTCGTCGGGGAACGCCTTCTGGTCGGGATAGGCGATGGGGATTCGTTTGAGCGCGTGCGCCTGCAGGGTCGCTTCGGGGTTCGGCTCCTTGACCACATAGACTGCCAGGTCGCGCCGCGCGTTGCCGTTGTTGCCCACATCGGCGATATAGAGCGTGTCGCCGTCGATGGCGATGTCTTCCCAGTCGATGTTGACCGCGCCCTCGATCTGGACGCCCTCGTACACGACGGAGGGGTCTTCGGGGCGGTCGGACGAGTCGCGGCGGGAGACGAACGGCGGAAACACCACGCTACCATCGAGTCGAAGGGGGAAGATGCGCGCGCGGTCGCCGCTGTCGTTGTGAACCCAGTAGACGCCCGCATAGGCGCGGCTGCGGGCAATCCCGCTCATCTCATCGATGGGTTTGTGCAGAACCGTTGCGTGGGGCTTGAGTTCGAGGGCGTCTCCTCGCGCCGTGCCCGTCGCTGGCAGGTACAACGCGGCGAGTGACAACCCCGCCGCAATTCCCACCAGCCAGCCGTAGAAGCGTCGCATCAAGTGTATTGTACCGTGTATGAGATTAAGTCGCCGTTAAGCGCGCCCACATCGCAAGGAAACTGGTAAAGTTGCCGCGCGCCCCGACGCTTCTCAACGCTCCGTCTCGCGCACGCCCAGAAGGTAGCCCAGCAGCGCGACCAGCGCCACCGTCCCCCACAGGAATTTCGTCCAGCTGGGAAACGCATAGAACGAGAAGAACGCCTCCGTGAACGCCGCGATGAGAATCAGCATCAGGGCGCCTGCCAGTATCAAAAACGCATCGGGCGCGACCTGACGCACTGCCTCCGAGCGCGTGAGGTCGCCCGGCGCAATCATTGCGCGCCCCAGCATTAGCCCCGCGCCCCCACACAGAAACACCGCGCCCAGCTCCGGCACGCCGTGCGGATAGATGGAGACCAACAGGAAGCCCAGCTTGCCCACATGGTACATCTCGCCCGCCAGCGCGCCCAGCAGAAAGCCGTTCGTCACCAGCAAGTAGACCGTTGGGATTGCCCAGAACACCCCCAGCCCGAACGCGAGCATCGCCACGCGCGAGTTGTTCACGAAGTAGAAACTGCTCATGATGGACGCCATGCCCGTCTCGCCCGGTTGACGCTGTTCGCCCGATTTCCACTGCTCGAACACGGGGCGCCACTGAGGGCTGACGAGCGCGTCGGCGACGCCGGGATTGGCGACAATCATCAGGAACGGGATAAGCGCGCCCAGCAGGGTGAGCGCAATCGCCGTCCACACATAGCCTGCCCGCCGACGCACAGCGGCGGGAAAGCCGTACCAGAAGTGTCGGAGCGCGCTGCGCATACTGCCCCGCCGCGCGCGGTATAGCAAGCCGTGCGCCCGCCCCATCAGCGCGTTCAGGTACTCCACCACACGCGCGTCCGCGCCCTGCTGCCGTGCATACGCCAGGTCCGCCGCCGTCTGACGGTACAGCCTGCCCAGCTCGTCCAGCGCGACGCGATCGAGACCTTTGCCGCCCGACCACTGGAGCGCGTTCAGCAGCTGCTCAAACCGCTCCCAGCGCGGCTGGCGACGCTCCACGAACCGACGCACATTCACGCTTCGATTATACCGTCGGGTAGAATCGCGCCCATTGGCATCAATTTAAGCCCTTTTGGGCTATAATCTTAGCATGCACAACGGCAACTGACATCTACTGAACAGCTGGAGAACATCCTGCGACGACTCTTGGACACCGAAGCCGACACACTCGCGAAA
>JBBIQK010000082.1:0-7848 GCA_037442365.1 Armatimonadota bacterium | reverse complement strand
TGTCGCTCAAGGCTTGCACGGCTCCCCTCGCCCGCCTGCGGGAGAGGGGCTGGGGGTGAGGGCAAAACGCGCGTGGCTCTGGCTGTAGATGCACGGCAATTATGAACTCTGACGGCGCAGTTGGTATTACAACACCGCCTCTGCGCGTTCGGCGTCTTTCAGTCGCTCTTCCAGCCGCTCGCCATGCGCCAGCGCGAGGGGCAATACCTCATCCATATGGCGCACCAGATGGAAGCGCATCTGCTCGCGCACATGGTCGGGAATGTCGTCCAGGTCGGGCTCGTTCTCGGCGGGCAGGATGACCTCGTAGATGCCCGCGCGGTGCGCCGCGATGACCTTCTCCTTAATGCCGCCGACGGGCAGCACGCGCCCGCGCAGGGTAATCTCGCCCGTCATTGCGATGTCGCGCCGCACAGGACGCCCCATCAGCGCGGACGCCAGCGCCGTCGCCATTGTGATGCCCGCCGACGGACCATCTTTCGGAATCGCGCCTTCGGGCACATGGATGTGAATATCGCGATTGCGATAGAACTCCGGGTCAATCCCCAGATGGAGCGCGCGCGAGCGCACATAGGTCATCGCCGCCTGCGCTGACTCTTTCATCACCTCGCCTAAGTGCCCTGTGAGCAGGAGCCGCCCCTCATGACCGGGCACGACGGCGACCTCGACCGCCATCACATCGCCGCCGAACTCGGTGTACGCCAGCCCCATCGCCACGCCGACCTCGTCTTTCTCCTCTTTGACGCCGAAGCGGTAGCGCGGCTTGCCCAGAAACTCCGACACCTTCGGCGCGTCCACGGTCATGTGTACCTCTTCGCCCGCCGCGACCTGCTTGGCGACCTTGCGGCAGATGGTGGACAGCTCGCGTTCGAGGTTGCGCACGCCCGCCTCGCGCGTGTATTCGCGGATGATGCGAATCAGCGCGTCGTCGGTAATCTCCAGATGCTCGCGCGTCAGCCCGTGCCGCTCCAGCACGCGCGGAATCAGGTAATCGCGCGCGATGTGCAGCTTCTCGTCCTCCGTGTAGCCCGAGAACTGGATAATCTCCATGCGGTCGCGCAAGGGCGCGGGGATGGTCTCCAGTGTGTTCGCCGTCGTGATGAACATCACATCCGACAGGTCGAACGGAACCTCCAGGTAATGGTCGGAGAACTTGTCGTTTTGCTCTGGGTCTAACGCCTCCAGCAGGGCGGAGGTGGGGTCGCCGCGGAAGTCGTAGCCGAGCTTGTCGATTTCGTCCAGCATGAACACGGGGTTGCGCGTGCCCGCCTGTCGCAGTCCCTGAATGATGCGTCCGGGCATCGCGCCGATGTAGGTGCGTCGGTGCCCGCGAATTTCCGCCTCGTCGCGCACGCCGCCCAGTGAGATGCGAATGAACTTGCGCCCCAGCGAGCGGGCAATCGAACGCCCGAGCGAGGTCTTGCCCACGCCCGGCGGTCCGACAAAGCACAGAATCGGTCCCTTGAGCGAGCCTGCGAGCTTGCGCACTGCCAGAAACTCCAGCACGCGCTCTTTGACCTTTTTCAGCCCGTAGTGGTCTTCGTCGAGGATACGCGCCGCCTCGTTGATGTCCACCCGATCCTCGGTCTGCGCCTGCCAGGGCAGCGAGAGCATCACATCGAGGTAGGTGCGTATCACGGACGCTTCGGGCGAGCCGAAGGGCATTTTTTCGAGGCGGTCTACCTCCTTGAGCGCGCGGTCGGCAATCTCTTCGGGCATCCCCGACTCGGCGATGCGCTTGCGGTAGTCTTCGACTTCCGAGAATCGCTCGTCGCGTTCGCCCAGCTCGCGCTGAATGATTTTGAGCTGTTCGCGCAGGTAGTATTCGCGCTGGGTGTCGCCCAGCTCCTGCTCCACACGGTCGCGAATGCGCTGCTGCAGTTCGACGACCTCCAGCTCGTGGCGCAGCAGGTGTACCAGCGTTTCGAGCCGCTCCTTGACGGGCACGCTCTCCAGCACCTTCTGCTTATCGGTGAAGCGCAGGGGCGCGAAGTGCGCAATCGTGTCGGCGAGGCGTCCCGGCTCTTGCATGTAGGCAATCGTGGCGACGACCTCAGGCGGGATACTGCGCTCGTGCGAGGCGATTTCCTCGAACATTTCAACCGCCGAGCGCATCAGCGCCTCGATGTCGGTGGTGAGTTTCGCCTCGCGCATCGGGATTGGCTCGATTTGCGCCAACAGGTACGGCTCGTCGGCTTCGAGCGCGACGAGGCGCGCGCGCTGCACGCCGCGAAACACGACGCGCATCGTGCTGTCGGGCGCGTTGATTGCCTGCAGAATCTCGGCGACCACGCCGACTTCAAACAGGTCCTCCAGCGTCGGGTCTTCGACCGTGACATCGCGCTGGGTGACCAACAACATTAATTTGTTGTGTATCTCCAGCGCGGCGTCGACCGCGCGGAGCGATTTGTCGCGTCCCACCAGCACAGGCGCAAGGGTATTGGGAAAGTAGACATTATCGCGCACCGGCAGAATGGGCAGGGTGCGCGGGATTTCGATCCGTCGCTTGGCGGGGCGGCGCCGCCTTCGGGCGGGCGTCTCCACAGGCTCCGATACAGGCGCAGTTTTCTTTCTGGGCATAGCGTTTACCTCATGGATATACGCAGTTGTAGCGACTCGGTTCCCCAGATTCGCTGAGGGTGCGCCGATTCCTGCCATCCTGCGCGGCAGGAGCGCGGCGAAGAACGGCGAATTCCACCACCATGCTCCGCTGTGCGCACACGGGGGATGTGCATCTGGGCAGGGCGTTTGGCTATCTGGGCGAGGCGGCGTCGGCGCATCAGGAGCGGCTCAAGCGGGCGTTTCGGCGCGTGTTCGAGCAGGCGCAGGCGCACGGGTGCAACGCCGTGCTGATTGCAGGCGACCTGTTCGACAGCCCCAGCATCGGACGCGAATGGGGCGCGTTTGCGCTGGATATTATTGCTGGCTCGCGGCTGCCGACGGTGGTCATTCCGGGCAACCATGACCCCGCCACGCGACACCCCTTTCGCGATACCCCCTTGCCCGCCAACCTATACTTTCTCGCCGAGACGGGGCGCACGCGCCTGAACGCGCTGGACCTGGAGATTGTCGCCTGCCCGGCGGGGGACGAGTCGCGCTGGGAAGCCGCCCTGCGCCGCGACCCGAACGGCGCGCCGTTGCAGATTGCGCTGATGCACGGCTCGATGCCCTCCGCAGGCGGGCAGGGCGCGATTCAGCCCGACTGGATTGGCGCGAGCGGGCTGGACTATGTCGCGCTGGGCGACTGGCACTCGCCGCAAGAGTGGACGCAGGGGCAGACGGTGTGCTGGTACAGCGGCGCGCCGGAGATGATTCTGCCGCGCCAGCGACTGCCCGCCACGATGTGCCTGGTAGAACTGGCGTCGGGACAGCCCGCGCAGGTCGCGCACGCTATCACGGGCGAGGCGCGCTCCCCCGACGGGGCGAACGACGGCGCGCTGGACTGGGATGTCTCGCCTTACACCGACGCGCAAAGCCTGCTGCACGACCTGCAAACCGCGCTGACGCCCGAAACCGTCGCCACGATACGCCTGGTGGGACGCTGGAACGCCGACGAGCCGCTCGACCTCTCGATATTGACTGCGCAACTGCAGGCGCGCTGCCTCTGGCTGGAGCTTCAGCCCGCCTATCAGGTGGGGCAACTGACGCCAACGACGCCTTTCGAGGAGCTGCTGATGCAACGGGCGCAGGAGTGCGCGGCGCGTCAGCCGCAGGAGGCGAACCTGTACCGCGAGGCGGCGCAACTGAGCCTCTACCTGCTGCGCGGAGGGCGCCTGTGATGCGCTTTCGGACGCTGACGCTGGAAGGCTACGGACGATTCGGCGCGCACACACGCTTCGACTTCGACCCGGGACTGAACTGTGTGGTCGGCGCGAACGAGTCGGGCAAAAGCACGCTGCTCACCGCGCTGCTGGACGCCCTCTACACGCTGCCGACCTCTACAGCGCAGCCCGTGCGCGAACGCATCCACTGGGGGCATCCGCACGGCTGGACGCTGGCGCTGGAACTGGAGCTGCGCGGCGAACTGGTGCGCATCCGCAAGTTCCACCCCGTCGATGACGCGCGCAAACGCGGCGAGTTCACGCTGGAGCATGGAGGTGAAACGCTGTCGGGCGAGGCGGCGCGCACACGCTGGGAGCAACTCTGGCGCGTGCCGCTGCCCGTCTACCGCGCGACCGCGTGCGTCGCCCAGCGCGCCGTCGCCCGAATCGAGAAAGGCGATCTCAAATCGCTACACCAGCAACTGCGCGAGAGCGCGGTGAACGCCGACCTGAACCGCGTGCTGGACGCCCTGCAGAAGGAGCGCCGCCGCCTGCGCAACCTGGTGGACGCCGCACAGAACCGCCTGCGCGAGATTGAGCAGCGCATGCACGCCGCACGCCAGACCGAGCAACAGCGCCGCACGCTGCGCGAGCGACTCCATCAGGCGCAGCAGGACGCCGACGCCTTGCGCGAGCAACTAACGCGGGACGAACGGCTGCTGGAACGCTGGCGCGAGCTGCACGAACGACGCGACGCGCTGGAGCAACTGCGCCGCGAAGCGGACGCGAACCAGCGGCACCTCGATCAGCTGGAGCAGTTAGAGCGACGCCTGGAGGCGCTGGAGGACGAACTGCAGCGCGACTTTGCCGAGTGGCAACTGCTGCCCGACGACCACAAAGACCAGGTGGACGCCGCATGGATGCGTTATCAGGACGCCGCGCGCCGTTTGGGCGTGCTGGAGCGCGAGGCGCAGGCGCAGCGGGAGGCGCGTCAAGCAGAGACTGGGCGTCGCCATGCGCGTTGGGGCTACGCTGTGCTGGGGTTTGCCCTGTGCGCGGCGAGCGTCCCGCTGTGGGGCGTGGCGCCCGCACTGGGCGCAGGCGCGCTCGCGCTGGGGCTGGCTGCCCTCGCCGTCGCCTTCCTGTGGCGCGCGCGACCCGCCGCTGAACCCGATTCGATTTCCCCCGCGCTGCAAAACGCACGCCACGAGACCCAGAGCCACTGGGAACAACTCATCGCCCTGCTCGAACAGGCAGGCTACACGGTCGAGATGCATTCGCACAACGGCGCGCCCCACGAACACGCCAGCGACCTCCACCAGCGCCTGCAAGACGCCCTGCACCGCTACAGCGAACGCTGGCACGCACGACAGAGCCGAATCGCCGAGCAGAAACGCCTGCGCCATCAGCTCGAGGCGCTCCATCAAATCGTGCCCGACCCGAAAGCGCTGCGCGACCGCCAGCGCGAACTTGCCGTGCAGATTGTGGGGCTGGACGAGCAGATTCGCCAGAACCCCCTCGCCCACAGCGATATTCCAGAGCGCGAGCTGCTGGCGTTAGACGACCGTGTGCAACAGGAGCGTCAGCGGCTGGACGCGCTGCGCGAGGAGCAGCTCCGATGCGAGGGCGCGCTGCAAAGCCTGTCCGCGCACGAACCCGTCGACGCGCTCGAGCTGGAACACGCGCGCGCCCGGCAACAGTGGGAGCAGCTACAATACCGCGCCCGCCTGCTGGAGACCGCCGAGAGCCTGCTGCGAGAGACGAACACGCGCTACCTGAGCGACCTGCGCCCGCGCCTGAAACCGCGCATCGAGCAGCACCTGCCTGCCCTCACGCTCGGACGCTACACAGAGGCGGAACTCGGCGAGGATTTGAGCCTGCAGGTGTACCACCCGGAGCGCGGAGAAATCCTGCCTGTGCAGGAAGACGCGCCTGCGTGGAGCGCGGGCGTGCTGGATCAGCTCTTTTTCGCGTGTCGGCTGGGGCTGGCGGACGCGCTCTCGGACGACCTGCGCCTGCCGCTGCTGCTGGACGACCCGTTCGTTCACGCGGACGCGGCGCGTTTTCAGGCGGCGCTGGCGTTGCTGGGGCGCGTGGTACAGGAGACGCAGGTCATCCTGTGCACCTGTCGCCCACTACCGGGCGGCGTGATGGGGCGTGTTATCCAGCTGTAGCTGGGAGAGCAAAGCGGGCAGGCGTCGCGACCTGCGCCCAGTTCACTACTGGCAGTACCGAATGCGGAACGGCGCGTCCATGCCCCAGGGCGCCCACGGACCGAACGGGTAGTTGTCGCCGTCGGCGCAGCAGGGCGGATAGACCCAGTGGCGCGCCTCAAACCCGTCGCCGCCGCGCAGACTCGGCTTGAGCCACTTCACATGCCCGTCCATCCACAGGATGTTCGTGCCGCCGCTATGCCCCAACCAGATTTCGTTCGGTTGACCACAGTCGATGTCGGTGTCGGCGGTCGCATTTGCAAGGCTCGAGGCATTGCGCCCGCGCACCTCCAGCAAAAACAGCGACTCCGCAGGCTGCTGCCATGTGGCAATCGCGGGGTAGACCAGCACATGCTCGCTCAGCGCGTAGCTCATGTGGAACTCGTAGGTACGGCGGGAGGTCAACCGCAGCCCCCATTCGGGCAACGGGCGCGTGCGGAAGTTCGGCTCCATCACAATCGGGTTGCTCGGACAGCTGAAGAAGTTATCGCGCGCGCCCTGAATATCGCTCGGCTTCATCTTGATGTACGGGGTCAGTAAAAACGGCCACCAGTCCTCCATCCAGTAGCGATTGGGAATCGAGGGGTCGGTCGGGCGGGCAAAAAACTGCTCGTCGTAGTCCTGCAGGTACATCTGCTGCGCAATCCCCAGCTGCTTGAGATTCGACGCACACACGGTCTGGCGCGCTTTCTCGCGCGCCTGCGCAAACACGGGAAACAGGATCGCCGCCAGAATCGCAATAATCGCAATCACCACCAGCAGCTCAATCAGTGTGAATCCTTTACGCATGGCTCTCTCCTATCACGCGCGAAGTCTACCTCTGAAGAGGTTAAGGTTCCGTTAAGAAACGATTTTCTTAACCTGAACTTAACGGCGCGAATGGTATTTTACGGGTGGAGGTTATGAAATGAGAGGCTTAGCGACTATCTTTCTGGCGACTGGCATGGCGCTTGGCGCGACAGCGCAGGTGCGCATCACGGAAGCGTTGATTAATCCGCCTGGCTCACCCGACGCAGGGCGCGAGTTCATCGAGATTCAAAGCTGCAAGCCGAACTTCTCTCTGGAGGGCTACTGGCTGATTGGCATCGACGGCGAGTACCTGTTCAACCCCGGCAACATTCACTGGGCAGTGGATCTGAGCGCGTACAGCACGGGCGACAATGGGCTACTGCTGCTGCGCGACGGCAGTAGCGTGCTGTTGCCAGAGCCTGATTCGGCGACGACGGTCGTGGTGATTGCCAACGCCTTCACCGCTTCAGGGCTTCAGAACGACAGCTACACCGTCGCGCTGGTGCGCAACTTCACGGGGCAGGCGAACGACGACATTGATACCGACGACAACGGCGTTATCGACAACCCGCTCTGGGAAGAAGCGGTGCATGCATTTGGCTGGCTGGACGGCGAGGTCTCGACAGGCGAGGTGGACGCCATATATGCTACCCAGCTGAATGGAGTGGAGTCGCCTGTCGAGGATCGAACCGTCGCTGGGGACACCTGGGAGCCGGATGTGATTATCTTTTTCCAGAACGGCGCGTTCCTGGTTGCCGATGCGGGGCGCGCGACGGGCGCGGGCGACTTCGGACCCTTCCGCACGGATAACGACGAAATCGTCGTCTACAACGGCTCGCTACCCAGCCAGTTCAATCGCGAGGTCACGCCGGGCAACCTGAATCCGGGCGACCGACCCGCTGTGGAGGGCGATGTGAACTGCGATCGCTGTGTGGATGACGCCGACCTGCTGCAGGTGCTCTTCAACTTCGGTAGCGACGACGCCAGCTCCGATGTGAACGGCGACGGTATAGTGGACGACGCCGACCTGTTGATTGTGCTGTTCAACTTCGGCAACGGCTGCTAGATACCCCCCTCTCTCCAGC
>JBBIQK010000081.1:0-8079 GCA_037442365.1 Armatimonadota bacterium | reverse complement strand
GCTGCAGGGGCTGGTGATGAGGGCAGACCTGAACGCGCTACTGTCAATCAGTGGGTCAGACTTCGCTATTTTCATGCGCCTACAGCCAGAACCGCGCGCTGTTATGCCCTCACCCCCTGTGTCCCCCTCTCCCAACGGTTTGGGAGAGGGGGTGTTTTCGTAGGGGCGCGGCAAGCCTTGCCCCTACCGCCTTGCTGCTACAAGGCGCTGGCTCTGGCTGCTGGCGCACAGCAATTACGAACTCTGACGCACGGACTGGTATGACTACACCTCTGGCACATACTCCAGCTCGACTTCGCCGATGCGCACGGTGTCGCCCTCCTGTGCGCCCAGCTCCTGCAGGCGGCGGAAGATTCCCAGCCCCTTGAGGCGCTTCTGCATGCGCAGGATAGCTTCGTGGTTGCCGAAGTCGGTGCGCTGCACAATCTCCAGCGGCAGCGCGCCCTCCACGACGAACACATCGCCGTCTTTGTAGACGCGGGTGGGCTGGCGGCTCGGCTTGACCGCCTCTGGGGTCGGCTCCAGCAGCGGCTCTGGCGGGGGCAGTTCGGCGACGCGCTGCGCCAGCCGCGCCAGCAACGGCTCCAGTCCCTCGCCCGTGTACGCCGAGATGAGGAACACTTCATAGCCCTGCGCTTCCAGCGCATGGCGCACGGCGTCCAGCGACTCGCGGGCGTCGGGGGCGATAGCGTCGATTTTGTTCAGCGCAATCAGGGCGGGCTTTTGCGCCAGCGCAGGGTTGTAGAGTTCCAGCTCACGCCGCAGGGTCTCGAACGCCTCCAGCGGCGGCGCGCTTGCAAACGGCGAGACATCGAGCAGGTAGAGCAGTAGCCTCGCGCGCTCCACATGGCGCAGGAACTGATGCCCCAGCCCGACGCCCGCGTGCGCGCCCTCAATCAGCCCGGGAATGTCGGCGACCACGAAGCTATGCTCCTGATACTGCGCCACGCCGAGATTGGGCACGAGGGTGGTGAACGGGTAGTCGGCGATCTTGGGCTTGGCGGCGGAGATTCGGCTAATCAGCGTGCTTTTGCCCGCGTTGGGCATGCCGACGATGCCCACATCGGCGAGCAGTTTCAGCTCCAGTCGCAGGGTGCGCCGTTCGCCCGGCAAGCCTTTCTCGGCGAAGCGGGGCGTCTGGCGGGTGGGGGTGGTGAAGTGCGCGTTGCCGCGTCCGCCTTTGCCCCCGCGCGCCGCGACGAACCGCATCCCTGGGCGCGAGAGGTCGGCTAGCAGCGCGCCCGTCTCGGCGTCGTAGACAAGCGCGCCGACGGGCACGCGCAGCGTAATCGACTTGCCGTTACGTCCCTTGCGCGTGCTGCCGCTGCCGTGTCCGCCGCTCTCGGCTTTGTAGCGGCGTTTGTAGTGGAAGTCGAGCAGGGTACTGAGATGTGTATCGGCGACCAGCACGATATTGCCGCCGTTGCCGCCGTCGCCGCCGTCGGGACCGCCGCGCGGCACATGCTTCTCGCGCCGAAACGACACGCACCCATCGCCGCCGCGCCCCGCCTCAACCTCAATTACCGCTTCGTCGATAAACACGCGAGAGTATACCGTCTCCCGTATCGGGACACAGAACCCCATGGGAACGAGCTGATGTATAATTCCGTCGAAGTATGGCATGGGGAGCTGCGACTGTGAAATTTTCACAGGGGTATGGAATAGTACCGTTGCGGGCGGCGAAATCTCACGGAACGAGGTGATACGACGATGAGCCAAGGGAACTGGCAGAACCGCAACAAGCCGGTACGGTTGACGAAGCGCGAGATTGAGGTGCTCAGCCTGATTGCGCAGGGACGCTCCTCGCAGGAGGTGGCGGACGCCCTCTTTGTGAGCAAGCGCACGGTGGACTTTCATCTGGCGAACATCTACGAGAAACTGAATGTGAACAACCGTGTGAAGGCGTTCCGACGTGCGGCGCAGATGGGGCTGATTCCGGTGGAAGCCTTCTTCGGCGAGGCGGCAGACTGAGCTGGGGGGATGCCCAGACTAATGGCGGGGCAGGAGGCGGAGGCTTCCTGCCCTGTTTGTATGCAACACACTGGCAGACACTCCCTCTATTGGGTACACTTGACATGGTGAGAATATGCCCCGCCTGATGATCGAAGTGGATGAGACTGTGTGGCAGCGGCTCCGCGAGCAGGCGAGTCGACTGGGGTGCGATACAGACGCGCTGGCACGACGCCTCATCGAAAGCTCGCTTCAGGGGGAAACTCCCACCGATTCGCGCACGGAGGCGCTACGCCGTCTCCTGGACGAAATGATTGTCTGGCTGCAAGCCGAGACGCCTTCCGAGCCGCGTCCCCGTCTGACTCCAGAGCTTGTAGACCGATGGCACTTCCTGATGGACAGAGTGATACAGGATCTGGGTGTATCGCCTGAGTCGGTCGAGGCAGATATTACCGCCGCCTTCGAAGAGTATCGCGCCGAATGCTCGTCGTAGTCGACACGAATGTCTGGATTTCAGCACTGTTGAACCCGCGCGGACATCCTGCGAAGGTGATGAAAGCATTCGTGGAGGGGCGCTTCACTCCAGTGGTCAGTCAGCAACTCCTTGAAGAGCTGGTCAGCGTGCTTCAGCGTCCGCGCATCTGGCGCACGATTGCGCGTCGGCTTGCCCAGATAGACATTCAACTTGCGCGCAATCTGCTCCTTTTATATCAGGGAATCGCGCTTGCGCTCGTGCACACGCTCTACCAGAGCGGACACACTATTAGCCTGCAGGGTGATGTAGACCTGTGCCGCGATAAGCGCGACAATATGGTGCTGGAAACCGCCCAGCGTGGGAAGGCGCACTGTTTAGTCACTCGGGATGATGACCTTAAGCGCGTCCCGGAGTTAATCGCGCACATGGAAGGTCAAGGTATTCGGGTTCTCACTGTCCAGCAGTTTTTAGACGTCCTGGCGAATGATGGTTGTTAGTGTTCTGCCGCCTTATTCAATCGGACTGAACTTTTCGTAGAGCGCGCTGTTGAAGGCGGTGAGCGCGAGCGCGACAAACAGGTTCGTCAGGCACGCCAGCCCCAGCGCCAGCGCAAGGTTCCATTGCAACGCGACGCCAAGCAGCCAGATTCCCAGTCCCGGCGCGCCCGTGAGCAGCAGCGCAGGCACAATCAGCACGCCTGAGAGCAGTCGCTGCGCGTAGTCGTTCGGGTCGGGGTTAATCAGCGCAATTGCGAGCATCGCCATCATCAGTGCGGTCGCCCACATGGTCGTCGCGACGCCGCTGCTCAGCCAGAAGAGCCACTCGGCGGGGAACCACAGGCTCGCCACAAGCGCCGCTGTCAGTTGCGAGAGGGCGAAAAAGACCACGCTGGGCAACGCCTCCACCACCATCACCGCGCGCGGCGAGAAGGGCAGGGGCTTCTGCCACTCCACACGGCGCAGCATGTCGGTGAAACCGTAGAACGCCCCAAACGAGATGAAAAAGGCGGTAATCGCCTGCGCGGCGGCGTAGGCAATCTTGAGCGCGAGGCGTATGTCCCGTTCGGGCGAGGCGGTGTAGTGTACCAGCAGCATCAGTCCCACAGGCGCGGCAGCCATGATGCCCACCATCAGGATATTGCCCCAGCCGCTGGCGCGCCAGGTAATCAGCAGGTCGCGCCACAGGAGCGCGAGCGCGCCGCGCGGCGTCCAGCGCTCCAGCCAGCGCAGGGTGCGCAGCGGCTTTGAAGCCGTAATCTCCGCCTTGCGCTGGAGGTAGGTTCCAAGCGGGTCGCGTTGCGAGGCGCGCGCGGCGGCGCTCTTGCGCGCCAGCGACGCGCCCACCTCGTACAGCACGCCCTGATAGCGCACCAGCGTCCGATTCGCCAGCAGCGCCGCCGTCAGCCACAGCGCGACGCTGACGCCCATCGCTGGCGTGAAGCCGTTATACAGCACCAGCGTCGCGTCCGCCAGCCCCCGCACAGGCAGCAATAGCGCATAGACAGGCAGCCAGTCCACCGCTTTGCCGAGCGCGGTCAGGAAGGCAAACTCCTCTAACTGGCGGTGCAGGTAGAGGAGATACCCCACGGTCAGCCCGAAACTGAGCAGCGCCCAGCCAATCAGCAGGCGCGCCGCCCAGCGACGCACGCCACGCCCCGCAATCTCCATCGCCTCGACCCCGATGCTCCACAACAGCGCGGCGCTGAACACCAGCAGGTACAGAATCGGGTAGCAGAGCAGGGCAATCGCGGGCGCGGCAGGCTCCTGAACCGCCGCCAGCAGACGCAACCGCGCCCCGCCGAACATCAACAGGTAGACCACCAGCATCAGCAGGAAAAAGAGCGCGCCGAACAGCCCCCGTATCAGGATCATCCCTCGAAAGAGCGTCAGCGGCTTGAGCGGCGTCGTGAACAGGTAATGCACATCGCTTTCCAGCACCAGAATCTGCGGCGGGCGGAACACCGACGGAACCACCGTGAACACCACATAGAACCAGTGAATGATGACCACCAGCCCCAGCGAGCGGAGCATCAGCTGCTGGGGTTGCAGGAGGTCGGGCTGGGCGCGCGCGGGGTTTTCAGCGAGCGTGCCAATCAGCGCGCCGACCCAGCCACACAGGAAAAACGCCACCACCATCACGGTCAGTACGGCGCGCAGCGGGTTGGCGAACGCGCGGCGGATGCTGTTGACCACCACCCGCGCGGTCAGGTACGCCAGCACGCGAGCGACGGCGCGCGTCATCGGGCGTCCAGCACCTCGACCGTGATGGAGTCGTTGGTGTAGATACACAGCCGCGCGGCGATGCGCAGCGCCTCTTCGGCGATTTCGCGGGCGGTAAGCGTCGTGTGTTTCAGCAGCGCCTGCGCCGCCGCCTGTGCATACGCGCCGCCTGAACCGATACCCACCACCCCTTCGTCAGGCTCCAGCACATTCCCGTCGCCCGCGACGACCAGCATCGAGTCGGCGTCGGCGACCACCATCAGCGCGTTCAGATGGCGCAGCACGCGGTCCGTGCGCCAGTCTTTCGCGAACTCGACCGCCGCGCGGCGCAGGTTGCCCCCGACCGACTCCAGTTTCGATTCGAATCGATCCATCAGCGCCTGCGCGTCGGCGGCGGAGCCGGCAATCCCCGCCAGCACGCGGTTCTGGTAGAGCCAGCGCACTTTACGGGCGGTGTGCTTCATCACGACCTCGCCGAAGGTCACCTGCCCATCGGCGGCGAAGGCGGTCTGCCCGTCCCTGCGGACCGCCAGTACGGTAGTGGCGTGCATGGTCATTCGTCGTCCTCCATCGTCAGGCTGGGCAGGGCACGGCGCACGGTCTGGCGCAGCCTGTCCAGAGTCAGGTGCGTGTATATCTGCGTGGTGGTCAGTCGGCGGTGTCCAAGCAGCTCCTGCACGGTGCGCAGGTCTGCGCCGCCGTCGAGCATGTGGGTGGCGAACGAGTGGCGCAGCGCGTGCGGGCTGATGTCCACGCCGATGTGTGCGCCGTAGCGCTTCACGAGGCGGTGCAGGCTACGCGTGCTGAGCCTGCCGCCCTGCGCGTTCAGAAACAGCGCGCGGGTGGGTTTGCGGGGGTTCATGAGTTGCGGGCGCGCGCGCTGGAGGTACTCCACGAGCGCCTCGTGCGCCGCCTGCCCGAACAGCACGAACCGCTCGCGCCCGCCCTTGCCCCGCACGCGCGCCGCCGACTGCGCCATGTCCAGCGCATCCACATCCAGCCCCGCCAGCTCGCTCACGCGCACGCCCGTCGCGTACAGCAGCTCCAGAATCGCGCGATCGCGCAGGCGCAACGGCTCGTCGTCGAGTTCGGGCGCCTGCATCAGCTGCTCTGCCTGCGGCTGCGTTAGCACGCGCGGCAGCGGACGCCGATGCACGGGCAGGGCAATCGTCGCGCTGGGGTCATGCGTCAGCCAGCCCATCGTGCGACAGAACTTCAGGAACGCTCGCAGGCA
Source organism: Armatimonadota bacterium (assembly GCA_037442365.1). Taxonomy (GTDB): domain Bacteria; phylum Armatimonadota; class Fimbriimonadia; order Fimbriimonadales; family GBS-DC; genus GBS-DC. The sequence continues at coordinate 2,201 of JBBIQK010000081.1, read as the reverse complement.
ACTGAGCTTGCGCTCGCGCGTGCGACGGCTCGCGGCGCGGTACGAATCGAGCCAGCTGCGCACAAGCCGCGCGTTCAAATGTTCCACCCGCTCGATGCCCGCCTCCAGCGCATAGGCTACCAACTGCGCGAGGTCGGTTCCATACGCCTTGACCGTGTGGGGCGCGCGCATGGCGCTCAGGCGCGTCAGGAACCGCTCCACCGCCTCGTCCAGATGCATCGCGCGTATTGTACCTGATGGGGTAGGTTTTTTCGCGTCCTGCTTGCAGAGAAGACGGCTGAAGCTGCTCTGTTGCAAAGAGTAGGAGCGCTGGGCAACAGGACGCGGGAACCGCGTCCGTACAGGCATAATACCAATTGGCAGATCAGAGTTCGTAAATTGCCGACGCCTGTAGCCCTCACCCCCTTTGTCCCCCTCTCCCAACCCGTTGGGAGAGGGGGATAGCGCATCGTGCGCTGCACACACAGCTCCCCTCTCCCGCCGTGCGGGAGAGGGGCTGGGGGTGAGGGCTACAAAGCGCGCGGTTCTGGCTACAGGCGCACGGCAATTACGAAGTTTGACGCACGGATTGGTATAAGTAGGGGCGCGGTCGCCGCGCCCCACGCGGCGAAACGGGCTGTGTCAGAAGACGAAACAAGCATCGTTGCAACAGAGCAGCTCGCGCGAAAAACTACACTGAGTGCGTGTTTCAATTAAGTGCCTTTGCGCTGGAATTGCGACATACGCGCGCAGTACCTTATTTATGGAGTGCGGAAGCGGAGGTTCCGCGAGGCTGAAGCTCCCGCTTCAGCACTCCAAATTACGCGCATGCGCGGACAGGGGAGCCGCTGACAATTCACTGCAAAGGCACTTGAGCGTCGTTGTAGAAGTTTTTCAGTAGCCACTCTTGCCGTAATTACCCCCCTCCTTATGGTCCTGATGTTTGTCATTTCTCCTCTCGCCTAGCGCCCAGCCCTTGACAAAAAAACACCCCATCGGGTATCTCCTGCACACGATGAAAAACACCTTATCCTCACACAGGAACAACCCGATGGAGCCGACCCAACAACACACCCAGTATACCACCTCCACCAACTCACCCAACAACTCCCCACACGCACCCGACGCCCAGAACCTAACCAAACCCTCCGACAACTCCTCTACGCCGAACGCCTCCCACCCACCCACAAAACCATCGCCCAACTGGAACGCACCCACCAACCCCACCGAACCCACCCACGCCCCGCCGCCTATCGCCTGTTTCAACGCGACTTCCAACCCGACGACGCCTTCCACACCCTGCGCCTACACACGCTCGCACACTGCCCGCCCGACCAACCCTACTGCGTCATCGCCGACGGCACCACCGTCCCCCGAACGGGCAAGTCTATCCCAGGTGCCTTCTGGCGACAAAACCCCCAAAACGCTCCCTTCGCACGCGGGTTGCGCTGGGCGCAGAGTTTTGTGATGCTCGGCGCGCTTGTGCCCCCCGACGACGGCAACGCCCGCTGCGTCCCGATTGAGTGGCTGCCTACCTTCTCCCAACGCTGCGCCCGCGCCCAAGAGGGTTCCCGTCGCTCGGAGATAGCGGGCTGGATAGAAGGCGTGCGACGGGTGCGTGCGACGCTGGACGCCGCAGGACGCCCGCAGCAACTGCTAGTCTGCGTTGGCGACGGGCGGGGCGACACGAAAGCGTGGGGCACGCTGGCGTTGCCGAACACGGTCTGTTGTGCCCGTGCGCGGCGCGACTCGCTCTGGTGTGACTTGCCTGAGGCTCACACGGGTCGGGGGCGTCGGCGGGTGTATGGGGAGAGTTGGTGGCGTCCGTGTGAGGTGTGGCAAGAGCGCACGGGCTGGCAGATAGTCCCGATACAGGCGCGGGGGCGTGCGATACGGGTTCCTGTGCGGGTGCTGGGTCCGTGTCGTCGCAAGGACTGGGGGACGCAGGTGTTTTTCGTCGTTCTGGTGCGGGGGCGTCGCAAGCGGCGCAAGCGGGAGAAGAGCCGTGCGCCGCAGGCGTTCTGGGTGCAGGCGATAGCCGATGGTCAGGGGGCTGGCGGTTGCCGTTGGGGTTGGCGCGGTTGATGGGGTTGTTGTGGCAGCGTTGGGAGTATGTTTTCGGAGCCTCAAGAGCGGTTTTGGTCTGGGGGAGAAGCCGTGCTGGGGGTTGGTGAGCGGGGAGCGGAGTGTGTCGTGGAGCGCGTGGAGGCGAGCATCACGAT
>JBBIQK010000080.1:0-8486 GCA_037442365.1 Armatimonadota bacterium | reverse complement strand
ATTATAGCCCAAAAGGGCTTAAATTGATGCCAATGCTGACAGGCAGGCTTCAGGTATAGTTTTCCCTGATGGCGAGCGAAGCGTTGACCCCCTGGATTGAGACTGCGCCCTTCGAGGTGCGCTACGCCGAGACCGACGCGATGGGCGTGGTGTATTACGCGAACTATCTGGTGTGGTTCGAGGCGGCGCGGGGCACTTTCTGCCGCGCCTACGACATCGACTATGTGGCGCTGGAGGCGAACGGCACGCCCGCAGCGGTGGTGGAAGCCTACTGTCGCTACCGTGCGCCTGCCCGCTATGGCGACCGCATCATCACGCGCGTGCGCCTGACCGAACTCAAGGGCAGCAGCATGCGGTTTGAGTACGAAATCGTGAACGCCGACGACCGCCGCCTGCTCGCGGAGGGCTGGACGCGCCATGTGTGGATTACGCGCGAGGGGAAGCCGACGCGCTGTCCCGAAGTGATTCGCCAGCGCGTGGAGTCGCACGCGCATTCAGCGTGAAATAGACCAGCGCGCCCCATAGCATCCCAATCGCCGCGCCCGCCAGCACATCGGAGGGGTAATGCACGCCGCGATAGATGCGCGACAGCCCCACCAGCCCCGCCAGCATCAGCGCGAGGTAGCCCCACACCCGATAGCGCGTGCGATAGGTCAGCAGGAACACCCAGCACGCGAGCGCGAACGCCGTCGTGGTGTGCCCCGACGGGAAGGAGTTGTGAAAGATGCGTTCGTCGGGGGCGACCAGCGCGTCGGGCAGGTTGGACGGGCGCAGGCGCGGCAGCAGCCGCTTGATTACCTGCGCACAGACGCCGCTCCCCAGAAACGCGACGATGCCCGGCAGCAACACCACCCGCGCCACGGAGTAGCCCACACCTCGCCGCCACAGGTAGCCCGACGCCGCCAGCAACAGCAGCAGCTGCACCCAGCCCAGCCCCAGACTCGTAATCACCCACATCACGGGGTCCAGCAGTGGATGGTTCAGCCCGTGATTAATCGCGTAGAACAGCTCGCGGTCGTAGTGCGTGAGCGTGTCCATCAGAAGAGCGACATCCTGCCGAAGCCCACATACTTCGGCTGGCCCAGGCGTTCGATACGCTGGAGCATGTCCTCGAAGCACATATGATGCTCCTGCAGGTCGCCGCGCACGATGGGGTCAATCGGCAGGGTGGGCGTGTCGTTGATATGCACGCTCAGGGCGCGGGCATGGCGGGCAATCTCGAACGCTTCGGCAATATCGCGCGTGTAGACCGCCAACCGAACGCCGATTGCGAGGCGGCTCAGATGCTTCAGCACCTCATCGGGCGTCTCGTAGGCGTGCAGGAGTATCACAGGACCGAAGACCGCCTCCGACTGCAGGGGGCTTTCGGGAGGCACATCCGTCAGCAGGGTGGGCAGATAGAACGGTGGCTCGGCGTTCGCGCCAGCGAGGGCGTGCGCGCCGCGCTGCAGGGCGTCGTCCACCCAGCGGGTGACCCGTTCCAGCGCGCGGGGATGAATCAGCGGCGGCAGCGAAACGCTTTCGTCCATCGGGTTGCCAGGGCGCAGTTCCCGCACGCGCTGCACAATCGCGTCGGCGACCTGCGCGAACAGGCTCTGGTGCGCCCACACATGCTGAATCGAAGTCGCCGACTGACCCGCCATCAGGAATCCGCAGCAGGCGACCACTTCGGCAATCTCGTCGGGGTCGGCGCTTGGGCAGGCGACCAGCGCGCCGATGGCGTCCAGTTCCATCTCGATGCGTTTTGCGCCCGCGTGCGCAGGCAGGTTCAGCCCAACCTCGCGGCTGCCTGTGAAGGTGAGCATCTGCACCAGCGGGTGCGCCGCCAGCGCGCGCCCCAGCTCCTCGCCCCTGCCCGTGAGGATGCTCAGCGCCTCAGGGGGCATGCCTGCGCGGTACAGCAACAACCCCAGCCGCAGCACGGTCAGCGGCGCTTCGGTCGAGGGCTTGAGAATCACCGCGTTGCCCGCCGCAATCGCAGGGGCGGCTTTCTGAGCCGCGTGCGCCAGCGGCAGGTTGAACGCCAGAATGGACGCTACGACGCCCATCGGCTCGCGCGCCCAGAAGCCGAACCGCGACGCGCCGTCCGAGAACGATTCGGGGGGGAACTGAGTCGCGCGCGGGTGATGGCACGCCTCCGCCGCCAGCTCGAACACCATCGCCGCGCGCTCCACCTCGATGCGCGACTCGCCAATCAGCTTGCCCGTCTCCTGCGTGAGAAGCGTCGCCAGTGCGCCCCGCTCCTGTCGAATCAGCTCGGCGACATGGCGCAGGATGGCGGCGCGCTGGCTCAATGACAGCTCGCGCATTTTCTCCGCGCCGTGTCGGGCAAGCGCAACCGCCTGATCCACCTGCACTGCGCCCCCGCGTGCCACATGGTCCACAGGCTCGCCTGTGTAGGGGTTCAGCACAGGCAGCCACTCGTCTGCGCCTACCAGATGCCCGCCAATCAGCATCTTTTGCATGGTTAGCCCCCTGCGTAGGCGATGGCTTCAATCTCCACCTGCACGCCTTTGGGCAGCGCGCTCACCTGCACCGTTGCGCGGGCAGGGTACGGCGGCTGAAAGTAGGTTGCGTAGACCTCATTCATCTCCGCGAACAGGCTGAGGTCGGTCAGGTAAATCGTTGTCTTCACGATGCTGTCCAGATTCAGCCCCAGCGCGGTCAGCACCGCCTGCAGGTTTTGCAGCACCTGTCGGGTCTGCGCCACGATGCCGCCATTGACCACCTCGCCCGTGCTCGGGTCTACGGGGATTTGTCCCGACAGGAAAATCCAGTCGCCCACGCGCACCGCCTGCGAGTAGGGCCCTATCGGCGCGGGCGCGTCCTGGGAAAGTATTGCGTGTTTGCTCATCGGCTTACCTCTCGCGGGAGAGTATACCTGCTCAGGCAGTTTTGCCTTCGGTACGTTCGTCGGGATGCGTTTCGGCGCGGTTGCGGCGCACGCTGGAGAGGGTCGCGCCCATCCGCGCCAGAATGCGCGGGCGCGACTCGCCCATCAGCAGGTCGCTCAGCAGGCGGCGCAGATGGTCGGCGTCCACATTCTGCGTCCATGTGCCATCGACGGCGACGGTAATCTGCCCGCTCTCTTCGGAGACGATAATTGCCACGCAGTCGGAGCTTTCGGTCGCGCCGATTCCCGCGCGGTGGCGCGTGTGCATCGTGCTGGGGATGTCGGGGTTCTGGCTGATTTCGGGGAAATAGACGGCGGCTTCCACAATCTCCGCGCCGCGCAAAATCACCGCGCCGTCGTGCAGGGGCGAGCCGGGATAGAAAATCGTGCGCAGTAGGGGCGAGGTCGCCTCCGCCTGCAGCTCGACGCCGTTGCCCTGCGCCACGCGGTCTTTGCGCTCCCACACAATCAGCGCGCCAATCCGATCACGCGCCATCTGTTGCACCGCGCTGACCACCTCGTTAATCGCCTGCTGGATGGGCGCGGCGTCCGCCCCGACCCCCAGACTGCTGCGCCAGAACTCCACGCGCCCGATGGTCTCCAGCACGCGGCGCAACTCCGGGAAAAACAGAATCACCAGCGCGACGGGTCCCAGCGTCGTCATGCGATCCAGCAGCCAGTGAATGGTCTCCAGTCCCAGCGCGTCGCTCAGATACAGCGCCAGCACGAACACCAGCAGCCCAATCAGCACCTGATAGGCGCGTGTGCCTTTCGCCAGCAGCAGCAGGCGGTAAATCAGGAACGCCACCAGCAGCGCGTCGATGGCTAAAATCGCCCAGCGCGCCGCGATATGCTCCGCTATCCGTAGCCAGTCGCTCAACTCGTTGCCCCGCCTATATATTATGCACGATTACGCTCGAAAAAACGCCCCCCAGCGCGCGCTGGAGGGCGTTCTCGGGAGCGGGTTGGCGTGAGAGAGGCGTCAGCCGACCGAACCTTCCATCTCCAGCTCGATCAGGCGGTTCAGCTCGACGGCGTACTCCATCGGGAGCTGCTTGGCAAGCGGCTCGATGAAGCCCGACACAATCAGCGTGAGCGCCTCGTCTTTTTTCAGCCCGCGCGACTGCAGGTAGAAGATTTGCTCGTCGCTGACCTTGCTCACGCGCGCCTCGTGCCCGATGGTGACCTCCTTCTCGTTGATTTCGATGTAGGGGTAGGTGTCGGTTTTGGCGTCTTCATCGAGCAGCAGCGCGTCGCACTCGACATTGCATTTGGCATGGTGTGCGCCTTCCAGCACCTGCACCAGCCCGCGATAGCTGGCGCGCCCCGTGCCCTTAGAGATGGACTTGGAGGTGATACGTCCAGTGGTGTTGGGCGCGGCGAAGATGAGCTTGCCGCCTGTGTCCTGATGCTGTCCGTCGCCTGCGAACGCGACCGAGAGAATCTCGCCGCGCGCGCCCGGCTCCATCAGGTAGACGGAGGGGTATTTTTGAGTCACCCTTGAACCAATGTTGCCATCCACCCATTCCATCACCGAGTCGCTGTAGGCGACGGCGCGCTTGGTCACAAGGTTATAGACATCCTTGGACCAGTTCTGGATGGTGGTGTAGCGCACGCGCGCGCCGCGCTTGACGATAATCTCCACCACGGCGCTGTGCAGGGCTTCTTCGGCGTAGACGGGCGCGGTGCAACCCTCCACATAATGCACAAACGCGCCCTCTTCGGCGATAATCAGCGTGCGCTCGAACTGACCCGCGTTGCGGGCGTTGATGCGGAAGTAGGCTTGCAGGGGGATGTCCACCTTCACGCCTGCGGGTACATACACGAACGAGCCGCCCGACCAGACCGCCGAGTTAAGCGCGGCGAACTTGTTGTCGTTGGGCGGAATGACCGTGCCGAAGTATTCCTTCACCAGGTCGGGGTACTCGCGCACGGCGGTGTCGGTGTCGACGAAAATCACGCCCTGCTCTTCCCACTGCCTGGCGAGGTTGTGATAGACCACCTCTGAGTCATACTGGGCGCCAACCCCCGCGAGGAACTTGCGCTCCCATTCGGGGATGCCCAATCGGTCAAAGGTGCGCTTGATGTCTTCGGGCACTTCGTCCCAGCTGCGCCCCTGACGCTCGGTCGGTTTGATGTAGTAGACAATCTCGTCGAAGTCGAGCCGCGAGAGGTCGGGACCCCAGCTGGGCATCGGCTTGCTCATGAAGATTTCGTAGGCTTCCAGCCGGAAGTCGCGCATCCACTTCGGCTCGTTTTTCTGGTACGAAATCTCCTCGACCACGCGGCGGGTCAGTCCGCGCTCGGTCTGGAATACCGGCTTGATTTCATCGTAGAAGCCGTACTTCTGCTTATAGTCCTGATCGAGATTCAGAATATCGGGCTGCGCCATTTGGGATACCTCCTTACGGGGCGGTTGCGCCCGCGAGTTCGCTGCGCACCCAGTCGTAGCCCTTCTCTTCAAGCTGCAGGGCTAACTCAGGTCCGCCAGAGCGCACGATGCGCCCCTCAACCATCACATGCACATAGTCGGGTGTGATATAGTTCAGAATGCGCTGGTAGTGCGTAATCACCAGGAACGAGCGTTCGGGCGAGCGCATCGCGTTCACGCCGTTGGAGACAATCTTGAGCGCGTCGATGTCCAGCCCCGAATCGGTCTCGTCCAGCACGGCGAGCAACGGCTCCAGCAGCGACAGCTGCACGATTTCGAAGCGCTTCTTCTCGCCGCCCGAAAAGCCCTCGTTCACGGGGCGCCCCGCGAAACTGGGGTCCATCTCCAGCTTCTTGAGGTGCTGCAGCAGGATTTTGTAGAACTCCGTGTATTTGACTTCGGTATCAAAGCGTCGCTGGTAGGCAAGGCGCAGGAAGTTCGCGATGGTGACGCCCGGCACCTCCATCGGGTACTGGAACGCCAGAAACAGCCCCATGCGGGCGCGCTCGTCCGGCTCCAGCTCCAGAATGTCTTCCCCGCGGAACAGCACCTCGCCGTCGGTGACCTCGTAGCCCGGATGCCCCGACAGCACCTTCGCGAGGGTGGACTTGCCTGACCCGTTCGGACCCATCAGCGCGTGCACCTCGCCCGCGTTAATCGTCAGGTTCAGTCCGCGAATGATGGCTTCCTCTTCGTCGGGCAGTTCCACCCAGAGATTGCGTACTTCCAGCAGTGGCGTCTTCTCAGTCATAGCGTCGTCTCCTCATTTGTTTAGCGTGGCTAAATAATACCTGATAGGGGTCGGTTTTGTCAAGGGGTGGGAGGTGGGTTTGAGAATTCGTTATTCGCTGGCTGTGGGGCGCGACGGGAAATAGCGCACAATCGGGTACAATATCCCCCGACAACGAAGGAGGCGTTTATGGCACAGGTTTGCGAAGTGTGCGGCAAAGGTCCGATGTTCGGCAACAGCATTCAGCACAAGCACTCCGGGCAGTGGCGCTACCGCGCGCCGAAGACGAAGCGCCAGTGGTCGCCGAACCTGCAGACGGTGCGCGCCTATGTGAACGGCGGGAAGACCGTCCAGCGCATTCGTGTCTGCACGCGCTGCCTGAAGGCGGGCAAAGTGCTGCGCGCCGTCGGATGAACTGGGACGCGCTGCTGGAACCTCTTGCGCGGCTCTGCTCAGGCACACCCCGCCGGGCAGAGCCGCTCCGTCGCCATACGACCCTGCGCGTGGGCGGTCCCGCCGCGCTGTTTTACAAAACCCGTGACCTCGAAGAGTTTGCCCGAATCAGCGTCTGGGCGCATCAGGCGCGCGTGCCCGTGTTCATCATGGGGCACGGCAGCAACCTGCTGGTGAGCGATCGGGGCATTCCTGCGCTGGTGCTTTACAACGCCTGCCGCCAGGTGCAGATTGGCGAGGAGACCTGCGCCGAGACGGGAGTCGCCTTTCAGGAGCTGTTTCTGAAGACGGCGCAAGCGGGGCTGAGCGGGCTGGAGTTCGCGGTAGGCATTCCGGGCACGCTGGGCGGCGCGCTGGTGTCCAACGCGGGCGCATATCGGAGCAACATCGCCGACCTGTTGCTGGAGATTGACCTCGTGTCAGACGGCGTGCGCCAGCGTGTGCCGCCGGATTGGATGGGGTTCTCCTATCGCGACAGCCGTCTGCGCCAGCCCGACGCGCCCCCAACGAGCCTGCTTGCGGTGCGCCTGCGCCTGCGCCGCGATTGCCGCCGCGCAATCCTGCAACGCGCCCGCGAGTTCCAGCGTCAGCGCATTCTCAAGCAGCCGCCTGAGTCGTCGGCGGGGAGCTTCTTCAAAAATGTGTACGACCGTGCGCTGGCGGAGCGGTTGCCGAATCTGCCCGTGCCGATGCGTGAAGCGGGGGTTGTGCCTGCGGGCTACCTGATTGAGGCGTGCGGGCTGAAGGGCTACGCCATCGGCGGGGCGTGCGTCTCGCGCAAGCACGCGAACTTCCTGATCAATCGCGGCTGGGCGAGCGCGAGCGACTTCCATCGGCTGGCGTTGCATATCGAGCGCGTGGTGTTCGAGACCTACGGCGTGCGTCTGGAGCGCGAGGTGCTGCGCGTCGGCGAGTGGGGGGACGCCGAAAATATGCCATAATATCTCTGGGGTCAGACGATGCGTACATTCTGGCTGATTGGGTTGTGTGTGGGGCTGGCGCTGAGCGGTTGCCAGCGGCGCGCCTACACGGAGGCGGATGTTCAGGAAGCGCTTGCTGAGCGTCAGGGGCAAACGCAGGTCGAGATTGAGCGCGGCGTGCGCGCGGCGCCGCCCATCGAGGTGGAGAATCCCGCTGCAGGGGGCGCATCTCAGCGCGAGGGCAGCGCGCCGACGGGCGATGTGAATCTGCCCCCGCCCAATCGCTACGATTCGCCCCCGCCTGCGAGCGGCAGTATGCCTGCCCAGTCGCCGCCGCCCGCGGTGGGCGATGTGAAGCTCGACCCGCAGACAGGGCAATACGGCATCCAGCCGCCCGGCGCGCCCGACACCTACACCATCCCATTGGACAGGCAGCAGGGGCAGTGATACCAACGGTGCAGGTGGGGCTGCCGCAGACTCACGGCGACGGCACTTAAAGGATACGCTTGAGGGTGCGTTGGTTGCCTGAACGCTCTACGACTACATCGGCAGTGATGCGTTTTTTGTCTTTGAGCCGCTCGCGCAGTTCGTCGGGCAGCTCGTTCAGAATCTTCTCCGCCTGACTGCCTTCCACGAACGCCTGCTCTGATGGGGATTTGACGGCTTTGACCCGGCGCGGTCCGGGCTCGTAGATGACCTGCGCCTGCTCCCAGACCTCTTCGTTCGCTTGAAATGCGGTTTGCTGGGGGTGTGTATCGTCCACAGCAGTCAGGTAGCCGTAGCCCGCGTTGGTCTTTGCGCCGACGCCCAGATTCTCCAGCCCCCACAGGAGCATTTTGCGCGCGAATTCCGCCCACCCCTGGTCGGGCGCGTCCAGCACGCACAGGAACTGCGCGCCGGGCTTGATCACTATAAACGGCACAGGCGTCGGGTCGTCGAAGTCGGTCGGGGCAGCCTCGCCGCCGCCGTAGTAGGCGGGATGATGCACGGTAATCACATCCCGATGGAACGGCTTCCCCTCCACGCTGGTGGGGTTATACCATGCCTCGTAGAACACCA
>JBBIQK010000079.1:0-8596 GCA_037442365.1 Armatimonadota bacterium | reverse complement strand
TGCTGGCGTTGGCGGACTGGGTGCTGTTGGTGACGAATGTGCCGTGTACGCTGGCAAGTGCGCACGAGGTGGGGGTGTTGGCGCGTGTACGGTGGCAGATAGAAATATTGTTTCGTGTGTGGAAGAGCGTGTTGCAGATTGATGCGTGGCGCAGTCGGAACCCGTGGCGGGTGTTGTGTGAGGTGTATGCGAAGTTGCTTGGGGTGGTGTTGTTGCACTGGCTGGTGGTGTTGGCGCGCGGGCGTGTATGGGACTTGAGTCTGCATCAGGCGGCGCGTGCGTTGCAGAAGGTGTGTGGGTTGTTGGTGTGGTGGATGGTGAGGCGTTGTCGTTTGGGGGATGTGGTGGAGGCGTTTAGGCGGTGTTGGTCGGGGTGTCGTGTCTGTCGGCGTCGGAGGCGTCCTGCGACCTTTCAGTTGGTGCAAGGTGAGGAGGGCTTAAATTGATGCCAATGCGCTATTGATTGAATGTGGTATAATAGACCGACTGCCATATAACTACAAGGTAGTCGGCGAGATATGGTTATTCGGTTCAATGCGGAGACGCCGCGCTATGTGCAGGTGCGCCAGTGGATTGAACGGCAGATTGCGACGGGCTACTGGAAATCGGGCGATGTGTTGCCGCCTGAGCGTGAGCTGGCGCATCAGCTGGGCGTGAGCCCGCTGACGGTGAGTCGCGCGCTGCAGGGACTGGCGCGCGAGGGCATCCTGACCCGCAAGCGGCGCGTGGGCACAATCGTCGCCGAGAACCTGCCCCCAAACCTGCTTCAGCGTTCGTTCACGATTATGGCGCTCGGGCTGGGCGGCGGCACACGCCAGCCTGTGGACTTCTACTTCAGCAGTATCCAGCGCAGTGTGCTGAACACGCTTGCGCCGCTGGCGATGCGCACCCTCTGGCTGGACTATCAGATCGACCAGATTGAGCGCGAGCTGCTCTCGACCGAGTTTGTGGGCGTGCTGGCGATGGCGCCCGCGGCGGAACACATCGCGCTGCTGGAGGACCTGTATCGTCGGGGCGTGCCTGTGGTGATTGTAGGCGCGAGCGCGCAGGCGTGGGAAACGCCCACGGTGGACACCGACAACTATACCGCCGCACGCGAAGGCGTGAAGTACCTGCTGGAGCTGGGGCATCGGCGCTTTCTGGGGCTGTTCGGCGCGCTGGAGACCTTCAACTCGCGCGACCGCTGGCGCGGCTTCCGCGACGCGCTACAGGAGGCAGGCGTTCCCGAATCGCATATCTGGACTTTCACCACGCCCTACGCGGACGAGCTGGACGAAGCCATTCGCGAGGGGATTCGCACCGCCCTGCGCCTGCCCAACGGACCGACGGCGATTTTCGCGGGGGGCTACTACCTCGCGCTCTCGGCGATGCAGACGGTGCATCAGGCGGGCTTGCGCGTGCCGGACGATGTGTCGCTGCTGGGGTTCGACGACCCGCCGTCGGCGGCGCTCGCCTCGCCGCCGCTGACCACCTTCCGCCAGCCGCTGGAGCAGCTGGGCGCGCGCGCCGTCCAGAAGCTGTTGGAGTGCGCCAAGGGCGCGCCGCCTGACCCGCTGCATGAGTACCTGCCCATCGAGCTGATTGCGCGCGGCACGACCGCGTCGCCTACTCCAGCGGTGCATGCGCGATGAACGCCTCTACAAATTCTTCTCGCATTCTCTCGTCGTCCAGCAGGTCTTCAATTGTAAACCAGTGGGTGATGTCCTGCTGACTGCGTTCAATCCGCTCTTTCACGCCTTCTGTCAGGGTTCCTTTACGCAGCAGCAGGATTGTGATGCATTCCGGCTCTCTGGCTTTGCAGTCGCGGAGCGTTTTGATGGACGCGCCCAGTCGTTCGTGCGCGCCTGCCGAGTCAATACCGCCCTTCACCTCGATAACGCTGAGCCATTTACCATCCTTTTCGAGGCGTATATCAGGGTCTGCGCCGAAATAAATTACGCTTCCACCGAGAAGCTTTAATGAGGAGGCATCCTGCGCCTCCAGCAGCTTGCGCGCTGCCAGCTGCGCCGCGAGCAGCTGCCGAACAACGAGTTCGTACTCGGAGCCCTTCGCGTTTTGCCATGCGCCCTGCGCCTGAGAATCCGCCGCCATCGCTCGCCAGAGATCAAGTTCACGCGCACGGATGGGCGAGGTCGCCTCGGTTTCCACGACCCGACAGATGATGTCATTCAAGTGGCGCGCCAGAAGATGCGCCGTTGCTGCATCGGGGAGCGATTTGCCAAGTTCATAAGGCTCTGTATCGAGCTTGACGCGCTTCATGGACTTTTGAGAGACCATAGCAAGCATTCTGTAGTATCCCACCGAGCGTGGTATCTGCTGCAGCACCTCTGGATGGGCGAACACGCGCACGGGCGCAATCCCGCTATGGATAACCCGATTCCATGCTCGTTCCGAAATTCGTAGCTCCGTCAGCTCCCACCTGACCTGACTCCCGTCAAACGCTTCCACTGCTTGCGCGACTTCCACCAAGCCCCATTCGTGAAGTTTCTGATGGAAAAAGAGGCTTTTTGTGGTCTGCTCGAGCGTCCATTCACGGGCTCGATCTGCGGGCTCAGGCACTTGTTTTCCTCCACACCAGCACGCTTTCGCGCACGGGAACCCGTCCATAGCGTCCCATCTGCTGTGAGCTATTGCCCTTGTATCGCGCCACCCAAACGGCGTGCGTTTCAAACCCTACTTGCTCTGCCATGTCGCACAGGATCAGGTCGACGGGCAACATCTCTCCGTCAAAGCGCACATTATCCACGACCATATATACACAGGCGTCTTTCGCCAGTAGACGCGCCAGTTCACTCAAAACGCGCTCCATATCCACGAAATAGCCCGTGACCATATCGGGAATGCGCGGATTATTGAGCTGGCTTCTCCGTGCGCGCAATCGTTCCACCACTTCACACACAACAGGGTGAGGCGGTTGCTCTTCTGGATCGACCTGCGCCTCGATGTGCGAGCGAAGTACGCTCCGACGCAGGCTACGCAGCTCCTCGAAGTTGTTCACGAAGGCGAAACAAAGCTCCAGCGAATAGGAGCGTGTGTAATCGTATCGATTGGCGTAAGGAGGCGAGGTAATCACGAGGTTCGGCGTCTCTGGAAGCGGCGACTCTGGCAGTGCACGCGCATCGCTCAGACACGCTACAGCAGGCGCCTTCAGACTCCATCCCATTGCCCGCGCCCGTTCCAGATCCCGCTCCGCCATCCACACCCGCTCCCGCAGCAACTCGGTAGGATGTGCAGGCGTCTTGTCTCGACGCAGGCGCAAAAACTGTCCGTCTTTGGAAGTGTAGCTGCACGGCTCCAGAATCGAGAGATATAACAACAGCATCGCCTCCTGCACAGGAGAGTGCAGTTGCATAATCGCGGTTTTCCACCGACGCAGTTCGCTCAATAGCGTCGGCTCGAAGGCGACCTTCATAATCGCCACATCCTCGGCGACCTGCGCTTCTGGCAAACGCGCCACCTGGGAGGATAGACGCTCGTAGGCATCTTGCAAGACGCCCGGCTCCAGATGAAGCATTCGGAGCAGTGTGTTGGCGACAAAAACTCCCACAGGCAACCTGTCAACGCCCCAAGCAGGCGCGCCCATCAGCGCAGAGACAAATAGAGTCGTGCCCATCCCGCAAAAGGGGTCGAACACCTGCAGGGACGCCTGCGCCTTGTGGGACTGCACAATTTCCTGCACCAGCGCGAACGCAAACGCCTCCTTGTAGCGATAGAGACGCAGTAGCGGAAGCTCCTTGTTGGGTCGGTAGGAAACGCGCTCGCCCAGTTCAGGGCGCTCGTACATAAGGGAGTGATACTTTTGCTCCAGCAACGCTTGTGAGTCTCGCGCTGCTGAGTAATTTGCGCCAACATCCCACAGGCGAAGCTGAGCGTTCCGCATGGGTGTATTGTACCTGCTACTCCAGCGGCGCATGCGCCCGTGCAATCGCGGTGAGCGCGGCGCGCGCCTTGTTCACACACTCCTCGTACTCACGGGCAGGCACAGAATCGGCGACAATCCCCGCGCCCGCCTGCACATGCGCCACGCCGTCCTTGACCAAAATCGTGCGGATGGTGATGCAGGCGTCCATCTCGCCCGTGTAGCTGAAGTAGCCGACCGCGCCTGCATAGGGACCCCGCTGGGTCGGCTCCAGCGCGTCAATAATCTCCATCGCGCGCACTTTGGGTGCGCCCGACACCGTGCCCGCGGGGAAGCACGCCCGCAACACATCGAAGGCGTCAGCGTCGGGGCGCAACTGCCCCTGCACTTCCGACACGATGTGCATCACATGCGAGTAGCGCTCGATCACCATCAGGTCGGTCGCGCGCACCGTGCCGTAGACGCTCACGCGCCCGATGTCGTTGCGTCCGAGGTCTACCAGCATGATGTGTTCGGCGCGCTCTTTGGGGTCGGCGAGCAGCTCCTGCGCGAGCTGGGCGTCCTCTTCGGGCGTTTTGCCGCGCGGGCGCGTGCCGGCAATCGGGCGCGTGAGGGCTTTTCCGTCCTCCACCGTCGCCAGCACTTCGGGCGACGCGCCAATCAGCGTCGTATCTTCAAACTGCAGGTAGAACATGTACGGCGATGGGTTAATCGTGCGCAGGGCGCGATACAGATAAAACGGCGGGGCGCTAATCGGCTGGCTGAAGCGCTGCGACAGCACCACCTGAATGCAATCGCCTGCGTGAATATACTCGACGGTTCGGCGCACGGCATCTTCGAAGGCTTCGCGCGTGATGTTCGTCTGCGGCGCCAGTTTGAAGTGCGGGTCCTCAAAGCGCGGGGGCGGCGGCAGCGGCGTGCGCAAGCGCTGCAGGGTTCGCTCGATGCGCGCGATAGCGTCCGCGTAGCTCTGTTCAGGACACGCGCTGGGCGGCGGGTTCGTCAGCACGGTGATTGTGTGAAGCGCGTGATCGAAAATCAGCAGCACTTCAGGGGCAATCAAGCAGCAGTCGTCGGTGTTCAGGTCGTCGGGCGGCGCGTCGGGCAACCGTTCGAAGAAGCGCACGAGGTCGTACCCCAGATAGCCGACCAGCCCCCCTGTGAAGCGCGGCAGCGCGGGCGACGCCTGATAGGGATGGCATCGGAGTAGCGCACGCGCGATGTCCAGCGGCGTCTGGTGGGGCGGTATCTCGAACGCGCGCCAGCCTGAGTCGCGCTCCCAGATGCGCGCCGCGCGCCCTTTGGTGCGCAACACCAGCGTCGGCGCAAAGCCAATGTACGAATAGCGGGCAATCTGCTCGCCGCCTGTGACGCTCTCCAGCAAAAAAGCGTACCGTTCGTGGGCGGCGGTCTTGTAGAAGGCAGAGACGGGCGTCTCCCAGTCGGCGAGCGCGACGCGATAGACGGGCGTCATCCGCCCCTGTCGCGCTATCGAACTATACTCGCTTAGGTCGGGTGTGGTCATGCTCGCAGGGCAATTCTACCCCGTGCAGGTCGGGTACAATTGCGGGCGATGCGAACCCGATGGTCTCGGTTCTGGATCCTGCTGTGTGGTCTGCTCTGGGCGCTCGCGCCCGCCGTGCAACAGCCTCCTGCGGAGAAGATAGAGAAGCGCGTTAGCTCGCACCTCGTGCTGTTTCAGGAGATTTCCGCCAACCCGCCGCTTGCCATTCAGGGCGTGCGGATTACCCCGGCGCGCGCGGTCAGCTTCCGCTCCACGCTGGGCAACGATGTGGTGAACACCGACGGCGCACTGCGCGGGCGCGAGTTGACCAGCCGCATGGTATGGCGTCATCGCGCCGTCGCCGCGATTAACGCCGACTTTTTCGATGGGGGCGACCCGCTGGGGCTTTGCATTGTGAACGGCGAACTGGTCAGCGAGCCGTTTCCGGGCAGACCGGGCGTCGGCTGGACAGCGACGGGACAGGTGGTGATGGGCGACCCGACGCTGGACGCCGACATCACGCGCCCCGACGGCGCGAAGCATCCGCTGATGGGGCTGAACCGTGTCGCCAAAGTGGAGGGCGACTTGGTACTGTTCACCTCGTTTTATGGGGCGACGGCGCAGGCGACGGGGGCAGGGGTGGTCGTTGTGCTGGAGGCGTTGCCGCGCCCGTTGCGCGTCGGCGCACAGGTACAGGCAATCGTGCGCGAGGTGCGCGAGGGCAGCTCTGCCGCCATCCCTTCTGCAGGCGGCGTGCTAATCGGCACGGCAGGTGCGGCGGACTTTCTGCGCGCCCTCCAGCCCGGCGAGCGAATCACAGTGCGCATCGACCTCGCAGGCGATGGCGCCGCCCAGTGGCGCGCCGTTCAGGAGGCAGTTGCAGGCGGACCGTGGCTGGTGCGAAATGGCAAGCCCGTCGCGCCCGACGCGATGCCTGGCGGGTTCAACCTGCAGAGCTTTATCGAGCGACGCCACCCGCGCACAGCGGTGGGACGCACCGCGCAGGGCGAAATTCTGTGGATTACGGTCGACGGGCGTCAGCCCCAGAGTCAGGGCGCGTCGCTGAGCGAGCTGGCGCAGATTATGGCGCGCTACGGCGCGGTAGAGGCGATTAACTTAGACGGCGGCGGCTCCAGCACGCTGGTTGTGCGCAACCTGGTGATCAATAGCCCATCAGACGGCGTGGAGCGGCCCGTTTCGAACGCATGGCTGGTGTACGACGACGCGCAACGCCCCCTCTTACCGCGCTATACGGACTATCGTATCGAGCCGCCTCAGGCAAGCCTCAAGGTCGGCGAGCAGATCCGATTCCGCCTGATGCGCGGCGATCAGCCCATCTCCACATGGGAGGCGGTCTGGGGCGCGGTGGGAATCGGGTTTATCGACCAGTGGGGACGATTTCGCGCCCTGCGTGGGGGGCGCGGCGTGGTCAGCGTCTATGTGGACGGACAGTGGCTGCACGCGCCTGTGGAAGTCATCGGCGACGCGCCTGCAACGAACGGGAATGGGTCAGGGGGCAGCTGAATTCTGGAGGCGCCGGTGGGAATCGAACCCACGAATAAGGGTTTTGCAGACCCTCCCCTTAGCCACTTGGGTACGGCGCCTCACCTGCGCAATTATACCCCAAACCGCACCGGCAGGTTTCAAGGGGCTAATAAAAAGGAGGGTGGCAGTGAAAGGAGAGCAAAGCCTGCCACCCCCAAGGAAGGAAGGTGAACTCGTTCCCAGTTAATATTATGGCATATCGCGTCGCGAATCTCAACCCCTTAACGGGGGCTTAACTGGCAATTCGTCGGGAATTGCCCGAAAACCGTTCACAGGGATATACGCGCAATGTTGAAAAAAAGTTTCCAAGCGGCGTTAGAATCGATCTGGATGACCCCGCGGCGCACGCTGTTGAGTGGGCTGGGGATGGCGGTCGGTGTGGCGGCGATTGTGGTGCTGGTCTCGCTGGGCAAGGGCGTGCAGCGCGATGTGGTCGCGCAGGTGGAGTCGCTGGGGGTGAACCTGGTGATTGTGTTGCCTGGCAGGCTCAGCCCCGAAAACCCGTTCAATCCGATGAGTTTCATCGGTCTCAGTACCCTGCGCGAGGGGGATATCGAGGCGGTGGCGCAGGTGGCGGGCGTGCGGCGCGTCGCGCCGATTATGTTCGTCGCGGGCGGGGCGCAACGGGGCGCACGCTGGGCGGACGCCGCGCTTATTCTGGGCACGACGCCCGAATGGTTCGACATGCGCCCCCACACGCTCAAGCACGGGCGATTTTTCACACATGCCGAAGCCGAGCGATTCGTATGCATTCTCGGACCCAAGCCCGCCGAGCAGCTCTTCGGCGCGGCGAACCCCGTGGGCAAGCAGGTACAGCTCAACGGCAAGCCTTTCACCGTGATTGGCGTCACGGCAGAGGATAGCAACCGTTCTCTGCTGGGCAGCGGCGGGTTCGAGTTCGCAATTTACGCGCCCATTCGCGCGCTGCAACGGGCAATGGGCAGCGAGCAAATCCATCGCGTGATTGCGCAGACTGCGCCCGACCAGGACCCCGCGCAGTTGCAGGCGCAGATTAAGGCGGCGGTGTTGCGCAGTCATGGGGGCAGCGAGGATTTCTCGGTACTGACGCAGGAGGAGCTGCTCAGCCGCCTGTTCACCCTGCTGCAAATCGTGTCGGTCGCGCTGACAGGCATCACCTCCATCGCGCTGGTGGTCGGCGGGATTGGCGTGATGAATGTGATGCTGATGAGCGTCACCGAGCGCGTGCGCGAGATTGGCATCCGCAAGACGGTCGGCGCGGAACAGCGCGATATTTTCTGGCAGTTTTTGATGGAGGCTTTGCTGATAGCGCTGGTGGGCGGGCTGATGGGCGTGCTACTGGGCTGGGGCGTGTGCGCGGCGATTGAGCGTTTCACTGTGCTAACGCCGCAGGTCACGGGCGATACTGTGGCGCTGGCGCTGGTGGTGTGCGGCGCGGTGGGGCTAATCTTTGGAGTGCTGCCCGCCGTCCGCGCCGCCCGCAAAGCCCCCGTCGAGGCGCTGCGGTACGAATGACGAGGAGGTCATTGGCATCAATTTAAGCCCTTTTGGGCTATAATCTTAGCATGCACAACGGCAACTGATACCGATTTGCTTCTCATATTTCATGAATTGCCACCCCCCAACGACAACAACCCCTCCCGTATCCACGACCAACCTGCTAAACGCAACACACGAGCAGGAGACGACGCCAACTCACGCAACACACT
>JBBIQK010000078.1:0-8739 GCA_037442365.1 Armatimonadota bacterium | reverse complement strand
GGGCGTGAGGTGTGGTTGGAGGGTCTGGAGCCAGTGTTCGGTGGGGTATTCTTCTGGGCGTGCTGTGCGCCGTTGGGGTGTTTTGTTTCTCATAGTTGTGAAGATACCCCAACGGCGCTTTTTTTTTTGGTGTGTGTGAGGGGCGTCTGGGGGAAAATTGGTGGCATTCGGTCGCTTTTGAACTCAAAAGCTGTACCCTTACCAGGGGGCGAATCGGGCGTAACAGACAATCAACCCCGCGTAAGCCTACCTTTGGACAGGCAACTTTCGTGCCAAAGTTCCGCAGTTTCGGAAAAACTGGTATCTTTGCGAGCATCGGGCGACAGCCCTGCAGCCGATGCACCCATCGGGTATAATCCTCTTTTGAACAGGAGGCAACTACCGATGTACGCGATTATTCAAACTGGAGGCAAGCAGTATCGCGTGGAGCCGAACACGGTCATCAGCGTAGAGAAGATTGAAGCGGAGCCGGGCACGGAGATTGAGATCAGCGCGGTGCTGATGGTGCGCACGGACGGCGGCGTGAAGGTCGGCGCGCCCTATGTGGACGGCGCGAAGGTCGTCGCCGAGGTGGTCAAGCAGACCAAAGCGCCCAAAATCATTGGCTTCAAATATAAGCCCAAAAAGAACGAGCGCAAGCGCTGGGGGCATCGCCAGCGACTGACCGTGCTGCGCGTGAAGTCCATCGAGGCGTAAACGATGTCCGAGCCGATTCGGCGCATGCTGGGCGCCCTGCTTGAAGACCTTCAGGCAGGGCTGACCATTCGTCTGGACAACGCCGCCCGCTACCGCGCCGAAGTGGACGGCTACACCATTCAGTTCGAGGGAGAGGACGACCTGCTGCACTGCAGCGTCGAGCGCGTCGACGGGGGGCAGGTGGCGCTGGAGGACGCCCATCGGATTGTGGAGCCGCTTTTCTCCGTGATGCCGAAGGGCATCGTGTGGTTCAAGCCTGCGGAGCATTCCGTGCATTACTATGTCGGGCACGACCATTTCCTGCAGGCGCATCAGCAGGAAACGCCCGCCGTGGACGCGAATCCTGCGCCGTAGGGCAACGGTTGCCCTGTGGCGTCTATGAGTGCGTTCTGGATTGTGCTGGGCGTTGCGACGCTGCTAATATTGGCGTATCGCTGGTACGGGCGCTGGCTGGCGGCGCGCGTGTTCCCGCTGGACGATTCCGAGCCGACCCCCGCGCACACGATGCGCGATGGGCGCGATTTCGTGCCCGCGCCGCCGCTGATGGTGTTCGGGCATCACTTTGCGTCGATTGCAGGGCTGGGACCGCTGCTGGGTCCCGCGATTGCAGTTATCTGGGGATGGGTTCCTGCCCTGTTATGGATAGTGCTGGGCTGTATCTTCGTCGGCGCGGTGCATGATCTGGGGTGTTTGTATAGCTCGCTGCGCAATCGGGCGCGGAGCGTCGCCGACCTGGCGTGCGATGTGGCGGGCGTGCGAGCGCGTGCGCTGTTTCTGCTGTTCAGCATCTTCGCGCTTGCGCTGGCGATGGGCGTGTTCGTGATTAACATCGCCAACCTGTTCGCGCCCGGCGCAGGCGGCGCGGAAGGCGGGCATGTGCCCGAAGCGGTGCTGCCCAGCGCGATGCTGATTGTGCTGGCGCTGATCGTGGGCGTGCTGTTCTATCGCTATCGGATTGCCCTTTCCAAGCTCACCCTGCCCGCGCTGCTGGCGAGCCTGGTGTTCGTGTGGCTGGGCGTGCAGTATCCCATCACGAGCCTGTTCGGGTGGGAGCTGACCGCGCAGCAGTGGACTTACCTGTTGCTGGGCTACGCGCTGGCGGCGACGCTGTTGCCCGTGTGGTTGCTGCTCCAGCCGCGCGATTATCTGAACTCGTTCCAGTTGTTTCTGGGGATGGGGTTGTTGCTACTGGGCGCGCTGGTGGGCGGGTTCACGCTGAGCGCGCCGGCGTTCAACCCTGCGCCTGCGGGCGCGCCGCCGATGGTCCCGTTGCTTTTCATCACGATTGCGTGCGGGGCGGTGTCGGGCTTCCATTCGATGGTGGCGTCGGGCACGACCGTGCGTCAGGTAGACCGCGCATCGCACGCGCTGCCGATTGGCTACGGCGCGATGTTGACCGAAGGCTTGCTGGCGACGCTCGCGCTGCTGGCGGTGGCGGCGGGGCTGGGCGCGGAGTGGCAGACGCGCTACGCAGACTGGCTCTCGGCGGGCAAGGGCGCGCTGGCGAACTTCGTGCATGGCGCGGGCGCGCTGGTGAGCGCGGTCGGCGTGCCCCTCGCGCTCGCCAAAGTGTTCGTGGCGACCGTGGCGATTGGCTTCGCGCTCACGACGCTGGACACCGGCGCGCGCCTGATTCGCTACAACCTGCAGGAGCTGGGACGCGCGTGGGGGGTTGCCCCGTTGCGCAGCGCCGCGCTCAGCACCGCGCTGGCGGTGGGGCTGATTGGCTTTTTCGCGCTGCTGAAAGCGCCCGACCCAATCACAGGCGAGCTGAAGTCGGTCGGCGCGCTGCTGTGGCAACTGTTTGGGGCGTCCAATCAGCTGCTGGCGGCGCTCGCGTTGCTGGTGATCTCGCTCTACTTGCGCTCGCTGGGGCGACCGACGCTGTATACCCTGCTACCGATGGGCTTCATGCTGGTCGCGACGCTCGCCGCGCTGGCGATTGGCATGCGCGGCTTTGCGGCGCAGGGCAACACACTCCTGCTGGGCTTCAGTGCGCTCATCTTCGCGCTGGCAGTGTGGCTGGTGGGCGAGGCAGTGGTCGCGTGGCGCGCCGTGCGCACGCCTGTGGAGACGCGGTAGCATCCGCTTCCGCGCACGCAGTCGGGTATAATCCTGCTCCACGCCGGAGTGGCGGAACAGGCAGACGCGCCGGTCTCAAAAATCGGTCTGGGGCGACCCAGGTGTGGGTTCGAGTCCCACCTCCGGCACCATGCGTATTTCGTGAGAGGGCGGGATGCAAAAGCGGGCGATTGTGCAGGCGAATGCGGAACAGTGGGTGCAGTGCGCGCGCTGCAAAAAAATCCTGTTCCGTCCCGATTTCGAGCGGGCGTTGCGGGTGTGTCCCCACTGCGGGCATCACCACCGGCTGCGCGCGCGGGAGCGCATTCTGCTGACGGTAGACCCCGACACCTTTCAGGAGACCGACGCCGACCTGCGTCCGGGCGATCCGCTGAGTTTCCCTGAGTACGCCGACAAACTGCGCAAAGGGGCAGCATCCGCAGGCGAGAACGAAGCCATTCTGATTGGACAGGCATGCCTGAGCGGTGTGCCCATCATCATCGGCGCGATGGATTTCGGCTTTATGGGCGGCAGCATGGGCTCCGTCGTGGGCGAGAAAGTCGCGCGCGCCTTCGAACGGGCGGTCGAGCGGCGGTGTCCCGTGATTCTGTTTTGTGCATCAGGGGGCGCGCGGATGCAGGAAGGGCTGATTTCGCTGATGCAGATGGCGAAGACGACGGCGGCGGTCGGCAGACTCAACCGCGCGGGGCTGCCGTATATTGCTGTGTTCACCGACCCGACGATGGCGGGCGTGCTGGCGAGTTTCGCGTCGCTGGCGGATGTGATACTCGCCGAGCCGGGCGCACTGGTCGGTTTCGCGGGACAGCGCGTCGCCGCGCAGGCGAGCGTCGGCAAGCCGCCTGCCAACTTCCAGACCGCCGAGTTCCAGCACGAACACGGGATGATTGACCTCATCGTGCCCCGCCGCAACATCCGCCCGACGCTGAGCTACTTGCTGGAGATGTTCCATGCGCCCTGCACAGGAGGCGACGCGCCATGATGACGATTTTCGATTTCGAGAAGCCCATCAACGAGCTGGAGAGCGCGATTGCCGAGCTGCGCCAGCTGGCGACGGAGAAGGGGCTGGATCGGTCGCGCGAGATTGCCGAGCTGGAGGCGCAGCGCGAACGCCTGCTCAAGCAAATCTTCGCCCACCTGCGCCCGTGGGACAAGGTGCTGCTGGCGCGCCATCCGAAACGCCCCTACGCGCTGGACTATATCCGCCTGATGTGCGAGAGTTTTCTGGAGCTGCACGGCGATCGGCTGGGCTTCGATGACCCCGCGATTGTCGGCGGGCTGGCGAAGCTGGGCGGGCGCAACCTGGTGATTGTCGGGCAGCAAAAAGGACGCGACTTGAAGGAACGCCAGAAGCGCAACTTCGCGATGGCAAAACCCGAAGGCTATCGCAAGGCGATGCGCCTGTTCCGCCTCGCTGAGAAGTTCCGCCTGCCCGTGCTGACGCTGGTGGACACGCCCGCTGCTGACCCGGGCGTGGAGTCCGAATCGCGCGGCATCAGTGAGGCGATTGCGCAGTCGATGCTGACGCTGTTCGAGTTGACCGTGCCGACGGTGGCGGTGATTCTGGGCGAAGGCGGCAGCGGCGGCGCGATTGCGCTGGCGGCGACCAACCGCGTGCTGATGCTGGAACACGCAATCTACTCGGTCATTCCGCCCGAGGGGTGCGCGGCGATTCTGTATCGCGACCCCAACAAAGCCCCGCAGGCGGCGGACGCGCTGAAGCTGACCGCCGAGAGCGCGCGGGAGCTGGGGCTGATTGACCTGGTGATTCCCGAACCGCTGGGCGCGGCGCACCGCGACCCGCAGACCACCGCGCTGAGCGTGCGCGCCGCCGTGCTGCAGCAACTGGACGAGCTGCGCGCGCTGCCGCCCGAAGCCCTGCGCGACCACCGCTACCAGCGATTCCGACAGATGGGCGTGTTCGAGGCAGTGGGCTAACCCTGTGCAGGGTATCTTACGGGTGTGCGCATCACGATTATCGGTCTGGGCGGGATAGGCGCGTCGGTGGGGCTGGCGCTACAGCACAGCGCGCTGGAGTGCGCCGTGCTGGGCTACGATGTGAATCCCGACGCGGCGCGTGAGGCGTTGCAGGTGGGCGCGGTGGACCAGCTTGCTGAGCGCCTCGCCGAGTGCGCTGATGCTGCGCTCATCCTGCTGGCGACGCCGCCGCTGGCAATCCCCGAAGTGTTCCAGCAGCTCGCGCCCTACCTGCGCCCTGAGACCGTGCTGACCGATGTTGTAAGCGTCAAATCGCCCCTGCTGCGCTGGGCAGAGCAGTACCTGCCCTACCCCAGCCGATTCGTGGGCGGACATCCGATTGCAGGCACGGAGCATCACGGTATCCGCGCCGCGCGCGCCGACCTGTTTCAGGGCGCGTCCTGGGTGCTGACGCCCACCGAGCAGACCGACCCCGACGCCCTGCAGCGTGTGCAGGCGTTCGCGCAGACCCTGCGCGCAGTCCCGCTCACGATGGACGCCGCGCAGCACGACCATGAGTTCGCTCTGCTGAGCTTCGTGCCGCACGCGCTCGCGTTCAGCCTCGTCGCGCTCCATCGCGAGAACCCCACGCAACTGCAGGGCGGCGGCAGCTGGCGCTCGGCGACGCGCGTGGCGCAGAGCGACCCCGCGCTGTGGGCGCAACTGATGGCGCTCAATCGCGAGCCGACGCGCCGCTGGCTGGAGCAACTCATCGAGCGGCTCCAGCAACTCACGGACACGCTCCAACGGGACGACCCCGAGGCAATCCAGCAACTTCTCGCGCCTCACACAGGCGATCCTACTCAGTGAACTAAACCGTGTGCAGAGCGTCTATACCCGTGTGATGTTCCGCGAGACGGTATCCTTAAGCAGGAGCTTTGTCGCTGTGGACACCCTATCCGTCGAGGCACGACTTGTGGAGCGCGCCAGAGCGCAGGATGAGGCGGCGTTCGAGCAAATTATGAACATGTATGCCGACCGCCTCTATAACTATATCCTGCGCATGGTAGGCAACGCGACCGATGCGGAAGACCTCGTGCAGGAGACCTTCCTGCGCGCGTATCAGGGTCTACCGACCTTCGATGGGCGCGCCAGCCTCGGCACATGGCTGTACCGTATCGCGACGAACCTCTGCATCGACCATCAGCGCAAGCGGGCGCGGCGCGTATCGACCGTCTCGTACTCCGCGCAGGAGGACGAGGACGGCGAGATGACCGAGTGGGACTTTCCCGACCTGCAGACGCCGAACCCGCTGGACGCCGCGCTGAACCGCGAGCTGGAACAGGTGGTCGAAACGGCGATTGCCAACCTATCGCCCAAGTTGAAGACCGTGTTGCTACTGTACGATGTCGAGGAACTGTCCTATGAGGAGATTGCGCGGGTGCTGAACATCCCAATTGGCACCGTGAAGTCGCGCCTGAACCATGCACGCGCTCAGATTCAGAAGCAGGTCGCGGCGTACCTGAACGACGCGCCCGCCCCCACGCAGGCGCGGTCCACGAAGTGAGGTGATTGGAATGAATTGCAAGCGTTATGAGCGGCAGTTGTGGGTGTATGTAGAGGGGGATTTGTCCCCCGCGCAGGCGCAGGCGTTTGAGGCGCACCTGCAGGCGTGCCCGCACTGCCAGCGTCAGCTGGAGGCGGCGCGGGCAACCTATCGCGCCCTGCATGCGCTGCCGCGTCGCCGTGCGCCCGAGAACCTGTCGGAGCAGGTGCGTCGCCGAATCGCCGCCGCGCCCGTGCGTCGACGAATCAACTGGGCGCACTGGGGACGGCGCATCGCGCTCGCGCCCGCGCTCGGACTGCTCGCCGCCGCCATGTGGTGGGGCTGGCAGGCGCTGCAGCCGTCGCCCGCCGCAAACACCCTCGCCGAAGACCCGACCGAGTCGCTGGTGGAACTGCATGAGCAGCTGGAGCTGGCAGACTGGTCGCCCTCGCCGACGCCGAGCTACTTTATCAGCACAGGATACACCCGATGAGAGCCGCTCTTCTGCTAAGTGCGCTGTTGTGGACTGTGGGCTGGACGCAGGAGCGTCCCATCCACTGGCTGCAACGCGCGCAACAGGCAGAAGAGACGCTGGCGATGACAGGCGTGCGTGTGGTCGAGATTACGGCAGGGCGTACCGTGCAGCGCATCGAGGAGCGGTTCTGGCGGCAGGGCGCCCGCGCCGAGCGCATCGAGGTGCTTGCCCCCGCGGAAAGACGGGGGGAGGTGCTGCTGTATCAAGGCGGGCGCTGGCTCGTGATGCGCCCGAACTCGAAAGAGGCGTTCGAAATGCCCCGCATGCCCATTCAGGGCGCGATGCTGCTGAAGACCGCTAAGGAGCTGGTGCAGAGCGGCGTGGTGCTGGCGGAGATGCAGCCGGAAACGACGCTTCTGGGGCGTCCCTGTGTGGTGGTGCGCCTGACGCTCGTGCGCCCACCGCTCATGCGCGACGAGCCGCCGCGTCCCCCCTTCCCTGCTTCTGTCACGCTCTGGATTGACCGCGAGACGGGCTTTGCGCTCAAACGCGAGGTGTCTGTGCGACCAGACGCGCCTGTGATGCGCATGGAACTCAGGCGTATGGAGCTGCGCCCGCGACTGTCTCCAGAGCTGTTCACGCTGCCGCCCGATGTGGTCGTGCGCCCGCTGGGGGGCATGTACGAAACGATTGAGGAGGCGCAGCGCGCCGTCGGTTTCCCGATTCGCACGCCGGGCTACCTGCCCGCAGGCGCGTCACTGGAGCGTGTGATTGTGCAGCCGCGCCCACAGGGGCAGGTCGTTGTGTTGCATTACCGCGCGACGGGCGGGCGGTTCTCCATCTTTCAGGCGCACAAGAGCCGCCCCGATGAGTTCGGCGGCAAGCGGCGACGCGGGCGACCGCACGCCCAGTTCTGGCAGAGCGGCGACTACTGGTTCGGCATTGTGGGCAACCTGCCCAAAGCCGAGATGGAGCGCATCGCCCAGTCGCTCGGCGCGCCTGCCAAGGACGCCTCTACCAGGCGATAACACGGCTTATAAAAACGGATCGGTGTCCACACTCATAACCTTGCGTGGCTTGCGCCAGCGCTCCAGCGCGCCCCGAATCAGCTCGCACACGCTCAGCAGCGAGTGCCCCTCCACAGGGTTCGCCGCTGGCTGCCACGAGCGGATATGCAGACAGCACCCCGTCCAGCCCTTCATCTGGGGCGGCTCGCTGGCGGCGCGGCGTGCGTTCGGGTCATGCTCTGTGTTCTGGTAAAATACATGACTTGGACGCTGCCCGTTCGCCAGACGCAGATTGTCGTCCACATAGAACCAGTCAGGCGGCGTCTGCGGGTAGTTCGACGGCAGCAAAATCAGGATGTCGGTCGTCTCGTAGTTGTAGCCTTCGGGGAGCGGGAAATCCTTGACGATGACCCAGCTGCCCGATTCGTCGTCGAAGTCCGCGCTGCGGGTACGCGAGTAGCGCACCGCCGCCAGCGCGACTTCGTAGTGGATACGCTTCAGGCGCGCGTCCATCAGCAGCCCCCATCCTCCCAGCGCGGCAGTTGCTCAACGGCGGGCACACGCTCCAGCGCCTCGTCAGGCGTCGGCAGCGGCGCATCCAGCACCATCGGGTCGTTCACCGTGTTCGGCAGCACGGGCTTCAGCTCAATCTCGAACTCCGCGTCGTTGACGCGCACCTTCTCCTTGACCGTTGTCATCGGGTCATCCTCCTCATGGTAATTGTGCGGTACTCTGTGATACTGCCAACAGCGCGAAAAGGTTCCCAGAACGCTGTGATTATAATACTAATCGTGCGGTCAGACTTCGTATTTGCCTCACGCACACCTGCAGAGGCGTGCTATTGCCCGCGCACCGCGACTATGGAGTGCTGAAGCGGTAGCTTCAGCACTCCCTGATGTTTGGCATTTCCGTCAGGCGTGAACATACGCCGCGAACCCCAAAACCCACCCGAAAGTCCGCACAAAACGCCCCATAAAACCCCACAAACACCCCCAATCACCACCAAACCCTCACCAACG
>JBBIQK010000077.1:0-8883 GCA_037442365.1 Armatimonadota bacterium | reverse complement strand
GGGATGTCCCTGGCGTCGATAGGGATGTCCCTGGCGTCGATAGGGATGTTCCTGAAGTCTGGTTGGGCAGGCGCAGGATTTGTTCGCGGAAGGCGCGGGCGACGCGGCGGTGTTGCTGGAGGGCGTGTTCAAAAGCGTCGGCGTCTGGGAAGCCCATCAGTCGGGCAAGGCGCAGGCGGGCGGCGGGGGCGGTCGGCAGCAGGTGCGTCTGATGCCCGAACTGCAGTTGCAGGCGATGCTCGGCGGTGCGCAGGAACACATAGGCTTCCTGCAGGGCGTGCGCCTGCGCGGGGTCGAGCAGACGCGCGTGTTTGAGGCGTTGCAGGGCGTCCAGCGTTGCGGGCGTGCGCAGGCGCGGCAGCCGTCCGCCCAGCATCAGTTGCAACGCCTGCACGGCGAACTCGATGTCGCGGATGCCGCCCCAGCCGTTTTTGAGGTCGGCGTCGGATGTGCCGCGCGCCAGCGTCTGCGCTTCCATCCGCTCGCGCTGGCGCACGATTTCGGCAAGGTCGGTCTCGCTCAGCGACGGGCGATACAGCCACGCCTGCAGTCGCTCCAGAAACGCTTCGCCCACCTGCAGGTCGCCGGCGCAGGGGCGGGCTTTCAGCATTGCCTGACGCTCCCACGCCTCCGCCCAGGTTTCGTAGTAGCGCAGGGCGGACGACACACTGCGCGTGAGCGGTCCCAGCCGTCCTTCGGGGCGCAGGCGCACATCGACGCGGAACACAATCCCGCGCCGCATGGGTTCGGAAAGCGCCTTGACCAGCGTTTCGGCAAGGCGCGTGAGGTAGCGCTGGGGGTCGGGGCAGCCTGTGAAGCGGGGCGCGTCGGCGTGAATGAAGATGGGGTCGATGTCCGAACTGTAGTTGAGTTCGCGTCCGCCCCATTTGCCCATTGCCAGCACGCACAGCCCGTGTTCGCCTGCGACGCCGTGCTGGGGCGCCAGTTCGCGATGGCACGCCTCCAGCGCGGCGTCGACGCACACATCGGCAAGGTCGGCAAGGGCGCGGGCGGTCTCGCTCAGCGTCGCGCGTCCCAGCAGGTCGAGCGCGGTGATGCGCAGGTACTCCTGTTGCTTGAAGGCGCGCAGGCGGTCGAGGCGCATCCAGAAGGAGGTGCAGGCGCGCATCAGGCGGTTGAGTTCGCGGCGCAGGTCGGCGCGCGGGCGCGGGCGCGTCAGCAGGCGCACATCGAGCAGAATCTCGCTCAGCTCAGGGTTCTGCAGCAGCGTGTCGGTGAGGTAGTCCGACGCGCTCAGCACGGTGAGGGCAGGCTCCAGCGCGCGGGGCGTCTCGGCGAACAGGCGGTAGTAGGTCAGCCGTGCGCCCAGCGATTCGAGCCAGCGGTCGAAGTTGACCAGCAGGCGGTCGGGGTCGGGCGCGCGGCGCAGGGCGTCGGCAAGCGTCGGCGCGAACCGATCGAACAGCTCCGCCTGCAGCCCCTCGCCGCGCCAGCGCGCCCACAGGCGTCCCGCGCGGTCGGGCTGCTCGAACGGGATGGCGTCAATCATATCCGAAGCGTCGTGCGCGTCCAGCGCCCCGCCAGCGGCAGCTCGTACCAGTTGCCCTTGTTCGCCTCAATCGCCGCGATAATCGTGTAGACCAGCACCGCGATTGCCAGCGCAAGTCCCAGCGGTACCGCCAGCAACAACCCCAGCCCCAGCGTCACGACGGAGAACAACACCAGCACAATCCCCACCGCCAGCGCCAGCAGCTGGAAAAAGAGCGCCTGCAGCGCGTGAAACGCCACAAAGGTCGAGCGGTCTTTGTAAATCAGGTAAATCACCAGCGGCGCGATATACTGCCCCAGTGAGACCACATAGCCCACCAGCGTCAGCAGATGCGCCAGCATCCCCCAGAGTTTTTCGTCCGCGTTCAGCGAATCGCCCTGTGAATAGCTCATCCTATGCCCCCTGATTGCTCGGTTGGGGAATTTATACCCTATCAGGTATAATCCCGCGTAGTTGAGTGCCTTTGCGCTCCAATTGCAGCGTGTTCGCGATGCGCCGTCTGTATGGAGTGCGGAAGCGGAGCTTCCGCATGCTGAAGCTGACGCTTCAGCACTCCAAACGATGCGCATGCGCGGACAGAGGAGCTGCGAAAAATTTCCTGCAACGGCACTTCGTCAAGAGGAGGCAATTAGATGCTACAACCGTTCACTTCGGAGAGCGTGACGGAAGGTCACCCGGACAAACTGGCGGATCAGATTAGCGACGCGATTTTAGATGAGTGCTTACGGCAGGACGCGCAGTCGCGTGTGGCGGTGGAGACGCTGCTCACGCGCGGACTGGCGGTCGTGGCGGGCGAGATTACCACGCACGCTTATGTCGAGATCCCCGATGTGGTGCGCCGCACGATTAACGAGGTCGGCTACACGCGCACGGAGTACGGCTTCGAGGGCGACACCTGCGGCGTGATGGTGGCGATTCAGGAGCAGTCGCCCAACATCGGACAGGGCGTCGATGTCGGCGGCGCGGGCGATCAGGGGATGATGTTCGGCTTCGCGTGCAACGAGACGCCTGAGCTGATGCCGCTGCCCATCACGATTGCGCATGCGCTCACGCGCCAGCTGAGCGAGGTGCGCCGCGCGAACCCCGAGCTGGGCTTCCGACCCGACGGCAAGTCGCAGGTCACCGTGCTGTACGAAAACGGCGTCCCGAAAGCCCTCGACACAGTAGTCATCTCCGCCCAGCATGATCCCGAGCTGACGCAGGCGCAGGTGCGCGAGCGCGTGCTGGAGCATGTGGTCAAGCCCGTGCTGGAGCGGTTCGCTGACCGCGTGGATATCAACGCCAAACACTACTATGTGAACCCGACGGGCGTTTTTGTGATTGGCGGTCCGCAGGCGGACACGGGCGTCACGGGGCGCAAAATCATCGTGGACACCTACGGCGGCTTCTGTCGGCACGGCGGCGGCGCGTTCTCAGGCAAAGACCCCACCAAAGTCGACCGCTCCGCGACCTACATGGCGCGCTATCTGGCGAAAAACATCGTCGCCGCGGGGCTTGCCGACCGCGTGGAGATACAGGTCTCTTACGCGATTGGCGTCGCGCAGCCCGTGTCGCTGCTGCTGGAGACCTTCGGCACGCATCGGGTGGACCCTGCGAAGATTGTCAAGCGCATTCAGGATTCGTTTGACCTCAGCCCGCGCGGGATTATCCAGTTCCTGGATTTGCAGAAGCCGCAGTACCTGCCGACCGCCAAAAACGGGCACTTCGGCAACCCCAGCTTCCGCTGGGAGCAGCGCGATTCTGTGCCCATATTTGCGGAACTGGCGTAAACGCCGATGGAGGCACTCGATGAAGATCCTCGTCGCGGATAAGTTCGAACAGAGCGGGCTGGAGGGGCTGAAAGCGCTGGGCTGCAGCGTGGTGTACGACCCCAGCCTGAAGGAAGACGCGCTGGTAGACGCCATTCGCACGCACAACCCCGATGTGCTGGTGGTGCGCTCTACGAAAGTCACCGCGCCGATGCTGGAGGCAGGGCAGCTGAGCCTGGTGATACGCGCGGGTGCAGGCGTCAACACCATCGATGTGGCGACCGCCTCGCGTCTGGGGATTTATGTCGCCAACTGCCCCGGCAAAAACGCGATTGCCGTGGCGGAGCTGGCGTTCGGGCTGATTCTGTCGCTCGATCGGCGCATTCCCGACAATGTGGCGCAGCTGCGCGCGGGGCAGTGGAACAAAAAAGAGTTCAGCGTCGCGCGGGGCGTCTACGGCTGCACGCTGGGGCTGATTGGCGTGGGCAATATCGGGCGCGAGATGATTATCCGCGCGCGGGCGTTCGGGCTGCGCGTGATTGCGTGGAGCCGCTCGCTCACCCCTGAACGCGCAGAGCAACTCGGCGTCGGCTATCGCGCCACGCCCCTCGATGTCGCCAGCGAAGCGGATATCGTGAGCGTGCATGTCGCCCTGACGCCTGAGACGAAGCATCTGTGCAACCGCGCCTTCTTCGAGGCGATGCGGCGCGGGGCGTACTTCATCAACACGGCGCGCGCTGAGGTGGTGGACGAAGACGCGCTTGCGTGGGCGGTGCGCGAGAAGGAAATCCGCGCGGGTCTGGATGTGTTTGAAGGCGAACCAAGCGCAGGGGAGGGCGTGTTCCAGAGCCCGCTGGTGAACCTACCGCGGGTGTACGGCACACATCACATCGGCGCGTCCACTCAGCAGGCGCAGGAAGCCATCGCCGCCGAAGTGGTGCATATCGTGCAGACCTACATGCACACCGGGCGCGTGCCGAATGTGGTCAACCTCGCCGACCGCACGCCCGCCAAGTACCTGCTGGTGGTGCGCCATCTGGATCGGGTGGGCGTTCTCGCGCATGTGTTCGATTGCCTGCGCGAGGCAAACATCAATGTGCAGGAGACGGAGAATATCATCTTCGCGGGCGCGGAGGCGGCGGTGGCGCGCATCCAGCTTGATAGCGCGCCACCAGAGGACACCCTGCACGCCATCCGCAGCCACGAGAGCATCTTCGCGGCAACGCTTGTGGCGCTTTAGCACCCTGCGCCGAAGTTGAACAACACAATCAGCAGGTCGGCGTCGTCGACGATGCCGTCGCCGTTCACATCCGCTTCGCCGCCTTCACCGCCGAAGGCGAACAGCACCTGCAACAGGTCGGCGTCATCCACACAGCCGTCGCCATTCACATCGCCGGGCGTGCGCGGGATGTCCTGACCGGCTACGCCGCCGCCGCCCATCTCGATGGATTCGACAGACCAGCCGTCGGGGAGCGCAAACGGAAGTTCGAAAGTCGCTGGCACACGAACGCCCTCATCTGGCAGCGGTTCGCCGACCTGAGGGAGTTGAATATCTGCGAATTCGCCCGTGGCTTCCGACTCTGTAATAATTCCATTGTCATCCCAAGCCAGTCGCAAGCGAGACACTGCGCCGTCTGTTCTTCCTTTCAGGAGCGTGACATGACCGACTTTGCGAGGCTCATTGCCTTTGATACGAGCATCGTCGTACCAGCCGTCGCCGTCGACATCTTGCCCCTGCCACTGGAAGCCGCGTCCACGCAGGCTGAACAACTCGATATTCTGAGGCTGTCCTGAGGGGTCAGTGGCTCTGACGATAACGGGGTCATACATCTGCGTGCTGCACTCGCTGCCGACGAAATCCTGCAGGAAGGGTTGCCAGACTACCGTACCCTGCGTCATGCTGGGGCAGGCAATCGTGATGTGCGAGTTCGCGCCTGCATTCGCGCCGTGCATGCGGCAGAAGGCGCAGGCACTGCCATCGGCGTAGTGTGTTCCCTGCACGCAATTAGTGCCTGTAATCCAGTTGATGTTGAACCCTGCGGAGGCGAAGGCATTCGCACAGGTCTGATTCCCGACGGTAATTACCGCCTGCGTACTCTGGGTATCGTTGCTGGGCACGCTATAGGTTTGCGTCCCGCTGTTCGTGTTGATGATGGGCGGCAGGTTGTTCAAATCCCACACCGCCGCCAGCGTGTTCCATGTCCAGGTCACCTGCGGCTGACAGCCCTGCGGCAGGCACAGCCTGAAGTTATGTACGACTCGGAAGCGACAGCATGGTTGCTGGTTCTGCGCCATCGCGGTCGTCAGTGCGCTCAAGGCGATCGCCAGTATCGCCAGTATCCCGTAATGTCGTCGCATGGTTTCATCCTCCATTCTCTTAATGCAGATACACAGCCTAATGTACCCTTTTAGAGCAACGAATTCGTTGGCGCGGCATTCGTGCAGAAGGCGGCTCAGCACCCTGCGCCGAAGTTGAACAGCACAATCAGCAAATCGGCGTCGTCCACCACGCCATCGAGGTTCAGGTCTGCTGCGGCGTTGCCGCTACCGAAGTTGAACAGCACAAGCAACAGGTCGGTGTCATCGATACAATCGTCGCCGTTCACATCGCCCAGCACGAGCTGCGAGCGCAGGTAGGGGTCGAGCGTGTCGCCGCCGGGCAACAGCGCCTCTGTGAACAGCTGCGACAGTGCGCCCCGCGCCTTGACCGTCACCAGCCATACAGGCGTGTAGAAGCCCGAATCGTCCAGAATCGCCTCGTCGCCATCCTCCAGCGGGATGCGCCAGACCCCGCGCGCATCGGCGACGGTGAGTTTATTGAGGCTGCCGCCTGTGTTGGGATTGATTGCCTGCACTTGCACGGGGCGGTTCGCGCCCAGCGCGCCCAGATAGCCAATCAGTATCGGGCTGTTGATTTCCTGTTGTGCCCATGTGAGCCGATTCGCGCCGCTGCTGAACTCTGCGTAGAAAAAGCGGGTGGCGGGGGCATTCGCAGGCACGAGGAATTCAATCGTCGCTGACTGACGCGGCTGGAGGGTCAGCGATTGCTGCAGGTCCGGTCGGAAAACGGTACGCCAGTTCAGCAGCGCGCTTCCCCGCAACAACTGGGTTCCCTGCGTGTAGAGGTACAGGTCGCCGCTTATCGCTCCGTTATCCCGATTCTCCACGGTGAGCAGTACCCTGCGTGAGCCGTCGTTCAAGCGCACCGACGGCGAGAACCGCCATGACAGGGGCAACAACGGGATACGGTTCCCATCTCTCAACCAGTGTAGCGCCTGAAATCCATTACCCCCGCTGCACCAGTGCGCATGGACCGATTCGAACACCCAGAGTTCGCCTGGTGTGCCCTCGTTGGCGTCCACATCGCGCGTGATGTTGCCTGTGAAATAGTGTTCCAGGTGGGGTGGGTCGGGTATTTCGGGGTAGAAGAGGCGGTCGCGTGCCGTTGAATCGGCGTCCAGCACCCTGTGCGCAAACTGGGTGGTGGGGGTCGCATACTCGTAGTCGTACTGGAAGCGCACTTCGCTATTGCCCGGATAGGCGAACTGTCCCGCGGTTGCTCCCACAGCGTCCTTGGGTGTTGGCAGTGTCTGTAGCACCTTGACGCGAAAGGCGTACTCTTTGGTGGCGTTGCTTGCGTTCACCACACGAAACTGAATGTACCAGTCCTCGACGGGGGTAGGCGTGTTCATTTTGAAGCCGAAGGTCTGGGACGCGCCCGGCGCGATCCGCACCGCGGGCGTGTTTGCCTCAAAACGCAGGTTATGGGGGATGGCGTCCCATGGCACATCGGGCAGGTGCGCCCAGCTGGGCGGCGTGCTGGTCGCCTGCAGAACCCCTGCAGTGGTGTAGAGCACATGTGTCTGATCCACCCACCAGCCCGTGTTGTTGTTTTGCACCATCATCTGATACTCGTTGTTCGACGGGTTAATTAGGCTGACAGTAATCTGTACATTGTTCTGTGCCGTCAGCGACGCAACAAAACTGAACGCCGTTGCTATCCCGAACAACCTCTTTCGATGCATACAATCACCTCACCCGCTATTATAGCACAACTGCGCACGGAGCGGCGAAGCTCCCCGCCCATGCGAGCGGGGAGCTGTGAGCGAGAGGGGGGAGAATATCAGCATCCTGTGCCGAAGTTGAACAGCACAATCAGCAGGTCGGCGTCGTCGACGATGCCGTCGCCGTTCACATCTGCCGGTCCGCCCTGACCGCCGAAGGCAAACAACACCTGCAGCAGGTCGGCGTCGTCCACACAGCCGTTGCCGTCCACATCGCCCGGTGGGGGAGGCGTATCGCCCGACTCGCCGTTGCCGCCAATCTGAATCGCCGACAATTGCCAGCCCTGCGGAACCGCAAACGACAGGTCGAACTCGGCAGGAACCTCAATCTCTGCAGGCATGGGATCACCTACATTCGGCAGCTGGACTCCGTCGAAGATACCGCTCTTGGATGCGCTGATTACGATGCCATTTCGAACCTCAATTGCCATCTGTCCGCCCTGAGAGCGCAGCGACTCGCCGCCGATGGTCACTTCAAGATACCCGTCGGCATCCACATCCTGGCAGCAATACTTGACGCGCGCGGAGTCATACCAGCCGTCGCCGTCTACATCTTGCCCTTCCCAGGTGATTCGGTCGCGGGTGCGCAGTTCGAACAGCCTATCTTCACGCTGCTCGCCCGTGCTGGGGTTGGTCAGCCGAAGCGTCACAGGGTCTACCATCTGAACGCCGCAGCCGCCCTGAATCGCGTCTTGCAAGTGGGGTTGCCAGGTGATTATGCCCGTAGCATCCACATTGCCGCAGTTAATCGCGATTCCTGACGCGCTTACAGCGTTCGCGCCATAGCGACGGCAACGCACGCATGCGCGTCCAAAGGCCTCGTGGAATCCCCGAATGCACGGTGTGCCCGGAATCGGGTCTACTTGAAACCGAGCGCACGCGGTGGCGAAGGCGCAGTCCTGACCTACGACGACATTCGCACACTTAGTGTCCGAGCTGGGGATATTGTAGGTCTGCGTGCCGGTGTTGGTGTTCGTGGTGAGCGGGTTCCATGCGGACGCCTGTGCGAGCCAGGTCCAGTCTACGGAAGAAAATTGACAGTTCGGCAGGCAAATACGGAATTGGTGCCGTACCTGGTAGCTACAGCATTCAACATTCTGCGCCGGCGCGGGCGCGCTCAGGCTTGCCATCAGCGCGCTCACAACAATCCCGAAAGTCCAGATGCTCCGTTTCATGATTGTGTCCTCCAGTCGTTTTAATGCAGCCGCACAGCCGAATGTACCCTTTGATTCGGGCAACTGGGCGAAAGTTCCCGCGAATTGCCCAAATCTGGCAATAGTGCAGGGGACAGGTTAACCCCCTGCGCCGAAGTTGAACAGCACAATCAGCAGGTCGGCGTCGTCGACGATGTCGTCGCCGTTCAGGTCGGCGCTGGGGTCGTCACTGCCGAAGGCGAACAGCACTGCCAACAGGTCGGCGTCGTCGATGATGTCATCGCCGTTCACATCGCCCAGCGTCTCAAAGCGCAGGTTCAGATAGGCGTAGCCACCGCTCGCTATCGAGACGCCCGACACGCTCACGGAGAGATACCCCGCCGCCTTCGCGCGCACGGTGTAGACGC
>JBBIQK010000076.1:0-8917 GCA_037442365.1 Armatimonadota bacterium | reverse complement strand
TGCTGGCGTTGGCGGACTGGGTGCTGTTGGTGACGAATGTGCCGTGTACGCTGGCAAGTGCGCACGAGGTGGGGGTGTTGGCGCGTGTACGGTGGCAGATAGAAATATTGTTTCGTGTGTGGAAGAGTGTGCTCGCGATTGATGCGTGGCGCAGTCGGAACCCGTGGCGGGTGTTGTGTGAGGTGTATGCGAAGTTGCTTGGGGTGGTGTTGTTGCACTGGCTGGTGGTGTTGGCGCGCGGGCGTGTATGGGACTTGAGTCTGCATCAGGCGGCGCGTGCGTTGCAGAAGGTGTGTGGGTTGTTGGTGTGGTGGATGGTGAGGCGTTGTCGTTTGGGGGATGTGGTGGAGGCGTTTAGGCGGTGTTGGTCGGGGTGTCGTGTCTGTCGGCGTCGGAGGCGTCCTGCGACCTTTCAGTTGGTGCAAGGTGAGGAGGGCTTAAATTGATGCCAATGATTATAGCCCAATCGATGCTATAATTGTGCAGGAAGTGTATGATGCTCTGGAAACCGATTCGAGTAGCCGCCGTCTGGATGGTTTTGACACTTACTTTGCCTGCACAGACAGAGACTCGCGTCTATTCGCTGTTTGCCGCGCCAGGCGACTGGTTTACGCACAGCGGCGCGAATTATGCTTTCTTCCCGTTTTTCCACCAGTGGAACTGGTATTACGGGCATGTGCAGCGCGACGGCGTGGTCGGTATCCGCACGGACTACCCGCGCTCTGGAAACGGCTCTGTTTACTTCTACACGCCTACGGCGCTTGCCAAGTCAGATATTGAGTACCGCTTTCTGGATGGTCAGTCGTATTGGGGACGCCTGCGTGATTTGGAATGGCTTTCGTATGAGTGGTATCGCGACAGTCGGAGCACTGTGGGAGGGCTTATTCACCTTCCGTTGCGCATCTATGTGGCGAATCTTGATAATCAAGGGCGTCTAAGCGAGCTGGGCTACCTCATCTATGAGCGATCGATGAACGGACATAGTGAACCTGCGCCGACGGACACCTGGGTCTTCGAAGAGCTGGCAGCCTCCAATCGCCGATTCTGGCAGAATCCTATCAACAGGGGCAACTTTTTCGATGCACAGCCGCTTTCGGTGTGGCAATCCGACGAGGGGTATCAACCGCGCGAGGGCAATCGGGTGGGCGTCCACTACAACGGCGATAGCGTCGTCTGCGGGATTAGCGTCGGCGCCGGCACAGGATGGAATGGCGCTTTCGCAGGTGCAGTAGACAACATTATCCTGCGGTTCCGCAATGGAACGGAACTGCACTTCAACTTTGAGGTGCGTCCCGAAGGCGATGTGAATGGCGACGGCGTGGTGGACGATGCAGACCTACTCCAGATACTTATGGCGTTTGGTCTTAATTGCTCTGGGTACTGCTTCTACGACCTCAATCGAGACGGCGCTGTCGATGACGCCGACTTGCTGATTGTGCTGATGAACTTTGGGGCTGGCGGCTAGCGACTATCCCAGCAACAATTCGCACAGCGCGTCCACCGATTCATCCACGCGCTGGCGGATTTCGGCGGCGGTGGTCTCGTCGAGGCGAATCAGTTCCGAAAGTGCAGGGCAGTTCGTCTCTGCAACAGGGACGCCTTGCCTTTCGGCAGCCCACAGGTCGGCTTGTATCACCGACGCTGTGAGCAGCCGTACATCGCCTTCAGGCAGGTAGGGCGCGTGATGCTCGCCAATCGCTTGCACGATGCGTTCAGGGAGTTTCCAGTGTTCGGCAATCATCGCGCCGATCTCTGCATGGTCGTAGCCGAACAGTTCCCGTTCGCGCATGATGCTGAACGGTTCACTGTTCGACTGGATGAGCGAATGGTAGACGCCTGGAAACCGCGCCGTTAGAAAAATCGCGCCGACATCGTGCAGCAATCCTGTGATATAGGCGTCTTCCGCAACCCAGTAGCCCCAGCGACAGGCGCGCGCGATGCCCTGAGCATACCCTGCGACCGTCACCGAGCGGCGCCATAGGGTGCGCTCCAACTCGCTTACCGTACGATTCCCCTGTATTGCCGCTACTGCCGTCACGCCCAGAACAATCCCCTTCACTGCGTACACTCCCAGCAACA
The DNA here is from genome assembly GCA_037442365.1 of Armatimonadota bacterium. Lineage (GTDB taxonomy): Bacteria > Armatimonadota > Fimbriimonadia > Fimbriimonadales > GBS-DC > GBS-DC. The sequence continues at coordinate 6,838 of JBBIQK010000076.1, read as the reverse complement.
TCAGCGCTTGCTGGAGCGTACTCACCGCACGCGGGAGACCATAGTAAGCAGAGTTCGCAATCTGCAACACTCGCCCACACAGCACAGGCTCCGCTTTGAGAAGCGTCTCGACCTCGCCCAGAGTCGCCGTCTCGGACTCCAGAAGCTCCACCAGTCGCATCACGGCTCTGGGCAGAGGTTGAAGCGCTTCAATCGAAGCCTCAACCTCTCTCCGTACCACTACACCGATTGGCATCTCCTCACAGGGTATTATGAGTATCTCACCTGAATTCTGGAGACTATGCACGCGCAAATCGGCGACTGGGCGATGCTGGAGCAAGCTGTCGCGTGGGGAATCGCGCTGAATGCCCACGCGCGTGAGCGACTTGCGCGCTACCTCACGCTCGTCTATGAGGCGAATCAGCGGATGAATCTCACGCGCGTGCCGCCTGAACAGGCTGTGGGGCGACATCTGGTGGATTCGCTCTGTCTGCTCGCGGTCTATGCGCCTCCCGAAGATGCGCAGCTGCTGGACATCGGTTCGGGCGCAGGGCTGCCCGGGATTCCTCTGGGGATTGCGCGCCCAGATCTACGCCTGACCCTGCTCGACTCGCACGGAAAAACGGCTCAGTTCCTGCGAGAGGCGTGTGACGCGCTGAACTTGCAGGCGACCGTCGTGCATGCCCGTGCGGAGGAGTGGGCGCACGCCCCTGTAGCCCGCGAACAGTTCGATGTTGTCGTCGCCCGCGCCGTCGCGAAGATGCTCACCCTCGCGGAGCTGATGGCGCCCTTCCTAAAAATCGGCGGCGTTGGGCTTGCCCTCAAGAGCGCACACGAGCGCGAGGAGATTATGCAGACCGCCCCTGCCGCGCGGATTCTGGGGGCAACGCTGGAATCGCACACGGTTGCTCTGGAAACCGAGCAGGGAACTGTCGAGCGCGCAATTGGACTTCTGCACAAGGAGCGCGCCACGCCGAAGCAATACCCGCGCGCGTGGAAACAGATTCTCAACCGCCCGCTGGGGGGCAAGCCGTGAGGGTGGGCATCGACGCGCGGCTGCTCACGGGTGCGTACACCGGCGATCGCACCTACTGGCGCGGGCTACTCACAGCGTTTACGCAGCTGCTGGATCCTGCGACGCATCGGCTCATCCTCTTCTCCACGCGCCCCATTCCTGACGGAACACTGTCCGAATCGCCCCTTTACGAGCGTGTTGTTGCGCCCACGCGCTCCGAACGGCTCTGGAGCCTGTTTCAGCTGCCGAAGCTCGCCCGTATGCACGGATGCGACCTCGTACACACCCAGTATACAGTTTCGCCTTTTTTCCACACACCGACCGTCACGACTGTGCATGACATCTCGTTTCTGATAGAGCCGCGCTGGTTCCCGCTGAAGGACCGGATTCTGCTGTGCCTGACCGTGCCCGCCTCGTGTCGCCGCGCGCAGCGGGTGTTGACCGTCTCAGAAACCTCACGCGAGGATATCATCGAGAGGCTGAGCTTGCCCCCTGAGAAGGTGGTCGCCACGCCCAACGGCTTACCTGAGGGGTTCCACCCAATCCCGAAGGCTGAGGCGCAGGCATGGGTGCGTGAACGGTACGTCATTCAGCCGCCGTTTGTGCTGGCTGTGGGCGTGCTTCAGCCCCGCAAAAACTGGCAACTTGCGATACAGGCAGTCGCTCTGGCGCGCGAGCAATACGAGCTGCCGCTCACACTTGTGCTGACAGGCAAGGCGGGCTGGGCGCGCCGCATGCTGGATCACGCAAAACGAGTGTGGGTTCAGGGCGACTGGCTGATAGAGACGGGCTATGTGCCCGACGAACATCTGGCGTGGCTCTACAGCGCGGCAGAGGTGATGCTCTATCCCTCTTTCTACGAAGGTTTCGGACTGCCGCCGCTGGAAGCAATGGCGTGCGGGACGCCCGTGATCGCCTCCAACGGCGGCGCGCTGCCCGAAGTGGTCGGCTCAGGGGGCATCTTGCTCCCTCCTGACCAGCCCGGCATGTGGGCGAACGCCATCCGCACCCTCCTTGCCAGCGACGCCTACCGCAACGCTCTCAGCGAACAGGCGCTCACGCAGGCGAAGCGCTTCTCCTGGCGCACCACCGCTGAGCGCACCTTGCAGGCGTATCAGCAGGCGGTGAATTGTGGATAACTCGCCTGTGGATTGTGGAAAACTCCGTGGATAACCCTGTGGAAAACCCCGAATCGCCCCGCTTTCCACAGAGTTTTCCACAATGGATCCACAGTTTTCCACAGAGTTATCCACATCGAAACCCCCGATATTTAGCGTGGCTAATTAAACACCCAGTCGGTAGACAAAAGTTGCAATTTGAGTTCAGAATCACCCCCTGAAACCCCTGAAATTCATCGACTGTGCGGTCGAAGTAGACAAAGTTATCCACAATTCCACAATGACCTACTACTACCATGGATTCTCTATATGTATAGGGGCATGGGAATTAGTTGCGTGTGGAAAACTCGAACGCGCCCCCCTGTAAGATACCCGAAGACAGTCCCATAACAAGCAAATCGTACAGGTTTTTCATGAAAACTTGCATTCGGGTTCGAATCGCTGCTGTTGGGGTATACTGCAGGGCGTCCCTTTAAGTCCGTCCAGCGAGGCGACAAGGGAGGAGACTATGCCGAAAGACACATCGCTGCGCAAGGTGCTGGTGATTGGCTCTGGTCCGATAATCATCGGGCAAGCAGCCGAGTTTGACTACTCTGGTTCGCAGGCGTGCCGTTCCCTTCGCGAGGAAGGGCTGGAAGTGGCGCTGATTAACTCCAATCCCGCGACGATAATGACCGACCCTGACACTGCCGACCGTGTGTATATTGAGCCGCTGACGGTGGAGTTCGCCGAGCGCGTGATTGCGCAGGAGCGTCCCGACGGCTTGCTGCCGACGCTGGGAGGGCAGACGGGGCTGAATCTGGCGACGGAGCTGGCGGTGCGGGGCGTTCTCGATAAGTACGGCGTGCGCCTGCTGGGGACGCCGCTTACGGCGATTCAAGCCGCCGAAGACCGCGAGAAGTTCCGCGACCTGATGCGCCAGATTGGCGAGCCTGTGCCCGAATCGTGGATTGTGGAGAGCCTCAGCGAGCTGCGGCGCGTGGCGGAGATTGCGCCCTATCCGTGTATCGTGCGCCCTGCCTACACGCTGGGCGGCACGGGCGGCGGAATCGCGCACACGCCCGACGAGCTGCTTGAGATTGGCGCGCGCGGGCTGGAACTCTCGATGCGCTCGCAGATTCTGGTGGAGCGCTCCCTGCTGGGATGGAAGGAGATCGAGTACGAGGTGATGCGCGACGGCGCGGACAACGCCATCGTGGTGTGCAACATGGAGAACCTTGACCCGATGGGCGTGCATACGGGCGATTCGATGGTCGTTGCGCCGTCGCAAACGCTGAGCGATTTCGAGTATCAGCTGTTGCGCACGGCGTCGCTGCGAATCATTCGCGCGCTGGGCATTCAGGGCGGGTGCAATGTGCAGCTCGCGCTCAACCCCAACGGCAGCGACTACTATGTGATTGAGGTGAACCCGCGCGTGAGCCGCTCCAGCGCGCTGGCGTCCAAAGCGACGGGCTACCCGATTGCGCGTATCGCGGCGAAAATCGCGATTGGATTGCGACTGGACGAGATTCGGAACCCCATCACGGGCACTTCGGCGGCGTTCGAGCCTGCGCTGGACTACTGCGTGGTCAAAATCCCGCGATTCCCGTTCGACAAGTTCCCGACGGGCGATCGCACGCTGGGCACGCAGATGAAGGCGACGGGCGAGGTGATGGCGATTGACCGCACCTTCGAGGGCGCGCTGATGAAGGCGGTGCGCGGGCTGGAGGTGGGCGTGAGCGACCTGCGCTATCCGCCCGCCGCGCGCCTCAGCCCAATGGAGCTGGAGACGCTGATTGCGACGCCCAACGACATGCGCCTGTTCTACATCGCCGAGGCGTTCCGACGCGGCTGGCTTGTCGAGGAGGTTCACGGGCTGAGCAAGATAGATCCATGGTTCCTGCATCGCATCCGCCGCCTGGTGGAGATGGAGCAGGAGCTAATCGCGCGCAGTGCGGAGGTGCGGGAGACGCTGCTGCAGGCTTCGTCTACCCCCGTTCCCGCAGGCGAAGTCGGTTCTGCCCTCACCCCCATCCCCTCTCCCGCAGGCGTAAGAGGGGAGTCGCGGCATATCAGCCGTTCCCAAGCATCAGGGGGTAATTTCCCCCTCTCCCACGCTGTGGGAGAGGGGGACAGAGGGGGTGAGGGCGACAAAGACTGTCTTTCCCTTCTCCGCCGCGCCAAAGAGTGGCAGTTCGGCGATCGGTTTCTGGCGCAAATCACGGGGCTGAGTGAAGCGCAGGTGCGCGCAGGGCGCAAGGCGATGGGCATCCTGCCCGCCTTCAAGATGGTGGACACCTGCGCAGGCGAGTTTGAGGCGCAAACGCCCTACTTCTACAGCACCTATCACGGCGCATCCGACCGCCCCGCGCCCCAGCACCCCCGCAAGGCGCTCGTGCTGGGGTCTGGCCCCATCCGCATTGGGCAGGGCATCGAGTTCGACTACTCCGCCGTACACGCCGTGCGCACCCTGCGTGAACACGGCTACTATGCGATGATTCTCAACAACAACCCCGAAACCGTCTCAACGGACTTCGACATCTCCGACGCGCTCTACTTCGACCCCATCACGACGGAGGATGTGCTGAACCTGCTGGAGTACGAGTCGGGCGCGCCGATTCCCGTGCTGGTGCAGTTCGGCGGACAGACGGCGATTAACCTTGTCCGTTCGCTGCAGAGTTTCGGGGTTCCGATTCTGGGCACGCCGCCTGAGTCTATCGAGCTGGCGGAAGACCGTCGCCAGTTTGATGTGCTGCTGGAGCGGCTGGGGGTTCCGCGTCCGCTGGGGCGCGCCGTGACGACGCTGGAGGATGCGCGTGCGACGGCGCACGCGGTCGGCTACCCCGTGCTGGTGCGCCCTTCCTATGTGCTGGGCGGGCGCGCGATGGAGATTGTGCGCTCCGACGCCGAGCTGGAGACCTACTGGCGCTCGGCGGTGCTGGCGTTCCCCGACGCGCCCGTGCTGGTCGACAAATACATCGAGGGCAAAGAGGCGGAGGTCGATCTCATCGGCGACGGCGAGCGGTTTCTCATCCCCGCGATTATGGAGCATATCGAGCGGGCAGGCGTGCATTCGGGCGACAGTATGACCGTCGTGCCGCCGCAGACGCTCAGCGAATCGGAACAGGCGCAGATTCGCGACTACAGCGTCCGTCTGGGGCGCGCGCTCCATGCATGCGGGCTGCTGAACATTCAGTTCGTTGTGCAGGATGGGCAGGTATATGTGATTGAGGTCAACCCGCGCGCCAGCCGCACTGTACCGTACCTGTCCAAGATTACCGACATCCCTATGGTACGTCTGGCGGTCGCGGCGCAGCTGGGGCAGTCCCTGCCTTTTACGGAGATCGCCGCCGAACCGACGCGCGGGCGAATCGCGGTCAAAGCGCCCGTGTTCTCCAGCCTGAAACTGCGGCAGGTAGAGGTCGCGCTGGGACCCGAGATGCGCTCCACGGGCGAGGTGATGGGGATTGATGTGAGCTACGCCGCCGCGCTCTACAAGGCGCTGACGGCGGCAGGCGTCAAAATCCCCCGCGCGGGCAGTGTGTTGCTCACGCTGGCGGACAAGGACAAGCCTGAGGGCGTCGCGCTGGCGCAGGCGTTTCTGGCGAAGGGGCTTCATCTGCTGGCGACGGCGGGCACGGCGCAGGCGCTGCAGGCGGCGGGCTTGCCTGTGCAGACGGTTCCCAAAATCGGCGCGGGCAGCCCCAACCTGCTGGACTACATCACGGGCAAGCGCGTGCAACTGCTGGTCAACACCCCCAGCCCCGACCGACGCGCCGAGCAACAGGGGCTGCTGATTCGCCGCGCCGCCGTCGAATCGGGCGTGCCGTGCCTGACCGCGCTGGACACCGCATGGGCGCTGCTGCACGCGCTCGACGCCGCCGAATGGCAGGTGCATCCCATCGGGCAGTTCGAGCGGGCGGCGGTATCGACTATGACTGCCCATGCAGTACCGCAATAAACGGCAGGTTGCGATACCGCTCCGCGTAGTCCAGCCCGTAGCCGACGACGAATTTGTCTGGGATTTCGAAGCCGCAGTAGGCGAGCTCGATCTCTACCTGTCGTCGCGCGGGTTTGCTCAGCAGCGTACACACGCGCAGACTGGCAGGTTCACGCTGGCGCAGCTGCCCCAGCAGGTAGCTCAGCGTCAGCCCCGTATCGTAGATGTCCTCCACCACCAGCACATGGCGTTCGTGGATGGGCGAATCGAGGTCTTTGAGCAGGCGCACCTGCCCGGTGGAGTGCGTTTCCGCGCCGTAGCTTGAGATGGCTACGAAATCATACGCCACAGGCAACGGGATGGTGCGCATCAGGTCGGCGAGGAATACCAGCGAGCCTTTCAGCACGCCCACCAGCAGAGGCGGATGGTCGCGATAGTCGCGTGTAATCTGCTCGCCCAGCTCGCGCACGCGCGCCTGCAGGGTGTCGCTGGCGATGAGTATCTCCAGCTCCGGGAAGCGCTTGAGCCATGCGGCGTCGGTCGGGTTCATCAGTTCCTCCCCAGCGGGTGATTAAAGATACCCGACGGGGCGTATGCAGGCTGTCTGCTGAGGGTGATGCCAACTGCGCCGTCAGAGTTCGTTAATCACCCCCCTCCTGCAGGTTCCCCCCGCAAGTGAGCTGGTAAGGGTACATCACTTGAGTTCACTTGGGGGAAGGCACACCCCATTTTTGGAATGCCTTCCCCAATCAACCCCACAAACGCCCCCTATCCCCCGACACGCACACCCAGCAACTACCACAACAC
>JBBIQK010000075.1:0-9080 GCA_037442365.1 Armatimonadota bacterium | reverse complement strand
ACCTGACGGCGGGCGGTCGCTTACGAAATCGGGCGCGGCTCGCACACTCTTACCATGTTGAAGTTGCGCAACCGTGCGACGGCTGGATAAGGTTTAATTACGAGCGTTATGTCCACACGCTACACGCTGGAAACCGAAGTGCAGTATGTCAAGGGGGTCGGGGCGAAACTGGCTCAGGTGCTGAGCAAGCTGAACATCTACACGCTGGGCGACCTGCTGTTTCATCTGCCCCGTCGCTATGAAGACCGCCGCCGCTTCCGCAAAATCGCGCACGCCCGCGTCGGCGAGGCGATTACCGTATCGGGCAAACTCGTGACGGTGGACAATCTGAAGGTGCGCAATCTGACCCTCACCAAAGCCTACCTCGACGACGGCTCAGGCGTGCTGGAGCTGGTGTGGTACAACCAGCCCTACATGAAGGACACCCTCAACAAACTGCGCAACAGCCAGATTGTGGCGTATGGGGTAATCAAAGAGTCGCCCTACGGATTGCAGATGGAGACGCCCGAATGGGAAGACCTGCCCGACGGCGCGGATCCCGACAGCCTGCTGAGCGTGAACCGTATCGTGCCCATCTACCCGCTGACGGAGGGCATCCGCCAGAAGCGCATGCGCCAGATTCTCTGGAACGCGACCCAGCACGCCCACCTCGCGCCCGAAGTGTTGCCCCGCAGCGTGCGCGAGCGCGTCGGGTTGATGCCCATCCAGCAGGCAATCCAGCAGATACACTTCCCCGACAGTGAGCAGGCGATTGAACCCGCGCGCCAGCGGCTGGTGTTCGAAGAGTTTTTCCTGATGCAACTGGGCGTCGGCATGCAACGCCAGCGCACCCGTCAGGAGCGCGGGATTGCGATGCGCATCGACGCCGACCGCCTGAACGAGAGGCTCCACCAGCTTGTGCCCTTCGAACTCACGAACGCCCAGAAGCGCGTGATTGGCGAAATCTGGAGCGATATGGCGCGCCCCCATCCGATGAACCGCCTGCTGCAGGGCGATGTCGGGTCGGGCAAGACCATCGTCGCGGCGGCGGCGATTCTGGCAGCCGTCGACAACCAGTATCAGGCGGCGATGATGGCGCCCACCGAAATCCTCGCCGAGCAGCACTACATCAACCTGCACCGTCTGTTCCAGCCGCTGGGCATCAGCGTCGAGCTGCTGGTCGGCAGGCTGACCAGCAAGCAGCGGCAGCAGGCGCGCGAGCGCATCGCCTCCGGGCGCGGGATGGTCGCCGTCGGCACCCACGCGCTGATTCAAGAGGAAGTGAGCTTCGCGCGGCTGGGGCTGGCGATTGTCGACGAGCAGCACCGTTTCGGCGTATTGCAGCGCGCCGCCCTGCGCGACAAGGGCGTCATGCCCCATGTGCTGGTGATGACCGCCACGCCCATCCCGCGCACGCTCACCCTCACGCTGTACGGCGAACTCGATGTCTCGATCATCGACGAGCTGCCCCCTGGACGCAAACCCGTGCGCACCCACTGGAAAACCCCTGAAGAGCGGCTCAAGGTGTACGCAGGCGTGCGCAAACTCATCGAAGAGGGGCGGCAAGCGTATGTGATTTGCCCGCTGATTGACGAATCGGACAAGCTGCAGGTGCGCGCCGCCGAAGAGATGGCGGAACACCTGCAGAAAGATGTGTTCCCCGACCTGCGCGTGGGGCTGCTGCACGGACGCATGAAGCCCGCCGAGAAAGAGGCGGTCATGGAAGCCTTCCGTGCGCACGAGCTGGACATCCTGGTCTCCACGACGGTCATCGAAGTCGGCGTCGATGTGCCCAACGCGGCGGCGATTGTGATTGAAGACGCGGATCGCTTCGGACTGGCGCAGCTGCACCAGTTGCGCGGGCGCGTCGGACGCAGCGAACACCAGTCTTACTGCGTGCTGGTCGCCAACCCCAAATCGGACGACGGGCAGCGGCGCATGGAAATCATGACGCGCACCAATAACGGCTTCATCATCGCCGAAGAGGATTTGCGCATCCGCGGCCCGGGCGAAATCTACGGCACGCGCCAGAGCGGGATGCCCTCGTTTCGCGTGGCGGACCTGGTGAAAGACATGCGCCTGCTGGAGGTGGCGCGGCAGGAGGCGTTCCGCCTGCTCGAAAGCGACCCCGACCTCAGCCGGACGGAACATGCCCCCCTGCGCGAGGCAGTCGATCGGTTCCGCCACCGATTCGCCATCGCGACCGTGAGCTGAACCTCAAGAATTCATTTCAAATTTCCGACAATTGCGCCACGAGGCGACGACGATGCCCGAATCGGTGCGTCCGTCTGAGCGTGTGCGGCTGGTTCCAGCGGTGGGCGCGCGCACGCCCCGCGAGGAGCGCGAACAGCAAACGCGCAAGGGACAGAAGTCTTCGACACACGCAACGAAGGAGACTCTGCAGACGCCTGAACCGCCCCCCGAAGCGGAATCGCACGCGCTGGATGTGGAGGTCTGAACGATGTCCGAACTGATGGTGCTGCTGCAAGCCCTGCTGCTGATAGCAGGCTGGCTGCTGTTTCTGCGCGCCCAGACCGAACTGCGCGCACAAGCCGCGCGTCAATCGCTAACCGGCGAATTGGAAGCGCTTCGACAGACCATCGATGCGCTGCTGCAGAAACTGGCGGAAGACGCCGCCCGTGCGGAAGCGCGTATCGAGGCGCGCCTGCGCGAACTGGAACAGGTCGCCGCGCCAGTAAAGGAACCTGCCCCGCTTGCCCACGACACACACACACCCGCGACGCCCCGCGCGCCCGCCGAAACTTTAACGCCCGATTCAGGGTATAACCTATCAGGTTCACCGACTTCGCCGCATGGCGCAGTGATGCTGCTGGCGCAACAGGGGCTGAGCGTCGTGGAAATCGCCCGACAAACAGGCTACGCGCCCGGCGAGGTCGAGCTGATTCTGAACCTGAAACGACATCGGACGGAGGAGAACGAATGAAATTATCGAGCGTTATTGGGATTGGGTTTGCAACGATGCTGGCGGCGTCCCTTCTCAGCGGGTGCGGCGGCGGCAACCGACAGGAGGCGGTCGCCAAAGTGGGCGAGACGCCCATCGACAAAGAGATGTACCTGCGCCGCCTGGAGCTGATGCCCACTCCCGTGCAGATTGCCGGCAATCAGGCGACTACCGCCCCCGCAGGCTACACGACCCTTGTGCAGATGATCCGCGAGCAGGTGCTGCTCGACATGGCAAAAGAGGAGGGCGTGCTGCCCACCGACCAGCAGGTCGAGGAGCGCGTGCAGCGCGAGATGAAAAACAACCCCCAGATCAAGCAGGCGATTACCGAGCAGCGACTGACCCTCGATGACTACCGCCAGCGGGTGCGCGTTGCGCTTGCCGAGTTCAACCTGCGCACGAAGGGCGTCACCGTCACCGAGCAGGAGGTCAAAAAAGCCTACGACGACAACAAGCAGGCGTTTTACCGCCCTGCCAGCGCGCGCGTGCGCACCATTCTGGTGCAGAATCCCGAAGTACGCAAACAGATTGACGACGACCTCAAGCGCGGCTTCAACTTCCAGAGTATCGTGAGCAAGTACGCGCAGAACCCCGTCGCTGGGGTGCAGTCGGGCGAGTCGGAGTTCGCGCTCGAAGGGCAGGTCCCCCAGACGCCTGAAGGACAGATTCTGCTGCGCGTGCGCAATGTTCTCAAAAACGCCAAGCCCATGCAGGTCACGAACTGGATCCCGGTGGGCAACGGCGTCGTGGCGCGCTTTGAGGTGCTGGCAAAAAGCGAGGGGCGCCAGTTGCCCTTCGAGGAGGTCAAAGACAACATCCGCGAGCAACTCATGTTGCAGAAGGGACTGCAGACCAACCGCGACCTGAACATGGAGATGGCGAAGCGGATGGCGAACACCCCTGTCGAGATTACCTCCGAGGCGTGGAAGAAGCAGTACGAGAAGGATATCGAGGAGCTGAAGAAGACCCTCGCGCAGATGGAGCCGCAGCAGGGCAGCAAGCCTGCCGGCAATCAGGGCGCACAGAATACGCAGGCAGGCGGTAATCAGACGGCTGGGAGCCGCTGATGTTGTATCTGGTGGGTCTGGGCGCGGGCGGGGCGCAGGAGCTGAGCGAACAGGCGCTGCACGCCCTGCGCCGCGCCCAACGCGTGTTGCTGACCCATCCCGACCACCCCAGCGCGCGCTTGCTGCAACTGGCGGGCGTCCCCTTTGAAGCCTGCCCCGCCGAGCCTGAGATAGCCGTTTCAACGCTTCTGAACGCGCCCGAACGAGTTGTCGCGCTGGCGACGCCGGGGCACCCGCTGGTGGGCAACCCGCTCGTGGCGCAGGCGCTTGCCGCCGAGTTGCCGCGCCCGGTGCGCCTTGTGGCGAGCCGTAGCGTGATGGAGCCTGCGCTGGAAGCAATCTTGCACGCCGCGCCCGATGGGATCCAGCTTCTCAGCGCGGCGCGCCTGCCCCATGTCGCGCCCGACCCGACGCTGCCTGCGCTGTGGTTCGGTATGGACACGCCCGAACGCCTGCGCGCGTTGCACGCTCGCCTGACGACGCTGTACCCCGCAGACTGGGAGGTCGTTCTCGTGCATGCGCCGGGCGATGTGAGCGTCGAGGTGCGGCGCACGCCGCTGGAGAGGTTGCCTGAGTTGCCCTGCGACGCGCTCACCTATTTGCTGGTTCCCGCGTGCCCGCGCCGTGAGCAGACCTACACGGGCTTCGAGGGGCTTGTGCGCGTGGTGGCTGCCCTGCGCGCGCCCGACGGCTGCCCCTGGGACCGTGAACAGACCCATGCCAGCCTCAAACCGCACTTGCTGGAGGAGACCTACGAGGCGCTGGAAGCCATCGACAGCGGCGATTCCAACGCCATGCGCGAGGAACTTGGCGACCTGCTGCTGCAGGTGCTGATGCACAGCCAGATTGCCCGCGAATCGGGCGCGTTCGACATCGAGGGAGTGGTGCAACACCTGACCGAGAAACTCATCGCGCGCCACCCGCATGTCTTCGGCGACGCGCACGCCGAGACCGCCGCGCAGGTGCTGAAAAACTGGGACGCAGCCAAGCGCCAGCAAAAAAAGCGCGACTCGGTGCTGGACGGCGTGCCACACGCTATGCCCGCGCTTGCACGCGCGCAGGAAATCTCCAAACGCGCCGCCCGAGTCGGCTTTGAATGGGACTCTATCGACGGCGTGCTGGACAAACTGCGCGAGGAAGAGACCGAACTGCGCCAGGCTATCGAATCAGGCGATTCCGCCCGCATCGCCAGCGAGTTGGGCGATTTGCTCTTCACGGTGGTCAACATCGCCCGCCACGCCGATATAGACGCCGAGCAGTGCCTGCGTGAGATGGTGGATCGATTCGTGGCGCGCTTTCAGTGGATGGAGCAGGCGGCGGCGCGCCAGCAACGCCCCCTGGACAGCCTGTCCGCCGACGAGTGGGAAACGCTCTGGCAGCAGGCGAAGCGTGAAACCTCATAGCTACAGTCTATTGCACATCGCGTCGCCAGAAGATGAGCAGTCCCACGGTCAACGCCGCCAGGAGGTAGACCCCCACATAGACCAGATCGAACGGCTGCACGCTGGGGTTGAGGAACTCCAGCACATCGGGGCGTCCGAAGCGCGGACGCTCGCCGAATCCGGGGGGTAGGATGGCGTCCACCTGAATCTGCACCAGTCGCTTGAGCGTCGCCATCGGCATCGCCCACTCGGAGAGCCAGATGATTTGTTGCAGCAACCGCACATCGAAGTACGCTGCGATGGGGCGCAGGAAGTGATCCGAGAAGTAAGCGAACGCCCCCAGCGCGACGGTGAACATCGAGGCGATTGACGCGCCCAGAAAGCTGGAGAGCGCCAGCGCAAGCGTGCCGTACAGAATCGGATAGAGCAGCACATAGGGCAGCGCGCGCCACATCTCCACACGCGGCTCGCCCTGCAGCGCGACCGAGACCCAGAGCATCGCCGTCCAGAGCGTCGCATTCGCCGCGCTGAACAGCATCACGCCGAGCCACTTGCCCAGGTAGAGTTCCCAGCGATAGAGCGGGCGGGGCAGAATCGCCGCGAGATAGCCGCGCTCAATCTCGGCGGTAATCGCCCCCGAACAGAGCAGGATTGCCAGCACCGCTGAGAAGAATTTGATAGCGTCGATCCCGAACAGTACGGCGATGTTCACACCCAGTTCGAACTGACGCTCGTCGCCGCCGAACGCCTCCTTGAAGGCGCGGGGCAAAAAGCTCAGCCCGTACAGCGTGACCAGAATAATCAGCGTACCCAGAAACGCGCGTCGGCGCATCGCCTCTTTGAGCGTGAGCGCGATGATGACTCCCATCTTACTTCCCCTCGCCCTCCACCGTCTGGATGAAAAGGTCTTCCAGCGTCTCACGGTGCGCCTGCAGACCCAGCAGAGCGCCGCCCGCTTCGAGGATCGCGCGCGCCAGTTCGGGGATGTCGTCCTCGCTGGCGACTTCGGCGGTGAAGCACCGCTCGTCAATCGGGTGTACCTTCTGGGCGATTCGGGCAACGGCGTCCAGCACGCGCGGTTCGATACGCTTGAGTTCTACCCGCACCACTGAACGGTTCACCAGCAGGTCATCCAGCACGCCCTGCACAATCACGCGCCCTTTGTTGATGATGGCGACCTGATCGCAGCTGCGCTCCACCTCCGAGAGCAAATGCGAGTTCAGGAATACGGTTTTGCCACGCTCCTTGAGGTACTGCACCACCTCGCGCACGCGCCTGCGCCCCAGCGGGTCCAGCGCGGAGGTCGGCTCGTCCAGAATCACGAGGTCCGGGTCATGCAGAATCGCCTGCGCCAGCCCGATGCGCTGCTGCATGCCCTTGGAAAACTCGCGAATTTTGCTTTTGCGCCGTTCGGCAAGTCCGACCAGCTCCAGCACTTCATCGATGCGCCGCTGGAGAGTCGCGCCGTCCATTTTGGCGAGGCGTCCGTGCATGCGCAAAAACTCCTCCGCAGTCAGAAAGTCGTGGAACTGGAACTTTTCAGGTAGGAAGCCCAGTTTGCGTTTTGCGGCGAGCGCGCCCGCGCGATGCCCCAGCACGAACGCCTGCCCCGCAGTCGGGTACACATTCCCAATCAGAATCTGGATGGTGGTCGTTTTGCCCGCGCCGTTCGGTCCCAGGAACCCAAACACCGTGCCCGCAGGCACTTGCAGCGTAAGGCTATCGACCGCTGTGATGGGGTTGCCCCCAAACAGCGGTCGGTACACTTTGCGCAGGTTGCGCGTCTCAATCGCCCACATCGGGGCATATTGTACCTATCGCAAGCGGAAGGCGTAGAACGCGCCGCGATTCGCCTCACTGCCCGCGCCCCACGAGACCCACTGAATCGCGAGGTCCTGGTCGGTACTGCCCGTGAACAACCACTGACAGCCAGTCGGGGTGTTGATGAGATTGGTCGAGTGGACAAATCGGTTGAGCGGGTTGTTCGCGGTGATTAGAATCGTGCGCACGTCGCCGTCCGCCAGTTCCGCCTGCAGGTAGAGATAGGGAACCTCGCGATCCGCGCGTGTGCGACAGCTGAGTGCGGCGCGTGCAACCCACGAGTCAAACATGCGTTTGGGATAGAGGGGGAGTATCTCGCCGCGCGGCAGAGCAAAACCGTAAAGCCAGCCGCTTTCGGTCAGGGCATAGCACGCGCCCTTGAACCGCATGTCCAGCACAGGCGGCGCGATAATGGCGCTGTCCAGCGTGTGCGCCCAGAGCCACTTGGCAGTGTCGACATGGTAGATGGCAAGCGTGTTGCCAACCGCCAGCAGGAGCAGCCCCTGATGGAGCCGGATGAAGCGCACAGGCTGACTGCCTGCGGTCGGCGCGCGGAAGTTCTGCACCACGGGTATTGCCTCATAGTAAATATCGATGCGCCCATCATCGCGTCCGACCGCGAGCAGGTTCGTGTCCAGCACGCTGAACGCTGTAATAGGACGATTGGAGAAGCTAACAAGCATGGTAAAGACGCCCGTAGCGCTGTTGAACTGCCAGACACGGTTCTGCGTGTCCGCGAAGCAGAGATTGCCCGCGCAGTTGACCAGCGGCAGGTGCGGCGCGGGCACGACGCCGCCTGGCAAATTGATGAACTGCGCCGAGAGGGTGGTCGCGCCCTGCGCTTGCGAGAGCAGGAAGAACACAATCTGTCCCAAACGCGTGAGCAAGTACCAGCGATCGCCAATCACAACGGTCTGAGAGGTCGGCTCAGGCATGCTGACGCGCGCTTCGAGACTTGTGTTGTTTGAGAAGGTCGTACTGACGCTGAGCGGGTTTGGCGTGCGATAGAGGCGTAGCAACATCCCGTCCCAGGTCAACCAGTAGAGCCTGCCCGCAATCAGCACTGGGTTTCCGATAATCCTGTGACCGACGGGCGTTGATGTTGAAGTGTGGTGACCAATCGTTGTTTCCATGCCCACAGCGAAATCGCGTGACAGGGTCGTGGAGGAGTCGAGCTGCGAAGTACCCAGCCAGTTGATCCATGCGCCGTCCGTGTTGCGGTCGCTGGGCGGGCGAACGCGCAGGTAGAGGCGTCGCGACTCGCCGGGCATAAACGGTGAAGTGGATTCGCTGAGCAACGTGCCATTGCTGAAGCCTGAGCCATCGGCGCGTTGCTCGTACTGGGCAACAGTCCACGGGTTGGCGTCCGCGCTTTCGTTCGTCTTGAGGCGCAAATTGAGCGCGTCTATCGTATTGCTACGGTTTTGCAGAAGCAGCGTGAACCAGCCCTCTGAACCCTGAACAGTCTGCGCTGGCTCGCCTTCCGTGAACAGCCGCCAGCGAATGACTTCGCCGACCCTCACGGTCGCCTGGTTGGAGACGCTCGACAGGCGTCCGTCGTGCGTCGTCGCAATCGCTCTCAGCGAAAAAGTGGAGCCTGCCCACAGCATGCCGTCAGGCGTACGCATGGGCTGGGCGGCTCCTGTCCAGCATATCCCTGCCAGAAGCCCACACATCCATAGAATGCGCATAGCCGTACCTGCGAAAAATCACGGAACACACAAACCAGAGAGCGTCAAGGCGGATGCGCCCAACCTTCCTTTACGCTAAGCCAAAGGGCGAAACTTATTCTATTATACCCCATCTTGGCGGCGTGTCCTGCAATTTTTCTGAGGATTTCCGTGAATTCCGCCTATGGACGCCGAAGGT
>JBBIQK010000074.1:0-9089 GCA_037442365.1 Armatimonadota bacterium | reverse complement strand
GGGGGATGTGGTGGAGGCGTTTAGGCGGTGTTGGTCGGGGTGTCGTGTCTGTCGGCGTCGGAGGCGTCCTGCGACCTTTCAGTTGGTGCAAGGTGAGGAGGGCTTAAATTGATGCCAATGACCGCCTACATTCGCCGCCATTGGCATCAATTTAAGCCCTTTTGGGCTACAATACTTATACCAACTGCGCGGTCAGAGTTCGTTAATTGCCTCGCACGCGCCTGCCGAGGCGTGCTGTTGCCCGCGCCCTACTAAGTGCCTTTGCAGTGAATTGTCAGCGACTCCCCTGTCCGCGCATGCGCGTAATTTGGAGTGCTGAAGCGGGAGCTTCAGCCTCGCGGAAGCTCCGCTTCCGCACTCCATAGAGACGGCGCTGTACGCGCATGTCGCAATTCTCGCGCAAAGACACTTACTATGGGGTGTGGAAGCGGTAGCTTCCGCACTCCATAAATTGCCGCCTTGCGAACTATGACCCGCCGATTGGTATAAGGTACTCAACGCAACCAGACAGGCGGGCTGGGCAGTCGGGTGTTGCTGGGGCGCTGCTTTTCAGGGAGCGCTTCCTCGCTCACGGGCAACAGGTCGCCTGCGCGGCTCTCGGGGCTGAGTCGCCCGCCGTCGTCGAGGCGATTCTCGCCTACCGAATAGAGCAGAAAGCCCCGCCGCGCGTCGACGCGATACACGAACGGCTTGCCTGTAAACGGGTCGATAATCAGCTCGCCCAGTTGCAACACTTCCAGCGAGGGTGGATACGCGCCGTGCTGTTGCCGCCAGCGCTTCACAGCGGCGGCGCACCCCAGCAGGCGCACAGTGGCGACCTCGGTCATCTCTCTGAGGATGGTCTGATCCAGCACAGGAATGGTTATATTGCTGAGCCAGTGGCGCGGGGCAGCCCGGGGCGGCGTGCGCGCCCAGGAAGGCTTTTCCAGCTCGGCGAACAGCGCGTCGTAATAGTTCTGAAACTCCTCCAGCGACGGGCGCAGCGAGCGGCGTATCATGATGCCGCTGTTCAGGAGCCACTCTTCGAGGAAGTTGCCTGCAAGCGGGTTGCCCGAAGTAGCCTCAAGGTCGCGCGGGGTGAGCTTGCCCGTCTGCAAATCCCGATAGACGCTCAGCCCAAAATAGTATTCGTTTTGCGCTATCTGGCGCAGCGGCGTGCGTTGCTGCTCGTAGCGTTGCGCCAGCTCGACCAGCGCATCCAGCGCGTCGGGCGACTGAATCTGGGGCAGCCCCTCGCGAATCGGCGCCAGACCGATGTTGATAATTGCGGAACCTACCAGATAGTGGATGTCTGCTCCATCTGCGCGTATCTGCTCTGCGAATCGGGTCAGGTCGCTGGCGCGTTGTACGGCTTCTTTGGCGCGCCCCGCCGCCAGCGCGTCGCGAATCATCAGCGACTCCGCGCGCGCCATGCTGCGGAACAAGGATAACTCCGGAAACAGCCATAGGATATCGTACTCGTAGACGGCGACGCTTGGGTGCTTCAGGTGCGCGCGGTACGCCTCCAGAAAGGGGCGCCTCTTTTGCAGGTAGTATGCCCTGTCTTCTGGCGAGACCTCCTGTACGGGCGCGCCGCGATCGAACAGCCGCCGCTCAATCTCCTGAAGGTGCCTGTCCTGACGCTGCTGGTCGCGCCACATTTGCGCGATTTGTTTGTAGGCGTCGTAGGCGTTGTTAGGCGGGTACTGACGCGGCGGGATGACAATCGCGGGCATCCGCTGTTGCTGCCGCCACATGCCTGCGCAGATGATTCCGACCGCCACGAACCCCAGCAGCCCCCAGATAAACGCCTTCCGCCGCATACCGCGATTCTACCCCAGCGCATGCTATACTTATAGGCGCGTTTCAAGGAGGTTCCAATCATTGGCACTCGAGATTATCCCACTGGGCGGTACAGGCGAAATCGGCAAAAATCTGAACATCGTCCGCTGCAACGGCGACGCACTCGTAATAGACTGTGGCATCTCCTTTCCCGGTGAAGACCTGCCGGGCGTCGATCTGGTGATTCCCGACCCGGAGTATCTGCTCAGCATCCGCGACGAGCTGCGCGCGATTTTGCTCACGCACGGGCACGAAGACCATGTGGGCGCGCTGCCCTACCTGCTGCCCCGACTGGGCAACCCGCCGATTTACGGCACGCCGCTGACGCTCGCGCTGATTGAGAACAAACTGCGCGAGCGACGGCTGGATGCCGAACTGAACCCGGTTAAGCCGGGCGCGCCCTTCACCGTCGCGGGGTTCACGGTGGAGCCGATTCGCGTGACGCACAGCATCCCCGACTGTGTGGGCTACGCGCTGCGCACGGCGGAAGGCATCGTGGTCTTCACAGGCGACTTCAAAATCGACCACACGCCCGTGGACGGCGAGCGTACGGACTTCAACCATCTGGCGCGGCTGGGCGACGAAGGCGTGCTGCTGCTCCTCAGCGACAGCACGAACGCCGAACGCGCGGGCTGGACGCCCTCCGAAAGCACGGTCAGCGACTCGTACTACACGCTGTTTGCCAGCGCGCAGGGGCGTATCCTGATTACCACCTTCGCCTCGAACCTGCACCGCCTGCAGCAGGCGATTGATATGGCGCAGCTCTACGGACGCAAGGTCGCTGTGCTGGGCAGGCGCATGGAGCAGAATGTGGACATTGCCCTGCAGCGCGGCTACCTGCGCGCCGAGCCGGGCACGCTCATTAACTCGCGCCAGATTGACGACTACCCCCCTGAGCAGATTCTGGTGCTGACGACGGGCAGTCAGGGCGAGCCGCTCTCCGCGCTCAGCCAGATTGCCGCCGACGAATACCCCCGCCTGAAGATTGCACCCGGCGACACGGTGATTCTGTCCGCGACGCCCATCCCGGGCAACGAGAGCCTCGTATGGCGCACGGTGAACCGCCTCGTGCGACTGGGCGCGAAGGTCTATCACGACGGGATTGCCCCCGTGCATGTGTCGGGGCACGCGAGCCAGGAGGAGCTGAAGCTCATGATTAGCCTGCTCAAGCCGCGCTACCTTGCGCCTGTGCATGGCGAGCCGCGCCATCAGGCGGCGTACTTCGAGCTGGCGCGCCAGATGGGCTACCGCAACGAGCAGATGTTCCTGCTGGAGAACGGCTCCGTGCTGCGCATCGAGAACGGAGTCGCGACGCTGGGCGAGAAAGTGCCCGCAGGCAGGCTGTTAATTGAGGAGGGTGTCGAGGGCGGCGTGCCCGAAGCGCTGATTCGCGACCGCCGCCATATCGCACAGGAGGGCATCCTCGTCGCACTGATTGCCCTGCGCGAGCAGACGGGCGAGCTGGTGGACGACCCGCAGTTTATTTTGCGCGGATTCGACTGGCAAAACGAGATTCAGCCCGAACTCGCGCGCGAGGCGATTCTGGAGACGCTGGGCAAAATGGCGCCCGCCGAAATCGGCGACTGGGACAACATCCGCGAGGAGCTGACGCAGGTGTTGCGCAAGTTCTGCCGCAAGCACCTGAGCCGCCGCCCGATGGTGGTCGCCGTCGTGACGGAGGTCTGAAGGCGCGCGCCCATCAAAAGTAATCAATGGGCGTGAATGCAGGACGCCGTTCGGGGAAGAGCGTCTCCAGCGTGGGGAGCATCGAATCGGGCGCGTGCAGGAGCCGCCGCGCGTGCAGCTCCCCGACGCTGAAGGTTCCGAACGCCAGCAGCGCGAGCGTCTGCGGGGTGAGCGTCAGCGCAGGCAGGTCGGGCAGTGCGTCGCCGACGGCAAGGCGTCCCTCGTGCGCCGCGACGCTGAGCGTTTCGTGGTCGCTCGCGTTTTCACTGCGCACGCTGAGCGTGAACGGTTGGAAATCATCGGGCGCATTCGCGCCGCCAAGTAGCGTCTCCAGTAGCGCGCGACTGGAGAGCGGGCGCGCCATCAGGTGGGGCAGCACCTGCAGCGTGTAGAGGGGCGTGTGTGGGTCGCCCGGCGGCGACTGATAGCCGCTGACGCTCAGCTGCTGCCACGCCTCCAGCGGCAGGTTGAACTCGATCGCCTTGACCGACTCTTCGTTCGCCGCGAGCCAGCTGATGAGCGCACGACGCGCCGTCTCTGTGCGCCAGAGCAGCTCGCGCACGCGCAGTGTCCAGCCCGAATCCAGAAAATCGTAGAACAGGTAGCCTTCGATGCCCTCCTGCCCGTCCACCACCCACAGGTTCGGCAGGTTCCAGAACACAAACTCCCACCGACGCTCGTCGCGCACGAGGCTCCCTGTGCCTCGAACGCCGTGCGTTTCGTGCAGGCGCATCACGGCTTCGTAGTCGCTGGGGTAGGCGCGACGGGGCGCGGGCGCACGATAGCGCGGCAATTGCGTCGGCGCAAGGCGCGCCTGCGGCAGGTAGCTGACCGTCTCCCAGCCATGCTTGCGATAGAACTTGTGGTCGAACGCCTGCAGGATCGCCAGCGGCGCGCTCTCCGCACGGAGCGCGTCCACCACCGCCTGCAACAACGCCGACGCCAGCCCCCGCCGACGATACTCAGGCAGAGTCGCCACCCCCGAAATCCCGTAGCAGGCGACCGCGCGCGTCCCAATCCGAATCGTGAGCGGTATCGCCGTGAGTATCGAGACCAGCTTCCGTTCCGTCCCGTGCTGCAGCCACAGCCCCCACCGCTGGTTCACCTCGAAGTAGGGGTCGTCATAGAAAAAGCGTCGCGCCGCGCGCGAGTCGAGCGCGAACCCCGCGCACAACGCCTGCAGGAACTCGTCCGACTCGTCCAGTCGCGCTTGCCGCGTCTCCGTCGCACTGCGCCGCCGAAACACAGGGCTGCCACAAGGCGCAATCACACAGAGTGCGTTCCACACCCCTGCTGCGCCTGCGCTGGGAATAGTACCTGATTGTAGTCGCTTCAGGTACAATTCCGTCGCTATGAATCAGGCGTTGATACGCAACTTCTGCATCATCGCCCATGTCGACCATGGGAAGTCCACCCTCGCTGACCGATTGCTGGAGTATACGGGCGCGATTCAGCGCGGGACAGCCGTCGAGCAAGTGCTGGATACGATGGATCTGGAGCGCGAGCGGGGCATCACCATCAAGATGACCGCCGTGCGCCTGTCGTACACCGCCAAAGACGGCAACACCTACCAGCTGAACCTTATCGACACGCCTGGGCATGTGGACTTCACCTACGAGGTCTCGCGCAGCCTTGCCGCATGCGAAGGGGCGATTCTCGTGGTGGACGCCGCGCAGGGGGTGGAGGCGCAGACTATCGCCAACACGAACCTGGCGTACAATCAGGGGCTGGCGATTGTGCCCGTTATCAACAAAATCGACCTGCCCGCCGCCGAACCAGAGCGCGTCAAAGAGGAGATAGAACATGCGTTGCTAATTGAAGCCGACGAGGTGATTCTCGCCAGCGCGAAGGAGGGGATCGGCATCGCCGAGATTCTGGACGCGATTGTCGAGCGTGTGCCCCCACCCAGCGGCGACCCGAACGCCCCGCTGCGCGCGCTGGTCTACGACTCGCACTACGACGCCTATGTCGGCGTGGTCGCCTATGTGCGCGTGGTGGACGGTTGCGTCAAGCCTGGCGATAAGATTATGTTCATGTCGAACGGCAAGACTTTCGAAGTGGCGCAGGTGGGCTACTTCACGCCGAAGCTGTGCCCCGCGCAGGCACTGCACACGGGCGAGGTGGGCTACATCACGGCGTCCATCAAGTCGGTCAAGGACGCGCAGGTGGGCGACACGATTACCGACGCGACGCGCCCCGCCGCCGAACCGCTGCCCGGCTTCCGTAAGGTCAAGCCGATGGTCTTCTGCGGGCTGTACCCCGTGGAGGGCGACAAGTACGCCGACCTGCGCGACGCGCTGGAGAAACTCAGCCTCAACGACGCCGCCATCAGCTTCGAGCCTGAAAACAGCGCGGCGCTGGGGTTCGGGTTCCGCTGCGGCTTTCTGGGGCTGCTGCACATGGAAATCGTGCAGGAGCGGCTGGAGCGCGAATTCGGGCTCGAACTGATTGCCACCGCGCCCAGCGTCGCCTACCGCGTCTACACCGAAGACGGTAAGCTGGTGGAAATCGATAACCCCACCCACTGGCCCAACCCCGGCAAAATCGAAAAAGTCGAAGAGCCGATTGTGAACGCGACGGTGATGGTTCCCAACGACTATGTGGGCGCGGTGATGGATCTGTGTATGAATCGGCGGGGCGAGTTCGTGCGGATGGAGTACCCCACGCCCCAGCGCGTGATTCTCTACTATCGCCTGCCACTGAGCGAGATTCTGCTCGATTTTTATGACCAGCTCAAGACGCGCACACGAGGCTATGCGTCGTTCGACTACGAGCCTGCGGGCTACCGCGAGGCGGACATGGTGAAGATTGACATCCTGATTAACGGCGACCCGGTGGACGCACTGAGTTTCATCGCGCCGCGCGAGCGCGCCTATCCGCGGGCGCGGACGCTGGTGGAGAAGCTCAAGGATGTGGTGCCGCGCCAGCAGTTCGAAGTGCGCCTGCAGGCGGCGATTGGCGCGCGCGTAATAGCCTCCGAGACCATCAAGCCGTTCCGCAAAAATGTAATAGCCAAGTGCTACGGGGGCGACATCACGCGCAAGCGCAAGCTGCTGGAACGCCAGAAAGAGGGCAAGAAACGCATGAAGCAGGTCGGCGCGGTCGAAGTGCCCCAGGAGGCGTTCCTGAGCGTGCTGAAGGTGAGCGATTAATGCCATGTTGACCCGCCTGCTGGTACGACGGTTCAAGCTATTCGAGGAGATCGATATCGAGCTGGGACAGCGTGTGCTGTTCGTCGGACCGAACAACTCTGGTAAGACTTCCGCTCTGCAGGCGCTGGCGCTCTGGGAACTGGGCGTCAAGCGCTGGTTCGAAAAACGCGGCGGGCAGGCGCCCGAGAAGCGTCCGGGCGTCGCGCTGAACCGAAAGGATTTGACCAGCGCGCCCGTCGCCGCCGCGAACTTCCTGTGGCGCGACCTGCGCACACGCGCCGCGAAACTCAACGGCGGCACACAGAACCTGACTATCGAGATACTGGTCGAGGGCGAAGACAACGGAGCGGCATGGCGCTGCGGGATGGAGTTCGACTACGCGAACGAGGAGTCGTTTTACTGCCGTCCGATGCGCGACTCGGATGGGCGTCGGATTGCTGTACCGCAAGCGGCGCGTCAGGTGCGCGTCGCCTATCTGCCGCCGATGTCGGGCTTGGCGCCGAGCGAGCTGCGCCTCGAACAGGGCGCCGTGCAGGTGCGCATCGGCGAGGGCAGAACCGCCGAAGTGCTGCGCAATCTCTGTTATCAGGTCTACGAGAACTTTCCCGAACGATGGAACGCGATTGTCGAAGCCATACACCAGATGTTTCTGATTGAACTGGAACCGCCGCAGTACCTGCAAGAGCGTGGGGAGCTGGAACTGTATTATCGCACACCCCAGAAAACGCGCCTGGAGATTAGTCTGGGCGGGCGCGGGCAGCAGCAAATCCTGCTCCTACTGGCGTACCTGGAGGCGAACCCCGGCGCAGTGATCCTCATCGACGAGCCAGACGCGCATCTGGAGATTCTGCGCCAGCGCGAGGTCTACAACCTGCTGGCGGACCTCGCTGAGCGGACGCACAGCCAGATTATCTGCGCCAGCCATTCCGAAGTGCTGCTCAACGAGGCAGCGGATCGGGATATGGTGGTCGCCTTCGTGGGACGCCCGCATCGAATCGACGATCGGGGACAGCAGGTACTCAAGTCGCTGCGCGACATTCCTTATGTGGACTACTATCAGGCGGCGCAGAAGGGATGGGTGCTGTATCTGGAGGGCGCGACCGATCTGGCAATTTTGCAGGCGTTCGCTGCGCAGCTGGCGCACCCAGCAAAGCACGCGCTGGAGCGCCCCTTCGTCAAGTATGTGGGCAATCAGCCCGTGAAAGCGCAGGAACACTTTCACGGACTGCGCGAGGCGCTCCCCAACCTGAAAGGGATTGCCGTTTTCGATCGGCTGGAGCGCGACCTGCCTGACGACAGACGCCTGCAGATGCGCATGTGGCGTCGTCGGGAAATCGAGAACTACCTCTGCACCTGCGAGACGCTGATGAACTTCGCAGAGGCAGAGGCGTATCGGGAGACGGGCGCGACGGAGGGTTCCCCCAACCTGTTCACACAAAGGCGAGTTGAGGAGCTGCGCGCGCTGATGCAGGAGTGCATCGACGAGCTGAGCCGCGCCCTCGAAACACTGGGCAAGCCCGACCCGTTCAGCCATGACCTGAAGGCGAGCGACGAGTTTCTGACCCCGCTCTTCAAGCGCTTCTACGAGCGACTGAACCGCAGCAACCGCCTGCAGAAGTCGGACCTCCATCTGCTGGCGCGCTACACGCCCCCTGAGTTGATAGACCCCGAAGTGCGCGAGGTTCTGGACGCTATTGAACAGACAGCGGCAGAGGTTGCTGCCGATTGAGGGGAAGTTTGCGGCGTCGCCTGGCAAAGCGTGCCCCGACGAACCGAGACTACTCTTCCCCTGCAGGCAGCAGGTCGGCGATGGCGATGGGGACTTCAGGCTTGGCGACGGGGCAGATTGTCTCCCCCGCGCGGTACACCGCCTGCTGACGATAGCCGTACCCATACGGCTGCCCCCGCATCGGCGCAGGCTCCCGAAACACCTCCAGCACCCCCTCCGCAAGGTTCACTATCCAGTATTCAGGAACCCCCGCCCACGCATACAGACTGGCTTTGGTGTGGCGATCCAACCGCAGGGTCGTTTCGCTGACTTCGACCACCAGCAGGGCGCGAGTGGGGTGGGCGTGTGCAAAGTCGCGGATAGAGCCTTCCACAACGGCGACATCAGGCAGGGGTTGGTCGCGCTCACTCAACGCCAGCGGCAACTGTCCCCGAACGACATATCCCCTTCCGAACGCCTGACGCAACACTTCCTCGCACAGGCTAATCGCGGTGGCGTGTGCGCTTTTCATGGGCAGCTCCTTTGCGATGAGTTCGCCGTTGATGAGTTCGATTTTCTCGTCGGGGTTTAGTACGCCCGCGTCGTACATCCGCTCCAGCTCGGCGCGGGTGAACCGACGGCGGGGGTCTACCCGACTCGCAGGAGAGACGCGCGACAATACCTTCGCCATACTTAGAGTATACCGCCTGCACGCCCAACGG
>JBBIQK010000073.1:0-9385 GCA_037442365.1 Armatimonadota bacterium | reverse complement strand
TGTGAATATGGAGGTTCAGTTGGTGTCTCCAGTGGCGATTGAGGCTGGCTTGCGTTTTGCGATTCGCGAGGGCGGTCGCACGGTGGGCGCGGGCGTCGTCACGGAGATGCTCGACTAAACGCGCAGGCAATCAGGTTGGGGCGGATAGGGTATACTCTCTCTCCGCCCCGATTCTGGAGGAGAGGACGATGAAACGCGACAAAATCAGGATACGACTACGAGCCTATGACCATCGCGTGCTGGACGACTCGGTGAAGCGGATCGTCGAGCAGGTGCAGAACACGGGCGCGCGTGTGCGCGGTCCCGTGCCGCTGCCGACCGACATCCGCCGATTCTGCGTCATTCGCGGTCCGCACATCGATAAAATCGGGATGGAACACTTCGAAATCCGCACGCACAAACGGCTCATCGATATCCTGGATCCGAACAATCGAACGATTGATGCACTGATGCGCCTGGATTTGCCCAGCGGCGTGGATATTGAGATTAAACTCTAAGGAGGCAGTAAGCGATGCAAGAAGAGAAACAGGTACCTGAAGAGACCCCGCAGGCAAACGGCGAGCCGATGGAGGCGAGCGCGGAGTCTGCCGAGCCGACTGCGCCCGCAGAGGCTGCTGCAGAAGCGGTCGCCGCGAGCGAGACGGCGGCGTCTGCAGAGGATTCTCCAGAGGCGGCGGCTGAAACCGATTCGGAAACGCCTGCTGCCGCGGCAGCGAGCGCAACCGAAGCAGCGCCTGCGCCTGCCGCGCCCGCAACGCCCAAACGCGAACTGCCCCCGCCGCCCGTGCTGAAGGGCTTAATCGGACGCAAGCTCGGCATGACCCACATCTACGACGAGAACGGACGCATGGTACCCGTGACCGTCGTGGAGCTGGGACCCTGCCATGTGGTTCAGGTGCGCACGCCTGAAAAGGATGGCTACCACGCCGCGCAGATTGGCTACGAGCCGATGAAGACCCAGCGGGTGAACAAGCCCATGCGCGGGGTGTTCAAAAAAGCCGAGCTGGAGAAACCCCTGCGCCACCTGAAAGAGTTCGAAATCGTGGACGGACAAGCCGCGAGCGGGCAGGAAGTGCGCGCGGAGCATGTGTTCAGCGAGGGCGAGACGGTCAAAGTCACGGGAATCTCCAAAGGGAAAGGTTTCGCAGGCGTCGTGCGCCGCTACGGGTTTGCGGGCGGTCCCATGACGCACGGCTCGATGACCCACCGCCGCCCCCTCTCCAGCGGCGCGACGGGTCCCCAGCGCGTGTTCAAGGGCAAACGCTCGCCCGGACGCATGGGCGGCGACCAGGTGACCACGCGCAACCTGACCATCGTGAAAATCCTCGCCGAACAGAACCGCGTGCTGATTAAGGGCGCCGTGCCGGGTGGACGCGGCTCGATCGTCTATGTGCAGAAACAGTAGAGGTGATTCCTATGCCGAAAGCCAGTTTGTATAACGCGCAAGGTCAAGCGATAGGCGAGGTCGAACTGAGCGACCGCCTGTTCGGGACGCAGGGTAAGACAGGCGTGGTGCATCGCACCGTCGTGGCGCAGCTGGCGCACCTGCGTCAGGGCACACACGATGTCAAGAGCCGCTCCGAAGTGCGCGGCGGTGGACGCAAGCCGTGGCGCCAGAAGCACACGGGACGCGCCCGACAGGGTTCCATCCGCGCCCCGCACTGGCGCAAGGGTGGTATCGTGCATGGACCCACCCCGCGCGACTATAACCCTATCGTGAACAAGAAGGAGCGACGGCTCGCCTTCCGCACCGTGCTTGCCGATAAAGCCGAGAGCGGCGCACTGCTCGTGGTGGACGAACTCAACTTCCCCGAAATCAAGACCAAACAGGCGGCGGCGTTCCTCAAAGCGCTGGGCGTCGGGGACGAGCGCGTACTGATCCTGATTCACGAGCCGAACGAGGTCGTCTACAAATCGTTCCGCAACATCCCGAATGTGCTGGTACGCATCGCGCCCGCCTTCGCGCTCCACGAAATCATCCCCGCGCGGCGCGTGATTGCTACTCGACAGGCTCTTGCGAAAATGGAGGAGGTGTGGGCGCAATGAAACATCCCGCACAAATCATCATCCGTCCGCTGATTACCGAGAAAGGCACACGCCTGCGCATGCTCGACAATCAATACTTTTTCGAGGTGGCAGACGACGCCACCAAAATCGATATCAAGCACGCGCTCAAGCAGCTCTATAATGTGGACGCGGTCAAAGTGCGCACACTCTGGGTCAAACCCAAGCCGAAGCGCGTCGGGCTGCGCAGTCAGGGCTATACACGCGCTTGGAAAAAAGCCATCGTGACCCTCAAGCCCGACCAGACCATCGAAGACTTCAACCTGTAAGCGGAGGCAGAGAGAAATGGGGATTAAGAAATGGAAACCGACCTCGCCCGGAAGACGCTTTATGCAGACCTCGACCTACGAGGAGATTACCAAAAAAGAGCCTGAGAAGAGCCTCACGGTCGGTCTGCGCAAGACGGGCGGGCGCAACAACATGGGGCGCGTGACGGCGCGTCATCGCGGCGGCGGCAACAAACGCCTGTACCGCATCATCGATTTCAAGCGCAACAAGGATGGCGTCGCGGCGAAAGTCATCGCCATCGAGTACGACCCGAACCGCTCCGCCCGAATCGCGCTGCTGCAATACGAAGACGGCGAGAAACGCTACATCCTCGCGCCCGTCGGACTGGAGGTCGGCGCGACGGTGATGAACGGACCCGACGCCGACATCCTGCCGGGCAACGCCCTGCCCCTGCAGAACATCCCGGTCGGTACCCTGGTGCATAATATCGAACTCAATCCGGGCAAGGGCGGACAGCTGGTGCGCAGCGCGGGCGCGGCGGCGCAAATCCTCGCGAAAGAGGGCAACTACGCGACCCTGCGCATGCCGTCGGGCGAAATGCGACTGGTGCATCTCAGCTGCCGTGCGACCGTCGGACAGGTGGGCAACCTCGACCACGAGAACGAGGTCTGGGGCAAGGCGGGCAAATCGCGCTGGATGGGACGCCGCCCGCATGTGCGCGGCTCGGCGATGACCCCGCGTGACCACCCGCACGGCGGCGGCGAGGGCAAAGCGCCCATCGGACTGCCCCACCCCAAAACCCCATGGGGCAAACCCGCGCTCGGCGTCAAGACCCGACGCAACAAGCGCACGAGCCGATTCATTCTCAAGCGGAGGAAATAACCTATGGCGCGCTCGCTGAAAAAAGGACCCTATGTAGACCCGAAACTGATGAAGAAGGTGCTGGCGATGATGGACGCGCCGCCAGCCCAGAAGCGACCCATCAAAACATGGTCGCGCCGGTCGATGATTGTGCCCGAAATGATTGGGCTGACCTTCGCCGTCCACGACGGGCGCAAGCATGTGCCCGTCTATGTGACGGAACAGATGGTCGGACACAAACTGGGCGAGTTCGTGCTGACGCGCACCTTCCGCGGGCACGCAGGCTCGGAGAAGACCTCGAAGGTGCGCAAACGGTAAGGAGATAGGTATGAAAGCGGTTGCACGATACATTCGGATACCCCCGCGCAAAGCGCGCCTGGCGATTGACCTAGTGCGCGGCAAAACGGTCTACGAGGCGCTCAATATCTTGAATCAGTTGCCGAACAAGTCCGCGCGCATCGTCAAAAAAGTGCTGCAGTCCGCCGTCGCCAACGCGGTACACAATGACAACTTCGCTCCGGGCGACCTGTTTGTGATGGAGGCGTATGTAGACGAGGGACCCCGCTGGAAACGCATCCTGCCTAAGGATCGGGGGCGCGCGTACCGCATCCTCAAGCGCACCAGCCACATCACGATTGAGCTTGCGCCGACAGAATTCAGGCAGGAGCTGGTGATTCCGCGTCGTCGTCGCCGCCGCGCTCAGCAACCGTCAGGGGAGGGACAGAACTAATGGGTCAGAAAATCAACCCGATTGGCTTTCGCGTGGGCGTCACGCGCGACTGGGAGAGCCGCTGGTACGCGCCGAAGAAACAGTACCGCCACACGCTCTACGAAGATTACCTGATTCGGCGCACCATCAAGCAGCGCTGGTACGGCGCGGGCATCTCCCGAATCGAGATTGAACGGGCGGCGAACATCGTGCGCATCATCATCTACGCCGCGCGCCCCGGACAGATTATCGGGCGCGGCGGACAGGGCATCGAGGAGGTCAACCGCGCCGTCCTCAAGGCGCTCCATCCCCAGAAGCCCGAACTGCGCATCGATGTCGAAGATGTACGCAATCCCGACCAGGACGCGCAACTGGTGGCGGAGAACATCGCCAGCCAGCTGGAGCGCCGTATCTCACACCGACGGGCGATTCGACAGACGCTCGCCCGCGCACAGCGCATGAACCTGCGCGGGATCAAGGTGATGGTCGCAGGCAGGCTGGGCGGCGCGGAAATCGCCCGAACCGAGTGGGACCGCTGGGGGCGCGTGCCGCTGCAGACGCTGCGCGCCGATATCGACTACGGCTTCGCCACCGCCTACACCATCTACGGCACGATTGGCGTAAAGGTCTGGATTTACAAGGGCGAGATTCCGCGCTCGGAGCGACGCATTCTGCTCTCCTCGGTGACTACACCAGAATCCGCGATGCCGGGCGAGGCGCGTCGAGGCGCGCCGGGCGGACGCGGCGGTGAACGACAGCCCGGACGCCGGCGACGCGGCGGCGGCGGACGCGGACGCCAGGGCGGCGGAGGCGGCGGCGGACGCGGACGCCAGGGCGGCGGAGGCGGCGGCAGACCACCACGCGGCGACTCCCGCCCCGCAAGTGCGCCCCCTACGGAAACGCCTGTTGAAGAGTGAGGTGAACCGCTATGTTGATGCCGAAACGAACAAAATATCGCAAACAGCAACGGGGACGGCGCAAGGGCGTCTCGAAAGGCGCACGCGAACTGCACTTCGGCGACTTCGGACTGGTGGCGATGGAACCCGCGTGGATTACCAACCGCCAGATGGAAGCCGCCCGCGTCGCGATTGTGCGCTACCTGCGCCGCGGCGGGAAAACATGGTTCCGTATCTTCCCCGATAAGCCCTACACCAAACGCGCCGCCGAAACCCGTATGGGTTCCGGAAAAGGCAGCGTGGAAGGCTGGGTCGCCGTCGTCAAGCGCGGGCGTGTCATTATGGAACTCGGCGGCGTCGATGAGGCGCGCGCTCGCGAAGCGCTCCGACGCGCCAGCCATAAACTGCCCATCAAGACCAAAATCGTCTCGAAAGCCGACTTCCAGCTCGGCGTCGAGACCGAAGCCGCAGGAGGTGAAAGCGCATGAAACCCCTGAACGCCGACCAACTGCGACGGATGAGCCTTGCCGAACTGCAAAAGGAACTGGACAACCTGCGCAACGAGCAGTACCGCGCCCGCGTACAGAAAACGATCGGGCAACTGAAGGATACCGACTCGATGCGCCAGATTCGGCGCAACATCGCACGCATTACGACCATTATCAACGAGAAGCGACGCGAGGCAAATCTCTAAGGAGTAACATCTATGAACGAGGAAACGATTCAGCAGGAAACACAGGCGTCGGGCGCGCCCGTCGGCGAGACGACGCCCTATAAGGGGCGTCGCAAGGTGCGCGTTGGCGTGGTGGTCAGCGACAAGATGGACAAAACCGTCGTGGTCGCTGTGATGCGCAGCTACCGCCACCCGCTCTACGGCAAAACGATACGGCGCACCAAAAAGTACATGGCGCATGACGAGCAAAACGCCTGTCGCGTGGGCGACCGCGTCGAGATTGTCGAGACGCGCCCGCTCAGCCGACACAAACGCTGGCGCGTGCGCGCCATCCTGGAGCGCGCCCAGTAAACAGGAGGGATTGCTATGATACAGCCGTTTACCCGATTGAAAGTCGCCGATAACTCAGGCGCACGCGAGGTGATGTGCATCCGCGTGCTGAAAGGCTCGAACGCGCGCTACGGGCATGTGGGCGATGTGATTGTGGCGTCGGTCAAAGCCGCCACCCCCAACATGCCCATCAAAAAAGGCGATGTGGTGCGCGCCGTAATCGTGCGCACGCGCAAAGCCATCCGCCGACCCGACGGCAGCACGCTGCGCTTCGACGACAACGCCTGCGTGATTATCAACAATCAGGGCGAGCCGCGCGGCACACGAATCTTCGGACCCGTCGCCCGCGAACTGCGCGACAAACAGTTCATGCGCATCGTCTCGCTCGCCCCTGAAGTGCTGTAAGGAGGTACGACCATGATACGCAAACGGGAGCGACCCCTGCGCATGAAGATTCGAACAGGCGATACCGTCGAGATTATCTCGGGCAAGGATAAGGGGCAACGCGGGCGCGTGCAGCGCGTGATGCCCCGCGAGAACCGGGTCGTTGTCGACGGGTTGAACCTCGTCTGGAAACATCAGAAACCGCGCATGATCAATCAGAAGGGCACGAAAATTCAGATGCCCGCGCCGCTGTTCGCCAGCAAGGTGATGCTGGTGTGCCCCCACTGCGACAAGACGACCCGCGTGGGGCGCGTGCGCGGACAGGACGGCAACCTGTACCGCGTGTGCAAAAAATGCGGCGAGATGATCGACGCTGAGAAGTGAGGGATGAACGATGGCTAAACAGAAGACGCCCCCGCCCCAGCAACCACAGGGCAAGAAGGCAACGAAGGAACAGAAAACGGAGAAGCTGTTCGAAACAGGCGACGGCGCCGCCGCGCGAATCACCCCGCGCCTGCGCACGCACTACGAGCAGGTCGTGCGCGCACAGCTCCAGCAGCAGTTCAACTACCGCAACCCGATGCAAATCCCGCGCCTGGAGAAAATCGTGATTAACATGGGCGTCGGCAAGGGCGAGCAGGAACCCAAACAGCTCGAAAACGCTGTGCGCGACCTCGCGCTCATCTCGGGACAGAAACCCGTCGTCACCGTCGCGAAAAAAGCTATCTCTAACTTCCGATTGCGCCAGGGACACCGCATCGGCTGCAAGGTCACCTTACGCGGCGATCGGATGTATATCTTCATGGAGAAGCTGATTAATGTAGTGCTGCCGCGCATTCGCGACTTCGCGGGCATCTCGCCCCGCTCCTTCGACGGGCGCGGCAACTACTCGATGGGACTGCGCGAGCAGATTCTGTTCCCCGAAATCGTCTACGATCAGGTAGACCGCCTGCGCGGCATGGACATCACCTTCTGCACGAGCGCCAAGACCGACGAAGAGGCGTTCGCCCTGCTCAAAGCGATGGGTATGCCGTTCCGCAAGTAAAAAAGTCTCTGGAGTGCGGACGCGAAGCGTCTGCACTCCATGCAGTCCAACAACGATTACTCACTTCCCCTGCCCGCGGAACTCGCGCTCTATCTGCGTCAGCACTTCGCCGTATTCGGGCGTCTCCAGCCCCTCCAGCCACATAATCAGCGCGTCTTCCACATTGTCGTAATACTTCGCGCGTGTAGCGACGGGACGAAAGCCGAACTTCTCGTAGAGTTTCTGCGCGGCGGTGTTGCTCACGCGCACCTCGAGCGTCGCTTTGACACAGCCGCGCTCGCGAGCGAGACTCAGCAGGCGGTGAATCAGCCGCTTGGCGAAGGCGCGCCCGCGATAATCGGGCAACACCGCGACATTGGTGATATGCGCCTCGTCCACCACCACCCACATCCCCGCATAGGCGACGATTTTGCCGTTCAGTTTCAGAATCAGGTACAGCGCGGCGGGGTTGCGCAGGTCGCTGCGGAAGGTCTCTTCCGACCAGCCGGGCATGAACACCGCCCGCTCGATGGGCATCACTTCGGGCAGGTGCGCCTCTGTCATGCGTTCAATCGTCAGCGTCTCGCCGTCGCTACTCACGGATTCCACAGAGTTGCTTGTAGACCTGGATGACTTTGCGCACATAGTTCTGCGTTTCGCGGTAGGGGGGCACGCCGCCGTGCTTGCGCACCGCGCCCGAACCCGCGTTGTACGCCGCCAGCGCCAGCACGACATGCTCCCAGCCGTTCGGGTCGCCCGTCTGCGCCCAGTATTTCTCTAAATGCCCGCGCACCAGCTTGACCGTGCCGTTGAGGTTCTGGATGGGGTCGTAGGGGTCTACCACGCCCAGCCCGCGCGCCGTACTTGGCATCAGCTGTCCCAGTCCCGCCGCGCCCTTGCGCGAGGTCGCGTTCGGATTGAAGCCCGATTCGACCAGCACAATCGCCACGATGAAGCGCGGGTCGACGCCGTAGTGCGCGCTGAAGCGCAGGATTGCCCACGCAATCTGGTCTGCCTGCTGGGGCGACAGGCGCGGGTTGCGACTGCGAATGAACGCCGCATACTCTGGCACATAGAGGCTCAGGTTCGCGCGGAAGGTGTCCCAATCGGGCGCAGGCTGCGGTCGCTGCGGCGGGTTGGGGCTTTTGGCGCGGCTGGCGACACTCCCACCGCGTGTGGGCGGGCGCGTCGAGGGCTTTTTCTGCTGGGGCGGGCGGCTCGCCTGTGCCTGCGCCTGCTGACGCGCGCGCTGCTGCGCCTCCCACTTCGCGACTGTGCTGGCGAACGCGGCGTCCAGCAGCCGATAGGTCGGCGTGACCAGCTCGCTCTCGCGGCGCACCTGCACAATCGCGCGAATGCGCATCTGCCCGCGCGTGAGCCAGCCGTGCGACTCGCCAATCTGAATCACGAGACTGCGCCCCGGCTCGACCTCCATCAGGATGGAGCGCTCCTCGCCGACGGCAACCGAGCCGACCACGACGCCCTCCACCTCCAGCACGCGCGAACCCACTGCGAGTTCCAGCCCCGCAATCGGCGTCGCGCCCCGAATTTTGTGCGCCGTGCGCGTCTTGAGATACGACTCCAGCTCCTGACCCCACGCGCCAATCAGCAGCGCGCAGAGCCAGCCCAGAAGAAGCCTTCGCGCCATAAGTTAAGTATTCCATGCAGGACGCGCGACTCCTGCCCATTGCAGGAGATTCGCGTTTCAATAGGGAATTGGGGTGAGGACTGGGAATGATTCTCGCGCTCGATCTGGGCACGACGGCGATTAAGGCGGCGGTGGTCTCCGCGCAGGGCGAGTTGCTCGCGTGGGACGCCGAGCCGCAATCGCTGCTGTTCACGCCTGACGGCGGGGTGGAACAGGACCCGCGCGTCTGGTGGGCGACGCTCACGCGCCTCGTGCAGCGACTGCTCGCGAGCGCGCCCGAACACCGCGACGCGATTCGCGCGGTCGGCTGCACGGCGCAGTGGTCGGGCACAGTCGCGGTGGACGCAGCGGGCGAGCCGCTGGGCAACGCGATTGTGTGGATGGACACACGCGGCGCACCCTACATCGCCGAACTCATCGGCGGGTTCCCCAGCCTGATGGCTGGTAAGGGTACATCACTTGAGTTCACTTGGGGGAAGGCACACCCCATTTTTGGAATGCCTTCCCCAATCAACCCCACAAACGCCCCCTATCCCCCGACACGCACACCCAGCAACTACCACAACAC
>JBBIQK010000072.1:0-10066 GCA_037442365.1 Armatimonadota bacterium | reverse complement strand
ACCCATAGACGCCTCAGCCTGCCCTGAGTTCGACGCGCAGGGTCTTTTCGTGGGTGTAGAGGGCGAATCCCTGCGGCGCGCCTTTCGGTTTGCGCACATATTTGCGGAGCGTGTAATCCACCTCCACGACGCGGGCGTGCTTATCTGCGCTG
Source organism: Armatimonadota bacterium (assembly GCA_037442365.1). Taxonomy (GTDB): domain Bacteria; phylum Armatimonadota; class Fimbriimonadia; order Fimbriimonadales; family GBS-DC; genus GBS-DC. The sequence goes on along the minus strand of JBBIQK010000072.1, from coordinate 9,914 downwards.
TTTTGCGCCGCCAGTCGCGCGGCGAATTCGAGCGTACTGCGGGGCACGCGCTGGGGCTGATTCTCGGTGCGGATAATCACATGCGCGCCCGTGCCCGTGCGCACATGGAGCCACCAGTCGTTCGGTTTCGCGAGGCGGGTGAGCAGGAAGTCGTTCGCGGCGGCGTTCTCGCCGACCAGCACCTGATAACCATCGGGGCTGAGGTGGGTGCGGATTTTGTGCCCCTCGAAGGGGTCTTTCTCGGCGCGTCGGGCGGGCGCGCCGCGTGCGGGCGTCTCGCGCAGCCAGCCGTGCGCCTTTGCCTGCGCATGCAGTTTCTGGAGGGTGTCGGGGTCGGCGGCTTGCTCCGCCTGAAACAGTGCGTGGCGGAGCTGTTCTGCCTCTTCGGTCAGGCGTTGCAGGCGCGCGTTCAGTTCGGCGCGGCTCTCGCGGGCGCGGCGCGCCTTCTGAAAGTAGCGCTCGGCGTTCTCGGCGAGCGTCCTGTCGGGGTCGATTGCGATGGCGACTTCGGGCGCATCGGGCTGGGTATAGTCGGGCGCGTGCAGCATGGTCGCGCCTGCAGGCAGGCTGTGCCCAAAGGCGAGGATTAGCTCGCCGTAGAGTTGCCAGCGGTCGGCATGCTGGCTCTCCTGCAGGGCGCGCTGGAGTTCGGCGGCGGCGCGTTCACGCGCCTCAAGCGCACGGCGCAGGTTCGGCAGTAGGCTCTGGCGCAGGGCGTCGCTACGCGCGTGCTGCATGCGCTCCTGAAAAACCTGCTCCCACGCGAGGTTCACGCTGGCGCGCAGGTGTTGCCAGCTGTCGGGATAACGCAGGCTGGGGAACGGGTACGCGCCGACGGCGCGACGGGTCTGCGGATCCCGAATCATCATGGGTTGCCACGCGCCCGTGCGCAGGCGGCGTGCCCAGTGCAGTACGCCCTCCGTCCCATGCATGCGGAATACTGCCTCCAGTTCGTCCGCCGTAAAGCGGCTCAGCCCCTCCAGATGCGCCTGCCAGTCGTGCGCCTCGCCCATCTGGTCAATCAGCGCGCGCCAGTCGTCGTCGGTCATCGCGAGCGGGTTGCGCAGCCCCTCCACGCGCGTGGGGGGCAGGCGGTAGGGTTCGCCCGCGCGGATGGGACGCGCCTCGCTCTGGCGCGGCGAGACCCACTTCATTGCGCTGCGCACCAGCCCCGTCGGCTCAACCAGAATAATGTTCGAATGCTTGCCCATCAGCTCGACCATCAGCCGATAGACGCCCTCGCGCGTCTGCACCGCCACCTGCACGATTCGGTCGAATCCGAGCATCTGCGCCTCGCGCACAATCCCGCCTGCCAGATGCTTGCGCAGGCTCTGCAGAAACGGGGGCGGGGTGGGCGCGTTGGGGACTCTGGCGCTTATGCCGTGCATCCGCGCAAACTGGGCGTCCGCACTGATGAGCAGTTGATGCTCTGTGCGCTGGGCATACAGAAACAGCACAATCGTCAGCGGCTCAGGCTGACGGATGTCCTGAATGCGCGCGCCTGCGAAAAACGCGCGCTCCTGCAGCACAGCGTACAGGTTCAGGCTGTCGAACGGGATCGGCTTCGCGTCGGGCATGGGGTAATTATACAGGAGTTGCACGCAGGGGACATCTTTCGGACCAATCATTAGGTGTCGCGCGCATGGCAGCCTCGAACGCCGCCCGAATTGCGGCAAATTCCCCGAAAATTGCCGAATTCGCTGTCCGGTTTTGGCGCGGTTTCGAGTCTTAATAGGGTGGAATGCCCTGCAAGGGCGTTCCACAGGGCGAATTGAGTAGATGTCAGCGGCGCTGGGCTTTGATCCTCCTTTCGACAGCGTCGCTCATTTTTTTAAAAGCCCTCAATCTGCCTTCGGAACTGGGTGAAGCTCTCGCGCGCCTGCTGCTCCCACATCTGGCGCACGGCGTACAAGCCCTGCATGGCGACCTCGAAGTGCTCGGACAGGCGACGGAACATCGGGGCTTCCTCGCGCCACTCGCCGATGTCAAACAGCGACACCAGCCGATACGACTGCTTGCCCTGCTGCACATAGTCGATGAGCGAGTCTTTGCGCAGGGAGGCGCGCAGTTTGGGCAGCGCTTCGGGGTACACGCCCGCCCAGAACAGCGTGAAGTCGCCGATATGCCGATGCACCTCGCGCTCCTGATAGAACGACTGCGCGCCCAGCCGCACATCGGCATAGTAGAGCATCTCCGCCACCTCCTGCAGCGGGCGACCGTTCACATCGCGCAGGCGATAGAGGCTATCGATGTGCGCGAACTCGGTCAGCAGGTTCGTCAGATAGCCCATCACCTGCCGATCGTCCCAGCGCAACGACAGCGCAAACGCGCGCTCCACTAACTCCCCAAACAGTTCCTGCAGCGATAGGTCTCGCCGTAGCATCGCCCGGTCACCTCTTAATTAAGATATTCCATATCGGCGGGAAAGTTCCCCAGGCGCGCGCGCCAGGCGATGGAGCGCGAGGGTGCTTTGCGAGGCGTAGATGGGCAGTCCAATCAGCAGGAACGGCGCGAGCGGCGCGCAGCAGCCCAGCATAGCGAACACAGCCGCCTGCAGCGTCGTGCGCGGGGTGAGGATCGGCGCGGGCGTACGCAGCTGGTTCAGCTGGTCGCGCACGGCGGCGGGCGCAGCAATCAGCCACGCGCACGACCAGAACCCCAGATACGCCAGCCCAAACGCCGCCCCTGTTGTAAGCACGAAGAACAGCAGTTGCGCCGCGTTCCAGCCCATCCCACCGCCGCCCACCGTCAGTACGCCTGCCATCCAGCCCAGCACGACTCCGCCGAACACAGCCAGCAGAATGCGCATCTGCTGATACCATGCGCCGTACACCCAGCCCCAGAAAATCTGGGTCGGCGTCAGCCCGGCAAGGAACGCGCTGGTCAACTCGCCTGAATCGAGCCAGCGGCGCACGCGCTTCGCCGTTGTGTGGTAGCCCCACAGCCACAGAAACACGCCCAGTGGAACCATCAGGAGCAGCACAACGCCCCAGTTGCCCGCGCCGGAGGTCAGCATGCCGATGCCGAGCGCCATGATTCCTGCAAGGGGCGCAAACGGCGGCTGCCGCTCGGCGATGGTGAGGCGCGAGATAGGATTCACTGCGTAGCGCCGCGCCAGCCAGTCCAGCATGGGGTAGAGCAGCGGCAGGGCGAGCCAGCTCCACGCCGAATGCGGTCGCGTTGCGGGCTGAGTCGCACGCCCGAAACGAATCGCCAGCGTTAGCACGCCCAGCACCAGCGCGTAGCGCACGATGGGCAACAACAGGCATGCCTCCAGCGGCGGTTGCGCCGCAAGCCGTGTCGTCTGCCATACGCTGGAAGCCATCGTCAGCGCATAGGTCGTGCTGAGCGCGCCCAGCGCAAAATGGAGCGGCGCAAACGCGAACACCAGCGCAGGCGCGAACCCCAGCGCGAGCGCCAGATACGCCCATCCGCGTGCGCGGCTGTGCGCCCGTTGCAGCGCCCAGCGCGTCAGCGCGCTGCCGAGCCACTCCACCACGCTTAGCCACGCCAGCGCCTGCCAGAACGCCGCCGCCCCTGTCGGAAGCCCCCACACCAGCACTGCGCCGCTCGTCAACAGCAGGCTTATCACACGCAGCAGCCCCGTCTCCACAAGGTGCGCCCGGAGCGGCTGCGCGATCGGCTCCGCCTGACGCCGCAGCGTCAACAGCAACAGATTCAGGTAGCCCGCCATGCCGAACATCGCCACCGTCGCGCTGTGCGTTGCCTCTGCACCGACGCGCCCCTGCAGTGCCGCTCCATGCCAGACGGTGAAGCCTATCCACGCCAGCAGCGCCGCGCTTGGCATCAGGTAGAACCCGCGCCAGACGCCTGACGGCGCGTTTACCCAGCGCGCCAGCCGCTCAAAGCGCAACGCCTCGATAATCAGCCATGTGAGCGCAAATCCCGTCAGGTCGGGCAGCGGCGCGGCGATAGGCATCGGCAGCAGCACGCGCCCGACAATCGGCAGCGCGAGCATCACAGCGAATAAACTGCTACTGGCGACCGCCGTGCGCACGCGCCCGCCATCCAGCAAAAAGGCGTAGCCCAAAAGTCCGACACTCAACCCATAAGCAATCGCCTCCCACGCAGGCGTCAGCAGCGTGATGGAGACCAGCCCCAGCACGAAGTAGCTGGCGAAGCTGAACAACAGCCACAACACGCACGCATCCAGAAGGCTTGCGCCGAGCGCGCCCGTCACAAGCGCGTACACGGGCAGCCACATCGCCTGCGTCGCCGCGCGGAACATCATGTCAGGCAAGCCGCGCTGGAGCAGCAGCCCGTGCGCGGTGAAGGGTGTAAGGCGCAGCTGTTCGAAGTTGCCCGTGCGCACATCGGCGGCGAACGACGGGTCGGGCAGGCGTCGCTCAAGCCAGCCGCGCGCCAGCAGATGCAGCGCCACAACCCAGCCCAGGATCAGGTACACCCCTGCGCCGCCCTTTGCCTGCGCCAGCACGGGCGCGAGAAACGCCGCCGTCAAGCCCGCCCACAGCGCGAAAAACCACACCCCGCGCGCCAGCTCCACCAGCGACAGGCGACGGTACTGCACCCCCCAGAAAATCAGCCCATCCCCGACAGGCGCACGCGACTCCGCAAACTCCCGTTCCCCCAGAACTGCCATCGAGATTCAATTACACCCCCGCGCGTGCAACTCCTGCCAGCTCCTGCGCGAACGGGTATTCTCGATGAGATGACCGACCGCCAGTGGCTGCTGTTTTTGACGCTGCTGCCCGACATGGGGCGCAAGACGCTGCGCCATGTGCTGGAGCGGCAGCAGGTGCGCCGCGAGACGCCCGCCGAAATCCTGCGCCTGCCCGATGAGACGCTGCGTGAGGTCTACTCCCTGCCCCCGCGCGCGCTGCGTGCGTTGCGTGAGGAGTACCCCGCGCGGATGGAGGAGACTGAACGACTGGACGCGCACCTGACCCGCTGCGGCGTGCGCTGGCTCAGCTTTCAGGACGCCGCCTATCCCGCCGCGCTGGAGGCGATGCCCGAACCGCCCCCCGTGCTATTTTTGTACGGCAACCACGCGCTGCTGGAGGGGCTGACCGTCGCGCTGCTGGGGTCGCACACCATCTCGGCGCAGGGGCTGCAGGCGCTGGAGACGCTCGCCGAGAGCCTGATCCCGCAGGGGCTGACCCTGCTCACCAGCGCGACCCAGCCCGCGTATCAGCGCGCGCTGCTGTGCGCCGTGCGCAACGGCGCGCCCTATGTGCTGGCGCTCGACAAAGGGCTATTGCGGGCGTTCGGGGACGACCTGCGCAAGGAGCCGTTCAAACAGGCGCGCATCTGGCAGGCGGAGTTTGACCCTGCGCACGCGCTCGCCCTCAGCCCGTTCCGTCCCCGCGATGGCTGGCTCGCCTCCAGCGGCAGGTATCGCGACGCGCTGATTGGCTACCTCGCCAGCGCGGCGATTGTCGTCGAGGCGCGTCCCGACGGCTACATCGTGCAGCTCTGCCGCGAACTGCTCCAGCGCGGGCGCACGGTCTATGTGCTGACCCAGCCTCTGGAGCAGGCGCCAGGCAACCGCCAGATTCTGGAGGCGGGCGCGACGCCCTTCACGCCCAGCGCGTGATTTGGCAGGAAACACGCCCCCCGACGCGAACGAATCGCCTGATGACGCCCCTGTTCGAGACCCAGCTGCCGCTGCCGTTGCACGCGCGGGGCAAGGTGCGCGACACTTACGCACTGGACGATGCCCTGCTGATGATTGCGACCGACCGCCTCTCGGCGTTCGATGTCGTGCTGCCGACGCCCATCCCCGACAAAGGGCGCGTGCTGACCCAGCTGAGCGCCTTCTGGTTCCGCAAGTTCGAGTCGTGGATGCCCCATCACCTCATCAGCGCGGAGTGGGCGGCGATTGCCGACGCGCTGGCGCAGGCGGGTTTGAACCCCGACGCCTATCGCAACATGCTGGAGGGGCGCACGATGCTGGTCAAGCGGGCGACGCCCCTCGCGATTGAGTGCGTCGCGCGGGGCTACATCGCAGGCTCGCTCTGGAAGGAGTACCGCGCCGCGCGGGAGCAGTCCGACGGCGCAACGGTGCGCCTGCATGGGCTGGAGCTGCCCGCCGACCTGCAGGAGGCGTCCCCGCTGCCTGAGCCGATTTTCACGCCTGCGACCAAAGCGCACGCGGGGCACGATGAGAACATCAGTTTCGAGCAGGCGTGCGCGATTGTGGGGCGCGAGACGGCGACCCATCTGCGCGAGTGCACCCTGCGCCTGTACCGCGCAGCGCACGAGTACGCCCGCACGCGCGGACTCCTGCTCGCCGACACCAAGTTCGAGTTTGGCTACGACGCACAGGGGCAAATCATGCTGATTGATGAGGCACTCACGCCCGATTCGTCGCGCTTCTGGGACGCCGCACAGTATCGCATCGGGAGTTCGCCGCCCAGTTTCGACAAGCAGTTCGTGCGCGATTATCTGGAGGCGATTGGCTGGGACAAGCAGCCACCTGCGCCCGCGCTGCCCGACACGATCGTAGCACAGACCGCCGCGCGCTACCGCGAGGCGCTACAGCGATTGCGGGAATAAACAAGCGCCTCCCTGGACCTCGGCACGCAACAGGGAGGCGCTCGGTGGTGGGAGGTGAGGGGGGTTTAAGCCGTTCGGCGGCGGCGCAGACCCATCAGACCCGCCAGCCCCGCGCCCAGCGCCAGCAGGCTCGCAGGCTCAGGCACGACTACCATGAAATACTGGTCGCCGTCGATGTTCGCGAAGTTCACATTGCGCGGCTCGCCCAGATTGCCCTGGCCGCCGACGCCGCCCAGCACCTGATTCGACAGGAAGTCGTGCCCGCCGCCGTTGATGAACGCGCTGATTTTAATGACAGTGTTGCTGCCGATACCGATAGCCGCGAAGGGGATTGCCAGCTCGACGCCTGTCGTGACCGCTGCGGCGGCAAGCGGGTCAGCCGCGCTGTTCGTCACACCGCCCGTGTTGCTGTTGTTGATGGTGATGCGGATATTGTTCGGATTCGTCCCGCCTGTGAGGGTTCCGTCCGAAGCGGCGCCCGTTGTGCCCAGATAGTCGCCCGATCCACCGCCGTTCGTCAGCAACTGCGCCCAGTTCGCATACAGGGCATACGGACCGCCGCCGCCCGTAACGCCGATCCAGTAGTCCGCCTCGAAGCCCGCGTCGAAGATCAAGCCGTTGCCAGAGCCGTCGTCGCCCATGCGGTTAAGACCGCCGAAGTCCACGCCCGAGTTGTCTCCGCGCAGGCGGTTCTGCCCTCCTGCAACCGTGTCGAAGAAGATTTCGAGCTTATTGAAGTTCGATTCCAGATTGCCTGTGAGCATCAGGTACAGCACCTGATTGGTCATATCCACATAGGCGTAGGCGGCGTCCAGCTCCGAGCCGTTGGCAAAGCCGACCTGCCCAAGATTGCTGTCGCCGAAGCCCGTCGGGGTATTTTGCACGACAATCGGCGTGCCGTAGTCGCCGTCGCGCGTGCCGTCGATAGTCGGCTGCGCCAGCGCCGCACTGCTCAGCAGCGCCGTCGCGCCTAACAGGTTCCATTTCATCATACGCATCGTTGCAGACCTCCTATAGAGTGTTCGGGAGGGCGGGACAACCCGCCCCAAACACGGCGAGAAATCGTATTCTCGCCTTAAGCCCTCCGTAGGGGGCAGGGTACAACAGGGCGAAAGTAATAGATTCAGCGGCAAATGATCCTCGCGTCTATTATAGCACATCTCGCGCCGAAATGCCAACCCCGCACGCGAAAACTGGTGAAAATACGGGGTACGCATGCGCAAGTGAAACTGAGGTATTACGCGCTCCATCCCCCTTACGAAATCTTCGCGTAGCAGCAGGGGGCTCGCCCCCAGGCGTGTGCGCACAGGTGGGGTATAATAGGCGCGGCGTGAACGACTCACGCACACACCCGAAAGGAGGAGGATGCGATGAAGCGATATCTGGGCTTTACCCTCGCGCTTGCACTGGCAAGCGGCATGGCGATGGCGCAACCGCGCGTGGTCATTAACGAATTCGCCTACGACGACACGGGCGCCGACAACCTCGAGTTTATCGAACTCTACAACGCGGACACTGAATCCGTAGATATTACCGGCTGGGTTGTCGACTGCGGAGACCAGCTCTCGGGCGATAACAATCGCGACTTCGTGATTGGCGACCTCGACGGCGACGGCGTCGCGGACACAACCGTCACTCTTCAGCCAGGTCAATACTATGTCATCGGCACGGGCGATCTGAACACCCGCTGCGGGGGCTGCGTGAACCAGACTTTCAACCCCGGAACGGCTGGCGCGATGGAAAACGACAATGAGTGGATTGCGCTGATTATCCCGGGCGAACCGCGAAGGGTGGTCGACGCCGTAGTGTACGAGGCGAATCGGTCGCCGCTCGCGAACTGGGTTCCTGCGGACATCATTCCCCAGCTGGGCGGCGGCTTGTGGGGCAACTACCAGAGCCTGGAAGCGGGCACGAGCACGGACGACGCCTTTATGAGCATCGGGCGCTGGCGCGACGGGCTGGACACGGATGTGAACGGGCGCGATTTTGGGCACTTTCGCCCCACTCCGGGCGCGTCGAACGACCTGCCCGCGCTCCAAGCCCGCCTGTGCCTGAATTTTGACAACTACAACCTCGGAGATATACCCAATGAGTTCACCGGCTCGTACCGTGAGCCGCGCGTGATTGACCCCACACAGGCGGACAACACGGCAGCCACCGCCTTCAACCCGAACGCGCTGCCTGCCTCCCCGCAGGGCGGCAACGCGATGATGGTGCGCGACTGGGCGGGCGGCGGCAATGTCGCCGTGTCCAACTTCGTCTACGAAGGCAACGCCGCCTACGACCTGTATGTCTACATCAATCCCGACAACAGCGCGTTTGCCGCAGGTCAGGTGGAAACATGGATGATTGGGATTGGCGGCGCGGAGTCGGTGCATAACCATCCGCTGCTCCTCGAAACCGCCACGACGGGCAGCGCGAACGGCATGACGGGCGTCGCATGGGCGTTCCGCCGATCCGTCTCGGCGACGACCAACCCTGTCCATCCCACGGAGACCAAGCTCCGCCTGGTGGACGCAGGCAAAGGCGGCGACAGCCGCGTCAGCGGACCGAACAACACATGGACCATCTACGGCGAGATTGACCTCACGGGCTACAGCGCGGGCTGGTATCGCCTCCGCCTGGAGGTCGCCAACGGCGCTGTGAAGGGCTACTTCTACGGCGACCCGAACAACCCGACCGTCATCTGCGGTACGACCGAAACGGGCTGGGTGGGCGGCTTCTACATCGGCTACCGTGAGACGCTGAGCAATAACGCCGCGCGGATCAACCCGGTGCGCATCGACGGCGCGTGCTTCTATGTGCCTGTGGAAGGCGATGTGGACGGCAACGGCTGCGTCGATGACGCCGACCTGCTGCAGGTGCTGTTTGCGTTCGGGTCGTCCGACTGCTCGCCTGCGGATGTGAACGGCGACGGCGTGGTCGACGACGCGGACCTGCTGGTGGTGCTGTTCAACTTCGGCAGCGGCTGCTAATCCCCACTTGCTGCGCCCTCTCCTCCGAACGCAGGGGAGAGGGCGCCTTTGCAGAGAATTTTCAGCGACTCCTCTGTCTGCGCATGCGTGTAATACCAATCCGCCCGTCAGACTTCGTAAATCCAGGCTGCGTCGCGTAGATATGCCCCGAACCGCCTCCTGCAGGTTCCTTGAAGGGGTAGGTTTTTTCGCGTCCTGCTTGCAGAGAAGACGGCTGAAGCCGTTCCTATCACACAAAGCCGACCTTCGTCGGCTATAGCCAGCGCAGGCTGGCTTCGTGTCGTAGGAACGGCTTTAGCCGTCGGGCTAAGGCGCGCCGCTGCACGCGCCGACACACACGCACACGGCGCGTGCCTCAAAGAAACCTACCCCTTTGAGCCTTTAGGTTCCCCCTGCGCGCAG
>JBBIQK010000071.1:0-10249 GCA_037442365.1 Armatimonadota bacterium | reverse complement strand
CGCTGCGCCAGCAACGCCAGTGCCTTCACCGCATAGTCTGTCCGCGCTCCCAAGTCCAGTAGCTTCGTCATACCAATTCATCTCCTCGCAACCATTCAACTGAATTATACCACTGACCCCAATACACTCACTGCTTGCGTCGCCCTGTGAGCATAATCCACGCGCCTGTGGTCAGCACCCCCAGCGCGCCGATGGGGAAAATCCAGTTGCTGATGCGCTCCCAGAGCGTGTATTCGCCACGCGCGATGCGCAAGCCACGCGCCAGCTGCTCAGGCGTGAACTCCAGACCAAACTCGTAATGCCGTATCACCCCCTCACTGTCCAGAAACACCAGCAGGTTGGGGTGGTCTTTCACCTGCTCTGAGACATAGGTGAAACGGAAGTCGATAGCGTCCAGCAGTTGAAACAGCGCCTCATCGTCGGGCACACAGGCGATTCTCCAGTTCCGAGCGTTAAGTTGATGTTTTCGCTGAAAACTTTTCATATCCGCAACAGTCTCCTTCGGGTCGAAAGAGAAGGTCACAATGGTATAGGTTTCAGCATTTAAATTTAACTTTGCGAGAGACTTTTTGACGCTGCGACTGATGACGATGCAGGCGCTGGGGCATTCTGCATAAATGGGGCTGAGGATAACGGGTTTGCCCTTCAGCTCACTGAGCGTAAAGGCGCGCCCCTGCGTATCCACGAACTTCACATCGGGTAGCCGTGTGCCCAGCACGCGGCTCAGGTTGGGCGGGACGCCCTGCCCGAAGGCAGAGCATCCCAGCGCGAATGACAGGAGGTATCCAGCAAGTCTCAGGGCTTTCATGGCAGTTTCGTCTGCTCCCGCAGGGTCTGCTGGGGCACGAGGTTGTTCTCGATGCTCTGATAGCCGGGCGATTTGGTGATGATGCCCCGCGTCATCGATTCGTACACAGGATAGGTGTAGGAGACTGCGATTAGCGCAAGTGTCGCGGTCACCCACGGGCGGAGGTTCACCACCAGCGGCGTCGGCGCGTCATGCACGGCTTCCGCAATCGGAAAGTCTATTTGCGGCGCGCGCACGGGCTTGGCAAACAGCGTGCCCACGAACGAAACCAGATAGCTCAGGAAGCCCACAACCGCCAGCGTCCCGCCCAGCGCGCCCACATGCGACCAGAAGAGCCAGTCGGGGCGGTAGAGCAGTTCGTTGGTGGGATCCAGGTAGCTGATGCCGATATTGCTTCGGCGCGGCGCGCCCTGCAAGCCCGTGATGGAGAGCGCAATCTCAAAAATCACGAAGCCCAGCATCCACAGGTACGGCGCCGCAAGCGCAAACGGTTTCGCCTTTATCTCAACCCCGCGCAGTTGCGCCAGCATATAAAGTGTCATGCCAAGGAAGCTGAGCGTCACCAGCCCGCCGACCGTTGTATGGAAGTGCCCCACAATCCACGCCGTGTTGTGCACAATCAGGTTCAAATTGTACGAGGCGTTGACGATGCCCGTAATCCCGCCGAACAGGAACAGAATCAGCCCCGAAATGAAGTAGGCAAAGAGCCATCGGTCGCCTTCCCTGCTCCAGTACGGCAACTTGCTCCACCAGCCGAACAGTCCCTGACCGCCGTTGTGCCGCGCCCCATGCTCCAGCGATGCGGCGACCGTGAACGCTGTGATGAAACTTGGCAGCGCGACCATAAAACTCAGGAACGCATGCCAGAGTTTCCAGCCGCTGCTCAAGCCGCCCTCGGTGTATTGATGGTGCAGCCCCACGGGAATTGAGAACAGCAGGAACAGCAGGAACGCCAGCCGCGCGGCGGGATCCGAGTAGAGCTTGCCGCCCGCCAGCTTCGGCAGCATCGTGTAGAGCATGATGTACGACGGCAGCAGCCAGAAATAGACCAGCGCGTGCCCGAAGAACCAGAACAAGGTGCGCGACAGCAGCGGGTTCACCTCACTGGCAAGCCCCAGCGACAGCGGCAACATCTGGAACAACACGGTGACTGCCAGCGGCAGGATAATCAGAAACCAGAGCGTGAAGTTCACCAGATTACCCAGCACCGCCAGGGGCAGCTTCGCCTTCGGATTCTCGCGTCGCCACGCCAGTGTGTTGGGAATCCAGTCGAAAAAGTACGGCACTAACGAGCCAATCAGCAGCAGCGTCGCGCCCACATAAAAAGTCCAGTGCGCGACCATCGGCAGGTAGAAAGTGTAAAGTACGGTCGCACGCCCCGTGAGCATCGCCCACGCCGCCATCAGCGTGCCGCCCACCATCAGCAACCACGAGACCCACTGCACGCCCACCTTCAGCGGACGCTTCAGCTGGTGCAGCATAATCGCGTTCCCGAACGCCACTGCGAAGAAGGTCGTGAACACAATCGCGTTAATCACGCCGTGCAGGGTCAGCCCCTGATAGTAGTTGATGCCGAAAATATCGCCCGAGCGAATAATCCCGGCGCGCGCCAGCACCTGATACAATCCCAGAAGCACGCCCAGAATGAGTAGAATGAACGGGATAATCAGCTGGCTCAGCAAAATAAACCGAATTGCGCCCTTGACTTGCATCGTTGGCCTCCTTACTCCACAATCACCTTACCTGCCATGTTCTGGTGACCCAGCCCGCAATACTCATGGCAGATAATCTGGTACTCCCCTGCCCTGTCGAACTTGACGCGCGAATAGGTCACCGCGCCCGGAATCGCCATCAGGTTCACGAGTGTTTTGTCGATATGGTAGCCGTGCATCACATCGCGGCTGGTGACATAGAAATCCACCACCGCGCCGCGCGGGAGCTTAATCTGGTTCAGTGTGCCCATGTCGAAGCCCCACATGAACGCGACGGCATCCACCTGATAGCGATTGGGACCAATCTCCACCACACGCCCGCGCTCGAACAGGCGTGCATTCGGCAGGCAGGTCGGCAGGTCGGCTTGCAACCCTTTCGCCGCGTACACCACAAGCCCGAAGAACATCAACACCAGCGACAACGCCAGCGCCATCGCGCGTTTCTCGAACCGATCCATACAATCACCTCCACTTGAGCAGCACGCCGTAGGTGAGAAACCACACGAGCGCGTACACAAAAACCATCGTTATAAAAAACGCCACTGCGCCGACAGGCGTAAAGCTCTCCTGAGTCTCTCGCATCGCGTTGCCTCCATCAGTTATCAGAGTGTAATCAGGCTATTTAACCTTTTAGGTCTAATAGCCTGATGAGAGTATACCACACTTCCGACGGCTTTGTCAAGGGGGGAAAGTATACTGGGCGTCTTGTTCGTCGATTGCCTCCCGCCTACCTGCAGAAACATACAGTTGCCCGCGGCATGCTATTTTGGAGTGTTGAAGCGGGAGCTTCAGCTTGCTCGGAAGCTCCTCCGCACTCCATAAACCGCTGCTTTGCGAACTGTGACCCGCAGTTTGGTATTATGGCAACAGCTTCAGTTGCTCTGTTGCAAACATAGGGCGTAAGCATTTCGAGACCCCCTCCGTAAGGTTCCCCCTGCTCCGCAAGGGGAACCAAACCCCGCCATGCGGTGAGCGCTTGTAGACACACGGAAGCCTCAGACTTGGTTCCCCTCGCTTGCGGGGGGAACCTTACGGAGGGGGGTATCAGGTTCAATCAGGCATCTTTGCAACAGAGCAGCTTCAGTCGTCTTTCGCGCAGGCAAGGGCGAAAAACCTATCCCCTTCTAACTGCACTTTTGGCAAAGCGCGCGCCGCGGGCGTTTTCAACCAGCGGCGCGCACACAGCACTCTCGACGGGATGTCAACACCCACTGCCGAAATACAAGAGCAAGAGCAGCAGGTCTAAATCGTCGACCACCCCGTCCCTGCTGATGTCCTCGGGAGCGTCGCCGTCAACCGTCTGCCCGAAGGCGAACAGCATCTGCAGCATGTCGTTGTCGTTGACGCAGCCGTCGCCGTCGATGTCGCCCCAGATACGGTAGCGCGCCACGACCAGCGTGCCATCCCCGCGCGTATAGGCAAAGAGCGGATGGGCGCGCGGCGCAGTCGTAAGCGAAGTAACGCCCGACGCGGTGTCCTGATCGTAAATCTGCATCAGCGCGCCGTCGGACAACTGCGAGATACTGATGGTGGCGTCGTCGCTGGCGGAAATCAGGAACCGCCCATCGCTGCTGAAGGCGACCCCATTCACGCCGTCCATATGCGCGCTGAAGGTGCGGTAGAGCGAGCCGTCCGCCACGCGCCACACATGCACATGCCCGAACCGCCTGCTCGACTGACTGTCGCCGATTTTGTCCCCGACGGCGATATACTGCCCATCAGGCGAGAATGCGCCGCACAGAATCTGACTATCCAGCGTAATCGTGCGCAGCCGCGTGCCGTCCATTAAACGCCAGATCTGTACCTGCGACTGGTAGGGTGAATATGAGGCTATACCTGCCGCCATCAGCAGTTGACCATCGGGCGAAAAGGCGACCACTCTGGCGCTCATCGGATAGGTGTCCAGCGTGCGCATCAGTAGACCATCGATGCGCCACAGCTGAACGGCATACGAAGTTGCCGCAGCGAGATAGAGACTGTTGGGCGAGAAAGCGACCCGCTCCACTGAAGGCGCGTAGAGGGTGCGTATCAGCGAACCGTCCGACGCCCGCCGAAGTTTTGTTCCCCCTGAACCCGCCGTCGCCAGGTACTGACCGTTTGGAGAGAACGCAAGGTCGGAAGCCCCCTCCGCAAGCGAGAACACCAGATTGCCGCTGGCGACATCCCACAGACGAACTTCAGATTGCCCTGAAGTCGCCAGCCACGCGCCATCGGGAGAGAGCGCGGCGCGGGCGCTTCTCGCTTCAGCCCCAAACGAGTGTACAAAGGCGTTGTCTGACAGGCGCAGCACATGACCGCGCCCTGCGCTAATCGCCAGATGCTGCCCGTCGGGGGAGAAGCAAATTCTCGCGTCTGAATGTGTGCGGTCGGATACAATCACGGTACTGTAATTGTAGTCGTCCCAGAAGCGTATGGAGACTTCGGTATCCGAGGATTGCCCGCGAACTCCCACCGAGGCAAGGCGCCCACTGGGCGAGTAGGCGACTGAAGTGACGGATGCATCGCTGCCACTGGAGCTGTCGTGATGCGCGTATGTCCGCATGTGCTGTCCGTCGGAGACGCGGTACACCACAACAGCCCCCCGCGCCGAACTATCTCTTCCACCGATGGCGACATACTGTCCATCAGGAGAGAAAGTGATGCAAGATGCGGACACACTATCCCAATAAGTATTCCGATCCCACGACCGAATGAAGCTGCCGTCAGCAACACGGAAAATCTTGATTCTCGGTCTGTCGTAAGAGTCGGCAATCGCCAGATACTGCTTGTCGGGTGAGAAGGCAGCCACTCGCGGTTCGTTGATGTTCGCAAGGTTTATATCTCGCTGGAGTAATCCGTCTGACAGTCGCCAGACCTTGAGATGGGCATTATTGTAACTGCTACTGTATCCCAACAGTGATACCATGAGGAGACGCCCATCTGCAGAAAAGTCGATCTGCACGTCTGTGTAAGAGCTGATCGGACTTTGAATCTCGAACAAATGAACCATCCGTCCCGTTGAGACGCGCCAGACAGCAATCCCGACATAGCGTGTATTGCCTTGATAGTAAACAACAAAAGTAGCAATGTATTGCCCATCAGGTGAAAACGCGGGAGAGGGTTCCGATGAGTTACAAGTCAGTGTTCTCAACAAGGCGTTATCCGAAGTTCGATACAGATGGATGCCGTAGCTACTTTTGGCGGCGAGGATTTGTCCATCAGGCGAGTAGGCGACGGAGAAGAATTCCGAGCCCTCTTTCGTCCAGAGCACATCGGGTCGTCCCTGAGACCAGGTCAGCGCGGGCAAGCACACAGCCATCAACAATACGACGATACGCAGCGCGCTACTCAAGCGCGTCATACCAACCGACATCAGCCATCCCTTCATGGCAAGCTCCTCCACTGACTGGATAATACCACCTGCAATCAGGCTTTGTCAAGGGTTGTTGATTACACAAGCGGTGAATTCTGCAGAAAGCCTCTCGAAGAGCACGCCTTCAGGTATAGTACCCTGCACTTTCGGTTGCGAAAAACCGAAAATAGGGATGTGAGCCTTTTGGAAATACGCACTGAGGGCACGGTCGACGACTGGGGGCTACTGCGGTGGACGAATGGCGCAGGCGATGCGCTGCCTGTGCCGCCGCCAGGCGTCGGTGCGGTGAACGAGTTGCCCCCTGCTCCGTTCGGCGTCGCTTACCCAACGCCACTGGAGGGAGTGGGGCGTATCTACCTGTGGGCGGACGGGTTCACCGCGCGTGAGAAGATGCTGATACTGGAGCGTGCGCTGGCGACGCGCTACTTCAAAGCTGCCAGTGCGCTTGTCAAACAGTATGCACGACGCGGGGTGAACATGGAGGCGGCGCAACAACATTTGCAACAGGCGCAGGCGGCGCAACAGGCAAACGAGTGGGCGGCGTGCCTTGCAAGAAGCGTCGCGGCGGCGGAGGCGTCTGTGGTTGGTCTGGCGCGGGCGAAGCTGCAGCGGATGCATGGACGCTCGGCGTTTCTCTGGGGGGTCATAATCCACGATGCGCGCCCTAACGAGGCTTCGCTCGACGCGCTCAAACCGCCGCTGAACCTGATGACCCTGCGCATACCTGTGCAAGGCGATGCAACGCGCGCGCTTCTGGAACAGTCGCAGCGCATGCGCCTCTCGGTCGCCGCCTTCTGGTCGGAATGCACCCTCCCCCAGCAATCGGTAGACCGCCTGCGGGATGCTGTTGCCTCGCGGCGCGGCGGTGTGCGCTACTGGAACATCGCCGCGAACCTTCATCGGTGCGAAGTCTCGGCGCACACCACAAGCCTGCTATCGATGCTGTGTGAAGCTGGTCGCACGGCTGACTTTGGCATCACACGCCTGCTACACGGCATGCACGGCCTCTATGAACCCCAGAGTCCCCACGATTTGCTCGCGCTCTGTGTTGAGTCGGGCGTGCCTTTTGAGGCGGTACATCTGGAATGGCGCTGGTACGACGGCTCGCTTTATGACCTCGACGCGCTGCTGGAACGCTACGGGGAGCTGGGTAAGCCGATTCACATGACCCTCCACCTCCCGCCCGAGAACGGATATGGGGTCTTCTCCCGCGCGGAGCCTGTGCGCTGGTGCGAGGAGGCGAGCCTGATTGCGCTCAGCAAGCCGTATGTGATTGCGCTGCAGGTTCCCCTGCAAGCGTCAGCACAGAGCGGCGGCGCCCTGGAGGGTGAACAGCCCAGCGCATACTGGCATGCCCTCAAGGAGATTGCCGACTGGAACGCCTCGCTGCAGGATTAGAAACTCATCCGCACGGCGTCGCTCCAGAGCAGACGGCGGATGGCTTCGCGGGCGGCTTCGGCGACTGCCTCTGCAGGCTTGCCCGCCAGCTGCGCGTCCTGGTCCAGCACGCGCACGACCTCCTGCCCCCTGATTAGCACGGCGCGCCTGTCCGCGCTGAGCTGCACCTCGAACAGTTGCACGCCGTCGTCGAGCAGTGTGTTCAGCAGCTCCGCAATGCGCTCCGCACGGACGCGTGAACTCCCCTGCTCCCCAAGCGACGCAGGGGTGAAGATACGAATCTTCTCGAACTGTACGGTGTAGAGCCCCTCAGGCTGCTGGGGGTCTTCCATCCGCGCGTGAACCGCCAGCGCGGGGCTGACCTCGCGGCGGCGGATGGGGATGCCATATTCCTGCAGGGCGCGCGTGATGGTCTCCACGCGCTCGCGCGTAATCGGGTGCGTGCGGAAGATGCCCCAGTCGATCTGAGGACGCTTGCGCTCCTCCGCCGCCAGCCGCTCCATAAACACCAGCAGCCCCACAGGGTTATACGGCGACCGACGCAGGTACTCCAGCGCGGTCAGGTCGGAGTCGACTTCCGCTTCCTGGCTGAAGCTGCTCACACGGGCGATTCGGTACAGTTGCGCGCCCGTCATCAGACCCGCGAAATCCTGCGACGGCAACCGCCCGAACACCCCCACCAGCAGCGCGGGCAACAGCACGCTCTGCTGTACCTTCGCGTCGTCGCGGATGAGTTTCATCACATGCCGATGCGCCGCGTGCGCAATCTCGTGCGCCAGCACGCCCGCCAGCTCGTCGTCGCTGGAAACGAAATCCAGCAACCCCTTATTCACAAAAATAAAGCCCCCCGGCACAGAGAAGGCGTTCACATCCTTCTCATCGATGATGCGGAAGGTGTATTCAAACGGCGCGGGTCCCGACTCGCCGTAGCGCGCCTCCGTCTGCGTGCGTCGGGCAATCTCCGCCAGAGTCTGCCCAATCCGATTGACGCGCTCCACCAGCTCGGGGTCGGTGATGAATTTGTATTGCTTCTCGATTTCGGCGACGACCTTTTTGCCGAACTCGACTTCCTGCTGGTCGCGCGGCGACAGGGGCGGATGGTCGTGCGCATGCTCCTGCGCAAGCAGGCTCGCTCCCGCCAGCAGCAGGCAGGCAATCAGCAGGCTCATCGGCTTCCAGAACACTCGCATCGGTTTCTCCCCACGGCGCGTCTGAATCGATAGACGAAGCAGGGCGCACAATCGTTCCGTATTATAGCACATTTTGCGCCGTCAGCCGCGCTGGGAGGCGATGAACTCCGCGTACCAGCGTCCGCTGGTCTTCATCGTGCGCTGCTGGGTCGCGAAGTCCACATACAGCAGCCCGAACCGCTTGCTGTAGCCGAACGCCCACTCGAAGTTGTCCATCAGCGACCAGTAGAAGTAGCCGCGCAGGGGCGCGCCCTCCTGCAGCGCGCGGTGCGCCTGCTCCAGATGCGCGCGGATGTAGTCCACTCGCAGCGGGTCGTCCACCGCGCCCTGCGCATTCGGCGCGTCGGGGAACGCCGCGCCGTTCTCGGTGATGTAGAGCGGGATGGCGCCGTACTCGTCGTGAACCCACTTCAGGATTTCGTACAAGCCTTCGGGGTAGACCTCCCAGCCCATCTCGGTGTGCAGTTTGCCCTCCTGATGCACCGTGCGCGACCCGATGGGGTCGCTGGCGTCGTAGGCGAGCACATTGCGCGTGTAGTAGTTCACCCCCAGAAAGTCGATGGGCGTGCCAATCACCTGCATGTCGTCGGCGGCGACCTTCGGCGCGAACTCGCCGATAAAATTCAGCACGGTGTCGGGGTACTCGCCGCGAAAGAGGGGGTCTAGGAAGTAGCGGTTGATGAAGTTGTGCCACAGGGCGGCGACCATCTGGTCTTGCGGGCTGTCGCTGGCGGGCTGTTGCGGTCCCAGGTTGGTCACGATGCCAATCTGCGCGTTGGGCAGTCCCTGCGCCCGCAACGCCTGCACTGCCCTGCCGTGCCCCAGCAGCATATGATGCCCCGCCTTCGCCGCCGCGCCGATGTCGCGCACCCCAGGCGCGTGCTGTCCCCACAGGTAGCCCAGCGCCATCACCACCCACGGCTCGTTCAGCGTCGCCCACAGCGACACGCGGTCGCCCAGTGCGCGGAACATCAGGCAGGCGTAGTCGGCGAACCACTTGGCGCAGTCGCGGTTCGCCCAGCCGCCCATATCCTGCAACTCGGCGGGCAAATCCCAGTGATATAGCGTTATCATCGGCGCAATGCCCGCCCGCAGCAGCCCGTCCACCAGCCGCTTGTAGAAGTCCAGCCCCTGCTGATTGACCGCGCCGCGCCCCGTTGGCAGCACGCGCCCCCACGCGACCGAGAAGCGATAGGCGTTCAGCCCCAGCCGCTGCATCCACTCGATGTCTTCCTGCCAGCGGTGGTAATGGTCGCACGCCACATCGCCCGTGTCGCCGTTGAGGATTGTGCCCGGCGTATGGCTGAACCGATGCCAGATAGACGCGCCTGCGCCGTCCGCCAGTGGCGCACCTTCAATCTGATACGCCGCTGTCGCCGCGCCCCACAGAAACCCCTTCGGAAACTGCATAGCGCGTCTGTTCGCCGCGCGTGCTCAGGCTCCTGCCAAGCACACCTCTGATCAGACGGGCGCGATTCCTGCTATGGAACCTCCCCATCGACGCCGTGGACATCCACGGAGACGCCGTGGACATATACGCGAACGCCGTGGACATCCACGGAGACGCCGTGGACATATACGCGCCTGCGGGGGCGACAGCTCGATCGTTGCGCTGTTATGCCCTCACCCCCTGTGTCCCCCTCTCCCAACCCGTTGGGAGAGCTGGTAAGGGTACATCACTTGAGTTCACTTGGGGGAAGGCACACCCCATTTTTGGAATGCCTTCCCCAATCAACCCCACAAACGCCCCCTATCCCCCGACACGCACACCCAGCAACTACCACAACAC
>JBBIQK010000070.1:0-10277 GCA_037442365.1 Armatimonadota bacterium | reverse complement strand
TGCTGGCGTTGGCGGACTGGGTGCTGTTGGTGACGAATGTGCCGTGTACGCTGGCAAGTGCGCACGAGGTGGGGGTGTTGGCGCGTGTACGGTGGCAGATAGAAATATTGTTTCGTGTGTGGAAGAGTGTGCTCGCGATTGATGCGTGGCGCAGTCGGAACCCGTGGCGGGTGTTGTGTGAGGTGTATGCGAAGTTGCTTGGGGTGGTGTTGTTGCACTGGCTGGTGGTGTTGGCGCGCGGGCGTGTATGGGACTTGAGTCTGCATCAGGCGGCGCGTGCGTTGCAGAAGGTGTGTGGGTTGTTGGTGTGGTGGATGGTGAGGCGTTGTCGTTTGGGGGATGTGGTGGAGGCGTTTAGGCGGTGTTGGTCGGGGTGTCGTGTCTGTCGGCGTCGGAGGCGTCCTGCGACCTTTCAGTTGGTGCAAGGTGAGGAGGGCTTAAATTGATGCCAATGACTTACTATGTCAGTGCGGTATAATTGCGCTGTGAATCTGAAGGAGACGATCTGGCGGACACCGGATATTTCGTGCGAGGGGTGCGTGCGCTCCATCCACCGTGCGCTCGACGATGTGGACGGCGTGCAACAGGTGGAAGTCAACCTGATGCAAAAAACGGTGCGCGTGGTGTACGACGCACAGCGCGTGGGCGAGGCGCAACTCCAGCAGTTGATAGAAGAGGCAGGTTTTACTCCCTCCCTGTAAGAGGTCGGCATGGGGATTTTGCCCGAATATCGGCGGTTCACGCGTGTGAACCTGCCCGTGTGGGTGATTGTCGGCGCGGCGGTTCTCTGGGGCGTCATCGGCAAGCTACAGGGCAAGTTCACACTGGCGTGGGAGCAGCTGGGGCTGTTGATTGTGCTGGCGCTCCTTTCGGCGGCGGCGCGCACATGGGTTGGCGTGAAAGACCCGCGCGTGATGTATCGCTTCACACTGCCGCTGGCGGTGTTCGATCTGTTGCTCATCACCTTAGCCACCCGTTTCACCGGCGGATTCGAAAGTCAGGTCTGGCTGCTTTACTTCGCGTTGCTCGCTTCGGAAGCGGTCGTGATGTCCACGCCGTTGTTGCTGATTTCTCTGGGACTTACCGCTGCGGGCTACGCCTGGGCGAGCGCGCCGCTGGCGCCTGACCTCTGGAACGACTTCGGATTCCGAATCGCCGCGATTAGCCTGGTGAGCTGGCTCATCCATCAGGTGTATCGCAGCCACACTGAGTATCGCACGGAGCTGGCGGAGCTGCGCGAGCAGTACGATCTGGCGCAGGAACGGGAGCGCATCGCCCGCGAGTTTCACGACGGACTGGGGCACCACCTGGTGAGCGCGATTCGCGGGCTGGAGACGCTCCAGCGGCGTCTGAAGCTCCAGAATCACACCGCTGACGCGGGCAATCAGGGCGCGGGCGTTGTCTCTGCGGACTGCACCCTGCAGGAGCAGATAGACATCCTGCGCACGGCGCTGGACGAAACGCGCCTGACTATCCAGCAACTGCGCTCGCCCGAAACGGCAGACATGCGGAGCTTCATCCATCAGACGGCGGAGCGCGTGGCGCAACGGCTGGGCGCGCAGCTACACTGTGCCTGTCCCGATGTGATGCCCGAACTCTCGCCCCTGCAAACGCTGATGCTGACCCGCGTGATGCAGGAAGCGCTCAGCAATGTGATGAAGCACGCCGGACGCCCCCAGAACCTGTGGGTGGAATGCGTCTGGCGCGAGGAGTGGCTTGAAGTGCGCGTCGCCGACGACGGCGACGGCTTCGATCCCGCCGCCGCGCTGGAGGGCATGGGGCTAAACAACATGCGCGAGAGGATTCGGGCGCTGGGCGGCGAACTGACCATTCAGAGCGCACCTGGGCAGGGCACGACCGTGCTTGCCCGGGTGCCCATACGAGGGAGCGATGGAACCGATACGAACTCTCCTGGCGGAAGATGACGCGCGTCTGCAACAGGCGTTCGAGGAACTCGCCCATCACGAGCCGAGTCTGGACCTGCTGGGCGTCGCCCGCGATGGGGAGCAGGCGGTGCAGATGGCGCTCCAGTTTGAGCCGCAGGTGGTGCTGATGGACATCCAGATGCCCCGCCTGAACGGCATCGAGGCGACTCGACGCATCAAACGCGCGCTCCCGCAGGTACAGATCGTCATCTGGACAGTTTTCGGAGACGACCAGCATGTGTTCGAGGCAATCAAAGCAGGGGCAGTCGGCTATCTGCTCAAAGACAGCCCCACAGAGGAGATTGTCGAGGGCATCCATGCGGCGGCGCGGGGCGAATCGCTGCTGCATCCCGCCGTCGCCAAGCGCGTGATTCAGGAATTTCAGCGCATGCGCGCCGCCGCGGAACACACGCCCGACCTGATTTACGAACTCACCGCGCGCGAGACGGAGATCCTGCGCCTGATGGCGGAGGGCAAGCGCAACCGCGAAATCGCCGACGCGCTCTTCCTCTCCGAAAAAACCGTCAAAAACTACATCTCCAGCATCCTGTTCAAGTTGCAGGTCAACTCGCGCACGGAAGCCGCGCTGATGGCGGTCAAGCGGGGTTTAATTTAGCCCGTGCGTGCGTATTACCGATCCCTCAAGCCGCTGGTGTTGTGGCGCGAAGCGGCGCGTCCACTGGATTGGGCGGCTCTATTCGGGCGCGTGGCGCCTGTGGAGCTGGAGATTGGCTTCGGCAGCGGCGATTATCTTGTGGCGCGGGCGCAGCAGTATCCTGAGCGCAACTTCGTGGGCATCGAGATGGAGTGGGCAGGCGTGCAGCGCGCCCTGCGCCGCATTGCGGGCGCGGGGCTGACGAATGTGCGCGTGCTGCTGGGCGATGCGCGTCCCATTCTGTGGCGAGCTATCGCGCCGCAGAGCCTCGACCGCGTCTACACCCTGTTCCCCTGTCCCTGGCCCAAAAAGCATCATCACAAGCATCGCCTGCTCGACTCGCGCCAGCTACAACTCATCAACAGCCGCCTGCGCGACGGCGGCGAATGCTACCTGCTCACTGACCATGCCGAGTATTTTCAGTGGGTGCTGGGCAATCTGACCGATACAGGCTTCACCGCGTTTGCCCGCACCGTGCCCCCGCAGGTGGACACCAAGTACGAGCGCAAGTGGCTGGCGCAGGGGCAGTCGCGATTCTACGAGCTAGCGCTCACCAAAACGCAGCACTGTCCAGTACCGCTTCTGGAGGATGTGGCGATGGAGACCTACCGTGTGAAACAGTTTGACCCCGAGCGATTCCAGCCCGCCGATGTGGAGGCGGGCGTCCATGTGGTGTTCAAGGAGACGCGCTACGACCCCGCCCGCCAGATTGCGATGACGCGCGTGGTAGTGGTGGAAGATGACCTGACGCAGCACTTCTGGATTGAGATTGTGCGCGACGGGGACGCGTGGCGCATCCGCCCCGCGCCGGGCTGCGGCGTTGTGCCCACAGTAGGCGTCCAGCGCGCGCTGGACGCCATCCGAGACGCCTGCCAGTAAGAGCTACGCCCAGTCCTCGGTACGAATGCGCGGCGCGCGCGAGATGAACTTACGCGCCTCGTCGGGCGTCATGCTGGGGTTTTTGTGCGACAGTCCGAACAGCTTGAGCATCTTGTAGAAGGCGTCGGTGTTGCGGACGAGTCCGTGGAACTCCTCACGCCCTGCGCCGAAGGCGGTAATCCATGTATAGTCCGCCGTGTGCGAAGTGCCGACCCAGCCGTAGCCGTTGTAGTTGCTCAGAATCTGCCCCAGCAGCCCCTGCAGGTTGCGGTGCTGACGGTTCCAGATGGGGGGCAGGTTGCCCTTGATTGCGCCCGCGAGCGCGTTCGCTTCCTCGCCGTTGATTTCAATCCCCAGTTGCGCTTTCAGGATGTCGCGCACCTCGTCTGCGCTGCCCGCGTTGCGAAGCTTGCTGGGCAGCTCCTCGAAGGAACATTTGGCGTGCTGGAGCATCGCCATCGCTTTGTTGGACGCCTCATACTCGCCGCCCATGCCGTTGAGACCAGGGTTCGAGTTTCCGTGGTCGCTGGTGATAATTAGCAGGGTGTCGTCCCGCCGAGAGACGAACTCGAAGGCGACTTCTACGGCGTCGTCGAAGGCGAGCTGGTCCCACATAATGCCTGCGGCGTCGTTGGCGTGCGCGGCGTGGTCCACGCGCCCACCCTCCACCTGCAGCAGGAATCCGTTCGGCGCGTCGCCCAGAATCTCCAGCGCCTTGCGCGTCATCTCGGCAAGCGTCGGCACGGTGCGCCTCAGCTCGTCGGAATGGATATGGTCGACGGTGTAGGGCACATGCGATTCGTAGAACAGTCCCAGCACCTTCTCCGGGCGCGCGTTGCTGGTTGCCTGGTCGCGTGTGTTCCAGTAGGCGTAGCCCGCGTCCTGATAGGTTTTGATGAGGTCTTTGCCGTCCCTGCGGCGGTTGGGAGCGTAGTGGCGCAGTCCGCCGCCCATCAGCACATCGACCACATTCAGATACTGCGGGGCGATGTCGTCCTCGTCGTCGCGACGGGGTTGCACGGCGGCGAACCCGGCGGGGGTCGCGTGCGTGATACGCGTGGTGGTGACCAGCCCGACCTTTTTGCCCGCCTGCTTGACAATCGGTGCAATCGGGGTCAGGCGCGTACCGTCGGGCAACACATTAATCTGCCCATTGAAGATGCGGCTCCCACTGCCCCACGAACTGGACGCAGACGCCGAGTCGGTCACCAGCGAGTTGAGCGACGCCATATCGAAAAAGCCGAGCGTTGCGTCGGGATTCTGGAGTAGCTGATGCCAGAACGAGCCTTTGCCGCGCACCAACTTGCCGAACTCGTCCGCCAGTGAGGGCACGCCTGCGCTCATGCCATCTGAGACCATGAAGATGATATTCTTGACGCGCCCTGCGCTGCGCGTTTGCGGGTGTGCCGGCGCGAGCTTTGAGAGCGCCAGCCCGGTCGCGCCCGCCATGCCCAATCGGAGTATCTCCCTGCGTGTGTAGCGTGTGTTCATAACGATCGTCTCCCACTGAACTATACCTGCTGGGGCTGTTAACGGAGCATTAAGCATGGCGGAGCGGGTGGGATTCGAACCCACGAGACCCCTTTCGGAGCCTACACGATTTCCAGTCGTGTCCCTTCAGCCGCTCGGGCACCGCTCCACGCTAACGAAAGTTATACCCGATTCGTCTCTCTAAAGTGATAATCGCCCTGAAGGGAGACGGGTATACTTTACAGTGCAAGCCTGTGATGGCGGTTTGCAGGAAGGAGTTTTCTACGGAGGGAAGCCTTGCGGAACAAGGGCACATTAGGACGGTTGCGTCATATACCACCCCGACGCTGGGCGGAGTTCTGGCGAGCGGTGCTGACAGATGTGTTGTTTATCTCGGTGTCGCTGGTGTTCGCGATTGGGTTAGTGCGCGATTTTCGCTGGCTGGGTGATGATGTACGCCTGCTGAGCTGGCTGGCGCCCGTGCTCTCTGGGGTGGGTGTGATTGCCCTGTTCTCTCAGGGGTTATATCGTGTCCACAGCCGATACGCGGGGATTACGGATCTGTTCCGCTTGATCAAAGCAAGCGCGTGGCTTAGCATGGCATGTCTGGTGGGGTTGCTGGCGTTTGCCCACTACGGCGATCGCGCGCTTTCATTGGCGGAGTGGGTGCTTTTCGGGTTTTTGTCCACAACGATGCTCGCGCTCCCGCGCCTTGGGCGACGGATGTACGATTGGTATCTGGCATATGCCCATCGCCAGACGCCGCGCCGCCGTGCGCTGGTGGTCGGCGGCGGCGACACGGGCGAAGTGGTCATGCGGGAGATGCGACGCAACCCGCAGGTGGAACTGCGCGTGATTGGCTTTGTAGACGACGACCCCCAGAAGCAGTCCATGCAGATTCACGGCTACCCCTGTCTGGGCACGACCGAGGACATCCCGCAAATCGTTGCGGAGTACGGCGTGCAGGATGTGATTATTGCGATCTCCTCTGCCGACGGTGAGGTTGTGCGCCGCATTTTCAATATCTGTCGCGCCACCTCCGCGCGTGTGCGGATCGTGCCGCCGTTCCAACCCCTCGAGGGACGCAGTTTCCATCTGGCGCAGATTCGGGAAGTGAATATCGAAGATCTGTTGCGTCGCGCGCCCGTGCAGTTTGACCTGCGTCCTGTCGCAGACTATATCGCAGGCGAGCGTGTGATCATCACGGGTGCGGGCGGCTCCATCGGCAGTGAGCTGGCGCGCCAGATCGCCGAGCTGGGACCCGCCAGCCTCGCCCTGCTGGGCAAAGGCGAAAACAGCATCTATCAGATTGAACAGGAGCTGCGCACGCGACTGGGCTACGAGCCTGAATGCATCATCGCGGATGTGCGCGACAGTGCCCGAATCGAAGCCGTCTTCCGCCAGCAACAGCCGACCCTGGTGTTCCACGCCGCCGCCCACAAACATGTCCCACTGATGGAAGCGAACCCCATCGAAGCCATCAAAAACAATGTGCTGGGTACCTGGGTGATGGCGGAGACTGCCGCGCGGCATAGCGTGCGCAAATTCGTCTATGTCTCTACAGATAAGGCGGTTAATCCCGTCAGCATCATGGGGGCGACGAAACGGGTGGGCGAAATGATTGTTGCCGCAGTCGCCCGAGAAAGCGCGACCCAATTCGCCATCGTGCGATTTGGCAATGTGCTGGGCAGCCGCGGAAGCCTCGTGCCCACTTTGCAGGCGCAAATTGAGCAGGGCGGTCCCGTGCGAATCACCCATCCCGACATGCGACGCTACTTCATGAGCATTAACGAAGCCGTCCATCTGATTCTGCGGGCAGGGTCGCTTGAAAGTCACGGCGACCTCTATATTCTGGACATGGGCGAGCCGATCCGCATCCTCGACATGGCGCACGATCTGATACGCCTCTACGGACTGGTGCCCCAGCAGGATATTGAGATAAAAATCGTCGGTACGCGCCCTGGCGAAAAGCTGCACGAGCAACTCTGTTATGATGAAGAGGTGCTGGAGCCGACGCCCAACCCCAAAATCAAGCGTGTGCGCATGAACGCCGCGCCCGAGTGGAGCTGGTTGCAGAGCCAGCTGGAGACTCTGCTGAACCTCTGTGAGAAGGAGCAGGCAGACGCTGCACGCACGATGCTGCTGGAGCTGGCGACAGGCAAGCTGGCGACCTATTCGGAGTGGAGGGCGATCCAGCGTTGAGGGGCTGGAGCCTGCTCGCAGGTGCGGCGATTGTTGGCGCGTGCGCGGCGCAACAGCTGCCCCCACGCGACGACCCGCTCTATGACTACCTCGCGCGTACACGCCCCACACCGTCCGCGCTCCTGCGGGCGCCGCGCAGCGCGGACGAGTTCCTGAGTGCTTTCCCCCGCGACGCGCAGATGTCTGTCCAGATTGCCCGCTGGAAACTGCGCGATGCGCCCGCACTGCCTGAACGCGCCACACTGTTGGTGGTCGAGCTACAGGCGTTCGCGTTCCGCGACCGAAGCGACTGGCGCACTGCTGAGGCGACCTATCGCGTGGTGGGCGCATGGGCTATTGATACGCAAACCCTGCTGGAGGTGGTCTGGAGCGATGTGCGTCGTCGCGCAGGCGAAAACCCAAGCGCGTTCGACACAGTGCCACACGCGACGCTGACCGTTCAGGCGGGCGAGACGCGCTGGCAACTGGGCTACAGCGCGCTGCGGTGGCTGGGCGGCTACAGCGGCGGCATGCTGGTCAACGACGAAATGCCCCCTGTGCCCCACGCTGGCGTGCAGTTTCCCGTGCGCGTGCCCCTGCTGGGCAAGTGGCGTTTTGAGCAGTTCCTGAGCCAGTTCGAGCAGGACGGCGCACGCACATGGTGGGGCGCGCGACGATTGGAACGCGACTTCGGCGACCAGTGGACGCTCGCGCTGGCGGAGGCGTTCAAAGCGCTGGAGCTGCCTGCGGGCGCGGTGAGCCAGCTGGCGCCGTACTACCTGTATCAGAAATGGTACAGCGACTCGCAGCGCGGGTCGGGCTGGTTCAACTACATGGCGGAGGTGGGAGTCGTCTACAAACCCGACGCGCAGAATCGCCTTTATCTGTTCTGGCTGATGGACGACCTGCGCGCCCCCACCGCGTTTGGCGGCTCGTCGATCACCCCGCGCAAGGTCGCCACACTGATAGGCGCGCGGCTGTATCCTGCGCCCCACACGCGGCTGATTCTCGAGATAGTGCGCTCCGATGGCACCCCCTCAGGCGGCGTGTACGACAGCTCGAACCATGCGCCCCGATATGCCTACTCCTACAAAGACCTGCCGATGGGGCACCCGATTGGCGCGAACCGCATCGGATTCTACGCGCGGGCGGAACACGAAGACGGTCGCTGGTTTTACGCGGTGGACTACGCCAATTGGCGTCGCTTCCATGAGTACCGTCCCGGCGTGCGCGGTTATGTGCTGGGCATACTGGCAGGGTATCAGGTATCCGAGCGCAGCATCATCAGCCTCCAGTACCGCGCCAGCCGTCTGCGCGACACAGGCGCGCCTACAACACAGGCGGGCTGGTACCTGCAGGCGACCGCGCAGTTTTGAGCAGGAGTCTGGCGGCAGGGAAAGGTATTAATAAGTACCATGCGTTGCAGACTGGAAGTAGGGGGTATTCTAAGCGCATTCGCGCTGATGGTAATTGCTGTGTCGGCGCAACCGTCGACCGACTCGATGTGGGAGGCTATTCCCAACCCAACCCTGAAGTCGGGTTTGGGACATGACCTGGTTTCTGGGCTACGGGCGTATCGCGCCTACCGCCTCGACGAGACGCGCATGCGGCAGCTCCTGTGGCAGGCGCCGCACGAGAACATCGTCATGCCACGCTTCAGCCATGTGATAATTAACTTGCCGATGCCCGATGGAAGCTTTCAGCGTTTCGCGATTGTCGAGTCGCCTGTCCTCGCGCCCGAATTGGCGGCGCGCTACCCCGAAATCAAAACCTTTCTCGGGCAGGGCGTGGACAACCCCACAGCCGTTGCGCGACTCGACTTCACGCCGAACGGCTTCAGTTCGATGGTCATCACGCACGAAGGCGCCAGCTTTATCGACCCTTACGACTCCGAGCATCCGGGCGTCTACATCTGCTACGATCGGCGCGACTCGATTCGCCGTCGCCCGCCGTGCCATGTCCATACAACGATGCACCCAGAGGACTTGCCCGCCGAGTCGACCTTCGAACCGCTTTCGGGAATCACCCGTCGCACCTACCGCCTCGCCGTGAATGCCACAGGCGAATACACGGTCTACTTCGGCGGCGTCGCCAACGCGGAAGCTCGAATCGTGCCCACCGTCAACCGTGTCAACGGCGTCTACGAAAACGACTTCTGTGTGCGGTTCAACCTTGTTTACTTGCGCGCGTACCCGAACCCAAGCACAGACCCATTCACGGACTTTGAGAGTCTGGGCGATCAGAACCAGAGCGTACTGGACTCAGTGCTTGGCTCCGCGAACTATGACTTCGGGCACATCTTTACTCGGGGCAATTTCGGGGGTTATGCTGGGCTTGGGGTCGTTTGCCGCGCGGGTGAGAAGGCAGTTGGCGTTTCGGGGCTCCTTGTGCCCTTCGGAGACGCGTTCGATATCGACTATGTGGCGCACGAGATGGGACACCAGTTTGCAGGCAATCACACCTTCGCCTCTTGCACTGGATTTTCCTCGCCCTTTCCCTACGAACCTGGCAGCGGCAGCACCATCATGGCGTATGCGGGCGTCTGTGGCGCGACCGACAATCTCCAGCCGAACTCAGACCCGTACTTCCACACCCACAATATTACGGAGGTTCGAAACTTCATCACAGGGAGCGTCGGCAATTCGTGCGCGGTGCGTGAGACCATTCCGAACACCAATCCGTCGGTGAATGTGCCCGCTTCCGTACAGGTTCCCCAGAGTACCCCGTTTCGACTGACCGCAGACGCCGCGGACCCCGATGGAGATACGCTTACTTATTGCTGGGAGCAATACAGTGTAAGTCCGCTCTTCCGCTCGCGCTTGCCCAATCTGAGTCCGACGCGCTTTTTCCCGCGTTTAGAGACGGTGATGAACAACCAGACTGATCCGTGGGAGCGACTCCCAACGACCAGTCGCACGATACCGTTTCGCTGTACGGTGCGCGACAACCGTGCGGGGGGCGGCTGGTAAGGGTACAGCTTTTGAGTTCAAAAGCGACCGAATGCCACCAATTTTCCCCCAGACGCCCCTCACACACACCAAAAAAAAAAGCGCCGTTGGGGTATCTTCACAACTATGAGAAACAAAACACCCCAACGGCGCACAGCACGCCCAGAAGAATACCCCACCGAACACTGGCTCCAGACCCTCCAACCACACCTCACGCCC
>JBBIQK010000069.1:0-10472 GCA_037442365.1 Armatimonadota bacterium | reverse complement strand
TTGGCGAGTGTGTCGGCTTCGGTGTCCAAGAGTTGTCGCAGGATGTTCTCCAGCTGTTCAGTAGGTGTCAGTTGCCGTTGTGCATGCTAAGATTGTAGCCCAAAAGGGCTTAAATTGATGCCAATGATTCGCCTGCTGAGCGCGGTATAATTTGCGTATCTATGATACGCCTGTTCGACCATTCGGGCTGGGAGGGCGCGCCCGAAGACCTCTACGAGACGGTGGTGTTCCCACCGCCGCCGCCCGACCGCCCGTACATCTTCACAAACACCGTCACGACGCTGGACGGGAAGCTGATTCTGGGCGAGCCGGGCAGCAGCGCGGCGGGGCTGGGCAGCGCGATGGATCAGCGACTGATGCACCGTCTGGAAGCCTGCGCCGACGCGGTGGTGATTGGCAGCAGCACCCTGCGCGCCGACCAGCACATGAACTACCCGCCCCGCCTGTATCGCGCGGTAGTGACCACCAGCGGCGAGTTGCCCACCGACCATGATTTCTTCCGAAAGTCCGAAGACGGACGCGCGCTGGTGTTTGCGCCGACGCACCTGTCCCCGGACAAAAAACTCGCGCTGGAGCGCGTCGCGACCGTGCATCTGGTGGGCGAGACGCGCGTGGAAATCCCCGAAGTGGTTCGGATTTTGCACACCCATTACGAGGCGCGCTACCTGCTGGTGGAGGGCGGGGGCAACCTGAACTACTACTTTTTCGAGGCGGGGCTGGTGGACGAGATTTTCCTGACGCTGGCGCCGCGCGTCAAGGGCGGGGCGCACCTGCCGACGATGGTCGACGGCGCAGGGCTGCCCCGTGAACGCGCGCCCCGCTACACGCTGCTGTCTGCCTACCTGAACGGCAGCGAGCTGTTCCTGCGCTATCGGAGGGAAGCATGACCCTGCGCGAGTTCGTGCGCGAACAGATTGAGACAACCTTCGCTGCGCTGAAAGCAGGCAACCCGCCCCCCATCGGCGAGTACGACCCCGCCGCGCTGCGCGAGTGCCTGCGCCGCGCCCAGACGCAAGTCGGCGCGAGCCAATTCCTGCCCGACGCCGTGGTGCTGGAGTTTATCTTTCAGGACGCCAGTCTGGGACCCGCCGTGCTGAGTGTGCGTATCCCTGCGCCTGAGCCGATTGTGTATATGCCTGTGCCCGATTGGGTGGTCGAGGATGTGTGGCAGGGCGATGTGACGGGTTCGTTTCGCTTCCTGTCGGAGGCGGAGCGCTTACTGGAGGCGTTCCGCCAACAGGTGTTCACCGAGCGCAACCGCGCCTACTTCGAGAAGCCCGACCTGCCCCGACGACGCGATTAGCGGTATAATCCCTGTTGTGGCAGTGGTGGAGCGTTCGGCGCGGGATGTGCGACGCGCGAAGCGGTTGGGCTGGCTGGGCTACACGCTGGCGCGCGGGCTGGGACGCACCGTGCGCCTCTATGTGGAGGGCTGGGAGCCGATTGAACAGCACCTGCAACAGGGCACAGGCGCGGTGATGGTCTCCTGGCACGGGCGCACGCTGATCCCCGCCAACTACATGCGCAATCGGGGCATTCTGGCGATGATTTCGCTCTCGCGCGACGGCGACATCCAGAACGAGATATTCACGCGGTTCGGCTTCCGCACGCTGCGTGGCTCGACCAGTCGGGGCGGGGTGCGGGCGGCGCTGGAGGCGGCGCGCGAGGTGCGCAACGGCGCAGTGCTGGCGTTCACCCCCGACGGACCCCGCGGACCCAGCGGCAAGTTCCAGCCCGGCGCGCTGCTGATCGCCCAGAAAGCCCGCGCGCCCCTCTACCCCGCTGGAATCGGCGCGTACCCGCGAATCCTGCTGCCTACTTGGGATCGGTATCTCATCCCGCTGCCGTTCGCGCGGGCGGCGTTCCTGATTGGCGCCCCCGTGTGGGTTCCCGAAGACGCCGACAAGGACGAATTCGCGCGTCTGGCGGAGCAGTTAGAGGAATCGATTAACGCCCTGCAGACACGCGCGGAGGCGATTGCGCGGGGGGCGAAGCCGTGATCCGCGCGTTTTACAATCTCTGGCTGGCGATGCTTGCGCCCGTGTGGGTTCCCTTTGTGCTGGGGCGCATCCTGTTCGGCAAATGGCGCGACCGCTGGAGCGAGCGGTTCGGCTATGTGCCTGTGCCGCCCCCTTCGGGCAAGCTGCGCGTGTGGATCCACTGCGTCTCCGTGGGTGAGACGCTGGCGGCGCAGCCCGTCGTCAAGCGCCTGCGCCAGCTGTTGCCCGACTGCGAAATCGTGTTCAGCACCACCACGCCCACGGGGCAGCAGACGGCGATGACCGCCCTGCGCGACTGCGTCGATTACTTCATCTACTTCCCGCTGGATTTGCCGTTCGCGGTGCGACGCGCGCTGGCGCGGGTGCAGCCGCGCGTGCTGGCGCTGTTCGAGACCGAGCTGTGGCTGAATTTAATCCACGAGCAGCATCAGCGTGGGGGGCGCGTGCTGATTCTGAACGGGCGCTTGAGCGACCGCACGGCGCGCCGTGCGCCGCGCGCCCGCCCGATCTATGGGGCGATTCTGCGCTGTGTGGACTACATCTGCGCCCAATCGCCCACCGACGCCGCACGGTTCATCGAGCAGGGCGCGTCGCCTTCGCGGGTTGAGGTGTGCGGCAACACGAAGTTCGACCAGGCGCTGGGCGCGTTAGACCGAACAGCGGACGAGTGGCGGCGCACCCTGTCGCTGCCCGAACATGCGCCTGTGATTGTGGTGGGCAGCACGCGCACGCCCGACGAGGAGCAACTGGTTGTGGAGGCGTACCTGCGCGTGCGCACGAGTCTGCCTGATACCTGCCTGGTGCTGGCGCCGCGCCATTTAGAGCGCGTGAGCGAGGTGGAGCGCCTGCTACACGCGCACGGACTGACCCCTCATCGCCGCAGTCAGCTGCCCCTACCCAACCGAGCGCACGCTCAGGTAGTCGTTGTGGACACCTTCGGCGAGCTGGCGAGTTTGTATAGCGTCGCCGATGTGGTGGTGGTGGGCGGGGCGTTCGCGCCGCTGGGCGGGCAGAACCTGTTCCAGCCGCTGGCGCACGGTAAGCCCGTCTTTTTCGGACCGTACACGCACAACTTCCGCGATATTGCCCAGCTGGCGAAGGCAGCGGGCGTCGGTTTCGAAGTCGCGACCGCCGAGCAGCTTGCAGACGGCATGCTTCGCCTACTGCACGACCCCAAACTGCGCGAACAGATTGCTCAGCAGGCGTCGGAACTCATCCAGAAACATCAGGGCGCGGCGGCGCGATGCGCCGAAACGGTCAAAAAATGGCTGCTGTAGGGTACACTTCAAGGAGTGTAGGGAGGCTACCAAATGAACTTTTTTGATAACCCGTTCTCAACGACAGGGATTGCGATAATTCTGTTTATCATTATCGTATTGCGTGCGGCGTTGCGCGTGCTGCCCGAATGGGAACGCGCCGTCGTGTTGCGACTGGGGCGGTTTCAGGCGGTCAAAGGACCGGGCATCATCTTCCTCATCCCGATTATCGACACGGCGCGGATTGTGGACACGCGCATCGTAACCATGAATGTGCCCCGTCAGGAAGCCATCACCAGCGACAATGTGTCCGTAAGCGTGGACGCCGTCGTGCTGTTCAAGGTGATGGAGCCCAAAGACGCCGTGGTGCAGATTACCGACTATATCCAGACCGCCAGCCTGATTGCGCAGACAACCCTGCGCAGCGTGATTGGTCAGGCGGAGCTGGACGACCTGCTGGCGCGACGCGACAAGATTAACCAGCAGCTGCAGACAATTATCGACGAGCAGACCGAAGCGTTCGGGGTGAAGGTCACGAGCGTGGAGGTGCGCGATGTGATTCTGCCGGAGGAGATGAAGCGTGCGCTGGCGCGCCAGGCGGAGAGCGAGCGCGAGCGGCGCGCAAAAATCATCGCCGCCGAGGGCGAGTATCAGGCAGCGGAGAAGCTGGTGCAGGCGGCGCAGATGATTGCCCAGCAGCCCTCCGCGCTCCAGCTACGCTACCTGCAGACGCTGGCGGAAATCACGGGCGAACGCAACACGACAGTGGTGTTCCCGATCCCGATGGAGCTGATACGCCCACTGATGGACGGCGCGTTCCAGAACGGCGCGTCTCAACCGCCGTCTAAATCCTGAGCGGATTGACAGCCCCACAGGGAACCTTCGATGTGCTATAATTGCCATAGCGTATAGCCATCATCGAAACCTGTTAGCGAGGAGCGAACTATGAACTGGGAGCAAGCCTATCGTGAGCTGCTGAAGCAGTATAACCAGGTAAAAACGGAGTATGAGCGCGCCGTCCAGCGCATTCAGGAGCTGGAGAGTCAGCCGCGTAATGGCGCATCTGCTGCCGCCACTGCGAAGGCGGAAGTGGTCGCCGCCGATGTTGCCAGCCCTGCCAACTACGAGGCGACCCTCAAACGCCTCGTGCGTCAAATCGGCGCGATTCTGCAGGCGGAGAAGGTCGTGTTTATGCTGCACGACCCCGAAGAGGGTGAACTGCGCGCCTACCCGCCCGCCTACGGGCTGACCGAAGACGAGATTCGCCTGCTGCGCGTGCGCGCAACTCAGGGCGTCTCGGGCGAGGTGTTCCGCGAGGGCAAACCTATCATCGTTCACGACGCCATTACCGACCCGCGCACCAGCAAAGAGCATGTGGCGATGCTACACATTCGCAACCTCGTGTGCGTGCCGCTGATTTTGGAAAAGCGCGACGAGGAGAACCGCGTAATCGACCGCCAGACCATCGGCGTGCTACATGCGTTCAACAAACAACGCGGGGGACACTTCATCGACGAGGATGTGCGCCTGCTGGAGCGCATGGCGCGCAACGCCGCCGCTGTGATTGCGGGCATGCGCCTCTATCAAGCCATCCTCGAAGAGAAAGAGGAGCTGGTGCACACCATCGAGAGCCTGCGCGCGGGGCTGCTGCTGGTGCATCACAACGGGCGCATCAACCAGATGAACGCCGCCGCGCGGCGCGTGTTCGGACTGGGACCCGATGTGCTGGGCAAAAACTACACCGAAATCCTCAACAACGACACCATCCGCGCCATGATCCGCGCCGCCCTCGAAGAAGAGAGAGAGGGCGAGCTGATCGAAATCACCGTCCAAATCGACGGCAAAGAGCATATCTACCAGGTGCAGAACGCCATCGTGCGCGGGGAAGACCAGAAGCCGATGGGCACGGTGATGATTTTCAACGACATCACCGACATCCGCAATCTGGAGCGGATGAAGTCGGCGTTCGTGGCGACCGTCTCGCACGAGCTGCGCACGCCGCTAACCGCCATCAAGGGCTTCGTCTCTACACTGCTGATGGACTCCGAAGACGCCTTCACCCCCGAAGACCGACGCGAGTTCTATTCCATCATCGATCAGGAGACCGACCGCCTGACGCGCCTGATTAACGACCTGCTGAACATCGCGCGTATCGAAGCGGGCGAATCGCTCAAGCCTGTCTACAAGCAAGTCGACTTCTACGCGCTGTCGAAGAAGGTGGTCATGATACAGCGGCAGGCGACGACCAAGCACACGATTGTCCACGAAGTGCCCGAAGACCTGCCCAAAATCGTCGCCGACGAGGACAAGGTAGACCAGATTCTCACGAACCTGCTGAGCAACGCCATCAAATACTCGCCCAACGGCGGCGAAATCCGCGTCAAGGGCTGGGAAGAAGACGCCGACCACATCGTCTTTTATGTCTCCGATCAGGGCATGGGCATCCCGAAAGAGCATCTGACAAAGGTGTTCGAGAAGTTCCACCGTGTGGACAACACCGACACGCGCAAGCAGTACGGCACGGGTCTGGGCTTGTACCTGGTGAAGCACCTGGTGGAGGCGATTCACGGCGGTCAGATCTGGGTCGAGAGTGAGGTAGGCGTCGGTTCCACCTTCTATGTGCGTCTGCCGAAAGTGCCGCCTGCAGTCAAGGAGGGCAAAGAGCAGGTCGAGAAATGAGCGTCGTGCGCGTGGCGATTCTTCAGGAACCTGACGCGACCGACCTGCCCCTGCCGAGCTACCAGACTCCTGGCTCGGCAGGGGTTGACCTTTACGCGGCGGTCAAAGAGCCGCTGACGCTGCAGCCGGGCGAGCGCGCGCGTGTGCCCACAGGCATCCGAATCGCACTGCCGCCCGGCTACGAGGCTCAGGTACGCCCCCGCAGTGGGCTGGCTTGGCGACACGGCATCGGCATGGTGAACGCGCCGGGCACCATCGACAGCGACTATCGCGGCGAGGTGCAGGTGATCCTGATTAATCTGGGACAGGAGCCGTTCACTATCCAGCGCGGCGAGCGAATCGCGCAGCTGGTGGTCGCGCCCGTCGTTCGCGTCGAGTGGCAACTGGTAGAAAGCCTCCCCCCCACAGAACGCGGGGAAGGAGGCTTCGGACATACGGGGGTTTAGTTCGCTGCCTGAAGCGCCCGATAGACATTCAGGCGTCCAGCCCCCGGCGCAATCGTGCGGGTTCCGTAGGGGGAGTACGGATCCACATTCGTCTGCAGAATGGAGCGCAGCTGCTGATTGGTCAGCCATGGGCTGTTCGACCACACAAGCGCCGCCGCGCCCGCCACATAGGGAGACGCCATCGAGGTTCCACTCAGGGTAGCGTACCGATTGCGATAATAGGTGGAGAGGATGCTCGCGCCGGGCGCTGCGATGTCCACCCACGAGCCGAACTGGGAAAACGACGCCAGTCGGTCGCTGGAGTCGGTTGCGGCGACCGCGATGCAGTTCGTGTAGTAGGCAGGGTACTGCGGTGTGGAGCTGCCGCTATTGCCCGCCGCCGCCACGACCAGACAGCCCGCGTTCCACGCATACGCGACGGCGTTCGCCAGCGTCTGTGAGCCACTGCTCCCGCCCAGACTCAGGTTCAGCACATCCGCGCCGTTATTGACCGCCCAGGTGATGCCATTCGCGATACTGCTCAGGGAGCCGGAACCCGACGCGCCCAGCACTTTCACGGGCATAATCTGCACATAGGCGTTGTAGCCCGACACTGCAGGGTTCCACGCCGCGACGCCAGCCACCCCAACGCCGTTATTAATCTGGGCGGCGGCAATCCCTGCCACATGAGTGCCGTGCCCGTTATCGTCGTTCGCGTTGGTATTGTTGCGCAGGGTGTTCCAGCCGTAAATCGCGCCGCTGGAGGTCCGACGGAACTTATTCACCAGGTCGGAGTGCGTATAGTCTACACCCGTGTCGATGATAGCGATATAGACGACGGCACGCGGCGTCCAGATATCCCATGCCAGATTCGCCTGAATTTTGGGCAAAGCCCACTGCTGAGCATAGCCGGGGTCGTTGGGAGTCGCAATCGCATGGTAGATGTAGTTCGGCTCCACATAACTGACGCCTGGCAGGTTTTCCAGAAACTCGGCGGCGTCCTTCATCGCAATGTGCGGCGCCAGGCGCACCACATACGCGCCAATGCTGGGGTTGTGGTCCTGCACTGTGCCCACGAATTCCATCGCTGCCTGCGCTAAGGCGACGCTCTTACCCGGATCCACTCCAACAATCAGCTCGTTGGGGACATACTCCGCCTTCGGGTCGTCCAACCATGACGCAACATTCACAGGCTCTGCAGCCACCTGTGCAACGCTTATTGCCCACACGCTCCAGAGAAGCGCGATCCCAAGCAACCATCGCATCTGATTCAAGCAGTACCTCCTGAAAGGAATGGTTTTAAATACGCCAGCACGCCCCCTGTTTCCTGCTGTCGTACCCTCCGAGCATACGATTGCACATACGCAATTGGGTACACTTGATACGCCAACGATAGGGGGCGCGGAAAATATGTTTAAGGCAATTGCACGATTCTGGAGATACCTGGTCGCATGGGTGACGGGTAAGGTGGAGCAGCTGGAGGACCCGGAGGTGCTGCTCGATCAGGCGCGTCGGGAGATGCAACAGACCCTCGCGCGCAACCGCGAACGCGCAATTCAGGCGATTACGCAGAAGAACATGCTGCAGGCGGAAGTCGAGAAACTGGAGCGTACGGTACGCGATCTGGAACGCAAGGCGGAACTCGCGCTGCAACAGGGCAAACGCGACCTCGCGCTGCAGATTGTGCGCGAGAAAAAGGCGCAGGAGAGTGCGCTGGAGACGATGCGCGCCTCGCTGCAGCAAGCCATCGAGACCGTCGAGTCGATCAAACTCGCCATCCGCCGTCAGGAAGAGGAAGTGCGCGTCAAAACCGCTCAGGCGCTGGCGATGAAGGCGCGCTGGAAGCAAGCGCAAATCCAGACCGCCATCAACAAGGCGCTGGAGGGCATCTCCGTCGAGAACATCGAGTCAAGCTGGTCGTCCGCTGAGCAGCGCATCCAGCGCGCGGAAGCCGAAGCGTCGGCGCGGCAGGAGATGGCGGCGCAGAGCCTGCAGGGACGACTCGCCGCCCTGCAAGACGCCCAGATTGACCACGAGGCGGAAGAGGAACTCGCCAAAATCGAGCAGCGGCTCGGCATGCGCCCCGCTGCCGACTCGGTCGCCGCCACGCCGACAACGACCGTTGACGATTCCGACGCGCTGCGCGAACTGGAGGAGCTGGAGCGCAAACTGCAAGCCACACAGGGCGAAGGAACGACGCAGGAAAAGGCGTAAGCGTATCCCCCCGACCGCTGATGCAGGCGGGGGGATACTTCCGCAACTATCTCAGGAAGTACAGCAGGTAATCGGTGATCAGCTTCTCAACCACTGTGGAGAGGGCTTTCCCAATCACCGTCCAGGACACACGCTTCCAACGCTGGATCGAGAGAGCTGGGCGAAACTGCGCTCTGCATGTTCGTTTCTTGCGTACACGATGCCTCTTTCGGTAAGCTACACAGGGACAGGTACGCCTGCACTGCGATGGACGCCTCGCGCGCGCTGCCGTGCTTTTGGCTATCACCTCCTTCTTATGGATTGAGCGGAACGCACAGGATACCCTAATCTGTCAAGCAATTCGTCGCTCTCTGACGCCTTTCATGTTAAATTCCTGTAAAATTTGCCTTCTTGCGCGGCGATTGGGTATACTAATAGCGCCACATTGGGCGGTGGACAACATCCCCGCGGGCGAAAACCCGCTGTTCACCGCAACGGCAGGAGCAACAACGATGAAAAATCCGACTTTGCCGAGCGAGTTAGATGTGCAGGTGGAACTGCCGACGATTATGCCGCGCTCCAAAACGCGCCCGTCCGTGCGCCTGACCGAAGCCCAGCGCGCCATCGAGCAGGACGCCGAAATTCCCTACCTCACGGAGCAGGAACTCATCGAGCGCATTCAGCGACTGCGCAAGGAGCGCAACGCCGTCATTCTGGCGCACAACTACCAGCTGCCCATCATTCAGGACATGGCGGATTTTGTGGGCGATTCGCTGCAGCTGTCGCAGCAGGCGGCGCAGACCGACGCGCCCGTGATTGTGTTCTGCGGGGTGCATTTCATGGCGGAGACGGCGGCAATCCTGTGCCCCGATCGCACGGTGCTGATTCCCGACCCCGAAGCGGGCTGTTCGCTGGCGGCGACCGTCACCGCCGAAGAGGTGCGCCAGTGGAAACAGAACCATCCCGACGGCGTGGTGGTCGCCTATGTGAACACCAACGCCGATGTGAAGGCGGAGGCGGACTACTGCTGCACCTCCAGCAACGCGGTCAAGGTGGTGCAGTCTATCCCCGAAGACAAAGAGATTCTGTTTTTGCCCGATATGTTTCTGGGGCTGTATGTGCAGCGGATGACGGGACGCAAGGTGCATCTGTGGCTGGGCGAGTGCCATGTGCATGCGGGCTTCCGCGCGGAGGACATCGCACGCGCGCTGGAGTCGTATCCCGACGCCGACCTGCTGCTGCACCCCGAATGCGGCTGCGTGAGCCAGTGTATGTTCGCGCTGGCGGCGGGCGACCTGCCTGCGGAGCGCACCTTCGTTCACAGCACGGGCGGGATGGTGCGCCATGTGCGCGAGTCGCGCGCGCCCATCCATCTGGTGGCGACCGAGGTGGGGATGCTGCACCGCCTGCAGAAAGAGGCGCCGCACAAGCAATACATCCCCGTCAAGGCGGACGCGATTTGCGAATACATGAAGACCATCACACTGCCGAAACTCTACCGATCTCTGCGCGATATGGTGTACCCCGTGCGCGTGGAGGAGCCAATTCGCAGCCGCGCCCGCAAAGCGATTGACCGCATGCTGGAGGTGGTCTGATGGCGACGCTGAACCCCGATTTGCTGGCGATACTGGCGTGCCCCGCGTGCGAGGAGCGTTCGCCGCTGGAGCTGCGCGGCGACTATCTGGTGTGCGCGCAGTGCCGTCGCGCCTACCCGATTCGCGACGACATCCCGACGCTGTTGGTGGAGGAAGCTCTGCCGCTGGAGCAGATGGAACGCGAGGAGCCGCCCAAGCAGGTCATTGGCATCAATTTAAGCCCTCCTCACCTTGCACCAACTGAAAGGTCGCAGGACGCCTCCGACGCCGACAGACACGACACCCCGACCAACACCGCCTAAACGCCTCCACCACATCCCCCAA
>JBBIQK010000068.1:0-10773 GCA_037442365.1 Armatimonadota bacterium | reverse complement strand
GCGAAGTTGCTTGGGGTGGTGTTGTTGCACTGGCTGGTGGTGTTGGCGCGCGGGCGTGTATGGGACTTGAGTCTGCATCAGGCGGCGCGTGCGTTGCAGAAGGTGTGTGGGTTGTTGGTGTGGTGGATGGTGAGGCGTTGTCGTTTGGGGGATGTGGTGGAGGCGTTTAGGCGGTGTTGGTCGGGGTGTCGTGTCTGTCGGCGTCGGAGGCGTCCTGCGACCTTTCAGTTGGTGCAAGGTGAGGAGGGCTTAAATTGATGCCAATGTGGGCGAGCCAGTCGGGGGTGTAATATTCGCCAAGGTTATGGCGCACCTCGCGCGGCAGCAGGTAGTGATAGAGTTTTTTGAACAGGTCGCGCGTCTCTTCGGGCAGTACGCTGAGTGTGGTGGGGTCGTACTCATCGAGGCGCCCGATAATGGCGCGCAGGGCTTTTTCCAGCGTGGGGTTCCATGCGTGCAGGTACCAGGCGAAGAAGTCGCCCTCCAGCAGGTTCAGGATGCCGAAGGTGCGGAAGACGCCGCCGTCTTCCATGTGTTTCAGGCGTTCGCGCAGTTGTTCGCCTTCGGCGGCGAGCAGCTGGCTGAAAACGGGCGCGCTGATTTTGCCGCCCAGATGGCGCGAGAGCGCCTGCCACGCCAGCAGTTTCACCAGCAGCGCGAAGTAAGTGTGCAGCGCGAAGAAGAATCGCTCCGCCTCGTGCTGGCTCTGGATGTCGATGCCCGCCCTGCGTACCCATTTCTGGAGCGGCTCCAGTTTGCGCCCGCCGAACGCCTCCGAGTAGTCGATTGCCTGACTGAAAAAGAGTTGCCACTGCTCGAAAAGTTTAGCCACCAGCCCGTCGGGTTGCTCCAGGGCGGTGTTGAGCGCGTGATAGAGGCTGCGCAGGATATTTTGGGTGCGCAGTTGTTCGAGCGCGAAGTCGGAATTGAGGTTCTCGGCAGTGAGCGCAATCCCCGACGCCAATCCCGCGAGCCAGCGCAGCAGGCGCGCCAGCGTCTGCTCGTTCACCGCCACAGGCGGCTCCACTGCCCAGCTGCCGTTGCTGAAGCGGACAAAAACCACATAATGCCCGTCGAAGGCAATCCCCGCCAGTCGTTCGACGCGGTGGCGCTCCTTTTTCGCGATGCCTTCCATGTAGCGTTTGACCTGCTCGACGGCGTGATGGGTCGCTCGCTCGGCAAGGTTGGGGCTGAGGACGCCCGGACGCTCATACTCGATAATGAGGCGGTTGAACACGGCGTCGGCGCGTCCCGTCGCGAGGCTGTATTCGGCGTCGCCATCGGATTGAGACCAATCTGGGCGCAGAACTCGTCCAGCAAGGGGTCGATGATTCGGCGCAGGTCTGCCTCACTGAGGCGGTTCGGCAGGTTTGCCTGCAACTGCTTCTGCAGCTTCTGCGCCCACTCGTGAATCAATTGCTCGCGCTGCTGTTCGGTCATCATGGTCTCCCTATTACAGTATACATGCGATTATACCTGCCGACCGACTGCTGCGAATGGCGGCTCCGGGTATTAGAGCTGCTCCCACTCCTCCCGCGTGATACCTGCCTGCCGAAGGATTCGGGCAAGCAGGTCGCGGCTGATATCGCTCTGGTGCGGGTTGGGTAGCACCAGCTTGACTTCCCCTCGAACCATATACTGGTGTTTGCCGCCAGTGTACGGACCTTCGAAGCCCAACTTCCGCAGATTACGAATCAGGTCCCGCCGTTTGATGGGACCGAAGGTCGGCATCAGACGGCCTCCTGCTCAACGGTCAGGGAGATACCGTCTATCACAGGCATTGTATGCCCCAGCCGCAACCCCAGAATAATCCAGCCTTCCAGTACCTCCTGAAGCGTCTCACGGCAGTCCTCAAGCGTTGGGGCGTTCGCGTAGACTCCCTGAAAGCCCGGAATCTCTCCGTAGTAGGTTCCGTCGGGCAAAATCTCGTAGGTTGCCCGTCGCATGGCTGCCCGTATGTAGTTGGTCAGCAACATTCTGGCATCACCGCCTCACAGGTTGAGAGTAGACCCTCTCTGCCAACTCCCCGGCATGGCGGGGTTTATGCATAACTACGCAGGTATTATACCGACTGAGCGCATCCGTCAGGATGTTTTGCTAAGCCGCCCCATCAGCCACGCCCATCCTTTTTGAATGCGCGTGAACGCGCGCAGGTTGCCCGTGTGCGCCAGTTCGCGGGCGCGTTCGGCGTCCAGCAGTTCGGTCAGCAGGCGCAGCGACCCCTCCCGAAAGCGCAGGGCGTCCAGTGTGTCGAGTCGCGTCTGCAGGTCGTCGGGGCAGTCCAGCGGCAGGTTCAGCGGCGCAAGCAGGTCGCACGCCTCCAGAAGCGCGCGCGCCCGCCCACACTGCACCGCAGGCGTCGCCGCCTCAGCCTCCAGCGCGGCAAGCTGCTCCCGACGGAAGAGTCGCCACACGCGCTGGGCATAGGCGGGGTCTATCGCCTCGTCGCCGAACGATTCGATCCAGCGGCGGGAAAGCCCCCGAATTTCGCTGGGGATGCGCTGCGTGTTCCAGCGTGCCCATGCGTGCTGGAGCGTGTTGCGCTGGCGTTCGGCGTGCTGGTGCAGGCGGAGCAGGGCGCGTTGCACCCCCGCGCGATGTTCGGGAGCGGGCTGCTGCGCGGCGACCCATTCCATCAGGCGCAGGCAATCGTGCAGGGCGTACAGGGCGCGCAGAATGCGCCGCAGCCTGCGCTTCCAGAGCGCAACGCGCGGCGTGGGGTAGCCCCGCGCGAAGAGCGTCAGGCAGGTCTGCAGGCGGTGGGCGGCGTCCAGCGTGGCGCGCACATCCTGAATGTCGGCAGGAACGCCCGCCGCCATGCACCCATGCAACACGCACAGACATTCGGTAATCCGCTGCGCGCCATACGCCAGATACCCCTCCCGTCGCATACCTCAAGTGTACCCGCATGGGGTACACTTGAGGCAGGGGACGGAGCATGCGAAAAACGATTCTGGGATGTAGCATCGCGCTCGGCGCGGTGCTGATTTGTGGCGGCGTCGGCTGGATAGTCGCTGGAACGCGCGTGAAAGCCAGCCCTGCGACTGCCAATGCGCGCACTTTCGTCGTCGAGCGCGGAGAGGTTTCGATTGAGGTCAGCGAGTCGGGCGCAGTAGAGCCGGTGCGCGTGGTGGAAATCAAATCGCGCGTGCCCGGACGCATCGAGACTTTGCTGGTGGACGAGGGCGCGATTGTGGCGCAGGGGCAACTACTGGCGCGCATCGACCCGCGCGAAATCAAACAGCAAGTGGAGCAGGGCAGCGCGCAGGTCGAGTCGGCGCAGGCGAGCGCCCAACGCGCCCAGATTGCACTGGAGATGGAGGCGA
The DNA here is from genome assembly GCA_037442365.1 of Armatimonadota bacterium. Classification (GTDB taxonomy): domain Bacteria; phylum Armatimonadota; class Fimbriimonadia; order Fimbriimonadales; family GBS-DC; genus GBS-DC. Next base: position 7,447 of record JBBIQK010000068.1, on the reverse strand, counting down.
AGCAGGCGCGGCTTCAGCTGCAACAGGCGCAAATCCGCTATGAGCAGGCGATGCGCGAGGCAGAGACCCAACCCACCCTGACCCAGTCCACGCTCAAAAACGCGGAGAGCGCCCTCAAGAGCGCGCAGGAGAACCTGCGGATGCTGCGCGAGGTGAAGCACCTGCAGGAGCGCGTCGAGCTGGCGAACGCTATTCGCGACGCCGAGACGCGCCTGCAGGAAGCCCAGCGCAACTACGAACGCCTGCAGAGCCTGCTGGAGAAGGGCTATGTCTCGCGCCAGCAGGTGGACGCCGCCGAGACCCAGCGCGTCGCCGCCGAGAGCCAGCTGCGCAACCTCCAACAGCGCCAGCAGCAACTCGCCCAGCAGCAAGCCATCGAGCTGGAGAACGCGCGCCTGCAGGTCGAGTCGGCGCAGTCGGATCTGGAGCGCGCCCGCGCCAGCGCGGTACAGGACGAACTTAAGCGCAAGTCGCTCGAAGCCGCCCGCGCCGATATGGAGAACGCCCAACTGCGCCTGCGCGAGATCGAGATGCGTCAGCTGGAGTTGAAACAGGCGCGCGCCAGCGAGAAACAGGCGGTCAGCCAGTTCCAGAACCTGATGATTCAGCTCTCGGAGACCGATGTGCGCGCGCCCATTCGCGGGGTGGTGACGCGCCGCTACCGCGAGGTCGGCGAGCTGGTGATGTCGGGCACGACGGGCTTCGGCGAGGGCACGCCCATCCTGCAGGTCGCCGACCTGTCGCAGATGCGGGTGCGCCTCAACCTCAACGAACTCGATGTCGCCAAAGTGCGCGTCGGGATGCCCGTGGAGATTACGGTGGACGCGCTGCCAGAGCGCAAGTTTCGGGGCGAAGTGCGCAAAATCGCCCCCGCCGCGCAGTCCAGCGGGCAGCAGACCAGCGCACTGAGCGTGGTCAAATTCGCCGTCGAGGTGTACCTGAACCAGACCGATGACGCGCTGCGTCCCGGAATGACCGCGCGCTGCCGAATCCTCACCGCGCAGAAGAACAACGCGCTCCGCCTGCCGCTGGAGGCGCTCGGCAAGGAGGGCGACCGCGACTACGTGCTGCGCATCGTTCCCAACCAGACCCAACCGAATGGGGAACCGAAGACCGAGAAGGTGTTTGTGAAGGTGGGACTGCGCAACGCGAGCCATGCCGAGATTCTGGAAGGCGTGCGCGCGGGCGATAAAGTCCTCAAGCCGCCCTTCAGCGGACCGCAACGCCGCCAGTTCGAAATTGGCGGGGGACGCGAGGACGGCGGCGGCGACTGAGGTATCCTATCGACCGCAGGCGGGCTGGACTGAATGGACGACCTGATTATCATCGGCGCGGGTCCGATTGGGCTGGCGGCTGGGATTGAGGCGAAACGGGCGGGGCTGCAGTTCCAGATACTGGAGGCGGGCGCACTCTGCCAGTCGCTGGTGGAATATCCGATTGGCATGCGCTTTTTCTCGCCTGCCGACGAGCTGGCGATAGGGGGCTATCCGTTCCCGACGCCGCACGACGAGAAGCCGACGCGCGAGATGGCGCTGAACTACTACCGCAAGGTCGCCTCCGCCGAGAACCTGCCCGTGCGCACCTACCAGCGCGTGGTTCGGATTGAGCCGCAGTCGGAGGGGTTCGCACTGCATGCCGAATGCGCCCTCCATCAGACGCCTGCGGTGTATCGGGCGCGCTGCGTGCTGTTGTGTACGGGCGTGTGGGGCAGGTTTCGCCGCCTGCAGGTAGCGGGCGCAGAGCTACCGCATGTGCTGACGCGCTACGACGAGCCTATCCGCTTCTGGCGCAGGCGCGTGCTGATTGTCGGGGCGGGCAACTCGGCGGGCGAGGCAGCCATCCGACTAGCTGACGCCGACGCGCAGGTGTGGCTGGCGGTCGACCAACCGCGCCTGGAACAGTGCAAGTTCCGCCCTTTCATCCTGCGCGAGCTGCTGCTGCGCGTGGAAGAGAAGCGCATCACGCCGCTGACACAGGCGCAGGTGCTGCGAATTGCGCCCGACTGCGTGGAGCTGCGCTGCGCCGAGGGCGTCGAGAGCCTGCCTGCCGACTTCGTGCTGACGCTGATTGGACTGGCGCCTGACCAGAGCCTGCTTGCGCCCTTAGGCATGCCCTTCGGCGACGACGACAAGCCCCTGCATGACCCCGACACCTACGAAACCCCTGTGCGCGGGATTTTCGTCGGGGGCGCGCTCTCGCAGGATGGCTTCATCTATGTCGCGCGCGAGCGGGTAGGAAAGGCGATAGAAGCGATTGTTCACCAGACTCGTGAAGGAAGTCGTCGCAAGCGCAGGGGATAAACGGTTCACGATATGATGCGTATGATTTCCCTTGAATCATACATAATTTCCCCAAAGGCGTCGCCGCATGCAACAAGAAAGTCTTTGCCCACCGACTCAACGCGCCAGATTGAGCCGCCTGTATCGTGCGTACTGTGAAACGACGCACGCAGCCACTGCTTTGTCGGGCGATCGATGAGCCGGTTATACTCCCACGCTACTTCCCGTTTCAGTCGGTATTTCAAGAGATCCACAATTCCAGACAAATATTTTGTTATCAGCCCCGTGTCCTCCACATAGAGGAGGCTTACCTGCGTGGTACATAGCCCTTTGCGCAAGCCCGCCATCAGGGTAGCAGCTCTTCCAAACGGCGACGCACTGGCGGTAATGTCCCAACCATAATCTCTGAGCAGGATTCGCGCACAAAAATCACATCCCTGACGCACTAATCGATTGCCTCGCAGGGTAATCTGGTAGTCTGCGTTATCCGAGTCTTTATTCAGTATCGCGCCGCCGCGCAGGATTGGAGAGTAGTCGCACCGATCCAGTATTAAGTCAAATGTGTGCGCCTCTGGTCTGTAGACAAGCAACCGCTCGAACTCCTTCAGCAGCGCGTCCAGATGCCCTATCAGAACCTCAGTGCGCAGGAAAAAGTGAGGATGCCACTCGTCGATATGAATACGCCACAAGTCGGCGGATAGAGCGCGCAGGGCGAATTCTGTCAGTTCATACATTTGTGAGGAGTGTTCGGGATAAACAGTCATACTCGGATCAGGCTGCTGTTCTGTCGCATGGGGGGTTGGCACGCGTACCTGTATTTGCACCTGCGACGCCGCGTCGCCAAGAGCGCGGTTTAATTGCTCCTGCAGGCGATGATAATTTCGCCGTTGATGATATTCCAGCAGCTTGGCTCGCAAACGGTCATTCTGCATGCGACTCCCTCCGTATTAAGAGGACCCTAATACTCCAGGATTACGGTCGGCTCCATCGGGTAACAGCCCATCTGCATGCCGTAGATGGCAATCCCGCCGAGCAGATCGGGGGGCACAATCAGGCGAATTGTGAGCCTGCGCTCGCCTTGTAGGCGGGCGCGCAGCACGGGGTTCAACTCCAGCGTCGCTTCGCACAGGTAGCCGTAGGAGCCGCGTTCGACGCCCGCCCAGTGGGACAGCACGCCGCGCGCATCGGCGGGGTCGTCGGGCAGCTCCCACACGGCGACACGCTCGCCTGCCAGCTCCACAATCACCCGCGAGGGATACTTTTTGCCGTCGGTCTGGGGATAGTCGTCGGGGTGGACGCGCTGCGCCCAGTCGACCTTCTCGCGTCCCGCCTTCGCGCTCACCTCCATGCGCAGCCGTATCCTTTTGACCTCGCTCAGGGAGACGCCCTCGGGGATGGCGACGGCGTACTCTAGCGCGCCGTGCCCACGCGCCCAGTGTTTGCCTGCTATCGGGCGGTCGGGCTGGCTCTGCAGGTTGAACGCGCTCGTGGTGTACGAGTCGGGCTTGAAGCGCAGGATCACGCGATCCCGCTGCGCCTCGAACGCGGGCAGTTGCTCCATCCCCACCAGCCACTGGGTGTAGTTGGTGTGGATACGCTGGCGGTTCCAGTTCTCCGCCCACACGACCAGCGTCGCGAGGCACGGCTCGTCGGGAAGTTGCACTTCGGCGACGGTCAGGGGCGTCAGGCGATAGTCAGGCGCGCCCACCACCACCTGCCGCTGCGTCCTGCCGCGACGACGGTTGCCCAGCGCGTCGATAGAGTCCAGCCGATAGAACAGGGTGAAGGGCTTCTCGCGCAGCCTGCCCGAATAGTGGCTGATGAGAATGGGAACCCGCACCTTCTCGCCGAGCGCGGCGCGCTTAATCGCGGGCACATCCAGCACAAGGAAGTCCTCCGCGAACAAATCGCGCACGCTCATCCGCTCCGCCCAGAAGTCGAAGCCGTACTCTTTGGGGCTGCGGTCGTAGTTGTAGACGCCGTTATGCTCCCACTCGATGTCGGTCAGCTCAGTGTAGGTGTAGCCGACAAGTCGGTCGAGGCTGCGCAGGGCGTTGATCATCACCAGCCCGCCCCATGACCAGTCGCCGTCGCCGTCGAACGCCGCGAGGTAGCCGAACTCGTTATTGATGAACGGCTCGCCGCGACTGACTCGCCCGTCGATGTAGTTCCATCGCTTGCCGACGCCCACCTCCTGGCGGTTCACGGTCTGGTACTGCTGGCGGAACAGGTCCAGATTACGCCCGTACCAGTGGAACGAGTTGAGGTCGGTCTCCAAATGCGACCAGCCTGAGTTGTCGTGAATGAGGCGGGTGGTGTCCAGCGCGCGGGCGAGGGCGACCATCTGCAGCACCCACTCCACGCGGTGGGCGCGGTTCTCGTCCGTCAGGCGTCCGATGCCCCACTCCTCGTTGAAAATCGTCCAAGCGATGATGCTGGGATGGTTGAAGTCGCGGGCAATCTGGTCGCGCATGGTCTTTTCGAACAGGGCGCGGGCGCGTGCGGAGGGCGTGAAGAAGCACGGGATGTCCGCCTGAATCAGCATGCCCAGCTTGTCTGCCCAGTAGAGTTTGCGCGGCTCGTCCGCCTTGATGTGAATGCGCATCATGTTGAACCCAGCGCGTTTCGCCAGCTCAATATCGCGCTTGAGGAACTCGTCGTCGGGAGCGGTGTAGAGACCGTCGGGGTTGTAGGACTGATCCAGCACGCCGCGCAGGTAGATGGGCTTACCGTTGAGTAGCACGAAGCTGTGGTCAGCGTCGCCGTGCTTGCCCCAGCGGATGATGCGCACGCCGAAGTAGCTCTGCACGGCATCGTACACGCGCTTACCATCCGCCGAAAGCAGGCGCAGCTCGAACGGGTACAGGTGGGGGCTGTCGGGCGACCACAGGCGCGGGTTCTCCAGCGTCAGGCGGAAGGTTTTTTCGGAATCGGTCTCCAGCACGCCGAGGCGCACAGCGGGGAAAGCGCGATTACGGGAGCGCAGCTCCAGTTGCAGCGGCTCGCGGATGGCGTCCCGATCGAGCGACACGCGGAACTCCACGACTCCAGTGGGCGCGCCCGACTCGTCGGCGAGGGGGATGCACTGGAACGCCGCCACGCGCGCCGCGCCCGTCGCCTCCAGCCACACGCTCTGCCAGATGCCGCTGACGCTGGTGTACCAGTCGGGAACCTGCTTGCCGAGCGGCGTGTCGCGCTCGGTGCGGTCTTCCACGCGCACGGCGAGGCTGTTCGGGCGATCGAAGCGCACATGGGGAGTGACGTCGAATCGGAACTCAGAGTAACCGCCTTCGTGTTCGCCGACGCGCGCGCCGTTGACCCACACAGTCGCGTGGTGGTCAACGGCGCCGAAGCAGAGCCACACGCGCTGCCCGCGCCAGCGTTCGGGCAGGGTGAACTCGCGCCGATACCATGCGACGCCTTTATATTCCGTATCGCCTATGCCGCTGAGCTGGCTCTCCCAGGCATAGGGCACGCGAATCGTGCGGGCGTAGGGGCGCGGCAGCGTGTGCCAGCTGGCTTGCACGCCTTCGTCTCTGGGGTCAAACTGGAACTCCCATACACCGTTGAGCGACTGCCACTGCGTGCGTTCAAAGTTCGGGCGCGGGTGCTGAGCAGTCGCGAGGGTCAGCTGCGCCGCGAGCGTCATCCCTGTCATGAGCCACACCGTCCGTGTCATCCGACGGTGTGTTCGACGCGCGCGGCGCAGTTCCTGCTCTCAGGTGTTCGCCGTGCCGCCCGGCACGCCCGACAAATCGCAGGGCAGGGTGTAGGTATCGACTTCGCGATTGCCCTCGAAAGACTTGCCCGGTATCTTGCCATAGCGGTGATACCAGCGCGCGTGCCCATCCGCAAAGTTGATGTTAATGCCGTTCTTGTGGCGCGGGTCGCCTGGGAAGGTGGACCAGTGGAAGATGAACTGCGGGCGCGGGCAGGTGGGGTCAATCAGCGGCGCAGAGGGGTGCTTGTAGACCGAGTCGTAAAACATAATCGTGTTCACGGGATCCTGCAGCGCCGCCATCGGCACCACGGGGTCGTTCTCCCACAAGCCCGGCGGGAGCGACGGGTCCTGAAACAGCGCGAAGTTGTAGGCATACGAGCCGTAGCGGAAGTTGCCCGCTGGGCGCAGCTGAATCGTCGCCAGTATCGCCTGCCAGTCGATACCCGGACGATTCGAGGGACACACGATGATGTCGGCGTTTTTCATATAGGGCATCACGGCGTCGAACACAGTGAATACGCGGTCGTTGGTACCGGGCAACAGGATGAGGCTGTCCATACTGTAGACGCTCTGGGGGAACACCTCGTCGTAGTCCTGCACATATTGCAGGGCGGCAAGGGCAAACTGGCGCAGGTTGCTCAGACAGCTGCTGCTGCGCGCGCTTTCACGCGCCTGAGCGAACACGGGGAACAGGATAGCGGCGAGTATCGCGATAATCGCAATCACGACCAGTAGCTCGATGAGCGTAAAGCCCTTCACACGGCGTGCCATAACCATCACCCGCGTATAGCCTACCGCTCACGGGGTTAAGGTTTGGTTATAATACCAATCCGCGAGTCAGACTTCGTAAATACAGGTTGTGTGCGGAGATGCCCCGAACCCCCTCCTGCAGGTTCCCCCTGCGCGCAGGGGGAACCGAGTCCTGGTTCCCCTCGCTTGCGGGGGGAACCTTACGGAGGGGGGTAATTCACGAACTTTGACCGCGCAGTTGGTCATTGGCATCAATTTAAGCCCTCCTCACCTTGCACCAACTGAAAGGTCGCAGGACGCCTCCGACGCCGACAGACACGACACCCCGACCAACACCGCCTAAACGCCTCCACCACATCCCCCAAACGACAACGCCTCACCATCCACCACACCAACAACCCACACACCTTCTGCAACGCACGCGCCGCCTGATGCAGACTCAAGTCCCATACACGCCCGCGCGCCAACACCACCAGCCAGTGCAACAACACCACCCCAAGCAACTTCGCATACACCTCACACAACACCCGCCACGGGTTCCGACTGCGCCACGCATCAATCGCGAGCACACTCTTCCACACACGAAACAATATTTCTATCTGCCACCGTACACGCGCCAACACCCCCACCTCGTGCGCACTTGCCAGCGTACACGGCACATTCGTCACCAACAGCACCCAGTCCGCCAACGCCAGCA
>JBBIQK010000067.1:0-11890 GCA_037442365.1 Armatimonadota bacterium | reverse complement strand
GTTTCTGGAGGGGCTGCTGCAGTCGCAGGGCGGCGCGGCGTCCCGTTCGCGACCTTTTGTGCAGGCGATGCACGAGTTCGTGATGCGCCTGCCCGACGAAGTGTTCCTGCAGGCGCTGCCGATGTTGCGCCGCGCCTTCAGCAACCTGTCGGGGCATGATGTTTACTACCTGACCGACACGCTGCTGCGCCTGTTGCAGGACGAGGCGTCGCCTGCGCTCGACGCGCCCGCCGACGCGAGCCTTCCTGCCGAGCAGGTCGCCGCTGTGTGGGCGCAGCTGGCATGGCTCACGGACACATCCGCGCTATAAACTCACTCTTCAATAACCCAGGGCAGCGGCGCTTCCACAAACCGCTTGAGAGACGCAGGAAGCTCTACACGCTCACGACGGCTCTTGCCAGCGGGCTTCCATTCGCACTCGCGCAACGTCTCCTGCAGCCTCGACACGAGACGATAGCGGTCTTCCCAGCGAACCGTCGGGAACTTATCAATCGCCAGCCCAGTCACCTCCGAGCGTCGAGCTAATCGTTCACGACCACGCTGAATATAACTTTTCCAATCGCGGATCGCGCCATTTTGTGCCAGCTGCGGATATTGCTGCTCCACTCGCTGAAGCACCGTCTCCTCAAAGGCTAACAGCTCCGCCTGTATCTGCATCAGGCGGTAGATAAACGCCCGCAACTGCTGTGCCTCTGCTTCTGTAATCTTTGGCTCGACAGGCGCATGTTCATAATCTGCGTAGCGCATCATCAAGTTGGATCGGAAAGCCGTCAATGCTATCAAAAGCGTGCGGGTATAACAAAGGATTGCACGCGGGTCGTCATTTGTCTGCACGGAACGCGCAAAGAGTTCCAGCGACTCACTCAGAGAGATATCCAGGTTAGTTGCGCGGTTGAGAGTCCTGTCAGCGTTGTCGATACCCAATTGTGGAAAACCCTCCTGAGCATGCGAGAAGTACATGCTCAGGAGGCATAAAAATAGACAGTATCGTCTCATCACACACCTCTCGTCGGTCAAATGATTCGTCTACCCATGTAGGTGCCTGCAGGAATCGCTCGCATACCACACACACTGTTGCAGTTTACTTTCGAGCCGGTATTGCGCTTACAATCACTGCAGGCAGGTATACAACGGATACCCATATCCTGTTGTTCGCCGAAGCATTCCCAGAATAGTGCGCCTCGGCTGGCGTGACTGATGCTCAGGCTCAAGCCACAAAGCGCGAAAAGAATCACTAACCGTTGCATCGCTCACCTCCACTCGAACGGGTACCAGCTCTCTTCCCAGAGGAGTCGTCCATTCTTGAGCTTCTGGTAGTAAAGGATAAACGGCAGATCCTTACCGACATGGACAACCGCCTCATAGTTGTCGGTGCGTATTTGGAGACGCCAGTACGGAAAGACATGCTCCACGGGATTGCCATCAGCGCCGCGCGTGCGAAACCGTAGCGTTCCTTCGGTTATGATGGTTTCTCGGACAGGCTGGCTCCCCCAAATTTCGCTGATCCTGTAAGTGGGATCCAGCATGAGACTACCAACGAGGGTGTCTGCGAAGGAGCCCAACCACGGGGAGTCAATCGCGAAGAGGTTAGTGGGATTCTCTGTGGAGACAGCCTGATTGTCTTCCCACCACTGGGCGAACGCAGGCGATGCCGTGTAGCTTTGCCCGTACAGCTCCGTGCGTATCGCCAGCAAAGAGAAGGTCTGGCGCTCTTTGTCAAGCCACATGCCAAACTCGTCGTGATGGGTATGACCCAGCAGGGGATTGTAGGCGCGCAGGAGAAACTCGGCGTCATACTGTATCAGGGACCGATGAAACCGGGCTGCGTTATTGAGAACTTTCAGCGCGGCTATTTGTCTTACTGCGCCACCGCTAATCTGTGTGTAGCCTACTGACACCAAAATGGCGAGGGCTACCACGCTCAAGGCTCTGCTCCTTGTTTGCATGAAACACCTCCTGAAATGATTCTGTAGCATCTTGCTCCTTGTCTTTTAATTATAGCATGTATCTGTCCAAAAGTCAAGGGAGGAACGGCAATTTTCGGGGGAAATTCGGCGCTGTTTCTGGAGGGGCTGCTGCAGTCGCAGGGCGGCGCGGCGTCCCGTTCGCGACCTTTTGTGCAGGCGATGCACGAGTTCGTGATGCGCCTGCCCGACGAAGTGTTCCTGCAGGCGCTGCCGATGTTGCGCCGCGCCTTCAGCCACCTGTCGGGGCACAACATTTATTATCTGACCGACACACTGCTGCGCCTGTTGCAGGACGAGGCGTCGCCTGCGCTCGACGCGCCCGCCGACGCGAGCCTTTCTGCCGAGCAGGTCGCCGCCGTGTGGGCGCCGCTGGCATGGCTCACGGACACATCCGCGCCTTAGAATTTCACGCGGATGCGGTAGAAGTCCCTGCAGAGTCGGTTCGGCGGGTACAATATCTGTCGGAGGCAACGACCGATGAAGATGCCAAAAATCCCCGGCGGTGGTTCGATGCGCCAGATGATGGAACAAGCGCAGCGCATGATGGAAGAGGCGCAGCGCTTCGAGGAGGAAATGGACGCTCTGCAGGTGCAGGCGACCGCAGGCGGCGGTGTGGTCAAGGCGACAGTGAATGGCAAGGGCGTGCTGATGGCGCTGGAGATTGCACCCGATGTGATTGACCCGACCGACCCCGAGATGCTGCAGGACCTCATCGTGAGCGCGGTGCGCGAGGCGCAGACGCAAGCCGAGAACATCCGCGCCGAGCGCATGAGCCAGCTCACGGGCGGGCTGGGACTGGACAAGCTGGGACTGCCGTTTTAGCCGATGCTGTTTCCCCCTGCCCTGCGCCAGCTGATGCAGCAGCTGGAGCGGTTGCCCGGCGTCGGGGCGCGTTCGGCGCAGCGGCTCGCGCTGTACCTGATTCGTCGTCCCGAAGAGGAGACGCGCCGACTCGCCGAAAGCCTTGTGCTGGCGCGCGAGCGCACCCGCCTGTGTCAACGGTGTTTCTTCCTCAGCGAGGCGGAGCTGTGCGAGCTGTGCAGCGACCCGTCGCGCGAATCGGAGGTGATTTGTGTCGTTGCCGATCCGCGCGATGTGGTCGCCCTGGAGCGGCTGGAGCAGTATCGCGGGCTGTATCATGTGTTGCACGGGCTGATTTCGCCCGCCGAGGGGGTACAGCCTGAAGACCTCAAGTTGCGCGAGCTGGTGGAGCGCGTGCGCGCCGAGACGCCCCGCGAGGTGATTTTAGCGACGCCTGCAAATGTGGAGGGCGATGCGACCGCGCTCTATATCGCCCGCCTGCTCAAGCCGATGGGCGTGCGCGTGACGCGAATCGCCTACGGGATGCCCGTCGGCGGCGAGCTGGACTACGCCGACGCCGCCACGCTCGGCTACGCCCTTAGCGGCAGACAGGAGATGTAATAAGTACACTTCTGATGGGTGAGAATGGTATGCGAACAGTGAAGAGCATTCTCCGTAAACGCACGAACCGCCATCACAACGAGATAGGGGATAGCGCGTACACTTCGGCTCTGCGCCGGTTGTGTGTGGCTATCGTGCTGGGCGTCGGGTTGCTGCACGGACAGCAGTCGCAGGGCGGACTCATCCAGTTCGGCAAGGTGAGTATCCGCTACTACAAACTCGACTACTCCCAGTTCAAGGGCGAGATTCGAGAGGTCGAGACGCGGGGCATACGCGGCTTTCCGGTGCGCGTCGAGTCGCCCGAGCAGTATTTCACGCTGACCTGCGCGCGCTTGAAAGCGACGCTGGGTCCCGACAATCAGCGTCGTCCCGCCGTGCGCACGGCGGAAGCCATCGGGCAGGTGGAGTTCGTTTACAATCGCCCGCAACCGCTGAGCAAGTTGAACGGCACGGCGCAGCGCGTCCTCTACGACGACCAGAAACGCACGGTGACGCTGGAGGGCGATGTGTCGCTGGACGGCGAGGACGAGTTCTACTTCATTCGCTGGCGCGACAACGAGCGGATTGTGGTCTATCTGGAGGAGGAGCTGCAGCGCGTGGAAGCCACCGCCAAAATGCGCGACGGCGCGCCGATTGGCGTGATGACCATCGAGCCGAAAAAGCAGTAAAAGCTACTCCCGGCGCAGCGCGTCGTTCATCTTCCCCGAGCGGTAGCCCTCCAGATCCAGCGCGACATAGAGATAGCCCAGCGACTTCATATGCGCCACAATCGCGGGCGCGTGATGCAGCACCTTTTCGAAGTCGCACGGCTCGACCTCGATGCGCACGATAGCGTCGTGATGGCGCACGCGCACCTGACGGAAGCCCAGTTCGCGCAGGTAGCGCTCCGCGCGATCGACTTGCTGCAGCAGCGCGCGCGTAATCACCGTGCCGTAGGGGAAGCGGCTGGACAGGCACGCAAACGACGGTTTGTCCCAGATGGGCAGCCCCAGATGTTTCGCCAGCGCGCGGATGTCCGCCTTCGTGAAGCCCGCTTCCAGCAACGGCGCGCGCACGCCCTGCTCCTGCGCTGCGCGCATGCCTGGTCGGTAGTCGCCTAAGTCGTCCGCATGCGCGCCGTCCGCAATCCAGGGGATGCCCTCCTCGTCTGCGACGCGGCGCAGCACCCCGTACAGCTCCGTCTTGCAGTGGTAGCAGCGGTCGGCGCGATTGACCTGAAACAGCGGGTTCTGCAGCTCGTGCGTGGGTATAATCCGCACGCGCACGCCGATTTGCTGCGCCAGTTGCAACGCCTGCTCAATCTCGCCTTCGGGGAACGCCTCCGACTTGCCGATGACCGCGACGCATCGCGCGCCCAGCGTATCGTGGGCGACCCTGACCAGCAGCGTGCTGTCTACCCCACCTGACAACCCAACAACCACCGCGCCCATCTCGCGCAGGAGCGCCTGCAATCGCTCGTACTTCGCCTGCAAATCGGGCGTCATAGCGGAATCTCCCCCATCTGGGTCGCCTCCATCCGAATCAGTCGCCAGTCGTCATAGCGGATAATCAGCCACTTGCGCTGGGGGAACTTGCGGAACTCGAACTCCACCACGCCGAAGTCCTGCGAGTTGACGCCGCTGGGGTTGTTGGCGTCGCGCCATTGAATGCGCACGGGCATCCGCACGAGGATGCGTCCCGCGAAAATCTCCATCTGTGGCTCGCCCAGATCGGCGCGGGGATTCTGCGCGTTGCGGAAAAACAGCAGTAGCTGGTTGCGCAGGCGCTGCTTGTCCATCCCGCTCCAGCTGAACTCGTCCGCGAGGAACTGCAGCATGCCGTCGATGTCCTCGTTTTCGAACGCCTGCTCGCCTTCGGTTAGCATCTGCAGGATTCGCGTGCGCGGCTCGACCTCTTTGGGCGTCGCCAGCGAGAGGAACACGCGCACGCCAATCAGCAGCAGCACGACGACGCCCAGCCCCAGCGCGAGTTTCGTGCGCGTTTGCATCGCTCACCATCCCTGCGGGTGCCACACGGTTTTGAACTCCAGATAGGGCTCAATCCAGTGCAGTCCCTGTGCGGCGTCGCTGCGCCACTCGCCAGGGATCAGGCGCGGGCTACAGTGCAGGCGTGTGATGGTCTCGGCGGCGGCTTGCTCCAGCGCGGCGCGCATCTCATCGGGTGCGCCGCACAGGTCGAGCGCGTCGACTTCGACATGGCGCGCCATGTGCGGCAGCAGCTCTTGCGGGCTGCCGCTCAGCAGGTTCACCACGCCTGCGGGCAGGTCGGAGGTCGCCAGCGCTTCTGCGAACGCCAGCCCCACCGTCGGAACCGCTTCGGGCAGTAGGGCAACGACCGTGTTCCCGCTCACAATCGCAGGCGCGAGGAGGCTGCACAGCGACGCCAGCGGCGCCTCGTCTGGACAGGCGACGCCCACCACGCCCGTCGGCTCAGGCACTGTGAAGTTGTGCATCGGCATCGCGACTGGGTTCACAGCGGACAGCACGGCGGCGAACTTATCGCTCCAGCCTGCGTAGTAGACCCAGCGGTCGATGCTGGCGTCGATTTCAGCGTCGGCGGCATCTGGGGAAACACCCAGCACGGCGTGCAGTTCCTCGCGGATTGCCGCGCGGCGCGTCTCCAGCATCTCGGCGACGCGGTAGAGAATCTGCCCGCGATTGTAGGCAGTGCGCCTCGCCCAGCCTGGTTGTGCTTTGTGGGCAGCTTGCACTGCGTCGCGGAGGTCCTTGCGCGACGCCTGCGGCGCATTCGCCCAGAACTCGCCACGCGCATCGCGCACCGGGTACGCGCGCCCCGACTCGGAACGGATGAACGCGCCGCCCACCCACAACTTATAGGTCTTCAAAACCGTCGTACGGCTCATCGAAATTAGGACTTTCGTCCCTTGTGCGCGTTTTCCTGCCCGCAGGTATACTCCCTGCTGATGGAAACACTTGCAGGTCAGGTGGCGTTGATTACAGGCGGCGGGCGCGGGATCGGGGCGGAGACCGCGAAGCTGCTCGCGCAGCAGGGCGCAACAGTCGTGCTGATTGCCCGCACGCAAGCGCAGCTGGAGGCGACTGCCGCGCAGATTCGCGACTCGGGCGGTAAGGCATACTGGTTCGCCGCCGATATCTCCGACGAGTGCGCCCTGCGTGAGGCAGTTCAGAGCGCGCTCAGCATCAACGGCGGCGTCGACATGCTGGTGAACAACGCGGGGTTTATTCAGTCGTTGGGCGCGATTGCGGACAGCGACCCTGCCGAGTGGTGGCGCACGCTGGAGGGCAATCTGAAGGGCATGTACCTGACCACGCGCCTGGTGTTGCCCAGCATGCTCGAGCAGGGGCGCGGGCAAATTGTGAATGTATTGTCGATTGCGGGCACGCGCGCCTTCGCCGGGCTGAGCGCGTACAGTTGCGCTAAGGCGGCGGGGCTGATGTTCACGCGCATCCTGGCGAAAGAGGTGCGCAAGCAGGGGGTCCGCGTGATGGCGATTTTGCCCGGCGCGGTGGACACCGCTATCTGGGGCGAGGGCGAGGGCGTCCCCAATCGCGAGAAGATGATCCGTCCCGAAACGGTGGCGCGTCTGATTGTGCAGATGCTCACCACGCCGCGCGACGCAACGGTAGACGAGCTGCTGGCGCTGCCGCAGGAAGGCATCCTGTGAGCAGGGAATCGGCGAATTGGGCAGAACACAAGCCCTATGGCTCGCAAGCGTCGCACTGTCCGAATGGACTATGACAGCCCTTGGAAGGAGTTTATTACCGTCTTCTTTCGCGACCTTATTCGTGTTATTTTGCCCGAGCTACATAAGCAGATAAACTGGCGCAGGAAGCCGCGCTTTCTTGACAACGAGTTGCGGCGCATCTCGCCCCAGAGCGAGACGGGCAGGCTTTACACGGATCGGCTGGTGCGCGTGTGGCTCAAAAACGGCGCCGCGCGCGTGATTCATATCATTGTGGAGGCGCAATCCCAGATGATCGCGGAGTTGGGCGAGCGCGTGTTCACCTACTATGCGCGCGCGTGGATCGATCTGCGCACAGATATCATATGCATCGTCATTCTAGCAGATAAGAACCCCCACTGGAAACCCGACAGCTATGTGCGCGACATGCCTGGCACACGGCTGGAATTTCGTTTCCATTCGGTGAAGCTGCTGACTATGGATGAGAACGATTTGATTGCGCAGGTACGGCGCAAGAGCCCAGCGGCGCTTATGCTGTTGGCGTTTCGCCGCGCGATGGAAGCGGAGAACAATGTGAACGCTCGATTCGAGGCGCGTAAAGAGATTGTGCGCCTGACGCTCGAATTCGGGTATAATCCAGACGATCAGGCGCACATCTTGCGCTTACTGGAGTGGATCATGGCGCTACCAGAGACTCTGGAACGGGCGGTTGAGGAGTTTATCGAGGAATACAAGCGCGAGAAGAAAACGACCTTCGTCTCGCGTCTTGAGCGCCAAGCAATCACTCAGGGTATCCAGCAGGGTATCCAGCAGGGTATCCAGCAGGGTATCCAGCAGGGGCGTGTCGAGGCGCTGCGGAGCGCGGTTGAGCAGGTGATGCAGCGTCGCTTTGGTGAAGCGTTGCTTGGCGCGGCGCGTGAGACGCTTGCCCAACTTGAAGAATTAGAACGGCTCACGCAAGCGCTGGACCTTGCCCTGAGCGCCGAGTCGCCCGAAACGCTCTTGGAGCAGCTGCAGGCGATCCTGAACGATTCTAATCGCTCAGCTCTTCAATAATCTGCATGCGCTCTTTGAGAACTTCGGTCTCGCCAAGTAAGGCGATGGCTTTCTGAGTCAGCTCGCGTGCGTCGTCGGCGGAGCCGAGCCACTGCATCATGCCCGCAGTGATGTCGTACAGGTCTTCGAAAACCGCCTGCATCGTGCGCACGCTCGGCGTGTACGCCCACTCTGAGTTTGCCAGCGATTGCCACGCGCGCAAGATGTAGGGGTACGCACGTTCGGGGTTGCCCTCCGCCAGCGCCAGCTGCGCCAGCCCCAGAAACGCCTCCGTGCTGCTGGGATAATGACGCAGCACCTGCAGGTATGCCGTCCACGCCTCGTGCAGGTCGCCAAGCTCGTGCTGCAGGATTTCCGCGCGGCGCAGCAAGGGGAAAAAGCCTTTCGGCTCCAGGCTCAACCACTGGTCGATGTAGCGGAGCGCGCGCTGCGGCTGGTTCCTGTTGAGGGCTTGCTCAATGAGCTCATCCAAGGCGGCAATCGCGGTCTCCTTCGCTCGGCTTGCCACCACCGGCGATTGCAGCAACACTAATGGGAGCGCTATCTGCAGAGCCGCTTCGTAGTCCCCATCGGCAAGGCACAGCTGCGCCTCGTCACACGCCGCCGCCGACTCCAGAAGAGCCTGAACCCCTTCGTGGTCAATGTGTCCCTTCAGTGTCTGGCGCATCAAATCGGACGATGTCAGCTCCGTTCGCATGGTCGCTGCGTATAATATACCTGAAACAACTGCGCGGTTTGTCAAGGGGGCAGGCTGGCTGGCGCGCCCGGAGGGATTCGAACCCCCGACCCCCAGATCCGAAGTCTGGTGCTCTGATCCGCTGAGCTACGGGCGCACATGGTCGGGGCGCCCGGACTCGAACCGGGGACCTCTACCACCCCATGGTAGCGCGCTAACCATACTGCGCCACGCCCCGACAAAGGTTATTATACCCAATGCCCGCGGCGCATGCAACAGTCGCTACCGCCATACAAAACCATACACGCGTCGAAAACGGGTATACTAAGCCATTATCCTAAGGAGGCTACGCATATGGCGAAGGCGATTACGCAGAACGAATGGCAGGCGGAAGTATTGAACTCGTCGGTACCCGTCTTGGTCGACTTCTGGGCGGTCTGGTGCGGTCCGTGCCGTCTAATTGCCCCGATTGTCGAAGAGTTGGCGCACCAGTACGAAGGCAAACTCAAGGTGTATAAGGTGGATGTCGATCAGGAGCAGTCGCTGGCGATGCAGTACGGGATTATGAGCATCCCGACGCTGCTGTTGTTCAAAAATGGGCAGGTTGTCGAGCAGATTGTGGGCGCGTTGCCCAAAGGCGCCATCGAACAGCGCATCGCGAAGCACCTGTGAGCCTTTGCACTCCTACCCATTCTCCATAATCGCTTGTAATAGCTGCCCTGCGCCGAACCGAACAGGGTCGGTGCAGGGCAATTTTGTTTCGGATTCGACCTGCGCGATCGCCGCGCACGCCTCCGACTCGCTCAGGTGCGCGGTGTTGAGCGCGACAGCGACCACACGGGACGGATGGAACGCGCCGCCCATCGAGGCGAGCTGCTCGTAGATACGAATCACTTCTGGCAGCGGCGGAATGGGCACTTCAGGAAAGGTACGGATATGCGTCTGCCCCGCGCGATGCACCAGAATCAGGTGCGTGGGCTGCGCGCCGCGCAGCAGCGGCAGCGTCGCCGTCGACGCGGGGTTGGTGAGCGCGCCCTGACCCTCAATGTGCACCACCTCCGCGTCCTCCGCCAGCGCACACACGAACTGTTCCACCGCGCCCGAAGCAAAGTCCACACGCACGGCGTCCAGCGCAACGCCGCTCCCCTCAATCATAATCCCTGTCTGCCCTGTTGCCAGGAAGCGCGAACGGATACCCTGCTGCAGGCATGCCCGATGCAGCTCCAAGCTCACCGTCATCTTACCGACTGCCATGTCGGTACCGACAGTCAGCACACGCTTGCACGCCAGGTGGCGCGCTTTGCCCGACCCAACGCCCAGCCCGGGCGGCTCCTTGCGCACATCCCAAATCCATTGGCAACTGTGCAGGAAAGGCGCGAGATCCGGGTGCTTGGCGAGCGGCGCGTGCATGCCGTTCACGAGGTTCAGCCCCGCCAGCACCGCCGTGCGCACCTCGCGCCACATCTCGGCGGGCAAGACGCCCCCCGACGGCGCAACACCGATCACCAGCGTATCGGGACGGTATGCCATCGCCTCCTGCACCGACGCCACGATCGGAACCTCGCGCGGGATGCCCGTCAATGCAGGGAGCGACTGCCCCGCACAGTCGCGGTCAATCACCGCCACGATGGGGTTCTGGCTATAACGCAGCAAGCCCAGCCCCGTCTTGCCGAACTTACCCAGAATCCCCTCGTGCATCAAAATCGCCAGTCGGTTTTCGGGCTTCAGCATCGCAACGCGCGAGATTATACCTGTGTACCTGTGTATCGGGTATACTGAAAACGCCTTGCGGGCAACCACGCGGTCTTCCCCTTCGGCGGCAAGGTCTATCTCAAGCAGCGAGGTGAACTCTATGACCATCAAGTGGGCGCTGGTGAAAACCAGCCCCTTTCAGGGGCTCAGCGAGGAAGAGACGCACGACATTCTGAGCCGCATGCTGTGTGTGCATTACAATCCGGGTGATCGTCTGGAGCTGGGGCGCGAGCCGGGCGGCTGGTGGGTCGTGGAGAAGGGACTGATGAAGGTCTACTCCATCGCGCCCGACGGGAGCGCACTGACCTACGCGATACTGGGCGCAGGCGACTCGTTTGGCGAAACCACCATCCTCACGGGGCACTGGGTGCGTGCGACCGTCGAGGCACTCGAGCCGACCGAAGTACGCTACCTCTCCGCCGACCAGTTCGAAACGCTCCTGCGCGAGCATCCCGACTTCGCGCTGGCGCTGCTGCGGAATTTAGCCGAGCGCATCCGCCAATCCGAAGAGCGCGTGTTCCACATCAGCCGCCTCAAACTGGGGCAGCGCGTTGCGCACGCCCTGCTCGGACTGGCGCAGACCGTCGGGGAGCAATCCGATGCAGGCGTCGAAATCCACCTCACCCAACAGGAGATTGCCGACTATGTGGGGGCAAGTCGCGAAGCAGTCAGCCGCACCCTGGGGCGCTGGGCGCGCAAGGGCTGGATCGCCACCAACCGAAAATCGGTAATCATCAAGGACTTGCGTCCGTTCCAGATCGCCGTGGGTCAAACGCACACCGCCGCGTAAAAAACGGGTGGAGAGAGCCCCCTCTCCACCCGACCGAGTTGCGAGGTGATTGGTCGTTTACTTGGGCATAATAACCCTGTCAATCACATGGATGACGCCGTTATCCGCCACGATGTCGGTCTGGATGACATTCGCCTCATCCACGCGCACGCCGCCCTCCGTGCTGACCGTAATACTCTGACCCTGAACGGTCTGCAGCTGCGAGCTGCGCACGACATCCGCCGCCATCAACTTGCCCGGTACCACATGGTAGGTCAGGATCGCCGTGAGCTGCTCCTTGTTTGCCAGCACGGCTTGCAGCGTGTCCTGAGGAATTTGGGCGAACGCCTCGTCGGTCGGCGCGAACACGGTGAAGGGACCTTCCCCACTCAGCGTCTCGACCAGACCTGCCGCCTGAACGGCTTGAACGAGCGTTTGGAACGAACCAGCCTGTACCGCGATATCCACAATCGTTGGCATAGTGAACCTCCTGTCATCGTTGCGCCTGTGTGCGCGTCAAAAGTATAACTGACGCAGGGCGCGCCGTTTCCGTGATTCGAATCACACAACCCCAGATTCGGGGT
>JBBIQK010000066.1:0-12367 GCA_037442365.1 Armatimonadota bacterium | reverse complement strand
CGTTGGTGAGGGTTTGGTGGTGATTGGGGGTGTTTGTGGGGTTTTATGGGGCGTTTTGTGCGGACTTTCGGGTGGGTTTTGGGGTTCGCGGCGTATGTTCACGCCTGACGGAAATGCCAAACATCAGTGCTGAAGCGGGAGCTTCAGCCTCGCGGAAGCTCCGCTTCCGCACTCCATAAAGACGGCGCTGCGCGCGCATGTCGCAATTTTCGCGCAAAGGCACTTAACAATCCAGCAGTTCCCTCAAAATGTCTAATACCCCTTGACTTTACGGAAACGCACATGGTACACTGATGTATACATTCAAGGAGGTGCTGATGCAGGTACGCAATCAGTTCAATCAGAATGGGAGGTTGCGCGTGAAGGTGTGGGGCGAGTACGCCTGCTTCACGCGCCCGGAGACGAAGGTCGAGCGTGTGTCGTACCCGGTGATGACCCCTTCCGCCGCGCGGGGAGTCCTCGAATCGATCTTCTGGAAGCCCGAGTTCCACTGGCGCGTGCGCGAAATCTGGGTGCTGAAGCCACTGCGCCATATCTCCCTGATGCGCAACGAGGTGAGCAAGATAATCCCTGTGCGGTCGCCGCAGCCCTTTTTTGCCGACGAGGAGCGCGCCCAGCGCCACACGCTCGCCTTGCGCGATGTGGCGTATGTGATTGTCGCGGAGATGGTTCTCAAAGACCACGCGAACAAAGACATCGCCGCCTACAAAGACCAGTTCCGTCGGCGCGTGGAACGCGGCAAGTGCCACATGCAGCCCTATCTCGGCTGTCGCGAGTTCAGCGCGTTCTTCGCCCCGACTACCGACGGAGATAAGCCCATCGACTGGAGCGACGACCTGGGGCAGATGCTCGGCGAGGTGCGCTATCGAGACAACGGCAAGTACGACCCCGTCTTCTTCCATGCCTACCTGCGCCACGGGGTGCTGGAAGTGCCCTCATCCATCTACGAGGAGGTGAAGACAAGTGATTCTCAAGCGACTGGTGGAGTATAGTCAGCGGCTGAGCCTGCCGCCGCGCCTCTACGCGCCCACGCCGATTGACTGGATAATCGAGTTAAAACCCTGCGGCGCGCCTGTCGGGATGGTCGATCGGCGCACAGGCAGCGGTAAAAACAAGCGCGGCAAACGCCAACCTGCACCCACGCTCGGCATGCTGCGCACCAGCGACATCCGCCCCCTGCTGTTTTGCGACAACGGCGGCTATGTGCTGGGCATCGGCTCGAAAGGCAAGCCTCAAAAGGCGCAACAGAAACTGTACTCATTCAGGAAACTCGTCGAAGCATGCCATCAAACGCTGAATCTCCCGGAGACTGGCGCCGTCCACGCATTTTACCAGCGTCATTTCACGCAGTTCACACCGAGCAGCGACTACGAGCCAGAGCATACCATCGCGTTTCGGGTGAATGGGCGGCTGCTGATTGACCTGCCCCAGGTGCAACAGTTCTGGCGCGACTACGCCTCCAGCACCTACGGGATTACGGGCGCCTCGGCGTTCTGCCTGGTCTGTAATCAACCGAAGCCCATCGTGCGCGCGCACTATCTGGGCGTCAAGGGCATCCCGGGCGGGCAGCCGACGGGCATGGCGCTCGTCTCGGCAAACGCGGACGCATTCCTGTCGTATGGGCTGGAGGCGGGAGACCTCGCGCCCATTTGCCTCGACTGCTCGGAGCAGATGCTCCACGCGCTGAATGAACTGTTGCAGGATAGTCGCACGCGTCTGCGCGTGGGGCAAATCGCCTACTGCTTCTGGACGCGCGAGCCAGTCGAGTTCGACATCACGCGGTTTCTGGAGCAGCCCGACCCGAACGATGTGAAGGCGTTGCTGCAGAGCGTGGCGCAGGGCGGCGCGTCGCCTCCCGTGAACGCCAACGAGTTCTACGCCCTCGCCCTCTCCGCCAACAGCGCGCGCGTGGTCGTGCGCAGCTACCTCGAGCTGACCCTGCCCGATGTGCAGCGCAACCTCGCCCGATGGTTCGAGCGACTGCAACTGCACGAGGACGATAAACCGGTCGGCGTGTTCGCGCTGGCGCGCGCCCTCTACCGTGAAGCCAAAGACATCTCCGCCCATGTGCCTGAAACCCTTATTCGGTGTGCGCTCACGGGCGCGCCCCTGCCGATGTACCTGCTGCAACTCGCCATCCAGCGCAACCGCGCGGAGCAGAAAGTCACCGAAAACCGCGCCCGCCTCATTCAGGCGGCGCTACGCTCACACAACTATCCGTAGGAGGTGAAACCCGCATGGAACGAACCAGCGACACTCAGAGCCACCCCGCCTACAAGTGCGGGCGATTGCTGGCTGTGATCGAACGCATCCAGAACGCCTCGATAGGCGTTTCCACCCTGACCGACCGCTACTACGGCAGCGCGTCCACCACGCCTGCGAGCGTGTTCGGCGTGCTGCTGCGCATGACCCAGCCCCACCTGAGCAAACTGCGTCGCGACCGCGAGGGGCTGGCAATCTACTACGAACGCGCCCTGCAAGACGCCATGCCCGACCAATTCCCCAACACGCTCACCCTCGTCGAGCAGGGGCTTTTCGCGCTCGGCTACTACCACCAGCGGCGCGAGTTTTTCAAGTCCAGCGCCGCAGACGAGGAGGCGACGGGCGAAACCGACAGCGACCAACTGACCATTGAGGAGGTGAATGAAGATGAAAACGCTTGATGCGAATGCGCCTTACTGCAACCCCGAAGTCCGACACGACTTCGTGATTTTGTTCGATGTGCGCGACGGCAACCCGAACGGCGACCCCGACGCGGGCAACCTGCCGCGCGTTGACCCCGAAACGATGCACGGGATTGTGACCGATGTGTGCCTCAAGCGCAAAATCCGCAACGGCATCGACCTGCGCTACGGCGACCAGTACGACGATGTGGACGCGCACACGGGCGGCTACGGCATCTTCGTGCGCGACAGCGGCGTCGCCCTGAACACCAAGATTGGCAAAGCCGCCGAAGCCGTGGGCGCTGGCAAGGAGAAAAAGAAGGCGAACCCGGATATTCGCGCCGAACTCTGCAAACGCTACTACGACATCCGCATGTTCGGCGGCGTGCTGTCCACAGGCGACTACAACGCGGGTCAGGTGCGCGGTCCCGTGCAGCTCACTTTCGCCCGCTCCATCGACCCGATTGCGCCGCTGGACCTCTCCATTACGCGCGTCGCCATCACCAAAGAGGGCGAAAGCAAGGAGACCGAGATGGGGCGCAAGCCGATTGTGCCTTACGCGCTCTATCGGGCGCACGGCTTCTTCTCGCCCGCGCTGGCGAAAATCACGGGCGTCTCGCGCGACGACCTACGCCTGCTGTGGGAAGCCATCCTGAGCATGTTCGAGGACGATCGCTCGGCGGCGCGCGGCGAGATGGCGCTGCGCGGGCTGTATGTGTTCACCCACGACTCGCCCTACGGCAACGCTCCTGCGCACGCCCTGTTCGAAACGATTAGCGTCCAGCGCAACACCACCCCTGCACGCGAGTTCCGCCACTATACGGTTACCGTCGCCGACTCGCTGCCCGCAGGGGTTGCGCTCCACACCCTGTATCCGTAAGGAGGCGGCGCCGTGGAAGACCTGCTGAACGTGTGGGACGAGGCGGAGATTGTGCCCATCTCCGCCCTCGAACACTACGCCTACTGCCCGCGCCAGTGCGCGCTGATCCATCTAGAGCAGGTCTACGAGGAGAATGTGTACACCCTGCATGGCACGGCGCTCCACGAGCGCGTGGATCAGGTCGCAAGCGAGTGGGATGGGACTCTACGCCTGGAGTATGCGCTGCCCCTCTGGAGCGTCCGCTGGGGGCTGGTCGGGCGCGCCGATGTGGTCGGCTTCCTACCCGACGGGACGCCCTATCCCATCGAGTACAAATCGGGCAAACGCAAGGTCAAATACCACGACGATGTGCAGCTGTGCGCGCAGGCGATGTGCCTGGAGGA
Organism: Armatimonadota bacterium; assembly: GCA_037442365.1. Taxonomy (GTDB): domain Bacteria; phylum Armatimonadota; class Fimbriimonadia; order Fimbriimonadales; family GBS-DC; genus GBS-DC. The sequence goes on along the minus strand of JBBIQK010000066.1, from coordinate 8,441 downwards.
GATGCTCGGCGTGGGCGCGCCGCGCGGCGCCATCTACTATCACGCCAGTCGTCGCCGACGCGAGGTCGTCTTCGATGACCCGCTGCGCCAGCTCACAGAGCAAATTATCCATCAGACGCGCCAGATGCTCCTGTCGGGGCGCACGCCCCCGCCCGTCAACGACGCGCGATGCCCCGACTGTTCCCTGATACGGCTTTGCATGCCCGACGCCATCGCCCGATTGCAACACGAACAGGAGGCGTCCCGATGACCTATCACTTGCTCAACACGCTCTATGTGACGCTGGAGGGCGTGTACCTGCGCCTGGAGAACGAGGCGGTCGTGGTGGTTCACGAGGACGCCGAAATCAAGCGCGTGCCCCTGCACCATCTTCAGGGGATTGTAATGCTGGGCAACATTATGGTCAGTCCGCCCCTGATGCATCGTTGCGCAGAGGAGGGACGCGCGTTGGTATGGCTCGATGCATCGGGACGATTCCGCGCGCGAGTCGAGGGGCGCGTGTCGGGCAATGTGCTGCTGCGCCGCGCCCAGCACACCGCACTGGATACGCCCGACACCGTGCGCCTGCTGGCGCAGACTTTTGTGGAAGGCAAACTCCAGAACCAGATTCAGGTGCTACAGCGGGCAATCCGCGACCGCATGCCCGACAACCCGACACTGACCGAATCCGTCGCGCACCTGAAAAGCTACCTCCAGCAGCTGCGCGCCGCGCCCGACCTCGACGCCATCCGCGGCGTGGAGGGCTACGCCTCGAAAGTCTACTTCCAGTCGCTGGACGCGCTCATCACCGCCCAGCGCGACTCGTTCCGATTCCTCAACCGCACGCGTCGCCCACCTCGCGACCGATTCAACGCCCTGCTCTCCTTCGTGTATGCCCTGCTGACCAGCGACTATGTCAGCGCGCTTGAAGGTGTCGGACTCGATCCGCAGGTCGGCTACCTACACGCCCTGCGCCCCGGACGCCCCGCGCTGGCGCTCGACCTGATGGAAGAACTTCGCCCCGCGCTTGCCGACCGATTCGCGCTGAGCCTCGTCAACCTGCAGCAACTCACGCCCGACCATTTCGAAGAACGCCCCGGCGGCGCAGTGCTGCTCAACGAACAGGGACGGCGCGAACTGCTGGTCGCCTACCAGAAACGCAAACAGGAACCCGTGCAGCACCCCGTCCTGCAAACGCGGATCCCGTGGGGGCTGGTTCCCCATATTCAGGCGCGTCTGCTGGCGCGATACCTGCGCGGCGACATCCTGAACTACCCGCCCTTTACCATCCGATAAGCCGCCAGCGGCGCGGTGATGCGCAGTACCTTGACAATCGGACTCCCCATAAGGGGAAAAGCCTATCAGGAGGCAAACTGATGCGAATGAACATCCTGATTACCTATGATGTCAACACGAGCGACCCGGCAGGTCAAAAGCGCCTGCGCAAAGTCGCCAAAGCCTGCGAAGCCTACGGACAGCGCGTCCAGAAGTCGGTCTTCGAGTGCCGACTGACCGAGACGCTCCTGGAAAAACTCAAACAGCGTCTTCTCAAGATTATCGACCCCCAGAAAGACAGCCTACGCTTCTACCGATTGCCCGGCGACCGGGAAAAGTGGGTCGAGGTCTACGGGCTGGATCACTACGAGGACTTCGACGCGCCGCTAGTTGTTTAGCATGGCTAACGATTCGGCGCGTACCCCAAGTGGGGTATACTCACGGCAGAGGTACGCGCCCAGGCGTAAGTTCAATGCGCGCCGTTGCGTCCGCCACCTTGGGCAGATGGAGACTGCAACTGCGTCGCAAGTGTGCGTGAAGATACCGTTGCACCCGCCCCCACGGGCGGGTGAGGATTGAAACGCCCTCTGGCTCACCACGCTCCAATCCGCATGGCGTTGCACCCGCCCCCACGGGCGGGTGAGGATTGAAACTTCGACGTCGATTTGGGCGACGGCGTTGGAAGTGGCGTTGCACCCGCCCCCACGGGCGGGTGAGGATTGAAACGTGGGTCGGGGGCGTGCCGTTGTTGTGGTAGGCGAGTTGCACCCGCCCCCACGGGCGGGTGAGGATTGAAACTGCCATGGTTGATGAGCCTCCTTGTGTGGAGTAGACAAGGTTGCACCCGCCCCCACGGGCGGGTGAGGATTGAAACCACTGGACGCTTGCCCGCGAGTATTGGCATATCCGGTTGCACCCGCCCCCACGGGCGGGTGAGGATTGAAACCCAAAACCAGCCGCCGCCACCGTGATACCCTCGCCAGTCGTAACGCGGTTGCACCCGCCCCCACGGGCGGGTGAGGATTGAAACCCGAAGACGGCTACACTTACACGCCGCCTTTAGGCGTTGCACCCGCCCCCACGGGCGGGTGAGGATTGAAACTTCGTAGGGCAGGGGCTGGCTGTCTGGCTCTGCGGTTGCACCCGCCCCCACGGGCGGGTGAGGATTGAAACGTGATGAGTACGGGGCGCAAGTTGATCCAGCCACCAGTTGCACCCGCCCCCACGGGCGGGTGAGGATTGAAACGCCTGATTGTAAATCCGCAACAACATAATCTGCCGGTTGCACCCGCCCCCACGGGCGGGTGAGGATTGAAACCCCGTCGGTCAGTACGACCATCCCGCTGAAACCTTGTTGCACCCGCCCCCACGGGCGGGTGAGGATTGAAACACGGACAGGATGTCCGTGCTACTTGGAGGGTGTGGTTGCACCCGCCCCCCAGAAGTGGGTATCATAGACATATGTATCATGCGCATACGCCGAACAGCGCGCAGCAGTGGCACGACCTGACGGCGCATCTGCGGGCGACCGCCGAGCAGGCGCGCGCCTTCGCCGAGCGTTTCGATGCGGGCGAGCTGGGCTACTACGCAGGGCTGTGGCACGACCTCGGCAAGTTCCACCCGGAGTTTCAGAAGTATCTGCATGCGTGCGCTCAGGGACAGAACGCCCAGAGCCATCCCCACGCCCGCTACGGCGCGTACTATGCCAGTCGCTACGGCGCGCCGCTGGCGTTCGCGATTATGGGACACCACGCGGGCATGCCCAACGCAAGCGATTTGAAAGGCAGGCTGAACGCAGCGAGCGACTTCGCCCAGGTGGAGTGCCCCGCCCGGCAGGCCATGCCCCAGCTCCAGCCCCCGAACCCGCCTGCACTGCCACAGTGGGTAAACCCCAAAGACTGCCTGCAGGTGGAGATGCTGATTCGGATGGTGTTTTCGTGCCTGGTGGACGCCGACTTTCTGGACACGGAGCGCCATTTTGACCCCCAGCGCGCCGCGCAGCGCGCGCAGGCGTATGACCTGTCCTTACTGTGGCAGCGATTCGAGGCGGACCAGCAGGCGCTCCTGCAGCAGGCGTCGGGTAGCCCCGTTAATCGCGTGCGTCGCGCGGTGTATCGGCAGGCAATCGCGGCGGCGCAGGGCGCGCGGGGGCTCTACGAGCTGACCGCGCCGACGGGAGCGGGCAAGACCCGCGCCGCGCTGGGCTTCGCGCTCCAGCACGCCGTCGCACACGAGATGGAGCGGATTATCGTCGCACTGCCCTACACCAGCATTATCGACCAGACCGCCGCCGTCTACCGCGCGATACTGGGCGACGACGCCGTGCTGGAACATCACAGCGCGCTGGAGGTGGACGACCTGAACGAAACCGCGCTGGAGCGGCAGCGGCTGCTGAGCGAGAACTGGGACGCGCCGATTATCGTGACCACCTTCGTGCAGCTGTTCGAGAGCCTCTTTTCGAACAAGCCCGCGCGCTGCCGCAAACTGCATCGGCTGGTCAACAGCGTGATTGTGCTGGACGAGGTGCAGACGCTGCCCGTAGAGTTGCTGGAGCCGACGATGCACGCGCTTCAGCAGCTCATCACGGACTATGGGGCGACGGCGCTGCTCTGCACGGCGACTCAGCCCGCGATTCATCAGCTCAGGGGGATTCAGCCGCCCACGCCCGTGCTGAACAACCCTGCCGCCTGTTTTCAGCAGTTGCGTCGGGTGAACTACCAGATAGAGCCAGCGCCGCGCGACTGGGACTGGCTCGCCGCGCAGGTAGCCGCGCACGAGCAGATCATGGTCGTGCTGAACGCGCGCCCCGACGCGCTGGAGGCAATCGCCGCCGTGCAGAAGTGGTTCCCCCAGCTGGAGGGTCTGTACCACCTGTCCACGCTGCTGTGTCCTGCGCATCGACGTCAGGTGCTGGGCGAAATCCGCCAGCGCCTGCAGGCGGGCGAGCCGTGCCGACTGATTGCCACGCAGGTGGTGGAGGCGGGCGTCGACCTCGATTTTCCCGTTGTGATACGCGCGGTGGGACCGCTGGATCGGATAGTGCAGGCGGCGGGTCGCTGCAACCGCGAGGGACGCCTGCCGCAGGGCAGGGTGGTCGTGTTCGAGCCGCAGGGCGGGCGCGCGCCCGGCGGCGCGTACCGCACGGGCATCGACGAGGCGCGAATCACCCTCCGCCAGAACGCCGACCTGCACGATCCCCAGACCTACACCGACTACTTCGAGCGGCTCTACGGGGATGTGTCGCTGGACAAGTTTGGCGTCCAGAAAATGCGCTGTGAACTTCAGTTCGAGCAGGTCGCCGAGAAGTACCGCCTGATTCGCGAGGAGACCTGCCCCGTGGTGGCGCTGAACTACGACTCCAAGGCAGTGAATGCGCTGCTGCAGGGAGGGCGCGCGATTATAGGGTCAGGGGGCGTCCCACCCCGACGCTGGCGGCAACAGTTGCAGGCGTACACGGTGAACCTCTACCCACATACAGTGACGGAGCTGCGCAATCAGGGGCTACTCACCGACGATCCGATCCTGGGCATGGCAATCTACACGGGCGCCTACGACCCGCTTACGGGCGTCGCGGCGCAGGCGGACCCTGCCGACCTGGTGGTGTAGGCGACCTACCCCCGCCACAGGCGCGCCGCGCCCAGAAAGCCAATCAGCAGCAGCCCGATGATCGCCGCCATCACCAGCCAGCCCGCCCAGCGCACGCCCGCGCGCCGCTCGAACTCGACTGAACGCGCCGCCGTGCGCGTGTCCCTGCCGAACAAAAACACAAAATAGTAGCGCGCCCACAGGAACGGAATCACCCCGCGCACATCGAGCAGATGACGGCGGTGATAGGTGTGCAGCGATTGCTTGAGCCGCTGGCGCTGGTTGGGCGTGAGCGATTCGAGCAGGTCGGGCGGCAGCGCGCGCCACAGGTGCAGAATATACACATCCTGCGGCTGCTCGGCAGGCTCATCGCCTTCAAACGCCTCCTGAATAATCCACAGCGGCGGCTTCTCGCGCGGCTCACGGTCGGGCGCTGGCAGTGCCATATCCCCAATTATCGGCAGACGTTTCGTTGGGTATGATTCCGTATATGCCTGTCGGAATGCAAATAGCACCTGGGCTGGAATACGGGGTCTACTCGTATGCGGAGGCGGCGCGCTTGCTGGGTATTACGCCCCAGCGATTGGCGCGCTGGGCGGATGGCTATTTCTACGCGCGGCGTTCGGGACAGGCATACTCTGCGCCTGTGCTGCATGCGCAAAGCCATCGAAAGGGTATCCTGACCTTCCCTGAGCTGATGGAATTGTTCTTTGTGCGCGAGTTTGTCGCGCTGGGCGTATCCCTGCCGCATATCCGAAGGACGGCGGACGCACTGGCGCGCGAGGTGGGTGAGTTCCCTTTCTCGCGCAAGCAGGTGCTGGTCGATGGGCGCACGCTGCTCGTGCGGGAGGCGGAAGGCTTGCTCAAACGCCCCGATATTGGACAGCTGGCGGCAGACTTCGCCGAGCAGTTCGCTCAGCACATCGAATTTGACGGCGACCTCGCCGTGCGCTACTACCCCTATGGGTACGAGCGGCAGGTGTATCTCGATCGGCGGATTCGCGGCGGCGAGCCCGTTATCACGGAACGCGCCATCCCGACGCGAGTCATCTACGCCCTCTGGCAACGCGAAAAAAATCTGGAATCGGTCGCCGACTACTTCGAAATCCCTGCATCGGCGGTCTCTGCCGCGATTCGTTATGAGGGCGAATGGCGTCTGAGCGCATGAAGCTCCTGTTCGACGAGAACATCTCACGGCGTCTGGTGGAGTTCGTCAATCGCGAATCGGGGCTGACGCCTATGGCGCATGTGAGCCAGCGCGGCTGGAGTGGGCTTCCAGATCGGGACTGGATTGTTCAAGCGACGCAGAACGATTTTGTGATTATCACTGGCGATAGAAACGAGAAGACGCGCGGATATACCGTGAACGACTTGAAAGCGATACAGGCGCGTGTGATTTTGCTGGGGCGGTTCTGGGATCATTTGAACCGATGGCAACGCGCCAAGTGGCTTGTGCAGCGCATAGAGCGACTGGTGGCAATTGCTGAAAACATGCCGTCGGGAAGTGTGTACCTTGTGTTCAGGTCGGGGCGGTACAGAAGTTTGTAATGTGAAAACGCGGCTCACGGTCGGGCGCAGGCAGTGCCATATCCCCAATTATCGGCAGTTCCCACCCGTCAGGTATAATCCTTGCGTGCCTGTGCCGATTGAGACGGTGAAGCGCTGCCTGCAGCTGATGGAGCGATACCAGTTGCAGGCGCTGGAGGTTGCGGTAGGCGAGACGCGCATTCACATCGAACGCGCCGAGCCGACTGGCGCGCCCGCCGTCGCCGTCGTGCAACCGTCCCAACCGTCTCGCCCCGCGGAAACGCCCGGCTGGACGCCCATCGAATCGCCCATGACGGGCATGTTCTACCGCGGTCCCTCGCCGAGCGAGCCGCCCTATGTGGAAGAGGGCGACCTCGTGTACGAGGGGCAGACGATTGGACTGATCGAAGCGATGAAGGTGTTCAACGAAGTGCCTTCGCCCATCACTGGCATCGTGCGGCGCATCGTGGCGCAGAACGCCACCCTGGTGCAGCAGGGTGACGCGCTGATGCTGCTGGAGCCGCCGGAATGAGTAAGATTCTGCAACTTTCGATTTTGGGCGCGGGCACAGTCGGCGGGGGCGTGCTGACCCTGCTGCGCGAGAACGCCGACCTGCTGGAGGCGCAGACGGGCAAACGGTTCGAAGTGCGCCATGTGCTGGTGCGCAACCCTGACAAGCCCCGCGCCGTCGCTGTGCCGCCCAAACTGTTGACGACCGACCCCCAGCGCGCCCTCTGCGACCCGAAGGTGCATGTGGTGCTGGAGCTGATGGGCGGGCTGGAGCCTGCACGCACGCTCATCCGCGACGCGCTGCAGGCGGGCAAGCATGTGATTACCGCGAACAAGCTGGTGATGGCAGTATCGGGCGACGAACTGCTGCGGCTGGCGCGCCAGCGCGGGGTGCGGCTACTGTACGAGGCGAGCGTCGCGGGCAGCCTGCCGATTCTGGATGCGCTACAGGGCGCACTGGCGGGCAATCGTATCCAGCGCGCTGTGGGCATCGTGAACAGCACGACGAATTTTATCCTGCGCGAGATGGAGCGCGCCCTTGACGCGGGCGAACCCGCCGAGACCGCCTACGCGAACGCCCTGCAGAAAGCCCAGCAGAACGGCTACGCCGAAGCTGACCCGACCAGCGATGTGGAAGGCTACGACGCGCAATACAAAACGGCGATTCTGGCGCGGCTGGCGTTCCTGCAGTATGTGCCGCTGGAGAGCGTCTACCGCGAGGGGATTACCCACCTGAGCGGGCGCGATTTGCTGTGGGCGCGGCGGCTGAATATGGGACTGAAACTGCTGAGCATCTCCGAGCGGCTGCCCGACGGCAGGCTGTGTGCGCGGGTGCATCCGACGCTGATTCCGCGCGAGTGCCCGCTGTATGTGGTGCGCGGCGCGTTCAGCGGCGTGTGGCTGCAGGGCAACGGCTTTCAGGAGATGTCGTTTCACGGCTTCGGCGCGGGCGCACGGGCGACCGCCAGCGCGGTGCTGGGCGACCTGATTGCCGTCGCGCGCTATCCCAAGCCCCCACGCCACGAAGACCCGTCGCTGCGCCCCGGCGAGACCGCGCCGATCGAATCGCTGAGTATGCGCTACTTTGTGCGGCTGGTCGCCCCTGATGAGGACGCCCTGCGCATGCTGCGCGAGCCGCTGCACCTGCTGGGCGCGGAGTTCCACCCCACCGAGACGCTGGAACAGGGCGTCGAGCAGGTCGCGCTGACCCCGCCCCTGAACGAAGGCGCGTTCCAGACGCAAATCGCCCGCCTGCGCGAGCAGCCCGACGCGACAGTGCAGGTCATTCGCCTGCTGAGCGCGGTCATTGGCATCAATTTAAGCCCCCCTCACCCAGCAGCAACTGAAAGGTCGCAGGACGCCTCCGACGCCGACACACACGACAACCCGACCAACACCGCCCAAATGCCTCCACCACATCCCCCAAACGACAACGCCCCACCATCCACCACACCAACAACCCACACACCTTCTGCAACGCACGCGCCGCCTGATGCAGACTCAAGTCCCACACACGCCCGCGCGCCAACACCACCAGCCAGTGCAACAACACCACCCCAAGCAAC
>JBBIQK010000065.1:0-13483 GCA_037442365.1 Armatimonadota bacterium | reverse complement strand
TATAGCCGACGAAGGTCGGCTTCGTTTGATAGGAACGGCTTCAGCCGTCGTGTGAACACGCGCTTCTCCATATTCTGGGTGCGCCCGCAAGCAGCGCGCACCTCAAAAAAAACCTACCCTCTTAAGCCCGTAAACGGGGGGGTAGTTGAAAATATGATGCAAAGACACTTAGAACCCCCACCCGCCGCCCCCACCCGGCGGCTGGTTGAGCGCCTCGACAATCCGTGCGAAGGCGCGCGTATACAGAAACGCCCAGAGCGTCGCGCTGCTGCCCAGCACCGCCAGCAGGCTCCAGCCGCCGCGCGCGCCTGCCCGATAGGTCAACCATGCGCCCAGCCCCCACGCCCACACCAGACACATCATTAAGAAGAGCGCGGTGAACGGGTCGAGGTAGCGCACCAGCAGCGTCGCCGCCCACACGGGCGCAAGCCCGATTGCCGTGAGCGTCCCCGAAAGCAAGAGAGTCAGCAGCCCGAACACAAGACGCGCCAGCAGCGGCGCACGCGTCAGCGCGCCCCACGCGCTCACCCACTGCGGCAGGTCCCAGCGCAGCCCCGCGAACGGGCGGCTCGCCGCGCGCGGCTTCAGACCCCGACGCCGCAACTCGCGCAACACGCACAGATAGTGCGCCTGGTAGCGAATCGGGTGAATGTGAAAGTAGATGTCCAGCAGCTCTTCGTCCGAGTAGCGCTGGAGGCGTTCGGCGTACTGCTTGAGGTCAAACCACCACCGCGGCGCAATCACGACCGCCCAATTTTACCCCTTCAGCCCCGTGAGCGTAATCCCGCGCACATAGGCGCGCTGGGTCAGCAGAAACAGCAGTACCAGCGGCGCGGTCACCACCGTCGCCGCCGCCATCAGCAGGTTCCACTGCTCCCCGTGCCGCCCCAGAAAATACTGCAGCCCCACCGCTAAGGTGAATTTGCTGGAGTCGTTGAGGTAAATCAGCGGGTTCATAAAGTCCGTCCAAGCCCACACGAACGAGAACAGCGCGACGGTCGCCACCGCGGGCTTCGACATCGGCGCGACCAGCCGCCACAGAATCGCCCACTCGCTGCAGCCGTCCAGCCGCGCGGCGTCAATCAGCTCCTGTGGCAGCGTCAGGAAAAACTGGCGCAGCATGAAAATCAGGAACGCATTCCCCAGAAACGCGGGCACAATCAGCGGCAGGAAGGTGTCCACCCAGCCGAGCTTGCGAAACAGCAGGAACACGGGCAGCAGCGTTACCTGCGGCGGCAGCATGAGCGTGCTGAGCATCACCCAGAACCAGAAGTTGCGCCCACGCCAGCGCATCCGCGCGAACGCATAGGCAGGCGGCAGGCAACTCAGCAGCACGCCCACCACCGTCAACCCCGCCACCAGCAGCGTGTTGCGCAGATACAGCCCGAACGGGAAGGTCGACAGCGCGTGCGCGTAGTTCTCCCACGCCACCCGATTGGGAACCCAGCGGATTTGTTCGGTGAACAGCTCCTCGTCAGGCTTGAGCGAGGTCGCGAGCATCCATGCGATGGGGAGCATATAGAGCGCGAGCAGCCCCAGGATCGCCAGATGCGCCAGCGCGCGGGCGAGCGTCTGTCGGGACATCAGTAGCCTCCTGCGTGCCCTTCCGCGCGCGGGTCGGAGCCAGCGCAGTAGCTGTCGCCCACTTTCTGAATCACCTGCACGGCGCTGGGGTGCGTGCCGGGCGGGGTCGTGCGCACCTGATGTCCCCGCTGGCGCAGGGCGTCCACCAGCGCGTCGTCCGCCGCTTCGAGGCTCAGCGCGCCGGGCGAGGGGTCGGTACTCTGCGCGGGCTGCCACGCCCAGCGCGGCTGCTCAATCGCCGCCTGCGGCTCCATCCCGTCGTCAATCAGGCGGGCAATCACCTGCAGGTTCGTCTGCACCTGAATATCGCCGCCGGGCGTGCCGCCGACATACGCCAGCGCGTCCCCGCGCGTCATCAGATAGGCGTTCAGCGTGTGCATCGGGCGCTTGCCCGGCGCGAGGCGGTTCGGGCTATCGGAACGCAGCGAGAAGCCGCGCATGCGGTTGTTCAGCAGGATGCCGTCCACCACCACGCCGCTGCCGAAGGGATGGTAGACGCTCTGGATAAACGAAATCGCGTTGCCGTCGCGGTCGGCGATGCAGAAGTAGGTCGTGTTCGTGTCACGCAGTTTGCCCGGCGTGTAGACCGCCTGCGCCCGCTCCAGCGACAGGGCGGCGCGCCGCTCGCGGATGTAGTCAGGCGCGAGCAGCGACTCGGCGCGTTTGCCCACCACGCGCGGGTCGCCCAGATACGCCCAGCGGTCTGCAAACGCGCACTTGATCGCTTCCACCATCAGGTGCGTGCGCTGGGCGGCGTCCATCCCGCGCAGGTCGTACCCATCCAGCAGGGCAAGCGCCTCCATCAGGATAATCCCCTGTGACACGGGCGGTTGCCCATGCACGGTGTAGGCGCGGTAGCGCACGCGCAGCGGCTCGGTGAGTTCGCTCTCGTGCCGTGCGAGGTCGTCGGGTTCGAACCAGCCGCCCTGTTGCTGGCTGTACGCCACGAGTCGGCGCGCGAGTTCGCCCTTATAAAAGGCGTCGCGTCCGCCTGCGGCAATCACTTTTAGAGCGCGCGCGGTGTCCGGGCAGCGCACAACCTCGCCTGCACGCGGCGCCCGATCCTGACCCAGCAGTCCCTGCAGCACGGGGTGCAACTCGCTGGAGCGGCTCGCGTTGCGCCAGAGGTTCGCCTTGCGCGCGCTGATGGGGTAGCCCCCCTCGGCGTACTCAATCGCAGGCTCCAGCAGGCGCGAGAACGGCAGCCTGCCGTACAGCGCGTGCAACCGAACCCATGCGTCCACCAGTCCGGGCACGGTCGCGGCGGTAATCCCGCGCAGGGGGATGCCGTTCGGGAAGCGTTCGGGCGTCGCCGATTGGGGCGCGGCGCCAGAGCCGTTGAGCGCAAGCGTGCGACGGCGCGCGGCGTCGTACAGCACCACAAAAGCGTCCCCGCCCAGATGACTCGCCCACGGCTCCACCACGCACAGCACGGCGGAGGTCGCAATCGCGGCGTCCACGAAACTGCCCCCCGCGCGCAGGATGTGCAATCCCGCGCTGACCGCCAGCGGCTGCGAGCTGGCGACGACTCCATTCCGAGCATACACGGCGCTGCGCGAAAGCATAGCCCCCCATTCGAGGCGCGCGGCGCGGTTCCTGCTCGCACAGGGCAGGCTACTCAACTAACAGTACGGCATCCTGGTCGATCTCCTCAATACGCTTGTAGCCTGACAGGGCGAGCGTGAGGTCGAAATCGGCGAGGAAGTTGCGCAGGTAGGTATGCACGCCGTTCTCGCCGTCGACGCCCAGCGCCCACATCACGGGTCTGCCCAGCCCGACCATCCGCGCGCCCAGCGCCAGCGCCTTGAGCGCGTCCGCGCCCGTGCGCACGCCGCTATCGAACAGCACGGGAACCGAGCCGCCAGTCGCTCTCATAACCATACCGAGCGCATCCAGCGCGCAGATTGCGCCGTCCACCTGCCTGCCGCCGTGATTGGAGACGATAATCCCATCGACGCGGCGCTTGACCGCCTCGCGCGCGTCGTCGGGATGCAGGATGCCCTTGAGCAGGATGGGCAGGCGCGTCCACTTGCGCAGGCGCGAGAGGTCGTTCCAGGTGAGGCTGGGGTTGCCGAAAATCGCCGCGAACTGCATCACCGCGCTGCCGGGGTCTTCTTCGGGCGGGGCGGCGAGCAGCGCGCGGAATGCAGGGTCGCTGAAATAGTTCGCCAGCCCATCCCCGCGCATAAAGGGCAGATACGCGCGGCGTAGATCGCGCGGACGCCACGCCAGCATGTAGGTGTCCACCGTCACCACAATCGCGCTGTAGCCCGCCGCCTCCGCGCGACGCACGAAGCTCGCCGCGACCTCGTGATTGCGGCTCCAGTAGAGCTGGAACCAGCGCGGCGCATCGCCCATCGCCTCGGCGACCTGCTCGATGGTGTACGAAGCGACCGTGCTGAGCGTGAAGGGGATACCCAGCTTCGCGCAGGCGCGCGCCGTCGCCAGCTCGCCCTCGCTGTGAATGATGCCCTGCACGCCCACGGGCGCGACATAAATCGGCGCGGGGTAGCGTCGCCCAAACAGCTCGACGCTCCAGTCGCGCTGGGACACATCCCGCAAAAAGCGCGGCACAATCTCCCAGCGGGCAAACGCGCGGCGGTTGGCGTCGGCGGTCTGTTCCGTCCCCGCGCTGCCCGCCACATAGTCATACGCTTCGGGCGTCATCGCCTCCCGCGCCGCCGCCTCCAGCGAATCGTAATCCACAGGGAACTGCTCGGGCATCCCGAACAGCCCCTTGCGGTAAATCTCCAGCTGACGTTCCATCCCTGTTTCCATCGTCGGAACCCCTGAATGGGATTCGCGACGCGGAACACAGTTCCTACCCAATGAATCCTTTGCGCCCCCAGACGCCTCTAACCCTACAGAGACCCGCGACAAGAGTCGGGGGGTCTCCATACGAACGACAGGAGGTAGGCAAACGATGGAAATCAAATACGATGTTGAGATCGATGCGCGCGGGCTGCAGTGCCCGATGCCGATTGTGAACGCGCGTAAGGCGTTTCAGGAGCTGCCGTCGGGGCAGACTCTGCGCGTGCTGGCGACCGATCCTGGCTCGGTGAACGACTTCAAGGGCTGGGCGAACATGGTCGCCGACGCCGAGTTGCTCGCGCAGGAGACTGCGGAGCTGGACGGCAAGACGGTCTATGTGCATTACATCCGCAAGAAGTGAGGTGAGGCGATGGGTATGAATGGTCAGACGACGGTGATGGAGCCGAAGGCGGCGGTGGACACGGGCGCGCTCTGGGCGCAGGTGGAGCAGCTGCAGGCGCAGGTGGACGCGCTGCGTCGCCAGATGCCCGATAACCGCCTGTCGATGGTGGTCTTTTCGGGCGATCTGGATCGTGTGCTGGCGGCGTTCGTAATTGCCTCGGGCGCCGCCGCCAGCGGGATGGAGGTCTCGATGTTCTTCACCTTCTGGGGGCTGACCGCGCTGCGCCAGAAGCGCGAGTCGCGCGGCAAAACTCTCTTCCAGAAGCTGATGGGCTGGATGACGCCTGTGGGCACGCGCGGGCTGGGCGTGTCGAAGATGAACTTCGGCGGCGTCGGCGCGAAGATGCTCCGCACGATGATGCGCCAGCAGGGCGTGCCTCAGATTGAGGAGATGGCGCAGATGGCGCGCGAGCTGGGCGTGCGAATCGTCGCCTGCCAGATGTCGATGGATGTGATGGGCATTCACAAAGAGGAACTGGTAGACGGCATCGAGGTAGGCGGCGTGGCGACCTTCCTGGGCGACGCGACCCGCTCCAGAGCGACGCTGTTTATCTGAGAAACCATCGTTCTGACAGGCGTCACGAAAGGGGACGACTACCGTGTCGTCCCCCGCTTCGCTTTAACTGCGCTCATACGGCAGGAAATAGTCCCCCATGCGCGAATCGGCGTATCGGAGCAAGACGATGGCTGCCGATACTCTCAGCAAAGCGTTCTGGCGCAGTGTGGCGCAGCATGGCGAGAAACCCGCGCTGCTGGTGAAGCGCGAGAAGCAGTACCGTCCCATCCCGTACACCGAGCTGGGCAGGCGCGTGTATGCCTTCGCGCGCGCCTTGCACGAACTGGGAATCCGCAAAGGCGACCGCGTGGCAATCCTCTCCGAGAACTGTCCCGAATGGGCAATCACAGACTGGGCGACGCTGTGCCTGGGCGCAATCACGGTACCCATCTACCCGACGCTGACCGCCCCGCAAGTGCAGGAGATCCTCAGCGACTCGGAGCCGAAGGTACTGGTCGTCAGCGACCGCAAGCAACTGCGCAAGGCGTGCGAGGCGGTGGAGGGCGCGAGCCTCTCGCCCCAGATGATTTGCATCGAGCCGGAGGGCGCAGGCGACACGCCCACCTTCGAGCAGATGCTGAATCAGCCCGGCGCGCTCACCGAATCGGAACTGCGCGCCCTTGTAGAATCGAGCCAGCCCGACGACATCATCACCTTCATCTACACTTCGGGCACGACGGGCGAGCCGAAAGGCGCGATGCTTACCCACCGCAACCTGATCAGCAACATCGAGGCGGTGCTGGAGATTATCGACTGGCGTCCCGATGATGTGTTTTTGTCGTTCCTGCCGCTCAGCCATGTATTCGAGCGGATGGGCGGGCATTTTCTGCCGATTTACGCGGGGCTAACGATTGCCTACGCCGAGAGCCTCTTCACGCTGGCGAACGACATGGTGGAGGTCAAGCCGACGCTGATGCTGGGCGTGCCGCGCTTCTATGCGTCGGTGATGGATCGGATTCTCGCCTCTGTGCGCCAGATGCCCCCAATGCGCCAGAAGCTCTTCTATCGCATGCTGGCGGTGGGCAAACTGCACGCGCAGTGTGTGCGTGAGGGGCGCTCCACGCCGCTGGGGGCGCGCCTGCAGCATGCCCTGCTGGACAAGCTGGTCGCCGCTAAGATTCGCGAGCGGGTCGGGGGACGCCTGCGCTACTTCGTGTCGGGCGGCGCGGCGCTGCCCAAAGAGGTCGCCGAATTCTTCCATGCGTTTGGCATCCTGATTATCGAAGGCTACGGCTTGACCGAGACCAGCCCCGTGCTGACGGTGAACCCGCCGAACGCGCCGCGCTTCGGCAGCGTTGGCAAGCCCATTCGCGGCGTGGAAATCAAAATCGCCGAAGACGGCGAAATCCTCGCGCGCGGACCCAACATTATGCTGGGCTACTACAAAAAGCCCGAAGCGACCGCCGCCGCGATTGACCCCGACGGCTGGTTCCACACGGGCGATGTCGGACATATGGACGCGGACGGCTACCTTTACATCACCGATCGGAAGAAAGACATTATCGTACTGGCGAACGGCAAAAATGTCGCCCCGCAACCCATCGAGAACCTGCTCAAGCAGAGCGAGCTGGTGCAGGAGGCGGTCGTGTACGGCGACGGCATGAGCGCGCCTGTGGCGTTGATTGTGCCCAACATGGACGCCCTGCGCGCCTTCGCCCAACAGGAGGGTCTCGAGGCGGATGGCGACGCCCTGCTCAACCACGACGCCGTGCAGAAACGGTTCCGACAGGAGCTGGAGCGCGTGAATCGGGAGCTGGCGGACTTTCAGCGGGTGAAGGGCTTTCGGCTCATCGCCAAGCCGTTCAGCATCGAGACGGGCGAGCTGACCCCCACGCTGAAGGTCAAGCGGCGCGTGGTGGCAGACAAATACGCGCATCTCCTGCAGGAGATGGCGCGCTGATGGGGGATTCCCATGCGACGACCCTTAATTGCAGGCAACTGGAAGATGCACCTGACGCCGTCGGAGGGCGCGGCGCTGGCAACGACGCTTCGCCAGCGGATTGGCATGCGCTCCGATGTGGAGATTCTACTCTGTCCCGCGTTTGTGGCGCTGCAGGCAGTCGCGGAGGTGATTCGGGGCAGTGAGATGAAGCTCGGCGCGCAGGATGTGTTCTGGCGCGATTCGGGCGCGTTCACGGGGCAAATCGCGCCGCCCATGTTGATGGCGGTCGGCTGCGAGTATGTGATTCTGGGGCATTCGGAGACGCGCGGCAGGTTCGGAGTCGCCGACCCCGACATGGACGCCAGCCTGCTCGCCTACTTCAGCGAGACGGAGGCGACCCTCAACCGCAAGCTGCGCGCTGTGCTGCCGCATGGTCTCAAGCCCATCCTGTGCGTGGGTGAGACGCTTGCCGAGCGCGAGGCGGGGCAGACCGAGCAAGTTATCCGCACGCAGCTGGAAGGCGCGCTCGACGGGCTGGCGTCCGACGAACTCTACGAGCTGGTGATTGCCTACGAGCCCGTGTGGGCGATTGGCACGGGTCAGGTGTGCGACGCCGACGAAGCGAACCGCGTGTGCGGTTTCATTCGTCAGACGCTGCGCGAACGATACGACGCCGAGCTGGCAGAGTTTGTGCGCGTGCTTTATGGGGGCAGCGTCAAGCCCTCGAACGCGCACGCACTGCTCCATCAGCCCGAAATCGACGGCGCGCTGGTCGGCGGCGCGAGCCTCGACGCCGAAGCGTTCGAGCAAATCTGCTACTGCGCGCCCCAGCGGTAAGTCTCAGGCTTTGGACTGCAGCAGCGCACGCCCCATCACAATATAGTCTGCGCCCCACTGGAGCGCCTGCTCAGGCGTGGCGACGCGCTTCTGGTCGTCCGACTCGTACCCTGCGGGACGCACGCCGGGCGTCACAATCAGAAACGGCGCGGGAACCCGCCGACGGAGCATGCGCGCTTCCCACGGGGAGGCAATCACGCCGTCCAGTCCCGCTGTGTGCGCCAGCTGCGCCAGTCGCAGCGCCTGTGCGCGCGGCGTGCGCGGCACGCCCACCGTGTGCAGTGCGTCCGTGTCCAGACTGGTCAGCACCGTGACGCCCATCAGCAACGGGGGGGTGGCGCACTCGGCGACCGCCGCGCGCGCCGCCTGTAGCATCTCCATCCCACCCGCGCAGTGGAGCGTCAGCATCCACACGCCGAACTCCGCCGCCTGACGCACCGCCAGTGCGACCGCGTGCGGGATGTCGTGGAACTTGAGGTCAAGAAAAACGCGCGCCGCGCCCGCCTCACGCAGGGTGCGCACAATCGGCAGTCCGTGTCCGAGCGCCAGCGCGCCGCCGACCTTGAACGCATAGACCCGCTCACGGTACTGCTGCACCCAGTCGCACGCCTGCCCCAGATTGGACGTGTCCAGCGCGAGGATAGTTCGCGCGAGGATCGCGTCGGCAATCATCACTGCTTGCTGGCGCGAATAGCTTTCTGCAACTCGGTCTCGAAACGCTGCTCGATTCCGGGTCCGTAGCCCACCTGCACGAACTGCACCTTGCCCTGCGCGTTAATCAGCACGAAGTGCGGGATGCCACGCACGCGATACTGGGCGGCAACCGAGCCGTCGGTGTCCATCGGCACGGTGAAACTGTAGTTGTTGCTCTGCAGGAACTGGCGCACGGTGTCGGCGTCCTCTTTGAGGTTCACCGCGAGGATGTGCGCGTCCTTGCCGTACTTCTCGGCGAGTTTCTGGGTGTGGGGCAACGCGCGGCGGCACGGTCCGCACCAGGTCGCCCAGAAGTCGATAAACACAGGCTTCCCGCGCAGCTTGCTCAGCTCAACGGTTTTGCCGTCCAGCGTGGTCAGTTTGAAGTCGGGGGCGTCCGAACCGACAGGCAAGCCCTGTCCTTGAAAGAGCGCATGCGCGCCTACTGCCGTCAGCGCGACGGCGAGGGCAATCGACCACCATCGTTTTTTCATACGGGGTTTCCTCCAGAGGGAAGTATACCACACGGGCGCGCTGGCTGCCGGGGGTGGATTCGAACCACCACTACCAGATCCAAAGTCTGGCGTCCTGCCCTTAGACGACCCGGCACCACGTATGGAGTATACCCGACGGCGCAGAGTGCAACTGGGGCAGGCGGCGGTTTCAGAGGCGCGGCTGGCAGTGCCCTTCTACCCCCCCTGATAGTAGCGAACACCGACGCCAGCCTTCGAGGGCGCATCGAGACGCGCCGCATCGCGGGCGGCAAGGCTGATCGTGGAGCCAGCCTGCGCCTCCAACAGGTGGGCGACCGACCCAAACCCTGTAAACAGTTATACGCAACCGCCCGCCCGAGAGTTCCCAGCAGGATTTTCAGCCTGCATCGCGTAATTTCGCGTTTATGCGTTCGGAGAATCCCCTGCGCGCTTACTGGCGTGCGAATGTGCGCCTGATTGCTCTCCTGCTCGCCGTCTGGTTTGCAACGGCGTATCTGGTGAGCATCGTGCTGGCACCATGGCTGAACCAGTTCCGACTGGGCGGCGCGCCGCTGGGCTTCTGGTTCGCACAGCAGGGCAGTATCTATGTGTTCATCCTGCTCATCTGGATTTACGCCCGCCGCATGGACGCGCTCGATAGGCAGTATGATGTGCATGAATAGCGGGAGGCAGGGATGTCAGTAGAAGTCTGGACCTACCTGATTGTTGGGTTGAGCTTCGCGCTCTATCTGTATATCGGCTACTCGGCGCGGGTGCGCGACACGAAGGGGTTCTATGTCGCGGGGCGGGGCGTGCCGCCCGTGGCGAACGGCGCGGCGACCGCCGCCGACTGGATGAGCGCGGCGAGCTTCATCTCGATGGCGGGTCTGATTTCCGTGCTGGGCTACGACGGCGCGATTTACCTGATGGGCTGGACGGGCGGCTATGTGTTGCTGGCGCTGCTGCTCGCGCCGTACCTGCGCAAGTACCGCAAGTTCACCGTGCCCGACTTCGTGGGCGACCGCTACGCCTCGAACACTGCGCGCACGCTCGCCGCGCTGGCAACCATCTTCGTCTCGCTGGTCTATGTCGCGGGGCAGATGCGCGGCGTCGGGATTGTGTTCAGCCGATTTTTAGCCATCGACATCGCGCAGGGCGTGCTGATCGGCGTGGCGGTGGTCGCCTTCTTCGCGATTCTGGGCGGGATGAAGGGCGTCACATGGACTCAGGCGGCGCAGTACGCGATTCTTATCATCGCCTACCTCATTCCGGGCGTGGCGCTGGCATACCTGCTCACAGGCAATCCGATTCCGCAACTGGCGTTCGCCTTCAGCGACATCAGCGAGCGGCTCAACGGGCTGCAGACCGATCTGGGCTTCGCCGAATACACCGCGCCGTTCCAGAGTAAGCCGATGCTCGATGTGCTGGCAATCACGGGCGCGCTCATGGTGGGCACGGCGGGACTGCCCCATGTGATTATCCGTTTCTACACGACGCCCGATGTGCGTTCCGCGCGCTACTCGGCGTTCTGGGCGCTGCTGTTTATCGGGCTGCTCTACACGACCGCGCCCGCGCTGGCGATGTTTGCCCGCTACAACCTCATCAACACCCTGCACGGCAAGCCGATTGAGCAGGTGCGCCAGATCGACTGGGTCGCCAAGTGGGAGCAGACAGGGTTGCTGAAGATTGTCGACAAAAATGGCGATGGAGTGGTGCAGGTCGCGAAGGGCAAGGCGTTTGCAGAGAAAGGCGGCAAGCCCGACTTCAACGCGCCCGATAGGACCAGCGCCAACGAGGTGCATCTGGACAACGACATTATCGTGCTGTCGACGCCCGAAGTGGCGCGGCTCGCGCCGTTTGTGATTGCGCTGCTGGCGGCGGGCGGGCTGGCGGCGGCGCTCTCAACGGCGTCCGGACTGCTGATTGCGATGTCCAGCGCGGTGGCGCACGATTTGTATTATCGCGTGTTCAACCCGCGCGCGCCGGAGCGACTGCGCCTGCTGGTGGGGCGGCTCGCGATGGTTCCCGCGCTGGCGGCGGCAGCGTATCTGGGCATCAACCCGCCCGGCTTCGTGGCGCAGGTGGTGGCGTTCGCGTTCGGGCTGGCGGCGTCGGGGCTGTTCCCCGCGATTCTACTGGGCATCTTCGACCGTCGGATGAACGCGCAGGGCGCGACTGCGGGGATGCTGGTCGGGCTGGGCTTTACCAGCGTGATGATTGGGCTGATGCGCGCCCCGCAGCTCTTCGGCGCGCCCCAGCCCGTCATCGCCGACTTTTTCGGAATCAGCGCGGAGGGCATTGGGCTTGTGGGCATGCTGCTGAACCTGCTGACCGCGCTTGTGGTCTCGCGCCTGACCCCGCCGCCCCCGACGCACATTCAGGAGATTGTGGACAGCATCCGCATCCCGCGCGGCGCAGGCGAAGCGATTGAGGAGTGAACCTACTCGGGCGCCGCGAGTTCGCCCTCGGAGAACGCATACGGCGGGCGGAAGACGCCCCGCTCGGTGATGATGGCGTGAATCAGCGCGGCGGGCGTGACATCGAAGGCAGGATTGAGGGCTGGCGCGCCCGTGGGGGCAACCTGCAGCCTGTCGATGTGCGTGACCTCCGCAGGGTCGCGATACTCGATGGGAATCGATGCGCCGTCGGGCGTGCGCGGGTCGATGGTGGAGACGGGCGCCGCGATGTAGAACGGCGTGCGATGATGGTGCGCCAGTACGGCGAGCGTGTAGGTGCCGATTTTGTTGGCGGTGTCGCCGTTGGCGGCGATACGGTCTGCGCCTGCAATCACGGCGTCTACTTTGCCCTGCGCCATGAGTGCGCCCGCCGCGCCGTCCGCAACGACCTCGAACGGGATGCCCTCCTGAAGCAGCTCCCATGCGGTGAGTTTCAGTCCCTGCAGGCGGGGGCGCGTCTCGCAGGCGTACACATGGGCGAGTTTGCCCTGCTGATAGGCGACGCGGATGATGCCGAGCGCGGTGCCGATGCCGCCCGTCGCCAGCGCGCCCGTGTTGCAGATGGTCATCACGCGCGCACCATCGGGCAGCAGCGATGCGCCGTGCTGTCCCATCGCATGGTCGGCGGCGTGGTCTTCCTGCTGGATGGCGTGCGCTTCGTCGAGCAGGCGCGCGCGCGCCTCGTCGGGCGTCTGGCAGCGCGCGGCGACCGCCTGCAGGCGTTCAATCGCGCCGAACAGGTTCACGGCGGTCGGGCGCGTCTGCGCAAACGCGCGGCACACCTCGCCGAACTGGGCGCGGAACGCCTCCATCGTCTCCGCCTGAATCGCGCGTGCGGCGAGCGCCAGCCCATACGCCGCCGTGATGCCAATCGCGGGCGCGCCGCGTACCTTCATCCCCCGAATCGCCTCCGCCACACCCCGCCAGTCGTCGTACTCGTCGATCACCACGCGCTGGGGCAACTGGGTCTGATCCAGGATCGCAACGACGCCGTCTCGCCACTCAATCGGTTGGATGCGCATCAGCAGAAGGATACCCGACGCCTGCCCTGGGCTTCACTGAAACAGCATGGCGGGCGTAATCTGGGTGTCGCCCAGCACCTTCGAGCGCACTGGCTGCTCGCCCACATACACCCCCAACGACTGCCAGCCGCTTTCTGACCAGCCCAGCACCTCCACAGACGCCGACTGCGGGTCTACCACCCAGACCTCCTGCACGCCAATCTGGTGATAGTCGCGCAGTTTCTCCAGCCATTCGGAGGCGGTGTCCGAGGGCGAGAGGACTTCGATGACCAGTTCGGGCGCGACTTCGATACGCGGCTGTTCCTGCAGGTCGGGGATTTGCTCGGCGCGCTCACGGCTGAGAAACAGCAGGTCGGGCTGGCGCGTGCGCAACGGCGCGCGCTGAATCACCACATCATACGGCGCGGGGAGAACCGTTCCCGAATTGTGCGACTCTGCCATGCTATCCAGATGGCGTCCCAGACGCATCACGATTTTCTGATGCTTGAATGAAGGCGTTGGCAAAGCGTTCACCTCACCGTCGATGATTTCGTAATGGGTGAGCGGCAATCGAAGGTACTCATCCCAGTTGACTCTGTGCGTTATTGCTGTGAGCGCCATAGCGTCCGTAAGCAATTATACCCGCCTCTCGATAGGGCGCGGGTCATTGGCATCAATTTAAGCCCTTTTGGGCTATAATCTTAGCATGCACAACGGCAACTGACATCTACTGAACAGCTGGAGAACATCCTGCGACGACTCTTGGACACCGAAGCCGACACACTCGC
>JBBIQK010000064.1:0-13945 GCA_037442365.1 Armatimonadota bacterium | reverse complement strand
CTCCCCAGACTGGAGAGAGGGCGTGCGGGTTCATGAGACCGTGCAGACGCTTAGCTGCCGCAGCCGAAGTTGAACAGCACCACCAGCAGGTCGGCGTCGTCGACCGTGCCGTTGTTGTCAACATCCGCCGGACCGCAGAAGCCGAAGCAGCCGAAGTTGAACAGCACTTCCAGCAGGTCGGCGTCATCGACCGTGCCGTCGTTGTTCACATCACCTTCGCAGCCGCCGCCGCCCTCACAGCCCTGCTCGCTGACGAAGTACGCGCCCTGCAGCTGGATGATGTAGCGCCCGCCTGCAGCCGTTGCGCCCGTCCAGCCAGCGATGGGGTTCGACGCGCCCGGTCCATCAGGGCAGCGGACGCCTGAGAAGGGCGAGTTGTTCCAGAGGAGGTTGTTATCCACATCGACGGCGTCGCGGTTGTAGCGACTGATTGCCAGCAGGTAGGTGCCTGCCTGTGTAATGCACCCAGACGAGTTATCGATTGTGGACTGAGTGCCTCCTGAGTCGTCGTTGAATGCGACACCCGTCCCATCGCAGCGGAACAGCCAGAGCTGGGTATCCCAGGTGACCTGCCCTACTGTGCTGGCAGAGAAGCTGGCAGGGTCGGTGATGCAGATGACATACATATCCACATCATCCGTGCCGTGTTCGCCGCGCACGCGGGTCACGGGCGACTGACAGGGCGTCTGGTCAGGCAGGGTCACCAGCTGCGCCGTGGCAGGCAGATCGCCTGCGTCGCCGCCGCCGTTCGCAGTCTCATCCCAGCCATCGAAGGGCGGACAATCGGCGGGATCGCCCGCAGTGGCGCCCTCCGCGCCCGTGAGGAAAATCGTGTACGCGCCTGCAGCCGTTGTGCTGGTGGTCCAGCTCGCGACCCGTGAAGTCGGTTCCGCGCCGTTGGGGCAGTTGTTAACATTGGTAGACCACAGCCCACCATCGTTGCAGCCCTGCGGGTCCTTGTTGAAGCGTGTAATCGCGAGGTAGTAGACCCCAGGAGAGGTGATACAGTTGTTCGTGTTGTTAATGAGAGACTGCAACCCATCGCCGCCGTCATCGTCGGCAACGACGCCCACGCCATTGGCGTCGAACAGAAAGAGCTGGGTGTCCCATGTAGCGCCGTTCGAGGTGGTTGCACTAAAGCTTGCGGGGTCGCTGATGTAAATCGCGTACATGTCCACATCGTTCGCGTCGAGCGTGCCCTGAATGTCGCTGAGGGCGCCGCTCCCCGTGGACTGGGCGGTTTCAGGCAAATCGCCTGCGTCGCCCTGTTCAAACCAGGTCTGTGCCTGCGCGCTGAACATAAGCGCGCCTACTGCCAGAAAAGACCAGAGTGTTCTGAACATCATCGTGCCTCCTTTCGTGGCGGATTGCCACGCATGTAGTGGAGTATACCCCATCTTTTTAGAAAAATTCAACGGGGGCGCACGCTCTCGCGCACGATGAGGGTGGTCTCAAAGAGCCGCGCGCCGCGCAGCAGCTCGCCCGTTTCGATTTGCTGCAGCAGCGCTTCGGCGGCGTGGACGCCGATTTCGTGGATGGGGCTGCGCATGGTGGTCAGGGGCGGTTTGACCAGCGCCGCCATCGGCGTGTCGTCGATTCCCACGATAGAGACCGCGTCGGGCACAGGCACGCCCTGCTGGGCGCAGGCGTCCAGCGCGCCCATCGCCAGCAAGTCGTTCGAGCCGATGATTGCAGTCAGCGGCGGCGTGATTTGCAGCAACCGCTCCGTCGCCAGCAGTCCGCCCGAATGCTCGTAGTTGCTGTCCGCAATCCATTCCGCTGGGGGGCAGATTCCATGCGCCGTCATTTCGTCCAGATAGCCGCGCACCCGCTGAATCGCGCTCCAGTGGTTGTCGGGTCCTTTGATTAGTCCAATCCGTCGATGTCCGCAGCCAATCAGGTAGCGCACCAGTGCGCGCATGGTGTTCTCGTTGTCGATGTCGATGCAGTAGTAGCCGTACTCATCGGGGAGCATGCTGCCCACGACCACGCAGGGGAGCGCGCTGGTGGGCGGCAGCGCGAGGATGGGGCTTTCGCGCAGCGGCGCTATCAGCACAAGACCGTCTACCGTGCCGTCGTCCAGCTCGGTCCAGACGGCGTGCGGTTCGAGGCGGTGCGGGGTGATAATCTTGAGCTGGTACTCGCGGGGCAGCAGGGCGTCCACCAGTCCGTCCATCACGGCGGTCGCATAGGGGTTGCGCGTGAAGACGGCGTGCTGTCGCTCTATGACGACGCCGATGGTGTGCGTGCGCCGTGCGGCGAGGCTGCGCGCGACACGGTTCGGGCGGTAGCCGAGCTGACGCGCCGCCGTCAACACGCGCGCGACCGTCTCCGCGCTGTGCAGCTCGACTTTATTGCTCAAGATATTCGACGCCGTGCCTATCGAGACGCCTGCTGTCTCCGCCAGTTGCTTCAAAGTGGGGCGTTTCGCACGCCGCGCGGTCTTCACGCAATTAATTATACACCATCCTGCCCACAGAGCCGACGCAACGCGAGGATGAGCGCCTGCGTGCCGAGCCGTTCGTCGCCTGTGTGTTCCAGCGCGGTGTAGAGCTGTTGCGTGAGCGCGGTTCCGGGCAGCGGTGCGCCCGCCCGACGCGCTTCGTCCATCAGGATGGCGAGGTCTTTCTGCAGGAGCTTAATCATAAAGCCGGGCTGGAAGTCGCCCTGCGCGATGCGTTTGCCGAGGTTTTCCATCGCCCATGAGCCTGCCGCGCCCGAGCTGAGCGTTTCCACCGTGAGCGCGAGGTCCAGCCCCGCCTGCTCCGCAAACAGCAACGCCTCCGACACGGCGAGCATCCCGACGGCGACAGCGATTTGATTGGCGAGCTTCATGCGCTGTCCGCTGCCGCTCGCGCCGACATAGACCACCTTTTTGCCCATCGTCTGGAAGAGGGGCAGGGCTTGCTGGAAGGCGTCGGGGTCGCCGCCGACCATGATGGTGAGCGTCCCTGCCTCCGCGCCCCACTGTCCGCCCGTGACGGGCGCGTCCAGAAAGGCGATTCCGCGTTCCTGCGCCGCGGCTGCCAGTCGCTGCGTGAGGCTCGGCGCAGTGGTGCCCATGTCGATGGCGAACGCGCCCGGGCGCATCGCGGGCAGCGCGGCGTTCTCGCCCGCGAGCCAGACGCGCTCCACCGTCGCATCGTCGGGCAGGCAGGTAATAACCACGGCGCACTGTTCGGCGAGCGCGGCAGGAGTGGTCGCCTCGCGCGCGCCCATTTCGACCAGCGCGTCAATCGGCGGGCGGCTACGGCTATGCACCACCAGCGGATAACCCGCCTGCAGGATGTGTCGCGCCATCGGACGCCCCATAATCCCCAGCCCGATGAATCCAACAGTCGGCAGCGTCATACAGGCATGCGTTTCGCGATCTGCTGCCCGCTTCCTGCTTACCGTACTGGGATCGACGCGCCCAGCACCAACACGCCGCAGGTTGCGTGCGCAATCAGCGTCAGCGTTCCCAGAATAATCGCGACCCACGCATGCGCTTTGCCGTGCGCTTCCGGATTTTGTTTCGCGTGCGCCAAGCCCTTTACCCCCAGCGGTATCGCCGCTATCGCCAGCAGCGCGCCGACACATGGAATGAGGCTGAACACGGCGAGGTAGTAGCCAATCAGCGCGGGGGTGTTTTTGTAGGGCACTATTTGGGACAGCGCGTCCGATGCACCCGAAGCCGTCGGCGCGCCGCCCGCAAACGCCGCGCACCGCTCGCAATACTGGCGTCCCTCCACAATCTCCACGCCACAGGTCAGACAGCGAATGAAACGCCTCCTTTAACGAATGCCATTTTCCCCGCGCCGTTCACGAGTCCTGCACAGGTCATGCAGGGTACAATCCCCATTGTGAAACGGCGCGCGTTGTGGGGAGGTCTGGCGGTTCTGGTGGGCGCGGCGGTAGTCGTGCGCCTGCTCTACCAGCCGCCTGAAGACGCCCATGAGCGCATGCACGCAGAGGAAGCGAAAGCGCAAGCCGCCATCGACGCGCTTGCTGAGTTGCCCCCTGCGCAGCAGTTGCCCCAGCTGGAGGAATACCTGTCACGCCAGTCGTCGATTGCCGTGCGCACGGCGGCGGTGGAGGCGATTGCGCGGATTGACGCGCCCGAAGCGCGCGCCCTGCTGCGTGAAGCCCTGCGCGATTTCGCTTCGCCTGTGCGCGTGCGCGTCGCGGAGATGGCGACCCGCCAGCCGCATGAGGACGCTCTCGAACTGCTTATCGATTGCCTCGCTGACCACGATACCGATGTGCGTCAGTCGGCAGTGCCGGGGCTGCAACGCCTGCGCGACCGCCGCGCGGTGGGCGCGCTGATGACTCTGCTGCGCGACGACCCGAACGAGCAGACCCAGCACATGGCGATGGGCGCGCTGCGCGCGCTCACAGGGCAGCCGTTCTACGCCCGCTACACCGACCCGCCCGCGAAGCGTGAGCGGGCGCGCCAGCAGTGGCTGCGCTGGTGGACAAGCGCGTCGCGCTCCTTCGTCGCGCTCCGACCGAAGCCCGTTCACCCCATGCGCACGCAGGACGCGCCCGATTTGACCCTGCGCACACTGGACGGCGCGCAGGTGTCGCTCCGCCGCCCCGAAAAACCGCTGCTGCTCAACTTCTGGGGCACATGGTGCGGCGCGTGCCAGCAGGAGCTGCCCCATCTGATAGCGTTCCACCGCAAGTACGGCGACCGCGTGCGGGTGGTGGGCGTCGCTTTTGACGAGCCTGAGGGCGCGCAGGGGCTGCAGCGATTCTGCAGGGAGCGCGGCATTGCGTACCCGCAGGCGCTGGGCGACACGCGCGTGCGCGACGCGTTCGATATTCACGGCGTGCCGCAGACGGTGCTGATCGACGCGCAGGGGCGCATCCGCTTCTGGTGGGTGGGCGCGCGCGATGCGGGCACGCTGGAGCGCGCCGTGAACCTGTTGCTGGAGTAGCCCCTCTCACTCCCGCGTGATGGTCTCGTCGAGATTGAGAATCGCGTGGGCGACCATCGTGAGCGCGGCGAGGTGGGCGTCGTCGTTGCCGACGAGTTTGCGCGTTGCGTCCCGATGGGCGCGATGGCGCGCCCGCATGCGGTCATAGAGCTGGCGCAGGCAGTTCAGTTCGCAAACGCAGCGCAAAGATACTCAATAGCTGGAGGTAAACATCATCGGACACCTCTGTAAAGACTGGACTATAAACAGTTGTCGTCCTTCCGTATTCTTTTCAACAAACGCTTGTGCAGTGGGGCTATCTATCGCTGCCAGTGCTTGAAGGCACAGCACGCGCCGTACCTCTATCGCAGCAGCGTCAGTCTTGAACCCTACGGGCTGGCTCAACTCCTTCCACCAGCCGATCAGGAGTTTCACGGCTATCTCTCCACAGTCAGCTAATGCCTGCAGGTCATAGTACAGCTCCGCTCGGATAGCCGTCGCCGTGCGCAGGCGTGCAAGCAGCCATTCGGCACGCTCCTGACCCGTTCGCTGACCCAGCTCGACAATCCAGTTCGCAATCGAGTCGGATTGCCAGTCAGTGCCCATCTCACTCAGCACACGGAACGCCTCTCGTACACCCGCCGCGTATGCCTCGGATGCCATCTCTGTCAGGAAACGGATGCAAACCGCCTGATGGTGGCTCTGCGCTGTTTCCGAGTCATCCGCGCTCTGACACTCTTGCAGGAACACGGTGACTTTGCGCCGCCAGTCTGCCACAGTTTGCACCCGAGGCACAGCGATGCCTGCTTTGATGCGGGCAATTGCTGGGATAAGATAGGGGTGGTCTTTCCATTCGGGATTCGATCGCAACGCCATCAAATCGGGAAGGCTGCGGGCGTCCTCCAGCCGAGCGAGCGCCAGCAGGACAGCAGTCTGCCAGTGCCAGTAGAACGGCGCTGTGGGGGCTGGCATCGCCACTTTGAGGCTGAACAGGGCGTTCGAGTCTGGCTTTCTTTGCAGCGCGTGCAACAGCACTTGAAGTTGAGCGCGGTCTTTACGCACCCCAATCTGTCGGATACGAGCAAGCTCGCAAAAGACCTCGCTTGTCGGATCGATACTCGGCGCGGCTCCTTGTGCGCTGCCAAGGCATCCCGCGACGAGCCACAACAAGATTATCCACCGCAATCGGTTATCCCCCACGAGTTCCCTCCCGTCAACATCCTTACCAATCTGACGCACGAAACATCAAAGCGTATCGCAGCACATCCCAAGCGGTTCCGGCAATAAACGCATTCGAGTCGGCAGCAAGACGCTTCAAACTGGGACGCCCCTCGGCATACTCGATCACCGAAAGCGCTTCCAGAAGCATATTCACAGGGGCATAAGGATCCTCTTCTCGCTGCTTCAGCCGCACCACCGCCTCCAGAATCGCAGGCACTGCCTCAGACCCGCAATCCGCCAGCGCCTGCACCAGATAATCGTCAGAAGTCCGAACCACCTCACGGCTCATTATCTGACTAATGAGCCACGCCACGCGCTGAGAGGCTGGCGTTTTCGCAAAACCCGCCCGCAACGCGCTCACCGGATCGCGCTCGTAGTTCACCCATTTAAGCATCTCAAACGCCTCGCGTACCCCGTTCGCATACGCCTCGCCTGCCATCTCCACCAGCACCCGCACGGCGATAATCTCCACAGGCTGCGGGTCGCCATAGTTGACGATTTCAGGCACACGCTGCGAACGAAAGTATTCTGCAAGCTGCTCCTGTGTCAACTCGGCAACCTGCAGATAAGCGTCTATCTTCTCACGCCACTGCTGGGCGTTGCGAGGTGCAGGGTACAGCAGTTCCGCGTGAATCCGCGCGTAGTTTGCCCGAAAGTGGGCGCTGCGCCAGAGCCTGGATTTCTGAGCTTCCAGGGCGGGGAGCGTGCTGGCGTCGGCAAGCCTGCCCAGCGCGGTCATCGCTGCCGCGTGCCGATGGTAACTGAGCGGGGCAACGAATCCAAACCCCATCTTGTATGAGGGAGATGCAGGGGTACAGAACCACTCCAGCAGCAGGTCTATCTGGGGTGGTGCTTTTCGCAGTCCCATCTGGCGCGCCTGCACAATCTGCAGGCGTGTTTTTATCTCTCTCGCATCCCCCACCATCGCTGGCGCTTCACTGGGGGAAGGTTGCTGGGAGCAGGCACACGCAAGTAAAGTTCCCAGCACTGTTAGTGCGAACCATTTTCCAAGTGTTGTCTGTTGCGTTTTCATGGTAGCCTCCTTACCTTGTAGTCGGAATCTCAACCAGCAAATCGCTGTAGTAAGGGGTGTTGGATTCCCGACTACCGCGCTTGTATTTCCATGGAAAAGGCGAAATTGGTTCACCTCTCTGTAACCCACAATCTGCCCAGTCCTGTCTCCAGTAGTCTTTGGCTCGTAGTAATTTGCCATACCCTTCAATAATAGCAATAACTTCTCTATCGAACAGTTCCCGATCTATCGATCTGTAACTACATGGATGTAGACCGTGTTGGAGTTCCCATTCGTCGTTCAAGCCGTCTTCATCGTTGTCAACTCGCGAAGGGTCGTATCGTCCAGGCCTACACAGCGTTCCTGTCAAGAGGTGGCGCTTGTGCGCCAATTCATGCTCTAAAGTTGCTATATACCGATGTATACCATAGACATATAGCACTTCATCGGTTCGTGTGATGTACGGCGCCTGTGGCGCATCAACACATCTTGGGTTCTCCAATCTTCGTTCTACAAGCTGATATAAGGGAATAGGTTCGTACTCCTCAGCACAGGGCGAAGCATTTTTATAGATATAGATTTTTACTCCGCGAACTCGACAACCCGTATCCGATTCATATTCCTCACAAGTAAGCCCTCTTATTTCAAACAAACTTTCGTAGAGGTCATCTTCCCCATAATAGACATCGCTATGTCTACCATAGGCATCCCAGTAGTAATAAAACCAGTTCGGTGTTGTATTTAGCTCTCGAATCTGTCGACAGCTCTGCAACTCGAAACCTTTCGGCTCTCCAGGAGGATGGTTTGTCGCCCTCGCTGGATAGAACACCTCCACCTCCGCATAATCCACCTTCCCCTGCTTGCTCTCAAACAGAACTCGCTTCTTCCCAAAATCCGAATTCTTCGGCGGCAACCTGTCGGACTTATAAACCAACCCATCCTGCATATTCCCGTCCACCTCACTCTGTGCCACCAGCAACGAACCCCGCGCCACCGTCATGATACCCGGCTTGGTGTAGTCCGTCGGTATCTCGGGCTCCGTTTGAAACGACACCTCGCTCGCCAACCACGCCGTGTCGGCGCCATCCCATCCCCAGGTGTGAACCATCGCCGCTGCGTCTATCCTCAATTCTGCTGGGGTGGTGCTTGTCCACACATACTCATTCTCCCCAATCGCGGGCACACCCAGCGGATCAGGCGAAGATTGAATAACCAAACCACCATACGCCTCAGCAGAGGCGCGCACCGCCAGCACGCCACACTCCACCCAAGAACCCCTTAACGATATATTACCTATCATTTCTTCCATATAACTAACTCGCTCGCTCCGACCAAAACTCACCCACTTCGCACTGTAATCTCGCCTGCTACTGCAATCCGCCAGGTCACAGCTGGGATCACTGTCCTCATCTGGTCCAGTACAGTCCATGCATTCAGTATTGTAGGCTACATAAGGCGCTCGCACTCGACGAAACAGAAGCGGAAGCCTCTGCCGACGCCGAACTCGAATTACAACAACCATCTTCTTGGTAGCTGTTGGGTCCGCATTCCGCGTAAGTAAGTGCACAGGATATCCTCTCCATGAGTGGAAGTTACCAACAGCTGTTTTTCACCCGTCCGTTCAATCCTGATTGCCTTCATTGCTCCTCCTCAGTTTCCGATTGGTCTGGAATGCCCGCTTCAGGACATTCACATGCCACTGTGCGGTTTACCGCTTGGGATTGGACGAGGCGGGCGGCTCTTTAGAACGCTGACGCAAAGGCGGGCTGGATGGCTGAAGCAACTTCTCAAACTCCTCGCCCCACTTGGTTGACTGAACCTTATCTTCATCCCATATGCCTGTCCAGACCTCAGAACCACAGCGACGATAGTCAGTCACGCGCGTATCTTTCGGAATCTCTAACTTGAGAGGTAGATCCGTAGGACGCGCACTCAGCAGTATCGCTTTTGATTGAATCGCCTCATCGCCTTTAACTATCCACTCCACCTCCGCAGGAAACCATACACTGCCTATTCGCCTATACTTTAGCACGCGCCAAGTATAAATAGTACCGTCCTCATATCGAACCTCGAGCCGCGATAAGGCATCCTGATAACGCCGATCGAGGTGGAACCGAATATGGGGAGCCTGAAATGACGAGTTATCTCCTGACTCGCGTGGCAATTCAAAAACCCACTCTTCTGGGCTAACCGAAACGAGCCGCCAGTCTTCTGGTTTTCGCCCGTATAACCGGAACGGCGAAACACCCGCATAAACAACTAATAGCTCTGGTGTAAGTGCCCCGAAAGGGCTCCCCAATCCCAGCACATCAGTATCGGCTTGCGCTATGTGGACACCACTTATCTGCCCATTCGTGGTATCTCGATAAATTTCAATCACCAAGTCATTCTGTAAATACGACTCTTTTGCTGGCACATCGACAACCTTTGCATCATCTAAGTCGATACCTTGCTCTTGAATATAGACATAGGTTCTGTCAGAGGCGCGCTTGATGGTATAGTGATAGGAAAGATCGAAAACCATATTGGATATACTCTCATCAATGAGGACTTTGCTCAACACATCCTCGATCGGGATTGTTTCTTCCGATGGAACAATTCCTTGCGATGTATCATTTGCTCGTTCTGCCAGATCGAGGACATAGCGCGTTACAAAATCATTGAGTTCCCTTATTCTTTCCACGGAATATCTGACTTGAAGACTGTGCGCCCACTCGAAACTCATAACGGCAGCAACACGCTCGCGAGTGTCGTAATAGGAAGGTTGTGGAGCAGTGCGTTCAAAGGACACACCACTCCACAATATCACACTAATCGATAGGTTTAGTGACAGCAAACCGATGAGCATGATAGACCTCCACGCGAGATTCGGCTCTAACAAGTGTATGCTGGAAGGCTCTTAAATTCTGGCAGATTCGGTCGTTGGAACTGACCACAATCACAGCGTCCATCTCTGTGAAACACGCAGGGAGCCTTCTTGTCTATTCTGACCTTGACGAAATTTAGCGTGGCTTCGCATCTCGAGTTCGGCTGCGGCTGACAAGTGCGGAGCCTCTCCTCCACAATTTCGCCTATATAGCACTCTCCGCCACAGTCACCTCCAACATTAGCACAGAATCTGGCTGAATAATGTCGCTTCTGGTGATCATCTGGGGGAACCTCCCTACATATGTGATTCTGATACACCTTTTTCTGCGGTATACCAGGTGCAGGTGTCATCAGTGCTGCTGGATTAAAGTCATTCTCTTGACCCATCGCCTGGTTCGGTACAATCGTCAACAGCGCTATCACTGATGCGCTCACTGCCATCATCCACAGCATCTGCCGTCTCATCGTTCCGTTCCTCCTCCTCCAATTGGTTTGAGATGCCCGCTTCAGGACATCCACTATTATTAACGACGCAGGACGCCCTTTTGTTGCCAGCGATTCCGAAAAACGCCCGCCCTAACGCCCCAATCCGACCCAGATAACCCTGCACTGTACCCACTGACACGCCGAGCCGCTCCGCTATCTCCCCATAACTGTAGCCCGCTTCGTACAGCTCCGCCACCTGCCGCAAATACGCGGGCAGAGTCGCAAGAAACTCGTCTAATGCGATACGCTCTACCAGCGCCTCTTCATCGTTCACCACAGCCAGCCATTCACCACCCGTCACATCATCTAATATCATTATCTCTTGTCGCTTACATGCTCGTTTGCGCGCGTCGATCGCCAGCGAACGCAACTTGTGGCAGCACCAGCCAAGCGCCTGCCGATATTCGGCTTCATCCAGCTCGCGCTCCCACGGCAAACAGCCGAACCGCTGCCAGTACGCCAGCAAAGTATCCTGCACCAGGTCGTCCGCCTCATCGTGGCAGGAAGTATAGCCGTGCGCTCTTTGCACAAGCCACCTGCGCCATTCTTCTTCCGTTCGCATCGGAGACGACATCGTTGTCCTCCGGTGGGGAGGATACGACGGATGGAACGGAACTCCTGCTGGTTTCCTATCGCCTCCAGTTTCCACCGAAGGGCTGTTTGTCCCCTCCATCTCTGTTAACGACTCAAAAGCCCGATTCGATGGGTCATACCCGAAAAACGCCACAAAACGCGCCCGCAACTCGGGCAGATACCCGCGCCAAGTGCTGGCTTTCACGCTCAGCTGTCGCGCAATCTCCTCCCGCGAAAAGCCCTGCAAGCGCAACTGCACCACCGCCCGCAATCGCGGCGGCAACTGCGCCACAAATGCCTCGCCGTCCACATCCCCTGCACCTGTTCGGCAATCTCCACGCACGCGAGGCTTTCAGGCGCTTCCTCCAGCGACAGCGACGGATGGCGCTGAACGCGACGGTGCGCGTCGCGGGCGAGTGCCTGTAATTTCGGGCAGCATACGGCACGCCGTGACGCCCCCCACCTTCAGGCTCGGCGCGGCGAGACACTCGAACAGCCCGATATTCATGTATTCCTGCAAGAGCAGCCCTAGTAGTTGGTAGTGAGCACTATCGGACACCCCAGCTGAACTAAAAAGAGTCGCCGCCCTTCTGCATGATGCTCAACAAATGCTTTCGCACTGGGGTTGTCTGTCGCTGCCAGTGCTTGAAGGCACAGCACGCGCCGTACCTCTATCGCAGCGGAGTCAGTCTTGAACCCTGCGGGCTGGCTCAACTCATCCCACCAGCCAATCAGTAGCTTCACAGCGATCTCCACACAGTCGGCTAACACCTGCAAATCATAGTACAACTCCGCCCGGATAGCCGTCGCCGTGCGCAGGCGTGCCAGCAGCCATTCGACACGCTCCTGAACCGTGCGCTGACCTAGCTCGACAATCCAGTTCGCAACCGGGTCGGATTGCCAGTCGATGCCCACCTCACTCAGCACACGGAACGCCTCTCGTACACCTGCCGCGTATGCCTCGGATGCCATCTCCGCAAGGAAACGGGTGCAAACCGCCTGATGGTGGCTCCGCGCCGTTTCCGAGTCATCCGCACTCTGACACTTTTGCAGGAACACCGCGACTTTGCGCCGCCAGTCTGACGCAGCTTGCACCTGCGGCACCGCGGTGCCTGCTTTAATGCGGGCAATTGCTGGGATAAGGTAGGGGTGGTCTTTCCATTCGGGATTCGATCGCAACGCCATCAAATCGGGAAGGCTGCGGGCGTCCTCCAGCCGAGCGAGCGCCAGCAGGACAGCAGTCTGCCAGTGCCAGTAGAACGGCGCTGTGGGGGCTGGCATCGCCACTTTGAGGCTGAACAGGGCGTTCGAGTCTGGCTTTCTTTGCAGCGCGTGCAACAGCACTTGAAGTTGAGCGCGGTCTTTACGCACCCCAATCTGTCGGATACGAGCAAGCTCGCAAAAGACCTCGCTTGTCGGATCGATACTCGGCGCGGCTCCTTGTGCATTGCTAACGAACCCAGCAGCAGTGAACATCCACAATAGTACCATCCACTTCAGTGTATTGCTCATAGTTATCCCTCCTACGGTTCCAAGCAAGCGGGAAGCGAGTTGGCTAAGTTGCTTGGTGGATCTGCAGATCTATTCTGCCCGTTCATGTCTCCGAAGAACCACGGAAACGGTGAGCAAGGCACACCTCGTTGAAGCCCTTGGCGTTCACAGTCAGTGGTTGGACAGGATGCCCAGTCACGCTCCCAATACCCCCACGCCGCCAGTAACTTTCCGTACTGGATGATATACGCAACAGCCTCTGCATCAGGTATCGGGTAACCAGTGGTATACGCTGTCCTAGAATCAAAGCCATTTTGCTGTTCCCACTCACCCAAGACACCATCCCCATCTGCATCTGCCGCACCTTCTGGATAGAGCTGATTATTTTCGTACATTTGCTTATGAACCAATTCATGCTCTAACACACCAATAAACTTGTGGATACCTCTCACATACATCCACC
Source organism: Armatimonadota bacterium (assembly GCA_037442365.1). GTDB lineage: Bacteria > Armatimonadota > Fimbriimonadia > Fimbriimonadales > GBS-DC > GBS-DC. The sequence continues at coordinate 933 of JBBIQK010000064.1, read as the reverse complement.
GATTGGGCAGAAAAGTGGGACGACCGTTGACGCAGCGAAACAGGGGAACTGGCAATGGACCGCTGCATGGGGAAACATAATTCGTAGGTGTATCAAAAATATATACTATTGACTTGCGGTATCTCGTGCCGTCAGGCCTTTGAGCGTATCCATGACAAGTTAACGCGCTCATTTCTTGAGTCCGCACAGTTCCTACAGCGTACCACACATCAGGGTTTTGAGCAGCAGGATACGCTTGCACATAATAGTAAAACCAGTTTAGAACCACTGCTGGAGCATCAAACTCACAAGCAATTAAACCCGATCGTAGATCGTACTCAAACCTGCCTCTACACCCTTGCCCGCCAGGTGGGTGATTCGCAGCCTCAGCAGGATAAAACACCTCCACATCGGCGTAATCCACCTTCCCCTGCTTGCTCTCAAACAGAACCTTCTTCTTCCCAAAATCCGAATTCTTCGGCGGCAAATATTTAGACCTGTACACCAAGCCGTCTTGCAAATTCTCGTCCACCAGACTCTGTGCCACCAGCAACGAACCCCGCGCCACCGTCTGTATACCTGGCTTGGTGTAGTCCGTCGGTATCTCTGGGTCTGTGCTGAAACACACCTCGCTCGCCAACCACGCCGTGTCAGGACCATCCCATCCCCAGGTGTGAACCTTCGCCGCTGCGTTTATTTCTAACTCTGCTGGAGTAGTTCCACTCCACACATATTCATTCTCTCCAATCGCACGCACGCCCAGCGGGTCAGGCTGTACCTGAACAACCAAACCTCCAAACGCGCAAACAAAAGCGCCCGACCCCGCAGCGCCACACTCCACTGAAGAGCCCTCTGCTGAAATGCTACCTGTCATCGCTTCCTCATAACTAACCCGCTCGCTCCGACCAAAATCCACCTGATGTGCCTTGTAGCTTCGCCTCCCCTGACAATCAG
>JBBIQK010000063.1:0-14581 GCA_037442365.1 Armatimonadota bacterium | reverse complement strand
GTTTGGGGGATGTGGTGGAGGCGTTTAGGCGGTGTTGGTCGGGGTGTCGTGTCTGTCGGCGTCGGAGGCGTCCTGCGACCTTTCAGTTGGTGCAAGGTGAGGAGGGCTTAAATTGATGCCAATGACCCAATCATAGAGCTGTATTTTGCAAAATGGTAAATGAGTAATCCCAACGAGAGCGAGTATGATTCAAAAAACCCCTCTCCTCAGCCCTGAGGAGAGGGGTCGAAAGTAGCATGGGCGTACCTGCCTCAGCGCTTGCGCCGGCGCAGTCCCACCAGGCTCGCCAAACCGACGCCGATTGCCGTCAGGCTGGCGGGTTCGGGTACCAACTCCAGACGCACATCGTCCAGAATCGCCCCTTCGAAGTTGGTGGGAGTCGTACTGACAAAAGAGAGTCGGTAGGTCCCAGGCGTGTCGATAGTAATCGTCACCGAGTGGTGAAGCCATGGGTCGCCGTAACTGTGCGCATAGCTTCCAGAAAAGAGACTGCCGAAAGCAACATTCATCACGCGCGCCTGCGTTCGGTTAACCGAGTAGTTCCCATGCTGGGCGAAAGACAGCGTGTACACGCCAGCAACTGCAACCGAGATATCCTGATACACGCCGCCCATCCCCGTGTTCGGCACGCCGTTCAGGTCGATGTATTGCGCTCCATCGTAGGCAGCAGGCAGGGGTGGATAAGGGGGGCGCACGATATCGATACTGCCCTGGGAAACATACCAAAACCCATCAAGAGTCTGTCCAGCGAACCAGCTTTGCGGATTGCGCCCGAATTGATTATTACTAATCGGCGTCTCAAAACTTCCGTTTTGAACCAGGTTGGTCGCCAGGGCGGAACCACTTACGACAAACGCAACTGCCGTTGCTATGCTCCAGCGCAGAAAGCGCGAGCCGAGCGCCTCAATTCGTTTTACCGATCGCTTTGTCTTACCTCCGTTCGGTGTTGCGGCAACCACGCGTTTCAAGCGATGTTTCACTCCTTAGTCCGCAGTACCTCACGGAGGGCGGGAGCCAAAATCACTCTCACAACGCAGTTGACTACAGCTTGATACAGCAACTTTTGTGCCAAAAGACCAGAACTCACTCCGCTGTACGCCTGTTTCCATGGTGAAACCCCCAAAATTGCGAGTTATTTACTCCCCCTGCGAAAGAACTATCGTAGCCCTGTCTCTCAAATATAAATCCGATAGGTCGGCGCTTCGAACAGCAGCGTGATGAGCGACCAGAGCGACCCCATCGTGAAGTCGCCCAGAATCAGCCCCAGCGCGAACTGGAGCCCCTGCCGATGCACATGCCAGCCCCCGAAGCGCAACAGGCACACCTTCAGCAGCCAGCCCAGCAAAAAGGGGAACCAGAAGTAGTCCACCGCGAAGCTCACGCCGAGCGCATAGCCCGTCGGATGGAGCGGGAACGCGGGCAGCAGCGTGCGTAAGCCCTTCAGCCCCAGCACCATCAGCGCGCCGCCCGCCAGATAGTACCAGCGGTCGGGATGGCGCAGCGGCTCGTCGGTCAGCCAGCTGTTCAGCCGACTGAACGACTCCTGACCGAGCCAGAACTTGAAGCCCTGACACGCGCCCTCCGCCCCGTACCGATAGGTCACATGCAGATTCGCCCAGCACACCAGCACGAACGCCAGCGCAGAGACGCCCAGAATCAGCCCGCCCAGCCACAGCGGCGAGAGCGCGTACTGTTGCCCCATGCGCAGCGCCTCCAGCTGATTGGGCATCGGATGGCAGCGATAGCCGCGATTGAACCAGTAAAGCGACTGCAACACAGTCAGGTTGTCCACGCCCAGCCCGCGCAGGGTGAACACATCGAACAAAATACGCTGCGGGTTCACGAAGTAAATCTCGTGCGGCGCGCCCAGCTCCGCCCGCACGCGCGTAATCGTGAGCGCGAGCAAAAAGTAGATTCCAAAAAAGAGCGCGGCGACCCAGAAATCCATCCGCAGCAACAGCGCGTTGTAGAGCGCCAGTACAACCACGCCGCCGCCCAGCCCCAGCCAGCTCAAGCGGTAGAGCAGGCGTTCGGGATGGTCGGGCGTCCATGCGGCGCGCCACGCCTCCCGAAAAGTCGCCCGCGCGCCCCACAAGAGCATTACCCCCAGCATCAGCCATGCGCCCGCCGCCTGCTCGTTCAGAAACGGGAAGCCGCGCCCCGCCGCCGCGTCCCAGCCCATCGTCGCGCCCAGCACCTGAAACCCCTTGCGCGCCAGCATGAAAAACCACGCCGAAAACGCCAGCTCCGCAGGCATCAAATACGCCAGCCCCACCGCGAACGGATACGCCGACATATTGAACGGCGCAGCGGCGCTCCACGGGCGAGTCGTCAGAAACTGACCGATGTTATATTGCTTAATCCACTCCACATGGGGCATCGCGGGAAACAGCACATGCAGCCCGTTTAGCCCACTGATGGAGAGCGCGACGCTGAAGCCCGCCCACATCCAGCGCGACCCCCAGAACGCGCCCGACGGCTCCGCCATCGCCAGCGGCAACTGAATCAGCGGGAACGCCAGCTTCTCCCCCTGCGTCCACTGCTTCAGCACCAAGTAGTTCAGGCACAGGCACATGACCACCAGCGTCAAAATCAGCCCCGCCCACAGCGCGAGCGGCTTTGCCCACAGCGCGAACCAGTCCCAGCGGTAGGGTGAGACGCCGCCGTTGTAGTAGGCGCGCACGGCGTCCTCGTCCCATAGAAAAAGCGCGTGGGGCACATAATCAAAAAACCGTTCGCGCCAGCCCGTTTCGGGAGTCCCGTGCCGCTGTAGATAGGCAATCGCGCCGAACAGGTTCTGCAGCATATCGTGCCCCGCGAACACTGCGCCCGTGACGATGATGATGTAGACCACCGTCAACTCCGCGCCTGAAAAAAGCCCCGCGCCCCGACGCACGCGCAGCAGCCAGTTCAGCAACGCGACCACAAACAGCGTGAAAATCGGCGTGATGAAAATCGGCAGACTGGTGATATCGAGCGTGTACCAGCGCACCTCGATTACGGTAATCCAGTAGATGTTGAGCGTCATCAAGGCGAAACCGAGCACGAGCGCGCGGGGACGCACGCGCGCTGTCGCCGCGCCTTCATCGGGCGGCGCGACTGGTCTTCGTCGCAGAATCGCCATCGCTCCTCCGCTTGAATACGCCATCGCTGGCAGGAATCCCTGCCCATGCGTGGAATAAGAGCGTCGGAATGGATTGGGTAGCGTCGGCGCTGCAGGGCGCCGCGACGGGGGTGGGCACGGAAGCCCTGACGAACCTAATACGCACGGTTGCGACTCTAGACGGCGTCTGGAACGGGCTGGTACTGCAAACGGGGCGTGGCGCGCCGTATGTGATTGCGCACGCGCCGCACGAGTCGAATCGGCGCATCCCCGACGAACTCTTGCACGGCGAAGCGACTTCGGAGTGGCGCTGCATGGACGGTTATGCATGGCTGGTCACGCCGCTGCCCGTGGCTGAGCTGTTCTATGTGCTTCGCACGACGCCCGACCAGCAATCCCGCACAGAGTGGCGCATCGCGGCGCAACTGGCGCACCTGCTGGGACAGCACGAGAAGTTCCACCGCGAAATCAACGCGCTCAAGCGGCTCTCGGAACAGCGGCTCACTGCGCTGGGCACGCTGTATGAGACCGCCATCGCCAGCGAGCGGGGCGGGCTGGAGCATTTTCTGGACCTGGCGACGAAACGCGCGGCGCAGGCGATGGACGCGCAAGCCTGTACGCTGATGCTGCTCGACGAGACGCGCCAGACGCTCTCCATCGCCGCCAGCTACGGGCTGCCCGAAAAACTCGTCGCGGAGACCTGCGTACCCCTCGGCGCGGGCGTCGCGGGACAGGTCGCCCTCACGGGCGAGCCGATTCTGCTCAACGAACTGGACGCTGAACCGAGCCTGCGCCACCTCCCCAAACGCGCCGAGATTAGCAGCTCCATCTGCGTACCGCTGCGCAATCAGGAGAATCAGGTAGTGGGCGTACTTGCCATCCGACGCCTGAAACCCGCGCCCCTCTTCACGCAGGAAGACCTGCACCTGTTTGTCATCTTCGCGAACCAGATTGCCAACGCGCTGGAGAACGCCCGCCTCTATCAGCAGCTCAAGCAGAATGTGGCACAGCTCACGACGCTGGTCGAGCTGACGCAGCTGGTGACCGCGGTGCTGGATGTGGACACGCTCCTGCAGACCGTCGCCCGCCAGGCACGCGAGAAGGTCGGCTTCACACGGTGCGCGATTTTCCTGTCGGGCGACGCCGCGCGCATTTATCAGCCCCGCCTGATTGAAGGCTATCGCGCTGAGATGTTCCCCACGCGCGGTTTCCGCAAGGGGCAGGGCGTTATCGGCATGGTCGCAAAACTGCGCCTGCCGCTGGTGGTCACCGACGCGCAGCACGAAGTGCAACCGATGCGCGGCTTCGGACGCGCGCTGGGCACGAACCAGTATTGCGTGATGCCCATCGTGGTGCATGGAAGCTGCATCGGCGTCGTGCTGGCAGATCGGCAGAACGAGCCGTTCACCCCAGAGCAGGTGGAGCTGCTGATGGCGTTTGTGAATCAGGCGGGGATTGCGCTGGAGAACGCGCGCCTGTACCGCGAAAAGGAGCGCCGCTATCAGGAGATACAGGGGCTGGCGGCTTTCCGCGACAACATCCTGCGCAGCCTCCGCTCGGGGATGTTCACCGTCGACGAGGCGGGGCGAATCACGACATGGAACCGCGCGGCGCAACGCCATCTGGGCTTCCCCGCACGCGAGAGCGTCGGACGCCACTACACAGAAGTGCTGAACCGAGCGGTCTGCCCCATCGTTGCGGCGCACTGCGAGCAGCTCTGCCAGGCGATTCAGGAGGTGCTTGACGGCGCGAGCGGACGCACGCTGTATAAGACGCCTGTGCAACGACACGGAGAGACCCATGTGCTGAACTTCTCCGTCTCGCCGCTGATTGCCCGCGGACGACACACGCAGGGCGCCGTGGTGCTGTTCGAGGATATCACGGAGTACCTGCGCCTGGAAGCGCGCCTGCACGAGATGGAACGGCTGGCGACCGTCGGGCAGATGACCGCCACCATCGCGCACGAACTGCGCAACCCGCTCACTGCCCTGCGCGCCGCCGCCGACCTGCTGATGCAGGAAGACGCGCTCTCCGAATCGCAACGGCTCTACATGGAGGTCATCCACGACGAGTCGCGCCGCCTGGCGGAGCTGGCGGACGAATTTCTGGAGTTTGCCCGACCGTTCCAGCTCACGATTCAGCCCACCACGCTCAAGCCGCTGCTGCAGCGGGTCCTCTCGGTACAGGAGCCGTACCTGAAGTCAGTGGGCGTGCAGGCGCATCTGGAGTGCCCCGACGACCTGAGCGCGCCTGTGGACGCCGCGCGCCTCGAACAGGCATTACGCAACCTGATTCAGAACGCCGCGCAAGCGATGCCCAACGGCGGCGCGCTCACTCTCCGCGCCCAGGAGACCAGCGAATGGATTACCCTCGCCGTGCAGGACACAGGCACGGGCGTGCCTGAATCGATGCGTGAACGCATCTTCACCCCCTTCTACACCACGCGCACGCGGGGAACCGGACTGGGGCTGAGTATCGTCAAAAAGATTGTGGAGGGACATCATGGCAGGGTGACCCTTGAGTGTCCCCCAGAAGGAGGCTCCATCTTCACACTGTGGCTTCCGAAAATACACCTGAACGGCTCATAACAGCCAGCAAAGTTGCTAACAGGCGCACGGTGCGTCTGGTATAGGTGTTGGTTCCTATGACGGCAACGATTCTGATAGTGGACGACGAGCTGAACATTCGCCGCGTGCTGGAGCGCGCCTTCTCCAAAGAAGGCTATCAGGTCTACACGGCGGAGGGTGGGCATCAGGCGCTGCGATTGCTTGCCGAGACGCCCTGTGATTTGATGCTCACGGATGTGGTCATGCCCGACATGACGGGGCTGGACCTGCTCAAACGCGCCCGTAAGCAGCATCCGAACCTGCAGGTGGTGCTGATGACCGCCTACGGCGCGATTCCAACGGCAGTGGAGGCGATGCGGGCAGGCGCATATGATTTCCTGACCAAACCGCTGGACATGGAAGTGCTGCGCAAAGTGACGCGCAACGCGCTGCGTGAGACCGCCAGCCCCTCCAAGCCCGCCGCACGCAAAACCGCCGCGCGCAAGCAGATTACATTCATCGGCGAGAGCCCCGCCATCCGCAAGGTGCTGGACATCGTCGAGCGAGTCGCGGATACGCGCACAACGGTTCTCATCACGGGCGAGAGCGGCACAGGCAAGGAGTTGATTGCCCGTATGTTGCACGAGCGCAGCAGCCGCGCCGAGAAGCCGTTTGTTGCGCTCTCGTGCGCCGCTATCCCCGAAACGCTGCTGGAGGTCGAACTCTTCGGCGCAGTCAAGGGCGCGTACACGGGCGCAGAAACCGACCGCGTCGGCAAATTCGAAGCCGCCAACGGCGGCACGCTCTTCCTGGACGAAATCGGCGACATCCCGCCCTTGATACAGGTCAAACTGCTGCGCGTGCTGCAGGAGCGCGAGATCGAGCGACTGGGCAGCAATACGCCCGTGCCCATCGATGTGCGCCTGATTACGGCGACCAATCGCGACCTGCAGGCGGCGGTCGATTCGGGCGCATTTCGCAGCGACCTCTATTATCGCCTGCAGGTGGTACATATCCACCTGCCCCCGCTGCGCGAGCGACGCGAGGACATCCCCTTGCTGGCGACGCACTTCCTCAACAAGTTCGCCGCCGAGAACGGGCGCGCCCTGCGCGAGATTAGCTCAGACGCGATGCGCCTCCTGCAAAACGCCTGCTGGAAGGGCAATGTACGCGAGCTGGAAAATGTGATCGAGTCGGCGGTGGTCTTAGCCCCGCCCGACGCGACTGTCCTAATGCCCGAACACCTCCCTGCCCATCTCGCCGCCCACGCAAGTTAACCGTAGGCGTTTTCCCGTCGGTCTGTGCGAAAGCGGCAGGAATCGCCGCGCCCCAGGCATATTTACAGGCAAGGAGGGCAACGATGTTCACCCTTGCAACAACACGGTGTTCGCTGAAAATGGAGGTGATTCTCATGCTCAAATCTCAATTGACGCAAGTTTTGCTGCTGATATTCGCAATAGGGTGGTCAGGAGTCGACTCGCGTTCGGACATCTGACTGCCCTACGGAACGGGTGAAGACTGTCTGCATCTTGCTCTCCACGAAGATGCAGGGATTGGGCTGTTTGCCGTGTCGTCGGATGGGCGCAAGTTCTACATTCGCGACGCTTCGGGCAGCTTGCTCGTTGTTGACCGAACAAGCAATCGCCGCACACGAATAGAGATGCCCGTGCCGCTGGACTGCGCGGCAGTTGGCGACGACGGCTCGGTAGTTACAGTTGGCGTCTGCCAGCCAATCAGACGCTTCGAGGGAGACAACGCCCCTGCCGTCATGGAGCGACGCATCTGGGTGATTCGGAGCAACGGTACAATTGACGAATCACGCACCGAAGGCTTCAACCGCGCTCTGGACGACTTTCAGGAGAAACATAAGCGCGGGATGGGCGATTGCTACACACGAATCGCTTTCTACACAGGCGACCGTCTGGGAATCGTAGTGGATGTGCCCCGATCTCCACAGGAAGCCTCCCCCATCGACCGCGAAATGGGGATACTGGTCCTCAGAGCGGACGGCAGCTATGAAGGGTTATACTACGCGCTGGCAGCGTCTAAGTCGGGCGCCCTCTTCACTGAAGACCCGCGCCAGGTGGGGATTGATGCCCAGAGAGAGTGGCTGCGCAAACAGTATGCCCCAGAGAACCTCGTGGAATACATCGTCCTTGACGAAGACAACAGCACGCTGCGAGATAGGGCGCCCGCATATCCCGAAAAGCCCCTGACTATCAGCCTGGTAGGGATTGGCAGGAAGGTCATCAGGGAGATTACGCTGCAGACTCAGAGAGTTCACGAGGGAGGCAAGCTCCTCGTGGAGCCAGGCGCGCGCATCGACTCGCAGGGGCGACTCTACATTCCGGGCAGGCTTACGAGACGACAGATACACCCAATCGATGTGCCCGACCAGCAACTGGATCTTGGTCTCGAGGACGGGTATGTGATTGCGCGCTTCAAACCTGATGGGCAGTTCGATGGAATCGTTGCACGCCTGAAAATCCCAGTGTACCGATGCCGTCCGTGGCAGTTGTGGGACATCGATGCGTCGGGCAACCTGTATTCCCTGGAGTTCGAAGAGAAGGGGGTTGTGATACGCATGGTTAGTCCCACGCCCGCGCAGTCGGCAGACACACGCGCGGGTATTCGGGCGCAACGATAAGTGTCTTTGCAGTGAATTTCCAGCGACTTCCTTGTTCGCGCATGCGCGTAATTCGCGGAAGCTCCGCTTCCACACTCCATACGGACGGCGCTTCGCGCACATGTTGCAAGTGTAGCGCAAAGGCACTTAATCGCGGTATAATTCAGTCGTTATGAGCCTGACTCGTCGCGAGTTTTTGAAGCGGAGCGCGGCAGCGGCGGCGGCAGCCTCGTTCAGCACGCTAATCGCCCGCGCCAGTTCGCAGGAGAAGGTGCGGGTGGGCGTGGTCGGCGTGGGCGCTCAGGGGCAGAACCTCCTGCGCCAGCTGATGAGCATGCCCAGCGCCGAGGTGGTCGCTGTGTGCGATGTGTACGCGCCGAACCGTATCCGCGCCGTTGAGCTGACCCAGTTCCGCGCGCAGGGCTACAGCGACTACCGCGCCCTGCTGGAGCGCAACGACATCGAAGCGGTCGTGATTGCCACCCCGCTGCACCTGCACGCGCCGATGACCATCGACGCGCTGCAGGCGGGCAAGCATGTGTTCTGCGAGAAGGCAATCGCTTACAGCGTCGACGAGGCGCGCCAGATGGCGCAGACCGCCCAGCGCACGGGCAAAATCCTGCAAATCGGGCATCAGCGCCACTACAACGACACCTACACGCAGGCGTACTGGCTCATCAAAGAGGGCGCCATCGGCAAAATCACCCATGTGCGCGTGCTGTGGCACCGCAACAACAGCTGGCGACGCCCCGTGCCCGACCCGAAGTTCGAACGGCTGCTCAACTGGCGGCTCTACAAAGACTTCTCACACGGGCTGCTGACCGAGCTGGCGAGCCACCAGCTCGATGTGGTCAACTGGTTTCTGGGCGCGCTGCCGATTTCGGTGATGGGCTTCGGCGGCGTCGACTACTGGAAGGATGGGCGCGAGGTCTACGATAATGTGGAACTGATTTTCAACTACCCCGGCGGCGTGCGCGTGATGTATACCAGCATCACCACGAACGCCTACGACGGCTACGGCGAGTGGTTTTTCGGCGACAAGGGCACGATGGTGCTGACGAACGAGACTTCGGGGCTGCTGTTCCGCGAGCGCAACGCCGAGAAGTTGGAATGGGAGGACGACGCGAACACGGTACAGATGGACGGTCGACGCGCGGTGGTGATTGAGCCGACGCCGACGCGCCGCGCCCCGCAACGCGGCGAGCAACTCGCCCAGCAGGGACAGCGCAACGCCTACTACGCCGAGCTGGAACATTTCCTGCAGTGCGTGCGCACGGGCGAGACGCCGAAATGCACCGCCGCCGACGCGCTGCCTGCGCTTACCTGCGTGCTGGGCGCGAAGACCGCCATCGAAACGAGCGCCGCCTACGAATTCAAGCCCGACGAGTTCCGTATCACATAGGGGGTTGTAAGCAGCGCATAGCAGTTACCTGATGTCCGCGAGGGTATAAATCGTTTCGCCACGCACCAGCGCCGCGGCGAATAGGAGCGCTTCGTGGATGGCTTCTGCAGTCAAGCGTGGGTGCGACTCGAGAATCTGATCAACGGTCTCACCCGCTGCTAACTTCTCCAGCACCAGATCGACAGGGATGCGGGTTCCCTTGAACACAGGTTTGCCCATCATCACCTGTGGGTTCGCTTCAATCCACTGATATTGCCGCATCACGGAACAATTCTACCTCAAGTCAGCTTTGTGCAACCCGCGCGTACTCACTTCACGCCAACAAACGCAGCGTCTTAACACGCCTTTAACATCCGAAGCGGGTATCCTGTAAGTGGTGGAGCGAATCACTCTGGACACACAGTCGGCGACCTCGGCAGGGCAGCAGGCGACGCCTCCCGCGCGGATGTCGGCGCGTCAGCTCAACCTCTACTATGGCGACTTCCACGCGCTCAAGGATGTCAATCTGGACATTCGCTCCAACAGCATCACCGCGCTGATTGGTCCTTCGGGCTGCGGCAAAAGCACCTTCCTGCGTTGCCTCAACCGCATGAACGACCTCATCGAAGGTGTGCGAATCACGGGCACGGTCACGCTGGACGGCAAAGACATTCGAGACCCCGATGTGGATGTGGTGGATCTGCGCAAGCGCGTCGGGATGGTGTTCCAGAAGCCGAACCCCTTCCCGATGAGCATCTACGACAATGTCGCCTACGGTCCGCGCATGCATGGCATCCGCGACAAGCGCGTGCTGGACGAGATTGTGGAGACCAGCCTGCGGCAGGCGGCGCTGTGGAACGAGGTGAAAGACAAACTCAAGCAGTCGGGCATGGCGCTCTCAGGCGGGCAGCAGCAGCGTCTGTGTATCGCTCGCGTGCTGGCGGTCAACCCGGAAGTGATTCTGATGGACGAGCCGACCTCCGCCCTCGACCCGACAGCGACCTTCTACATCGAGGAGTTGCTGACCGAGCTGAAGAAGGACTACACCATCGTGATTGTCACGCACGGGATGCAACAGGCGGCGCGCATCTCGGACTATACAGGCTTTTTCATGATGGGCGCCCTGCACGAGTTCGACGCGACCGAGAAAATCTTCACCAACCCCAGCAAAAAAGAGACCGAAGACTACATTCGCGGGCGGTTCGGTTAAGCGGGTACAATACCCCCTGCTGTGTTCCGTAAAATCCTGATTGCCAATCGCGGCGAGATTGCTGTGCGCGTGATTCGCGCCTGCAAGGAGCTGGGCATCCAGAGCGTGGCGGTCTACTCAGAGGCGGACCGCGACGCGCTGCATGGGCAACTGGCGGACGAGGCAGTCTGTATCGGCGCGCCGCCCAGCGCAGAGAGCTACCTGAACATCCCGCATATCCTGATGGCGGCGCAAATCACGGGCGCGGAGGCGGTGCATCCGGGCTATGGCTACCTCTCCGAGCGCGCCAGCTTCGCCGAGGCGTGCGCCGCGCAGGGGATTAAGTTCATCGGTCCGACGCCCGACGCCATCCGAAAGATGGGCGACAAGTCGCTGGCGCGCGCGATTGCCCATCAGGCAGGCGCGCCCGTACTGCCCGGCACGGAACACGCGCTGCAGAGCGAGGATGAAGCCATCGCCGCCGCGCGGGAGATTGGATTCCCCCTGCTAATCAAGGCAGCGGCAGGCGGCGGCGGGCGGGGCATCCGCCGCGTGATGAGCGAGGACGACCTACTACCCGCGCTGCGCATCGCCCAATCAGAGGCGCAAGCCGCCTTCGGCTCGCCCGAAGTCTATCTGGAGAAATACATCCCTGAGCCGCGCCATATCGAAGTGCAAATTCTGGCGGACGAACACGGCAAAGTGTTGCATCTGTACGAGCGCGAATGCTCGATTCAGAACCCGCGCCACCAGAAGATGATTGAGGAAGCCCCTGCGCCGAACCTGCGCCCCGAAACGCGCCGTGCGCTTGGCGAAGCGGCGGTCAAAGTCGCCCAGGCAGTCGGCTACCAGAACGCAGGCACAATAGAGTTTCTGGTGGACGCCGACGAAAACTTCTACTTCATCGAGATGAACACGCGCCTGCAGGTGGAACATCCCGTCACCGAGGCGATTACAGGCATCGATATTGTGCAGTGGCAGATTCGGATTGCGTCGGGCGAGCCGTTGCCCTTTGAGCAGGGCGACATCCGCGCCAGCGGGCACGCCATCGAGGCGCGCCTGACCGCCGAAATCCCCGAACAGGACTTCACCCCCTCCACAGGGCGCATCAGCGAGTGGACGCCGCCGGGCGGACCGGGCGTGCGGGTGGACAGCCATCTCTACACGGGCTACAGCATCCCGCCGTATTACGACCCACTGCTGGCGAAGATTATCGTGCATGCGCCGACGCGCGAGGCGGCAGTGGCGCGGCTAGAACGCGCGCTGCACGAGACGCGGATTGCAGGCGTACAGACCTGTCGCGACTTTCTGCTGCGGATTGCGCACACCGACGAGTTCCGGGCGGGCACAGTTTCCACGCCGTTTGTGCCGCGCCTGCTGCGGGGCGGGGTTGCAGGAGGCGCACGATGAACGGCAAACCGACGGGCAGGCGTGCCGTGCGCGAATGGGCGCTGCGCGCCCTCTACCAGGTAGACCTCGGTGGCAAGCCCGCTGAAGAGTCGGTTGAAGAGGTGCTGAGTGTCGCCGCGCTGGAGCCTGATGACGCCAGCGCCGTGCGCGAGCTGGTGCTGGGCGCCACCCGCGCCCAACATACCGAGTTAGACCCCCTCATCCAGCAGTATGCCCGCGGCTGGACGATTGACCGCATGGCGGTCATCGACCGCAACATCCTGCGACTTGCGCTCTACGAGCTGCGCCATTACCCAGAGCAGCCGTTCAAAGTGGTCATCAACGACGCCATCGAGCTGGCGAAGAAATACAGCACCGCCGAGTCGGGGCGGTTTGTGAACGGTATTCTGGGCGCGATTGTGCGCCAGATGTACCCCGATGAGGCAGGCGAACCGCAGGAACAGGACTAACTACGCCGCCTCAAGCGTGCGCCCCAGCAGCAACTCGAACATCGCCCGATTCAGATCGGCGCCCTGCATACCCGACTCGACCAGCCTCCAGTAGCCCTCGACGCGGGATAGCTCCGACTCGCGATAGAGGTGTAGCGGCGGGAGCGTGGTATCGGCGAAGAGGCGGAACCCCAGCGACTCGGCGCGCAGGCAGAAATGGCGGTCTTCACCGACATGCGGACTCCCGCGCAGTTCGTTGAAGGCAACTCCTGCCTCGATCGCGCGACGCGAGATCAGCGTACACGCGCCCAGCCCGCTCACGCGATAAACGTCCGCATAGAACGCCAGCGCACTCAGGAACGATTCCGTGCGACGGGCTTGCTCGTCGCGCTCCAGTGTCTGCTTGCGACGCACCCGATACAGGTTGTAATGGTCAGCGTACCACACATTCGGCAGGGGCGGCTTATCATGCGACCATGCCGTCCAGAAGACCTGCGAGAGGATGTCCCGCTGACAACTTACCATGCGGCGCAGCGTCTGCGGATGCAACACGAGGTCGCTATCCACCAGAAACGCATAGTCGTAGCCGTTGTGCAGCGCGGCGTGCAGGATGCCGTCCTTAATAGCTGCCAGTCGCCAGATAAGGCTCTCCGTCCAGTGGTGGCTGGCTTCTGTGCGCTGGTATGGCTCGGCGACGGGCAGGCGCAGGCAGTGTACGGGCGCGCTCACCTGCCCCTTGAAGGCGCGCAGCATCTGCGACGCCTGCGCGTCGTCGTTATTGTCCACAAACAGGTAGGCGACCTCCAGCCCCGTCGTGTCCAGACGCCTGAGTCCCTCCAGAAAGTGTTGCAGGACAGCAGGTTTCTGGCGCACGGGCGAGGCAATCAGCACACGCGGCGTAGAAGCGCTTGTCTGCAGCGAGGCTTCCCGATCGCGCACGGCGACAACAATCACGCCGTCGTCGGGTTCTTCGGTAATCTCGTTGTGCGCCTGATAGCCCTGCGCCTCCCAGTCGATAGACCGCGCCGCCTGCCAGGGCGCCAGAATCAGCTCCCAGCGCGCGTTCACCGTGCGCACGGCGTTCAGAATCGGTTCCAGCGGCTGCGACGCCTCTACAAAGGCGATGACACAGTCACACCGAAACCCAGTGGGCAGCGTGGCGAGGTATTTCTGTCCACATGCGGGCAGTGTCGGGCTGGGAGAGTCTGCTGTCAGACCAAACACCGTGCTGTAGGGCAGGAAGTATTGCAGGTACTGTGTCGTCGCGCCGTCGGCGGCGTGTAAATCCAGTACGGTGCGACTCTGGTGCAACGCGAAAGGCATATTCTCCAGCGCCAGTTGCGCGAGCCGAAGCCTGCAGGTTCGCATAGGTAAAATTATCGGTATTGGGGGCGAAAATTGCCATCCTCCCGCGTAACCCTTTGACATGCCTGCGGTTTGGGGTCATTGGCATCAATTTAAGCCCTCCTCACCTTGCACCAACTGAAAGGTCGCAGGACGCCTCCGACGCCGACAGACACGACACCCCGACCAACACCGCCTAAACGCCTCCACCACATCCCCCAAACGACAACGCCTCACCATCCACCACACCAACAACCCACACACCTTCTGCAACGCACGCGCCGCCTGATGCAGACTCAAGTCCCATACACGCCCGCGCGCCAACACCACCAGCCAGTGCAACAACACCACCCCAAGCAACTTCGCATACACCTCACACAACACCCGCCACGGGTTCCGACTGCGCCACGCATCAATCGCGAGCACACTCTTCCACACACGAAACAATATTTCTATCTGCCACCGTACACGCGCCAACACCCCCACCTCGTGCGCACTTGCCAGCGTACACGGCACATTCGTCACCAACAGCACCCAGTCCGCCAACGCCAGCA
>JBBIQK010000062.1:0-15314 GCA_037442365.1 Armatimonadota bacterium | reverse complement strand
CGTTCGCGTATGGAGGCGTGGGCGCGTTGCGGGTTGGCGTTGTATTATTTGCCGCCGTATAGTCCGCACAGGAACTTGATGGAGACGGTGTGGCGTCGTGTGAAGGGGAGTTTATTGCCGCGTCGTTTTTATGAGGGTGTGGAGGCGTTGCGAGAGGCAGTGATTGCAGGGTTGCAGCAGTTGGGAGGCAAGGAGTTGAAAATCTAATGCAAAGACACTTAGTACTGGTGGAGCGGGTGATGCCGTGAACGCCGGGAGCGGTACCTGTTGTCGCATTGTGCCGGCCATACACCCCAGTCCCATCAGGACTGCTGCTCTGCCCCCACACGCCGTAGGTCGTGCCGCTGGTGGCGGTTGCAAAGCCATACACGCCCGTGCCTGCGGGGCTGTCGCTTTGCCCCCACACGCCGTTGGTCGTGCCGCTGGTGGCGGCTGCCACGCCAAGCACGCCCGTGCCTGCGTGCTCTCACTCCGCCCATACACGCCATAAGTCGCGCCTGTGGACGCGGTCGCCAAGCCGTATACCCCCCTGCCCAAGGTGCTGGCGCTCTGCCCATACACGCCGTGAGCTAAGCCGCTGGTGGCGGTATGGGCTCCAAAGATAGCCCGGCCGCCTGTGTTGGTCTCCACGTGCAAGCGATAAGACGGGCTGGTTGTTCCGATGCCAACTGTGCCACCCCCGCTAAGGCTCATGATGTCGCCTGCTGCGCTGTTCCAGAAGTTGAGGCGATCCGACGACTGGATAGTGCCGATGAAGCCTGCAATGTGCCACCTGCGCGAAGCGTTCGTGTTGGTGAACTCCAGTCGGGCAAAGTCAGACTCTGTCTCGTGTAAGCGTAAAGTCGCGCCACCGAGATTGCTGCTGTTTTGTTCAATATGCAGCCTTGCGTTCGGCGCGTTAGTGCCAATCCCAACATCACCCGAAAAATATCCACGACCCACAAAATAACCGCCGTACCCATTCGGGCTGTTCGTGCGACCAACCACGCCATAGTTCACACCCGAAGTCGCGACAGCAACCCCATACACGCCCGTGCCGTCAAAACTGCCCGCCTCAAAACGACCCCCATAGGTCGAGCCGCTGGGCGAGAGCGCCACGCCATACACACCCGTGCCCGCAGGGCTGCTGCTCTGACCCCAGACGCCAAAGCTAAACCCACTGGTCGCTGTCGCCGTGCCAAAGACGCCGCGCCCGTTGGGGCTGTCTACCCAGCCATACACGCCGTTCGTTGTACCGCTGGTCGCCGACGCCTTGCCCAGCACGCCCGTGCCTGTGGGGCTGATGCTCTGTCCCAGCAGGGCAGGTTGGAGGGTGGTGGTGTTGTTGAGCAGGAACAGCGCTGTGATGCCTGTGCCGTTCTGGGTAATCTGGAACAGTTGGGTGGTGTTGGAGCCTGACCCTGAGTAGGGCAGGGTGAGCTGGGCGAAGGGTGCGCTACTGCCGACGATCGTGAGCGCGACGAGGGCGCACGCGGCGCGTCGTCGCGTTTGAGCGTTGATGATGGTAGCCAAACTGCGGAGCGATTGTTTAGCCATAGTTGTTGTCTCCATAGCCGCAGTATACCCCAAGGAGTCTTACGAGACTCTTAACAAAACGGGGCAATTGTAGGACTTAAGTCCAAATTTCCTCTAAATTTTGCAGGTAATTTCTCGGAACGCCCGAGAACCTGACGGGATTGCATACGCAGGATACACTATTGCCTGCAGAAACGGAGGCAACCAACTGTATGCGAGCATCGCACTACTTTATGCCGACTTTACGCGAGGCGCCTGCGGAGGCGGAGCTGCCCAGCCACCGCCTGCTGCTGCGCGGCGGTTTCATCCGCAAGGTCGCCGCAGGCGTCTACACCTACCTGCCTCTCGGCTGGCGAGTCATCCGCAAAGTCGAACAGATTGTGCGTGAGGAGACCGACCGAATCGGCGGCGTCGAGCTGTTTATGTCCAGCAACCTCGCGGGGCACGATATTTATTATCTGACCGACACGCTGCTGCGCCTGTTGCAGGACGAGGCGTCGCCCGCGCCCGACGCGCCCGCCGACGCGAGCCTTCCTGCCGAGCAGGTCGCCGCCGTGTGGGCGCGGCTGGCATTGCTCACACCAATTGCGCAGTCGTAGTTCTTTACCGACCCCGCAGATACTCTCTCGGCACGCCCGAACAATTCAGCGGGATTGCCTGCGCAGGGTACACTATTGCCTGCAGAAACGGA
This sequence comes from Armatimonadota bacterium, assembly GCA_037442365.1. Lineage (GTDB taxonomy): Bacteria > Armatimonadota > Fimbriimonadia > Fimbriimonadales > GBS-DC > GBS-DC. The sequence goes on along the minus strand of JBBIQK010000062.1, from coordinate 13,108 downwards.
GGCAACCAACTGTATGCGAGCATCGCACTACTTTATGCCGACTTTACGCGAGGCGCCTGCGGAGGCGGAGCTGCCCAGCCACCGCCTGCTGCTGCGCGGCGGCTTCATCCGCAAGGTCGCCGCAGGCGTCTACACCTACCTGCCTCTCGGCTGGCGAGTCATCCGCAAAGTCGAACAGATTGTGCGTGAGGAGACCGACCGAATCGGCGGCGTCGAGCTGTTTATGCCCGCCCTCGTGCCGCAGGAGCTACTCGACGAGACAGGACGCAGCGGGCTGGACATCCTATTCCGCCTGAAAGACCGCCACCAGCGCCCCTTTACGCTGGGGTTCACGCACGAGGAGATTATCACCGACATCGTGCGCCACACGGTCAGCTCCTACCGCCAGATGCCGCTGCTGCTGTACCAGATTCAGACCAAGTTCCGCGACGAGCCGCGCCCGCGCGGGGGCGTGATTCGCGCGCGCGAGTTTATCATGTACGATGCCTACAGCTTCGATACCGACGCCGACGCGCTGGAGACGATGTACCAGAAGTTGCGCGTGGCGTATACGCGCATGTTCCAGCGCATGGGGCTGCCCACGCTGATTGTGGACGCCGAGGCGGGCGCCATCGGCGGCGGCAGCAACGAGGAGTTCATGATTATCGCTCCTGGCGGCGAGGATCGCGTGCTGCAGTGCGACAAAAGCGGCTACGCGGCGAACGCCGAACGGTGTGAACTGCCCGACCCGAAGTTGACCCCGCCGCCGATCGAGGGCGTCCCGCCCGCCGAGCAGGTCGCCACCCCCAACGCCCGCACCGTCGAGGAGGTCTGCGCGTTCCTCCACACGACGCCCGACCGACTGGTGAAGACGCTGCTGATGCGCGTGGACGGCAAGCCGGTGGCGGCGCTGGTGCGCGGCGACCGCGAGCTGAACCCCTACAAGCTCATGCACGCGCTGGACGGCGAAAGCGTCGAGATGCTCGACGCCGAGACCATCCAGCAGTTGACGGGCGCGCCCGTGGGCTTCGCGGGACCTGTCGGGCTGCCTCCGGACCTGCCCGTGTACGCCGACTACGAGATTCGCGGGCTGCAGGATTTCATCACGGGCGCGAACGCGGCGGACGCGCACCTGATTCATGTGTGCTGGGGGCGCGACTTCCCCGAACCCACCTGGGCAGACCTGCGCGTGGCGCAGGCGGGCGACCCATCCCCGCGCCATCCCGAAGGCGTGCTGCGCGAGGTGCGCGGCATCGAAGTCGGGCACATCTTCCAGCTCGGCGTCAAATACAGTCAGGCGATGGGCGCGCTGTTCACCGACGCCGCGGGCAACCAGCAGCCGATTATCATGGGCTGCTATGGGCTGGGCGTGAGCCGCTGCCTGGCGGCGATTGTGGAGGCGCACCACGACGAGGACGGCATCCGATTTCCCATCACCGTTGCGCCGTTCGAGGCGATTCTGATACTGGTCAACCCCGAAGACCCTGACCAGCGCGCCGCCGCCGAGCAGCTGTACGAGGCGTTGCAGGCGCACGGTGTGGAGGCGCTGTACGACGACCGCGACGAGCGCAGCGGCGTCAAGTTCAAAGACGCCGACCTGATTGGCGTTCCAATTCAAGTGGTGGTGGGGCGCACTGTCAAGGACGGTCAGGTGGAGGTGCGCCTGCGGGCGGACAAGACGCCCGAAAAGCTGCCGCTGACGGACGCGGCGGCGCAGATTGCCGCGCGCGTGCGCGCCCTCAAGGCGGCGTATCAGCCGAGTAATTAACATGTGCGGACGCTACGCGCTGTATGCCGACGGCGAGCAACTGGCGTGGCGGTTCGGGCTACCCGTACCCCATCCCGTGCCGCCGCGCTACAACATCGCGCCGAGCCAGCCCCTGCTCGCCCTGCGCTACGACCCCGACACGCGCCAGCGCGAATGGACGCACCTGCTGTGGGGGCTGGTGCCCCGCTGGGCGAAAGACCCCGCGATTGGCAACCGCATGATTAACGCCCGCGCGGAGACGCTGCAGGAGAAGCCCGCCTTCCGCGACGCCTATCGGTACCGGCGGTGCATCATCCCCGCGAACGGCTTCTACGAATGGCAGAAAGTGGGCAGCCAGAAGCGCCCCTACTTCGTGCGCGCCCGCGACGACCTGCCGATGGGGCTGGCAGGGCTGTGGGCAGTCTGGCATGGCGCGGACGGCGCGGAGCTGCACACATGCACAATCATCACCACCGACGCCAATAACACGGTGCGCCCGCTGCACGATCGGATGGCGGTCATCCTGCCGCCCGACGCCTACGCCGTGTGGTTAGACCCCACCGCCCCGCCCGCGACGCTGCAGGAGTTGCTGCGTCCCGCGCCCGACGACTGGCTGATTGCCTATCCCGTCAGCCCGCGCGTCAACAGCCCGGCTAACGACGACCCCCGCCTGATTGAACCCGCAGACGCGCCGCCGCAGGGGAGCCTGGATTTGTAGCCCTTGTGGGGATGGCGTTTTACCCCGCAAAGTTACCAGACTTGCGCCTGCACCCACAAAACCCCCGATTTTTTAAGACTTTTGTAAGACCCCTCGGTGTATAATGGCAAGTGCGGAGAACTACCATGCTCAAACGATGGCTCACATTATCGAGCGTGCTGACGACTCTGGCGATTGGTTGCGCCCAGCCGTTTACCTATCAGGGGTTCCTGCGCACAAGCGGCAACCCCGCGAATGGAACCTACGACTTTCGCTTCCGACTGTACGACGCCCTTACTGGCGGAACACAGGTCGGAACTGACCAGTTTGCGAACGACCTGACTGTGCAGAACGGCTTGTTCACGACGGCGTTGGATTTCGGCGCGGTGTGGACAGGCGCAGACCGGTATCTGGAGATTGCGGTGCGTCCGGGCAGCAGCACGGGCGGCTATCAGGAGCTCGCGCCGCGTGTGAGGATTAGCCAGACGCCATACGCGATTCGCGCGGCGACGGCGAACCCGATTGGCGCGGCGGGGGGCGATTTGAGCGGGAGCTACCCGAACCCGACAGTGGCGCGATTGCAGGGGCGCGCGGTGTCGTCGGCGGCGCCGAGCAACGGGCAGGTGCTGAAGTGGAACGGCAGCGCGTGGGCGCCCAGCGACGACCTGCGCGACGCCTTCTGGCAGGCGTCGGGGAGCGACATTTTCTACAACGCGGGGAATGTGGGGATTGGCGTGAGCAGTCCCTCTTATCGCCTGCATGTGGAAACGAATGCGAGCAATCGTGCCATCTACGGGCGTAATACCGCGACCAGCGGCTTCACCTTTGGTGTGTGGGGGCAGAGTGCGAGCCCCGATGGCACGGGCGTGTTGGGCTGGGCAACCGCGACCAGCGGCTTGACCTACGGCGTGTGGGGGCAAAGCGACAGCCTCTCTGGCAGGGGCGTGTACGGCTGGGCAACCGCGACCAGCGGCTCCGCCTACGGCGTGCTTGGGCAAAGCGCCAGCACCTCGGGCACGGGCGTGTACGGCGTGGTAACCGCGACCACAGGCACAAACTACGGCGTGCTTGGGCAAAGCGCCAGTACCTCAGGCAGGGGCGTGTTCGGCTATGCAACTGCCACCAGCGGCTTCACCTACGGCGTGATTGGGCGAAGCAACAGCACCTCTGGCATGGGCGTGTTAGGCTGGGCAACCGCCACCAGCGGCTCCGCCTACGGCGTGCTTGGGCAAAGCGCCAGTACCTCAGGCAGGGGCGTGTATGGCGAGGCAACCGCCACCAGCGGCAGAACCTACGGCGTGTTTGGGCAAAGCGCCAGTACCGAAGGCAGGGGCGTGTACGGCTTCGTAGCTGCCACCAGCGGCGCCACCATCGGCGTGTATGGGGAAAGCCGCAGTACCTCTGGCAGGGGCGTGTACGGCGTGGTAACCGCCACCACAGGCACAAACTACGGCGTGTATGGGGAAAGCTTCAGTACCACTGGTTACGGCGTCTACTCGGCTGGACGCTTCGCCGCCACGGGCAGTAAGTCGTTTCAGATCGACCACCCGCTCCAACCCGAAACGCACTACCTGAACCACTGCTGCACCGAAGCGCCCGAACCGCTGAACGCCTACAGCGGCGTGGTCATGCTGGACGCGCGCGGCGAGGCGTGGGTGCAGCTGCCCGACTACTTCGAAGCCATCAACCGCGACCCGCGCTACACCCTGACCCCCATCGGCGCGGCGATGCCCAACCTGCACATCGCCGTGAAAATCCAGAACAACCGCTTCAAAATCGCAGGCGGCGCGCCGGGCAAGGAGGTCAGCTGGCGCGTGGAAGCCGTCCGCAACGACCGCTGGGTGCAACGCTACGGCTTCCAGACCGAACAGGAGAAGCCCGAACACTATCGGGGTAAGTACCTGAACCCCGAGCTGTACGGGCAACCAAAAGAGCGCGGGATTTTCTATTCTCCCGACCCCCAACCCGCGCCGAACGAGACGGCAAAGCCGTAATACCAATCGGCGGGGCATAGTTCGTAAAGCGGCGGTTTATGGAGTGCGGAAGCGGAGCTTCCGCGAGGCTGAAGATCCCGCTTCCGCACTCCAAATTACGCGCGCGGACAGGGGAGTCGCTGAAAATTCACTGCGAAGACACCTATGATGCGGCGAAGTGTTCGGGCGTCTGCAAAGCAACCGATTGGGTATAATACACTTTGCGCTCGTGGGGCGAAGGCTGTTTCACCAAGCCGCCCGGAGGCGGTTTCGTGAAGCGGCGTCGCCCGGAGCGCATAGAAACCGAGTCAAGGAGGTACAGAGAACGCTATGGCGCTCACGCCCGAACAGAAACAGGCGATTATCGACGAATACAAACGCCATGAGGGCGACACAGGCTCGCCCGAAGTGCAGATTGCGCTGCTGACCGCGCGCATCAACTATTTGACGGAACATCTCAAGACCCACCGGAAGGATTATCACTCCCGCTACGGGCTTATCAAGCTGGTCGGACAGCGCCGCCAGCTGCTGAACTACCTCGCCAACGAGGACATTCAGCGCTACCGCACGCTGGTACAGAAGCTGGGCATCCGCTCGCAGCGGTAAAGAGGAGGATTTTGCAACATGCGAGAACCCATCGTTGTATCCGCCGAGATCGGCGGAGACCTGCTGTCGCTGGAGACAGGCGTTTTAGCGAATCAGGCGAATGCCGCTGTGGTGGTGCGTTATGGCGAAAGCGTGGTGCTGGTCACGGCGACCATGAGCCAGAAAGCGCGCACCGAGATAGACTTTTTCCCCTTGATTGTGGACTTTGAAGAGCGCAAGTACGCCGTCGGGAAAATCCCGGGCGGGTTCATCAAGCGCGGAGGACGCCCTTCGGACGAATCGATCGTGCAGGGACGCCTCGTAGACCGCTCCATCCGCCCGCTGTTCCCCAAGGGCATGCGCAACGAGGTGCAGGTGATTGTGCTGCCGATGTCGGTCGATTTCGACCATCCGCCCGCGGTGCTGGGCATCATCGGCGCATCCGCCGCGCTGACCATCTCCGACATCCCATGGAACGGACCGCTCGGCGCGGTGCGCATCGGCTATGTGAACGGCGATTTCGTTGTGAACCCCAACAGCGAACTCAGTGAACTGTCGGAACTGGAGCTGGTAGTCTCCAGCCGCCCCGACCATGTGATGATGATCGAGGCGGACGCCAACGAGTTGCCCGAAGCGGTGATGCAGCAGGCGATTGAACTGGCGCACATGGAGAACCAGAAGGTGATTGCGCTGATTGAGGAGCTGCGCGCGCAGGTGGGCAAGCCGAAAGCCGAGATTGCGCTTTACCTGGTGCCGTCCGAAATCAAGGAGGCGGTCAAGGCGTTCGCGGGCGAGTCGCTCAAAGAGGCGATTCAGAACCCCGACAAGCTCGCACGCGAAGCGGGATTGAGCCAGCTCAAGGACGAAATCGTCGTGCAGATGAACACCCCGCCTGACCCCGAATCGCCCCCGCCCTACGCCGGGCGCGAGCTGGAACTCAGCATGGCGGTGGATGAGGTCATCAAGGAGACCGTGCGCAAGCTGATTCTGGACGCGGGCAAGCGCCCCGACGGACGCGCGCCCAACGAAATCCGCGAGATTAGCTGCGCGGTCGGACTGCTGCCGCGCACGCATGGCAGCGGGCTGTTCCAGCGCGGGCAGACGCAGGTACTGACGACCTGTACGCTCGGCGCGCTGCAAGAGGCGCAAATCCTCGACGCGCTCAGCGAGGAAGAGAGCAAGCGCTACATGCACTTCTACAACTTCCCGCCGTTCAGCGTCGGCGAGGTGCGTCCCCTGCGCGGCGCGGGCAGACGCGAGGTCGGACACGGCATGCTCGCCGAACGCGCCCTCGAACGCATGATCCCGCCCGAAGAGGAGTTCCCCTACGCCATCCTGCTCTACTCGGAGGTGCTGGAATCGAATGGCTCGACCTCGATGGCGAGCACCTGCGGCAGCACGCTCGCGCTGATGGACGCGGGTGTGCCCATCAAGGCGCCGGTGGCGGGCATCGCGACCGGGCTGGTGTACGAAGGCGACGACCGCTACGCCATCCTGACCGACATTCAGGGCATGGAGGACGCCTGCGGCGATATGGACTTCAAGGTCGCGGGCACGGAGAACGGCATCACCGCCATCCAGCTTGACCTGAAGATTCCGGGCTTGCCGATGCCGATTATCGAGGAGACGCTGGCGCGCGCCCGCGAGTCGCGCCTGTTCATCCTGCAGAAGATGCTGGAAGTGATTCCCGCGCCGCGTCCCGAAGTGTCGCCGCGCGCGCCGCGCATCTTCGTGATGGAGATTAACCCCGACAAAATCGGCGAGGTCATCGGACCGGGCGGCAAGACGGTTAAGAAGATTACCGCCGAGACAGGCGCGCAGATTCAGATCGAGCAGACAGGCAAAATCTATATCGCTGCGCCAGACGGCGAGTCGGGCGAGCGGGCGCGCCAGATGATCGAGGCGCTGACCAAAGAGGTCGCTGTCGGCGAGGTCTACACGGGGCGCGTGACGCGGCTGATGTCGCGCGGCGCGTTCGTGGAAGTGCTTCCCGGCAAAGAGGGGCTGGTTGACCTGCGCGATTTGACCGATAAGCGCGTGAACCGTCCCGACGAGGTGGTCAAGGTGGGCGACACCTTGCGCGTGCGCGTCAAGGAGATTGACCACATGGGGCGCATCAACCTGACCACGCGCGGGCTGGAGCAACCTGCCGAGTTCGGCGCGGTGAGCGCGGTAGCGTCGCCTGTGAGCAGCGGCGCGCCGCGCGGCGACCGACGCCCCGCGCCCCCACGCAGCGACCGCCGACCCGACCGCCCGCAACGACCCGAACGCGCGGAAAAACCTGAACCTGCCGAAGAGGACATCCCCAAACCGCAGTTCCGCCCGAAGCGGTAGGCTGTTTCCCTGTAGGGGCGCACGGCTGTGCGCCCCTACAGTTTTGTCGCTGCAGGAGTCGCGCCGTACCTCCCGAACCATTCACAGAAGCGGAGGTACCCGATGCGCTGGATTACATGCGTGTTGCTTGTGGGGCTGACGGTGTTCGCGCGGGCGCAAGACGCCCCGGATGTACGCCCCATGCTGCGTGATGTGTTCCCCGTGTCGCAGGTCAAGCCCGGTATGCGCGGCTACGGGCTGACCGTGTTTCGGGGCACGAAAATCGAACGCTTTGAGGTGGAAGTGGTCGGCGTGCTGGAGAACGCGCTGTACGGCTACCCGCTGGTGATGATTATGATGCGCGGCGGTCCGATTACCGAGCGCGGCGCGATGGTGATAGCGGGGATGAGCGGCAGCCCGATTTTCCTCGAAGGCAAGATTCTGGGCGCGCTGGCGTATGGGTTCGCCTTTCCGAAAGAGCCAGTCGCGCTGGTGACGCCGCTGGAAGCGATGTTGACGAACCTGCACCCGCGCGCGGAGGCGCAGCTTGCCGACCTGCGCGGCGGGCGTCTGATACGCAAGCCCGTGCGCGTTGCGGGCGTGCGCTACGCGGGGGTCTACATCGGGCACGAGCAACCCACAACGCCGAATGTGGCGTGGGCGCGCCCGCTGATGACCCCGATTATGGTCAGCGGCGTCTCCCCGCGCACGATGCGCTACCTGGAGACGCTTTTCAAACCCTACGGCTTCACGCCGCTGATGGCGCCCGGCGGCGCGAAAGAGAAGCAAGTACCCGTGCGCTTTGAACCCGGCGCAGCGGTCGGGACGCCGCTGGCGACCGGCGACATCGATTTGACCGCAATCGGCACCCTCACCTACCGCAAGGGCGACTATGTGCTGGCGTTCGGACACCCGTTTATGGGCGTTGGCGCGGTGCAGATGCCGATGACCGCCGCCGAGATTGTGGATGTCTTCTCTTCGTATCTGAGTTCGTTCAAGCTGGGCAATCGTGCGCAGCCGCTGGGCGCCATCTACTACGACGGCGCGTTCGCTGTCGCGGGGCGCATGGGGCAACGCGCACAGATGGTTCCCATGCACGCCCGCATTTCGAACCCCGCGCGCGGCGTGCAGCGCGAGTTCAATTGCGAACTGTTCAATCACCCAATGTTCACAGGAGAGCTTGCACTGACAGCAGCGCTGGAGTTTATCGAGCGCGTCCATTTTGAGATGGGCGAGGTGAGCGCGACGGTGCGCTGGCGTCTGCACACGCGCCCATTGGGTGAAATCCGCTACGAGAATCGCGTCGCCACGCGCGACCTGCTGGCGTTCGCGGCGCTGGGCGACCTGAACTACGCGCTGAACCTGTTGTTGAACGCGCCTGAACAGAAGGTCGCGCTGGAGCGCATTGAGCTGGAGATTGACATCCAGCCGGGCAGGGGCGCGGCGGTTATCGACAGCCTGCAGGTAGATCGCTTCACCTATCGTCCGGGCGAGCGCATCGAGGCGACGGTGCAGGTGCGCACGCGCGACGGCGGGGTGGATACCTACCGCGCCCGCCTGCGCCTGCCCGCGGATATGATGCCCGGTCGGTACATGCTGCAGGCGAGCGCGGCGAGCGGTGGGGGCGTCCCAACGGGCGCGTCGGGACTGCTCGCCCTACTGCTAGGCGAAGGCGCGACGAGCGGCGGGGGCGACACTGAAACGCAGCTGCGTGAGTTCCTCACCCGCGAGCGGAACTATCAGATGGTCGTCGCGCTGAACCTGCCGTTCCCGACGATTACCGTCGGGGGCGCGCCGCTGCTGCAGCCGCCGCCGCTGATGCGCAGCGTGTTCGTCGGGCAGCGCGTTTCGCGCGTGCAACAGGCGCCCGACCGCATCAAGCAGGTGGTCGACACGCCCCATGTGCTGGAAGGGGCACAGAGCGTGATGATTACCGTGCTGCCTGCCGATTCGGGCAGCCGCTTCGCAGGGGTCGCCCCGCCGCCGTTCGTAGCAGGCGAGGACGCCGATGCGGAGTCCGTATCGGCTGAGGATGTACCCTCGCCCGGCGTCGGCGCGGCGCTGGGCAACCTCCCGCCGCCGCCCTCGCTGGAGGAGCCTGCGTTTCCCGACCTCGCGGCTGAAGTGGGCGGGCGTGAGGCGGCGCGTGCGGTCAGCCGCGCCGCGCGCCAGTGGCAGCCCGATCGGTTCGAGCAACTGCGTCGGGGCGTGTTCGAGGGCGCGGCGCTGGGGATGGACGGCGCGATTCGGCTGTCGGTCGCGCCGCGCGCCCTACCCGATGCGCCGCTGGAGTTCGTGTGGAGCGTCGCGCCTGACGGCGAAGCGGGATTACTGCTGGGCGGCGGCATCGGCGGGCGCGTGCTTCGAATCGGCGCGGAGCCGCCCGCGCAGCCCTCTCCTGCCCTGCCTGGCGCGTTTGTGACGGCGCTGGCGCGCGCCGAGAATGGCGACCTGTACGCGGGGCTGTCGCCCGAAGGCGTGCTGTGTCGCGTCGGGCAGCGCGGCTATGAAGTTGTCGCCTCGCTGAACACCCGCTATGTGAACGCGCTGCGCTGGCATGCGGGCGTGCTGTATATCGCGACGGGCTTGCCCGCGCAGGTGCTGGCGTGGGACGGCAACCGCCTGCAACAGCTGCTGACCGTCGACGAGACGCACTTCAGCGCACTGACGGTCGGCGCGGACGGCGCGCTCTATGCAGGCACATCCGAGCGCGGCATGGTCTATCGGATTGCGCCGACAGGAGCAATCAGCCCTCTCGCGACGCTCGCCGAGCCGAGCGTTGTCGCGCTCTCGGCGGACGCGGCGGGCAACCTCTATATCGCGACGGCGCCGTCGGGACAGCTTTACCGCTGGACGCCTGCGGGCGGGCTAACGCCCCTGCACAGTGCGCTCAAGCGCGGCTGGCGCGCGCTCGTCCTGCACAAGGACGCCCTCTACGCGCTCACGCCCGACGAGGCGTTTCGGCTCCCGCTCGGCTCCGACACGGCGCAACCCGAGCTGATTTTCCGTCAGCGGGGGCTGCAACTTGTCGGCGGTGGGATGGTCGGCGAGCGACTGCATCTGGCGTCGGCGGATGGACGCCTCTACGCGCTGGAGCCTGCGACAGAGGGCGTCTACCTCTCGCCTGTGCTGGACGCGGGCGCGCCCGCGCGCTGGGGCGCCCTGCGCTGGAGCGCGCGCCTGCCCGACGGCGCACAGGTGAGCCTGCACACCCGCTCAGGCAACACGCCTGAGCCTGACGCGAGCTGGAGCCCGTGGACAACCGCCTACGGCAACGCTGAGGGCAGCCCAATTCTCAGCCCGCCCGCGCAGTACCTGCAGGTGCGCGTGCAGCTGAAGGGCGCGGCGGACGCCTCGCCGACGCTCCATCGCTTCAGCGTGAGCTACCTGCCCCAGAACCGCCCGCCTGAAGTGCAGCTGATAGGGATGACGCCCTACAAAGCCATTAGCGGCAAGCACACGCTGCGCTGGCGCGGGCGCGACCCCGACGGCGATACGCTGCGATTTGAGGCGCAAATCGCACGCGACGGCGCAGACAAATGGGAGCCGCTCAAAAACGGACAGCCCGCGCCGAACGAAACGCCCGCGCAACCATCCGCCGCTGACGCGCCCCCGCCTCCAACCGACGCGCTGGGACTGGACGACCTGCCCGAAGAGTTCCGCGAGCAAATCCTGCAGCAGATGGCGCGGGTGGGGCAGACGCGACTCCCCAACGAGGATGCGGACGCGCCCGAATCGGACGAAGAGCCGCGCGACGCACAACGCGCCGACGCCAGAAACCAGTTCGTGTGGGACACTACCCAAACGCCTGACGGGGTGTACCTGCTGCGCGTGATGGCGACTGACGAGCCTGCCTCGCCGACGGAACACGCGACGGTCTACTCGGCTGTGGTTCCCGTCGTGGTGTGCAACACGCCGCCTGTGGTCTCGATTCGTGAGCGGGATGTCCGAATCGGCGACGACGGCAGCGTCGATCTGTCGGGCTTCGCGTTCCAGTATTTCGAAGAGCGTGAGCCGTCAGCGGCGGAGGGCGCAGGCAACGACTCGGAGAACGCCCGCGTGCGTCGCATCCTGCGCCAGAGCGCGCCCATCGTCGGCGTGCAGTACCAGATTGGCGACGGCGACTGGTTCAGCGCGGAGCCGCTCGACGGGCTGTTCGACTCGGCGTTCGAGGCGTTCCGCATTCGCACCCAATCGCTGCCGCCGGGCGAGCATACCGTGCGCGTGAAGGTCTTCAACGGCGCGGGCAAGAGCGCCCAGATTGAGCAGAAGGTCTCCGTGCCCGCCGCAGGCAAGGCGCAAGAGTCTGAAGGCGTAGGGGGCGAACGCTTGCATTAACCCTACAAACCTGTGGTATAATAGATGTACCCTCAGAAAGGAGGCATATGGCAATGAAGCGAACGCTATGGGTATCGGGTTTCGCGCTGGCGGGCGCACTGGTGAGCGCCAGCGCGCAGGTGAGTTTCACACACCTCAAGAGCGTGGATTTATCGTCGTATTTCCCCGCAGGCGGACAGCAGGGCGACCTTGCGTCCGATGTCGCGTTTGACGGGGCGAACCTGTATGTGGCGGGTATGTCGACAGCGAGCTCTACAGCGGAGCCTGTCGGCGTCCTCAAAATCTCGAATGTGCTGTCGCTGGACACAGGCGCATGGGGCTACACGCCGCTGATTACGCTGATACAGGCGGGGCAGAGCCGCAGTACCTATGTGGTCTACAAAGACGGCTTCCTCTACCTGGGCACGGGGCTGGGCGACGGCTCGAACAACGCCGCGCAGACAGGCATCCGCAAGTACGACGCGCAGACAGGCACGCAGGTATCCGACTGGAACGGCACAGGCGTCGTGCTGCCGGTTGATTTGAGCAACTCCAGCCGCGCGGAGTGCATTGAGATTGACCCCGGCTATCAGGGCAGCGGTCAGTCGCTGGCGGTGCTGGCGCGCGGGCGCGGAATCACCTTCCGCCGCGCGTTCGCCGACGGCAGCGCGCTGCCGAACATCCTGAGCCTGCCCTCCCGCGACTGTCAGGGTGGGGCGAACACCACAGGTATGCGCGACATCACCTTCTCGCCCGAAGGCGACCTCTACATGCGCGTGGACAACAGCATCTTCTACGCCCCGCGCACGGCGGACAACACCGTGCAGAATGGACGCGCCTGCCGTATCTTCAACTTCGATACGGACAACGCCTTCCAGGTGCTGATTAACATTCACTACCTGCGCACCTCGGTGGGCGACTTCCTGATTTACAACCGCCGCACGGGCGCTGACCCGCGACTGAACAAGGTCTTCATCGCGAGCGGCTCAGGCGCGACATGGACCGACTACGCCGAGCTGACCGGCGCTGAGCCGTTGCCCAACGGCAGCACGCCAGAAGCGTATGGGTTCGACATCTTCAACTTCACCAGCGGCTTCGGTCCAGACCCCTCGCAGGGCGATGTGAACCTCGATAGCGTGGTGGACGACGCCGACCTGCTCGCGATTCTGTTCGAGTTCGGCTCCAGCAACGCGGCGGTGGATGTGAACAGCGACGGCGTGGTGGACGACGCCGACCTGCTGACCGTGCTGTTCAACTTTGGCAGCAACCCGCAGGCGCAGTACCTGTTCGTGCTGCACAGCACCATCGGCTCTGATCGGCTGGACATCTACCGCGTGGATGTGAACTGACCTTCTGAGAAGCGGTTCCCCCTCACACTGAGGGGGAACCGCTTGACGAATACCAATTGGTGCGGCAGCGTTCATAATCATCCTGTGCATACACCAGGAGCCGTGTTTTATAGCCTTCATCTCCAGTCCCCTCAAAGTTGTCGTATGT
>JBBIQK010000061.1:0-15821 GCA_037442365.1 Armatimonadota bacterium | reverse complement strand
GCCCTCACTCTCGACACCGCCTTAGAGAAGGCGTGGAACGACTAAGTGTCTCTGCAGTGAATTTTCAGCGCTCCCCTGTCCGCGCATGCGCGTAATTTGGAGTGCGGAAGCTCCGCTTCCGCACTCCAAAAAGACGGTGCTGCGCGCATGGCGCAGTTCTCGCGCAAGGGCACTTAAACTGCCCAGGATTCCTGCCGATAGCCCATGTCCCAGAACATCCACTCGTAGCGGCTGGTCATCACGAAGTGGTCGCGCATGGCGTCGCGCTGGGCGTCCGTGAGCGATTCGGCAGCAGCGTCGGTCATCGCCAGCACCTCGCGCACCACACCCCCGAACTCCTCGGAAGCGTAAGTGTCAATCCAGCGCTGATAGAGCGGGTTGGGTGAGCCGTGCGTTTCTAACGCCTTGCCAACCTCCCAGTAAATCCAGTAGCAGGGCAGAATCGCGCCCAGCGCCTCATGGAATGGACGCGCATAACAGACCGCCAGCAGGTAATGCGTGTACGCGACGCAGGTGGGCGCCATCGGCGCGGCGTAGATCTGTGGCGGCGTCAGTCCAAACTCCTTGAAAAACCCCTCGTGCAACGAACGCTCCACCAGAATCGCCGTCTTCGCATGCTCGTTGAAGGTCACCAGCCAGTCGTCGTGGGGGGCTTTGGCGGCGGCGAGGCTCAGGCACTGCGCATAATACCGCAGGTAATGCGCATCCTGCACCACATAGAACTGAAACGCCTCGCGCGATAAACTGCCGTCGGTAAGCCCAGTGAGAAATGGGTGCTTCAGAATCGCGGCGTAAATCGGCTCGATAGACCGCCAGAGCTGCTCGGTGTAGCGCATAACGCAATTCTACCCTCGAAAACTGGCGCGATTGACAGTATGGCGGTGTGGGATGTGTGGAAAACCCAGCATGGGCGACCTGCGCCCACAGGGGCTATCATGAGACAAGACCCACGCGAACGGGGCTTTACGCTGGTAGAGATTATGGTCGTGATCCTGATTATCGGGATCCTGGTCTCGCTGGCGCTGCCGAGCTGGATGAACGCCCGCGCGCGCGCCCAGACTCGCATCTGCGTCGCGAACCTGCGCCAAATTCACCAGGCGAAAGAGATGTACGCGCTGGCGACCCGCGCGCAAACAGGGGCGACTGTAAGCATGACCGACCTTGTGCCGCAATATCTGGATCGAGAGCCATTTTGCCCAGCAGCAGGCGGCGCGGCGTACCTCGTGAACGCCGTGGGGACGCCGCCCCAGTGCCCCAGCGGTATCCCGTCGCACCGTTTCGATTGGACAGGAGACTAACGCATGCGTACCCAAAGAGGCTCCGCGCTCACGGAGATTCTGGTTGCAGTGTTCATCGTGACACTTCTTGTGTTGAGCATCGCCGCGATTTCGCCGATGAGTACGCGCATGCAGCGCCGTGCCCAGCAGTTCACCTTCGCCACGAATGTCGCACAGACTGCGCTGGAGCGTGTGCGTACGATGGACTTTCTGCAGATTACCGCAAACGGGCTAATCAATGCGGGACTGGGGCAAACAATCGAGCTGAACGATACCAACCAGTTCCGCGTGCGTTTCACCAGTTTGCAGACGCCCGGAGGCGGCACGCTGAACTTCACGAATGAATTGCGCAACGGGTTTGGCACCATTGAAGTTGTGAACTTGACAACAAGCAACAACATCTCTATCGGTTTGAAAACGATTATCGTCACGGTGCGCTGGCAGGAGCCACGCACGGACGCCTGGCAACAGGTGCAACTGGCGACCACAGTCGCCAGCTTGAAGTAAGCGCTGCGCGCAAGCGTAGCGCACGGAATCAGACCGCGCCCCTGCATGGGGAGGCTTGCAGGAGGCGCCGTTTCGGGGAGGATAGAAATGCTCAGGGGTAGGACACGCCGCATCCGCGGCTCGATGATGCTGGAAGTCGTGATGGCAAGCGCGCTCTCTGTGATCGTGCTTGCCCTGCTTGTAAGCACGCAGACTCATGTGCTGCGCAACTATCAGCGCACCATCCACCACAACACAGGCAACCGCGCAACTTACAACGCCCTGCGCGAGATTCGTGAAATTGCGCAGCAGGCGGTCTCGGTCTCGGTCAGCGGCAACACGGCGACCATCTTCCTGCCCCAGCGCGACGCCAGCGGGCGGTTTCTTACGCCGATTCAGCCCGACACGGCAAATCCCGTCATCATACAGGTCAATTTCGCGATGGGGCAACTCCTGCTGACGCAGAATGGACAAACGCGCCCCCTGCTGACCAACATTGTAAACACCGCACCGCAGGGGACGACCTATGCTCCTTTTTCTGCACAGACGCTGGCGCCGGGTGTGGTGGCGTTCCATATTCGGCTCAGCGTGCGCGAAGGTCAAGGCGCACACACCCAGCGATTCTGGTACGAAGAGACCATCCTGTTGCGCAACGCCACGCAAAACTGAGGGGAGGTGATGGAATTGAAACCGATTCGATCGCGCCGCACACGCGGCAGTACACTAGTGACCACCCTAATCATGGGCGGTCTGGCGACGATTACGGGCGTTGCCTATCTGGACATCGCGACGCAGGACATGCGCACCGCTGGTGCACGGGTAGACGAGGTTGCTTCACAGAATCTGGCAGAGGGCGGTTTGCAAGCCATCACTCAAGACCTCTGGCGCCAGTTCAAAATCGCGCAACGGTTCGATACACTTCAAAGCGCGCTGACAGGCGCCAGCCCAACCAGCCCGCGCTGGGTGCGCACGGGCGTGTTCGCAGGCGTGGGCAACTATACGGCGTCGGTCATTGGCTTTGAGCAACCCGACAGTTTCACCCGCCGCATCACAGTACGCTCTGTCGGCTGGATCGATCGCGATAGCGACGGTCAACTGGACACTAACGAACCCCGACAGGTGATTGATCAGACCTTCACACTCGCGCTTAGTCGCTCATCGGTGTTCGACTACGCTTACTTCGTGAACAACTATGGCTGGATGTACGGCTTCAGCGGCGAGCAGTTGGTGATGAACGGCGACGCACGCTCCAACGGCAACTTCGAGTTTCGGTATGGTTCTGGGGGACCGCCTGTGTTCAACGGCTCGATATACGCTTCGCCGAACGAGAAGCTCAGCCCTCGCGCCGAGGGGCGAATCATTCTGCCAGGAGGCAATCAGGCGCCGCGTCAGTGGGACGCGACGACCTATGCCACGCGCCAGTTGAGCGACCCGATGATGCGTCAGGTCTATAGCAGCGCGATTCACGGCGCGTTCGGCAGCAGCACTTTCAACCTGTGGCGCGACTACCTGTATAACCCGCAGGGGCACATGCTCAACAACTCCCCCTTCGGCGCGGTGCTGGCGGATGTGAACGGCACACGCCGATTCGACAGCCAGACGCTCGACAGCCGCCCCACCAGCGAGCTGGTGCTGCCCGACCTCAACGACCTGAACTACTATATCAACCTGTCGCGCAACTGGCGCAATCCGAAGGCGACCTATTCGGACGGGCTACCTAACCCGAACTACAACCAGCCCGCGTACATCGAGGTCTGGAACCCACAGCAGAACCGCTATGTGCGCGTCGACACGAACGGCGTGATTAACGGCAGCATCGCGCTGATTGGCTATCAAGACAAACCCATCCGCATTCACGGACCGATTACGGTCACGCAGGATGTGGTGATTCGCGGCTATGTGGAGGGTCAGGGCACGCTGTACGCAGGGCGGAATGTGCATATTGTGGGCGATATCGTCTACAAGAATCCGCCCGACTCGCGCGGCAGTGTTCTCGGTAGCGTGCTGGCGCTCAACGAGCGGCGCGACGCGCTGGGGCTGGCGGCGCGCGGGAGCGTGATGATGGGCAACACGAAACGCTTCGGCGACCCGTATCCCCTGCGCTACATGACGCCCCCCTTCACGCGCGGACGCTACGACGAGAACGGCAACTGGATCCCCCCTTTCAACGCACGGGAGATAGACTCATCGGGACGCATGCGCTATCAGTCGGCGTATGGCGATTCGGGACAGAACGAAATCGAGCGGCTCTCGCTGCAGATTGACATCAATCGCAACGGCGTGATCGATACAGACGAGCGCGGCGTCTCGCGCATCGACGCGGTGATGTTCACCAACTTCGTGGGCGGGGGGAACCTCGCAACTGACGGACGCGGCTTGACCGTCAACGGCGCGATTATCGCCAAGGACGAGGCGATGGTGCTTTACAGCCTGCCGCTGCGCTTCAACTACGACTGGCGTATCCGCGAGCGCAGTCTGGACGACCAGCCGCTGATTAATATCGAGCTGCCGCGTGTGGCGAGCGTGCAACGGCTCGCGTGGCAGAAAATGCGCTACTGAACAACGGGAGGGAATGATGGCGACACGAATGATTCTACTGAGCGTGTTGAGCGTGGGCGCGTTGATGTTCGGATGGGGCATCGCGACCGAGGGGCGCAGCCCGAACGAGCGTCCCGACTGGTGGAAGCCCTACGAGAACGCGCCCGCGATTGAGGTCAGTCCCGATGTGATTGCGCCGAAGGGGGACATCCCCAGCGTTGCGGAGGAAGCCGTGACGCGCAACGCGCCTGCAGGCGTGCCCGAGACGCTGGTGGTGGGCAGCGACGGCGCGGCGCAGGGCGCACAGGGACTGCCCACAGCGATTGACGGCAACCAGGTGATGCAGGAAGCCGCACGCAACCCAGACGGCAAGCGTCCCATCTGGCGTGGGTTCGCGCTGTTTGGCGCGTTTCTGCTGCTGGGGGGCGGCGCGGTGTTTGGCGTCCTGCGCTGGTTGTCGAATCAGCTTCCTGAGCCGCCTAAACCCACGCGCCGACGGCGGTTTTGAACACAGGCGCGGCGCCAGCGTCGCCGCCGCGCCTCAAACCGCCTGCTCCATCGGGTAGCGCAGCAGCGCGCTCGCGCCCTGAATCGAGGCGCGCGCGTCGCCATGCACCGCCTCGACCTGCGCCCCCTGCGCCAGCGCACGCTCCAGCACCGTGTCCACAATATCGGGCATCTGCCAGACCATCACCGTGCCTTCGGGCGCATCGCCGGGCGACAGACCAATCTGCTCCGACGGATAAAACACCGCGCCCGGCTGGGTGAACTCCGTGTCGTACAGCAACACGCGCACATTGCCCCACTCCAGCGCGCGCAGTACGGCGGGCAAGCCCATCGCCTTCAGCATCGGCGGCGCGTCGTGAAGTTCCTGCAACAGGCGCGTCTCCTGCTCCCGATCCAGCGCGGTCAGCCGATCCAGCACGCGCTCGTATATCTGGTTGATGGGCATCTTGTCGTGCGCCTGAATTCTGCCGGCATAGGCGCGGCGCACATAATCGTGCAGGTAGCTGGGGAACGCGCTGGCTAACTCGTCGGGCGCGGCGATAATCAGGCGGTCGAACGGGTGCGTCTGGCGCAGCACACGCACCGTCTCGGCGATGTGGCGCAGGTGCTGCTGTTGCTCGTGCGCCTTGAGCATCTGCACATTGCGCTCGCCCATCCCGTGCTGCGCCGTGATTCCGCTGGGCGTGCGCACCCCATGCACGCCTGGGGGCAGAATCTCGCGATCCTTAATCAGGCTGAACCCCTCCAGCGTGCGAATGCCGTGAATATCGACCTGATAGAAGTAGGCGTCGCGGTTATCGAACACTGCCGCCAGATTCACCCCGAAATCGGCTTCGACGGCGTACAGGCGGCGCACATAGGGCGTCTGGTCGACCACCAGCGTGTTGCGCTCCACATAGGGCAGCAGCACAGTCTGGAACAGCCCTTCTCCTGTGCAGGCGAACGCCGCCAGCCCGCGCACCGGCAGCGAGTTCTCGCCCAGCAGGTTCGATGGCTCCTCCACGAAGTCTTCCAGTCGCTGGAAATCCGCTCGAATCGACTCGCGCGCCTCCGCCGAGAGAGGCTGGTCGTCCAGCCAGTGCGTCAGCTGATTGACCAGCGTTTTGAGGCGAATGCGGTACTTGGGTGGGCGCGTCGCGCGCTCTTCGGGCGTCATGCTCAAATAGAGGGTCGTCGTCAGAAACCGCTCCGATTTAAAGTTTTTCAGTGTCTCCAGTGTGTTCCTCATCGTCAGCCTCCAAGCGTTCTCTGCTCTCCCCCGCTTAGAGGATACCCGATACGCCGATTACTGCAGATTCTTCCGCTGCCACTCTTTGAGCAGCTCAGGCGCGCGCGGGTCGAGAAACACATTTTCCACAAAGAGCGCGTAGAGCTGGTCGTCTTTGAGTTGCGAGACCTCCACGCGCGCGGCTTCGAGGGCTTCCTTACTGCGTTTGACCATCGACTGGAACTGCTCGTCGGTGAAGCTGGATTTGAGTTCGGTGGCGATTTCGCTGACCACCTGCGCGCGCAGCTGGCGGCGTTTCTGGGCGGCGTCGGTCTCCAGCCGCTTGATGGTCTCCAGAAACTCTTTGGGCAGGCTTTTGCCCCGCGCGGTGTCCTCGCGTATCTTCAGGATTTCGTCTTTGCGGTTGCGCAGCTCTTTCGCCTCTTCCTGAATCAGGCGCTCCAGCTGCTTGTAAGCGCGCTCATGCGCGGGGATAAGCCGTTCGATCTGCGATTTCGTGAGGTTCAGCGGGCGGATGTTGTTGAACCATGTGATGTCGGCAAGCGCGAGCAGCAACTGATCGACCTCTGAGAGGGTCGGCGCATTCGCCTGCTGGGGGACGCCCAGCGCCAGTCCGCACGCCATCGCCAGAATCAGCCCGATTCGTCGCATATCCGCGATTATACCTGCCCTGCCTGCGCGATTTTTGACGCGCAAGGGCGTATAATATTACAGGAGGCTCCGATGACCATCCATCGCCTGATGTACTGGCTGTTTCTGGCGGTCGGCATGCTTTTGTTTGCGACCGTCGGCTTTTTGCTCGCGGAACCGTTTCTGAAGGCGGTGGATAGCTGGTTCGCTGGGAATCCGCCCATTTCGCCGCTGTGGACGCGCGTCGGGTTGACGACTGCGGGGCTGCTGATGGGCATTCTGGTCGCCAATCACAGCTTCCAGTTGCTCTCGCGGGTGGCGCGCCATCTGGAGGAGGCGGAGCCTGACGAGAAGCTCGCGATTGGGCTGGGGCTGGTCTCGGCGGCGATTATTACCTTCGCGCTCTATCCGCTGCTGTTCGCGATTGGCGGCGCGCGGCTCGGCTGGGCGCTGACCCTGCTCGCGTTCGTGATTCTGGTCTACCTGAGCATCGTGAGCTTTTTGAGCATGAAGGAGTACCTGCCGCTCACGGCGCAGATGGCGCGACGCTCCAAAGGCATCAAGGTGCTGGACAGCAGCGTGATTATCGACGGGCGGATTCGGGACATCATTCGCGCAGGCTTTCTGGAGGGCAAGATTTATGTGCCCGGCTTCGTGCTGGACGAGGTGCAGCACATCGCCGATTCGGAAGACCCGCTGCGCCGCGCACGGGGCAGACGCGGGCTCGATGTGCTGAAGCAGTTGCAGGCGGACCTGGGCGAGCACATGGAGGTGCGCGTGCATGACCGCCTCGCGCCGCACACGGGCGACGAGGTGGACGCGCGGCTGGTGCGCCTTGCCAAAGCCATGCGCGCCGACATCGTGACCAACGACTACAATCTCAACCGTGTGGCGGAGGTGCAGGGCGTGCGCGTGCTGAACATCAACGAACTCGCCGAAGCGGTGCGCATCCATGTGCTGCCCGGCGAAGACCTGACGGTCATCCCCATCCGCGAGGGTCAGGAGCCAGACCAGGGCGTGGCGTATCTGGAAGACGGCACGATGGTCGTGGTGGAAGGCGGACGCGAATATCTGAATCAGCCCATCGAGGTGGTGGTCACGAGCGTGCTGCAGTCGGCGCGGGGCAAGATGCTTTTTGCGGAGCCAAAGAGCACGGACAGCAAGACGGAAGGAGGCATCGACTATTCTACACGCCCTTATTCTGGCGGCAGGAAGCGGCGTCCGATTCGGTAAAGGCGACAAGTTGTGGCAGCTCGTGCAGGGCGCGCCCGTATGGCGGCATGCGGTGTGGCGGCTGCTGAGCCATCCCGAATTCGCGTCGGGCACGCTGGCGGTCGCGCCCGATAGCGCCGCGCCGTTCGAGGCGTATCTGAAGCGTTATCCTGCTCCCAAACCGTTGCAGGTGCTGCCCTGTGGCGGGGCGACCCGTCAGGCGACAGTGCGCAACGCGCTCGCTCTTCTGCCTGCGGGCGTTTCGATGGTCGCCGTGCATGACGCGGCGCGCCCGCTGGTTGACCATGCGCTGCTGGACAGGCTTGTGGCGACCGCACAGCGCTCTGGAACCGCCGTGCCCGCGCTCCCCGTGCAGGACACGCTCAAACGCTCGGACGACGGGCAGACCGTTCTGGAGACCGCGCCGCGCGAGGGGCTGTATCGCGTGCAGACGCCCCAGCTGTTCCGCGCTGACTGGCTCATCAATGCCCATCGCCGCGCTGCCGAAGAGGGGTTCGAGCAGGCGACCGACGATGCGCAACTGCTGGAGCGCGCGGGCTACCCCGTGCATCTTGTGGCGGGCGACCCGTGCAATCTGAAGCTCACAACGCCCGACGACCTGAGCCTGCTGCGCCTGTACGCAGGCGAACGGGCAAGCACACGCACGGGAATCGGGTATGATATTCATCAGCTAACGGAAGGGCGCACGCTGATGCTGGGAGGCGTTTCGATTGACTACGCTTATGGGTTGCTGGGGCATTCCGACGCCGATGTCGTGTTGCACGCGATTTGCGATGCGCTGCTGGGCGCCGCCGCGCTGGGCGACATCGGGCAACACTTTCCAAACAGCGACCCGCGCTGGAAGGACGCCTCGAGCCTGACCCTGCTCACGCATGTGAACGCGCTGTTAGCCCAGCACGGCTGGCGACCGTTGCATATTGATGCGATGGCGCTCGCCGAAGCGCCCAAACTCGCGCCTTACATCCCCCAGATGCGCCAGCAGATTGCGCACACGCTGGGTATCCTGCCCGAACAGGTGAGCATCAAGGCGACGACGAACGAAGGCATGGACGCCGTCGGCGAGCGGCGCGCCATCGCCTGCTACGCGGTTGCAACCATCTACCCCGACGACGGAGAGGCGAACCATGAGCAAATCCCGACGCAAACAGGTTGAAATTGTGGATGTCACCTTCCGCAGCCCCCATCAGGAGCTGAGCGAATCGGAAAAAGCCTATGTGCGGCGCAAGCTGACCAAACTCGCGCGCTTTTTCCATAAAATCTGGACGCTTGAACTAACCTACGAACTCGTGCGCGGGCAGCATCGGGTCGCGGTGCTGGTGGACGCCGACGGGCAGAAGTTCCATCACGACGAGACGGGACACGAGTTCCGCGCGGCGGTGGACGCGGTGGTGCAGAAACTGGAACACCAGCTTGCCCGCTACAAGGAGCGCCTGCAAAAGCGCGGACGCACGCCCCGCGAAGAGGTCATCGAGACCGCGCTGACAGCCAGCGAGACCGAGTCCGAAGAGACCCCCGCGCCGAACCCGACCATCCGACGCACCGTGCGCGTGCCGCTCAAGCCGATGAGCCTCGAAGAGGCGTTGATGCAGGCGGAGCTGGAGGACGCGACGGCGTATATGTTCCACGATGTGGACGCCCGACGCTACTGCGTGCTGGTGCGGGTCGAAAAAGGCGTTTACGACTTAATCGAAGGGATTGGCTAAGCGCAGGCGTTTCTGGGGATGGCTGCTCGGCTGGCTGCTGCTGGGCGGCGCGCCCCTGTATGCGGGCGAGATTCAGGCGCCTGCCGTCGCGCTGGCGGGCGTGCCCGTCGAGATGACGGGCAGCGGCTTCGCGCCCAACACATCGATCCAACTCCGCTTCGAGGACGCGCAGGGCAACTTGCTTGCGCGCGCGGAGGCAGTTGCGGACGATTCGGGCGCGGCGACTGTGCGTGTGCGTCTCCCGCAGGCGGGCGCGACGCGCTATGTCTGGCAGGCGGGCGATGCGTCGGGCGCGGGCGCACTGCGCGTGATTCCCGCATGGTGGAGCCTGCTGCCCCCTCTGCTGGCGATTGCGCTGGCGCTGGTGCTGCGGCAGGTCGCGCTGGCGCTGGTGGGCGGCGTGTGGCTGGGCGCGTGGCTGATTGCGGGCGGAGACCCTTTCACCCCCCTGCTGCGCGTGGTGGACACTTACCTGCTGGACGCCTACGCCGACCGCGACCATCTGCAGATTATCCTGTTCACGCTGCTGCTGGGCGGGATGCTGGGCGTGATTACGCGGGCGGGTGGGCTGCGCGCGATTGTGCGCGTGCTGAGTCGGCGCGTGCGCTCCGACCTCGGGGTGCAACTCAGCGCGTACCTGCTGGGGCTGCTGATTTTCATCGACGACTACGCGAACACGCTGTTTGTGGGCGCGACGATGCGCCCGCTGGCAGACCGCTATCGCGTCTCGCGGGAGAAACTGGCGTACCTGATCGATTCGACCGCCGCGCCCGTGGCGAACCTCGCGCTGATTGGCACATGGATTGGCTTCGAGGTGTCGGTGATTGCGGATAGTTTCAAAGCGGCGGGGATTGGGCTGGAGCCGTACTGGGCGTTCCTGCTGAGTCTGCCCTATCGGTTCTATCCGATTTTCGCGCTGGCGTTTATCGCGTGGCTGCTGGTGTGGCGTCGGGATTTTGGGTCGATGCACCGTGCGGAGACGCGGGCGCGCACGACGGGCAAGGTGCTGGCGGACGGCGCGTCGCCGCTGGCGAGCTACGACTCGGCGGAGCTGCTGCCGCCTGACCATCTGCAGGGCAGCGTGTGGAGCGCGGCGCTGCCGATTCTGACTGCCCTGCTGGGCGCGATTGGCGGGCTGGTCTACACGGGCTACTACGGCGCGCTGGACGCGGGCGACCCCCTCACGCTGCGAAGCGTGCTGGCGAACGCTAACTCGTATGTGAGCCTGGTGTGGGGCGCGCTGCTGGGGTGTGTGGCGGCGTTGCTGTGCGTGGGGTTCACCCGTGCGCTGAACCTACGCGAGTCGTTCGATGCGTGGGTGGGCGGCGTGCGCTCGATGGTGCTGGCGGTGGCGATTCTGGGGCTGGCGTGGAGCATCGGCGCGGTGTGCGAGTCGTTGCACACGGCGCAGTATCTGGTGCAGGCGTTGCAGGGTTCGGTCAGCCCCGTGTGGCTGCCTGCGCTCACGACGCTCACCGCCGCGGGCATCAGCTTCGCGATTGGCAGCTCGTGGGGCACGATGAGCATCCTGATGCCGCTGGCGATTCCGCTGGCGCACACGCTCACGGCGGGGCTGGATGCGCAAGCGCAGCAGTTCTATCTGATTGCGACGATTTCGTCGGTGCTGGCGGGCGCGACCTTCGGCGACCACTGCTCGCCGATTTCCGACACGACGGTGCTGTCGTCCATCTTCGCAGGGTCAGACCATATCGACCATGTGCGCACGCAGTTGCCGTATGCGCTGGTGGTGGGCGTGGTGGCGTGGCTGGTGGGCGATGTGGCGACAGCGTTCGGGCTGCCCGTGTGGGCGGCGCTGGCGCTGGGGGTGCTGATTCTGGGCGCGATTGTGCGTCTGGTGGGCGAGCCGACGCCGGAATCCGAGGGCGATGGAGTAGCAGGAGGCGCGACGACAGACCCTGCCGCCGCGCCATAGCGGGAAACAATCAGCCGCGCTTCATGCGCAGCGCCTCTTCGTAGCGACGGTTCACGACCTCCCAGTCGATCGCCTGAATGAAGGCGTCGATGTAGCGGGCGCGCGCCGTCTGAAAGTCCAGATAGTAGGCGTGTTCGTACACATCCATCGCCAGCAGCACCGTGCAGTTCCACATGTGGAAGGTGTTCTGCGCGTCGCCGATGTAGTTGAACAGGCTGCCGTCATCGTGGTCATAGGCGAGCCACACCCAGCCGCGTCCGCCCATGCCCGTGCCCTTGAGGTCTTCCAGCCAGCGCTCGTAGGAGCCGAACCAGCGGGCAAGCGCGGCGCGCAGCTCACTGCTCGGCTGGGAACCGCCGCCGCCCAGATTCTCGAAATAGAGCTCGTGGTTCTTGAACCCGCCATAGGCGAAGGTGTAGTCGACCTTCAGCGAGCGGATGAGGCTGTAGCTCTGGTTGCCCTTCGCGAAATCGTCCGAGGTCAGCTGCGCCAGCGCGCGCCGAATCTCGTTCGTCTTGTTCACATACCCCTGATAGAGCTTGTAGTGTTCCTCGTGCGTCTTGCGCGAGATGCCGAATTTCTCGGTCTGGAACACTTTCTCAGGCAGGGGCTTCGCCGTTACTTCAACGACCTGAATCTCAGCCATAGTGGATACCCTCCTGTGCGTTGGAATAGCCAGCGCGTGGGGAGCCAGCGCCGCCAGCGCGGTGGTCGCCGCCGCCTGATGCAGGAACTCCCGACGCGAAAGGCGTTGTGCGCTCATAGCAAGGGTATTATACCTGCCCGCATAGATACGGGGGTTAGCAGTCCATCCGCATCACATCGGCGTAGGTCTCGCGTTCGACGATCAGGCGCGCGACGCCGCCGCGCACGGCGATCATCGCGGGGCGCGGGTAGCGGTTATACTGACTGCTCATCGAGTAGGCGTAGGCGCCCGTCGTCAGCACGGCAAGCACATTGCCCGCGCGCGTTTCGGGCAGCAGCGCGCATTCGATGACGGGGTCAGTCTCGCAGTGCTTGCCCATGATGCGGTAGGGGCGCGTGTGCGGTTCATCGGCGCGGCTGGCATGCACGGCGGTGTAGCGCGCGCCGTACATCTGCGGGCGCGGGTTGTCCGACACCCCCCCGTCGATAATCAGATACTCGCGCGGCAGGTGGGGATTCTCATGCGGAACCTGTTTCACCGCGCCGACGCGATAGAGCGTGACGCCCGCCTCGGCAATCAGCGAGCGCCCCGGCTCGATGCCCAGCGCAGGCTCCGGGTAGTTGTGGCGCTGGCAGGCGTCGCGCAGGGCGTTCACCAGCGTCGCCGCGTAGTCGGGGATGGAGACTTCGGGGTCGTCGGGCGTGTAGCGCACGGCTAACCCGCCGCCGATGTTGAGCAGGGGCGCGGTGTAGCCGTACTGCTGGCGCACGGCGTCGGCGAAGGCGACCATCGCGTGCGCCGCCGCCGCAAACGCGCGCAGGTCGCTGATTTGTGAGCCGATATGGCAGTGGAAGCCCAACAGACGCAGCCGCGAGTCGCCCAGAACCTGCTCGACCGCGCGTATCGCGTCGCCGTTCAGCAGGTGGAAGCCGAACTTGCTATCGCGCTGCCCCGTGCGTATCAACGGGTGCGTGTCGGCGTCTACTTCAGGCGCGACGCGAATCAGCACGGGCGCATTGCGCGTGAGAAGCCGTTGCAGGCGGGCAATCTCCTCGAAGTTGTCCAGCACAATCGCGCCGACGCCCGCCTCCAGCGCCAGCTGCAGCTCGGCGTCGGTCTTGTAGACGCCGTGCAGGTGGATGCGTTCAGGCGGGAAGCCCGCCTTCAGCGCGGTAGACAGCTCGCCCCCGGACGCGACATCGAGCCCCAGCCCCTCTTCGGCGACAATCTGGCACAGGGCGCGGTTGAGCGCGGCTTTCGCGGCGTAGGCAATCTCGACATCGGGCTTGAGCGCGGCAAAGGCGGCGATGTATTCGCGGCAGCGGGCGCGCAGCGCGTCCTCGTCCAGCACATAGAGCGGCGTGCCAAAAGCCTCTGCCAGCGCCAGCGCGTCGCACCCGCCGATTTCCAGACGCCCCTGCGCGTTCACCCGTTGCGTACCCAATCGCACGGCTGGGGAGTATACCTTGCTTGCGCCTCCCGAATCAGCATACCCGATGCGTCAGTGCCGCTTTTTCAGGATGGAGATGAGCAGCCACACGCCCAGCACGGTCGCGCCGACGAAGCCGATGATGGTGAGCGTCGCGCCGAAGGGGATGTCGCGCGTGGCGGGCAGCAGCAGCGCCAGCCCCACGATGAACGCCGCCGCCAGCATACTCAGCGACAGGCGCGTAATCATCGCGTCCAGCCGATCAAGTGTCTCCTGCGTCGCGCCGATTTGCGCCTCCACGGGCACTTTGCCGCGCTCCACGCTCTGCAGCCACTGCATCAGCATTGCGGGCATCTCGCGCAGCAGGTAGCGCCATGTGTCCACCTGCTCGACCACATCCTGCATGCTGGGGGCGGGCAGCCACACGGTCTTGCTCAGCTGGCGCACGAACGGCTTGGAGACGGCGAACAGGTCATAGTCGGGGTCTAACTGGCGTCCGATTCCCTCCAGCATCGCCAGCGTTTTGCCCACCAGCCAGAGGTTGCTCGGCAGGCGCAGATGGTACTGACGGCACAGCTCGGTCAAGTCCGCCCAGAACTCGGTGAACCGACTCTCTTTGAGGGTGCGCCCGCGATACTTGTTGAGGATGCGTTCGGCGGCGCGCGCGAGTTTCTGGCGGTCGGTAAAGCGCGTGAACGCACCCATCCGCGCGAACACATTCAAGATGCCGTGCGTGTCCAGCCGAACAATCGCCACATACAGGCGCGTAAGGCTCAGGCGGTCATCCTCGTTCAGCACGCCCACCATCCCGAAGTCCAGCACGCCGATGCGCCCGTCCGATAGAATCAGATAGTTGCCCGGATGCGGGTCCGCGTGGAAAAAGCCGTCTTCCAGCACCTCTTTGATAATCAGGCGGGAGGCGTTCAGGGCAATCGCGCGCGTGTCGTGCCCCGCCGCCCGCAGCGCGTCCACCGCGTCCACCTTGACGCCCTGCAGACGCTCCATCACCAGCAGACGCTCCGTGCAGTAGTCGGGATAGAACTGCGGGATATGCACTTCGGGGACGCCGGCGAAGTTGTGGCGGAACTGCTCAGCGTTGCGCATCTCGCGGCGGTAGTCCAGCTCGCTCAGCAGGGTGAAGGCGAAATCCTCCGCGACGGTTTCGGGGTCGTACAGCTCGCCCAGTTGCGTGCGCTGAGCCAGGTGCGCGAGGTCGTACAGGATTTCCAGATCCAGCTCGACAACCTCACGCAGGTTCGGGCGCTGGATTTTGACGGCGACGGGCGCGCCGTCGTGTAGCGTAGCGGCGTAGACCTGCGAGAGGGACGCCGCGCCGATGGGTTCCGGGTCAATCTCGCGGAAGACCTCCTCCAGTGGGCGTCCGAGTTCCGCCTCGATCAGCGGGCGCATGGTTTCCCACGGCTCGGCGGGCGCGTTATCCTGCAGTTTGCGCAGCTCCTCAATAAACGGATCGGGCAACAGGTCGGAGCGCGTGCTGAGAATCTGCCCCAGTTTGATGAAGGTGGGTCCGAGTTCCTCCATCGCGGCGCGCAGGTGCTGCGCGGGCGATTCGAGGGGTTCGGTGGGGGCGCGCAGTTCGCCCTTGCCCAGCGAGAGGCGTCGGTGGACGCTGAGGTACTCCAGCGCGCCGCCGAAGCCGTGCCGCGCCAGCACGCTCGCTACCTGACGGTAGCGTTGCAGGCTGCGCACGCGCCGCGTAATCGGGCGCATCGCTTACTCCTGCGGAGTCGCCTCCAGCTTGTGCAGGATGGCGTCCAGCTTTTTCTCCACCGCCTTCATATCGGCGTGGGTGGGCAGCTGGAGTTCTTTGAGCACTTCCTGCACCTCCTCGCGGATGAGTTTGCGCAAGGCGTTGCGCTCCTTCTCGCCGCGCTGGATGAGCTGTTCGACCATGTCGCTGGCTTCCTCGCGTTGCGCCTGCCCGCGTTTGACCATCTCGTCCACGAGGTTCTGCGCCGTCTCGCGCGTGAGCGACACCGCCCCCAACCCCATCAACACGCTCTGCTCGAAGAGTTCTCGAATCGATGCCATCGGTTGCCTCCTCCAAAAAGTATACCTGAGATTGGGGTCATTGGCATCAATTTAAGCCCTTTTGGGCTATAATCTTAGCATGCACAACGGCAACTGACATCTACTGAACAGCTGGAGAACATCCTGCGACGACTCTTGGACACCGAAGCCGACACACTC
>JBBIQK010000060.1:0-16679 GCA_037442365.1 Armatimonadota bacterium | reverse complement strand
GCGAGTGTGTCGGCTTCGGTGTCCAAGAGTCGTCGCAGGATGTTCTCCAGCTGTTCAGTAGATGTCAGTTGCCGTTGTGCATGCTAAGATTATAGCCCAAAAGGGCTTAAATTGATGCCAATGTCCCGATTTAGGGATGGGGTATACTTCACGGGTAAAAAAACGGAGGCGACGATGGCAGAGATACTGGCGGCGCAACTGGTGCGCGATATACCGAACTTTCCCGAACCGGGGATCATCTTCAAGGACATTACCCCCGTGCTGAAGCATCCACAGGCGCTGAAGGAAGTTGTCGACCTGATGACCGAGCATGCGCGCGCGCTCAAACCCGATGTGATTGCGGGCATCGAGTCGCGCGGATTCGTGTTCGGGCTGCCGATTGCAATTAATCTGGGGCTGGGCTTCGTGCCCGTGCGCAAGCTGGGCAAACTGCCCGGCGAGAAAATCAGCGAGGAGTACGCGCTGGAGTACGGCACGAACACCGTCGAGATGCACACCGACGCTGTAGAGCCCGGACAGCGCGTGGTGGTTGTGGACGACCTGCTGGCGACGGGCGGCACGGCGAGCGCCGCCGCGCGCCTCATCGAGCGGCTGGGCGGAACCGTCGCGGGCTTCACCTTCCTGATCGAACTCACCTTCCTCGATGGGCGCAAGCACCTGCGCGGCTACGATATCTACACGCTGATTCAATACTGAACGGCGATGACCATCCGCGAACGACTGGAACAGCTGGAATATCAGATCCTCGCGCCGTATGCGACCAGAAGCGCGGAGTCGCGCGGGCGTCCGACGCCAGAACCGCCTGACCCCGTGCGCACGGCGTTCCAGCGCGACCGCGACCGCATCATTCACAGCAAGGCGTTCCGCCGCCTGAAGCACAAAACGCAGGTGTTCCTCGACCCCAACGAAGACCATTACCGCACGCGCCTGACCCACACGCTGGAGGTGGCGCAGATTGCCCGCACGATTAGCCGCGCCCTGCGCCTGAACGAAGACCTCACCGAAGCGGTCGCCCTCGCCCACGACCTGGGACACCCCCCCTTCGGACACACGGGCGAAGAGGCGCTGGACATGATTCTCAAGCAATACATCCCCGACGCGCGGTTCCGCCATTATGAGCAGAGCCTGCGCGTCGTGGATCGCATCGAGAAAGACGGGCGCGGGCTGAACCTGACCCACGAGGTGCGCGAGGGCATCGTCGGGCACTCCAAAGGGCGCGCCGACCTCACCGCCCACGAGACCCAGAAGACCGTCCACCTCGAAGCCGCCGTCGTGCGCATCGCCGACCGTATCGCCTACCTCAACCACGACCTCGACGATGGACTGCGGGCAGGGCTACTCACGCTCGATGACCTCCCCCGCGACCTCCTCGAGTTTCTCGGCGAGACGCACAGCGGACGCATCGCACGCATGGTGATGGATGTCGTCGAACAGAGCGACGGCAAGCCCATCGTGCAGATGAGCGAACCCATGCTGATGGCGATGAACCAGATGAAAGAGTTCATGTTCGAGAACATGTACCACCACCCGACGGTGCAAAAAGAGCGCGAGAAGATGACCCACATCCTGCAGCAGATGTTCGAGTATTACATGGAGAACCCGTCGGAGCTATCGGAGAAGTTCCGCCCGACGGACGACTCGGTGCAGGCGCGCGCGCAGGCGGTGTGCGATTACCTGGCAGGGATGACCGACCGCTACGCGCTGTATAAGTACCAGCAAATCTTTCTGCCGCGCAACTGGGGAGGGGGCGGGTTGTGAAGCTGCGCTGCCGACGCTGTCAGGCAACGATAGGGCTGGACGATTTGACCTACATCGCCTATCACGCGCACACGATGGGCGCGAACCGCGTGGAGGTGCATTTCGAGTGCCCGCGCTGTGGGCATCGCAGCGAGCGCATGCTCAGCCAGCAGGCATGGGACGAACTGATGCTGAGCTACCTCGAAAACGACGAACGCACCGTCGACGAGTGGCTGACTACCCAGCAGATGGGTCCCATCACCGCCGACGAGGTGCGCGCCATGCGACGGCTCCTGCGTTCCGACAACCTGCTGCAGAGCCTGCAGGAGTGGGAGCGCAGCCAGCGCGGAGAGACGACCGAGTAGCCCGCTACCTGCCGAACGCTCCCACGAGCGTCGCGCCGGGATAGTACGCCTCCAGAATCTGCTGATAGGTTTGCCCGGCGAGCGCGCGTCCCTGCGCGCCCCACTGACACATGCCCGCGCCGTGTCCTGAGCCGCGTCCCACGATGCGCCAGCCGTCCCCCTGAGGCGCAAGGTCGAACATCAGGCTGCGCACGCGCCCGACGCCCATCGCGGTGCGGAACTCCGCGCCTGAAAGGGTGAGCGTCGCCTGCGCGCCCTCGATTCGCACTTGCTGTACCTGCCCGCCCGCGATGCGCCGGGCGATTGCAACCTCACGGATGCGCCCGACTTTCGGGAAGCGCTGTTCGAGTTCCGCGCGCGTCAGGGCAGCCTCCCACACGAAGTTGGGCGCAAGGCTACAGTAGGGCTTGCCGTCGGCGTCGGTGTCGGGCGCGCCGCGCAGAGGCGTCAGAGGCGTTGTGCCCGGCATGGCAATCTCGATGGGCGCGGTATGCCCGCCGCAGTTGGCGCCATAGACCGTCTCCAGCACGCGCCCATCGTGAATCAACACCTCGCCCCCCGTTGCATCCACTGCAAGATTC
This sequence comes from Armatimonadota bacterium, assembly GCA_037442365.1. Taxonomy (GTDB): domain Bacteria; phylum Armatimonadota; class Fimbriimonadia; order Fimbriimonadales; family GBS-DC; genus GBS-DC. The sequence goes on along the minus strand of JBBIQK010000060.1, from coordinate 13,996 downwards.
GTGTTCGGATGTTCCGCGTCCACGCCGCCGTAGACCTGGCAGGGCGTATGGTCGCACAGGTCGTACCCCCACTGGCGATAGCGGTTCAGCCGTCGGAGCGTGAACGAACGCGCGGCGACTGCCTGCGCCTTGAGCGCTTCGAGATGGAAGCGGGGCGGCATCTCGCGCGGCAGGGTCGCCTTCAGGTAGTCGTCCATGCGCACCCAGTTGATGGTGAGGATCTTGCCGTCGCGCGCCACCCACTCCAGATGCCCGCGATAGCGACGCATGGCGTTGGGCGACGCGCCCACCATCGCGAAGCCCGTCCCGACGGGTTCTGCCACGAGCCGTTCGGCGACAATTTGCGTCTGCTCGCAGCGGGCGACCAGCTGCCCGTCCTCGCGGCGCAGCTCCCACACCTGTCCTGCCGCGCCCATTCCCAGAGTCTGCCCCGTGCGCGGGTCGCTCCAGCGCAGGCTCTCCTCGCTCACGCCGACATACAGCACGGGCGCGAACGCGCCCTGCTCCAGCCCGATGCGAATCAGCCAGTCGCTATCCCGACGATTGGGGGTCTCCGACGCGCGCAGCCCCATGCAAAACAGCCCAACCCACAGGGCAAACCAGAACAGTCGCATGCCGTACATCGGTTCGATACAGCGAAGCCCTCTCCTGCAGCAAGGAGAGGGCTTCGCATCTTGATAGTGCGTTTCGATTTAGTTGCCGTACAGCCCCCACAGCGGCCAGTCGCCTGTCCAGGTGGGCTGCTGATTGATTGTCCACGCCATGCCGCCAGGGAACGCGCTCAGCGGGCTGGGCTGATACTGCTGCGCCGTGGGCGACTTCGCAAGGAACTCGTTGGCGTTCATCCACTTGGCGTGTCCGTCCACATAGACGATAATCAAGCCGTCCATGTGCGGCGCGTTGTTCTTGTTGATTGGTCGGCTGCGCCCGTTGGGGTAGAACCACTGCTCCCACAGGTGGCGATGCGCCATCGGGTAGGTAGTCTGGATGGGCTGCGGACCGAAGACATAGTGGCGTATCGCCGGGAAGCGGTCTTCCATCAAAATCATGGTCTCTGCAGGGCGTTGCACACCCGCCATCGTGCCGCCGAGGAACGAGTTGCGAATCTGCTGGCTCGCCCCCGTGCGGTTCCAGGTGTTCAGCGCGCCCGTGATGTGAAGCGCCAGGGCATAGCCGCCATCGAAGATTTCCGCATTTTGTTCCCAGTTGGTGCGATCGAAGGTGCGGCTGGGGCAGAAGAAGATTTGAATATTTTTCACATAGGGATAGATCCAGTATTGCCACTTGTAATGGTTGACGCGCTGTCCGTACGGACCGCTGCATCCGACAGCGTTCGGCTGGTACGGGATGCGCGCCGGTGCGATACAGTCGTCATTTCGGGGGAAGGTTTCGTCCCAGTCATTGAGATACATGGTGATACCAAGTCCTATTTGCTTACAGTTGCTCAAACACGAGGTCTGTCGCGCCTTCTCGCGCGCCTGAGCGAACACAGGGAACAGGATGGCTGCCAGGATCGCGATAATCGCAATTACGACCAGAAGCTCGATCAGCGTAAAGCCAAGTCGTCGCATAATCGTATGAACCTCCTGCCCAGAGTATACCCCATGCAATTGTTAAGACTTTGTTAAAGCAGGCTGGGGTTTTCGCGTGTTTTGAGTTTACTGCTTAACCGCTTCCACCATCTGCTGTGCAACGAAGGCGATTTCTGGACTCAGCACGCCTTCGGGGCGCGCGCCTGTGCGCAGGCAGTTCAGAAAGTATTCGGGCGCGTTGCGTGCGCCGTCGGGCAGGGGTGGGGGCGTCTCCAGCAAAGGCTCCGCGCCGCGCCGATGGATGCGCAGCTTGCCGTCGATGACGCCCGCCGTCGCCTCCGTGCCGTACACAATCGGGTTCGGCGCGCCGTCCGTGCCGATTTGCGCCCATGTCGCCTCGATGACGGCAATCGCCTTTGGGTAGCGGGCAATCAGCACGGCGTTATCGTCGCTGATGGGGTAGTCTTTGGTGAAGTTGCCCCGCACGCCCAGCGCCTGCAGCGGCTCGCCCAGCAGGTACGCGCTCATCACCGCGCCGTAGCAGGCGAAGTCCGCCAGCGCGCCTGCGCCGTTGCGATGCTCGTCGTACAGCCACTCCACAAAGTACGGGTCGCAGCCGATCTCGCGAGGTCCTGCGTGCCCTGCGCGGAAGCGGAACTCGAACACCGCGCCAAACTCGCCGTTGCGGGCGCGCTCCAGCAGCGCGTGAATCGCGGGGTTCCAGCGCGTGGGCCAGTTAATCATCAGCAGGCGGTCGGTCGCGCGGGCGGTCTGCAACATGCGCTCGGCGTCGGCGACATCCGCCGCCATGGGTTTTTCGACCATCACATGCGCGCCGCGCTCCATCGCCGCAATCGCAATCGCCGCGCTGGCGCGGTTGTCGGCGCACGCCAGCACCACATCGGGCGATTCGGCGTCCAGCATCGCCTGCCAGTCGGTGTAGGCGCGTGTGAATCGGGCGCGGGCGTTCTCCAAGAGCGGGGTCGCGTCGGCGACGGCGGTCAACTCCACATCGGGCTGGGCTGCCCACTGCTCCAGCAAGCCCCACACATGTCCATGCGTCAAACCAGCAACGGCGAGTCGAATCGGCATCTCAGGGTTCCTCCACCGCAAGCGCGACGGGCGGCGATTTCTGGATGGTCTGCGGCGACAGCCCGAACGCCTCGCACAGCCGCTCCACGACCAGCGGGGCGCGCTCGGCTTCGATCAGGCAGGCGATACGGTTGTGTGCGTCGCTCAACTGCTCAATCGCGACCCCTGACTCGTACAGCACTTCCGCGATGCGGGCAATCACGCCGTGCAGCTCGCGCATGTTCTGGGCAAAGATGGAGACCATCACGCGGCGCGGTTTAACCGTCACGCGGAACCCGTGCGTCTCCAGCATCTCGCACGCGAGCGCCGCCACATCCGAATCGACCCCGAAGCTCAAGCCGTTGCGCTGTAGCTTAATCAGGAAGATGGGGATCTCCGCCTCGCGCATCAGGTTCAGGATACGCTGGCGTTGTATGGGAAGATGGTTGGCGTCGGGGGCGCGCACGAGCAGATAGGTCGCCTCGCGCGAGACCTGTATCGCGCTCACGCCGCGCTCACGCTCGAAACTCACGCGCTCGCTCGGAACCACTGCCCAGCCGTCGTGCATTGCGGCGGGAAGTATACCTGAGCAGGGTATCCTAATACACGATGCCCACGCAACGGCTTCGGGTGAAGGGTATGACCTGTGCGGCGTGCGTGCGCCGTGTGGAGAAAGTGCTGACGCGCGCGTCGGGGGTGCAGTCCGCGACTGTCGACCTCGCAACCGAGACGGCGACGGTGGAGGCGGCGCAGCCTGTGGCGGTGGACGCGCTCATCGAAGCCATTCGCAAGGCGGGCTACGATGCGGAACCCCTTACGGAGTCGCCTCCAGAAGAGGCGGACCCTGCGCGTGCGCTTCAGCGGCGATTGTGGCTGAGCCTCGCGCTGACCGCGCCGATTGTTATCCTGAGTATGTTCCTCCCGCAGCCATTGCCCGCGCAGGGCTGGATACTGCTTGCGCTGACGCTGCCCGTGCAGTTCGGCGTTGCGTTGCCGCTGTACCGTTCGGCGTGGGGCGCGCTCCGACACGGCACGGCGAACATGGAAGTGCTGGTCTTGCTGGGCACGCTGGCGGCGTTCTTCTACAGCTTCGCGCTCACGCTGGGCGGGCATGCGCATCATCTCTACTACGAGACCTCTGCCGTGATTATTACGCTGGTGCTGCTGGGGCGCACGCTGGAGGCGCGGGCGCGCGGGCAGGCGAAACGCGCGCTGGAATCGCTCTGGAGCCTGCTGCCCCGTGAAGTGCTGCGCTGGGACGGCGAGGCGTACCGCCTGACGCCTGTCGCGCAGGTGCAGGTCGGCGATCGCCTGCTCGTGCGCACGGGGGATCGCATGCCTGTAGATGGTGCAGTGCTGGAGGGGCGCGGCTGGGTGGACGAGTCGGCAATCACGGGCGAGTCGCTGCCGCAGGAGCGCACGGCGGGCGATTGGGTGCTGGGGGGAGCGCTGCTGACAGACGGCGTGTTGCATGTGCAGGCGCAGGCGGTCGGCGAGCAGACGCTGCTGGCGCAGGTGGCGCAGGCAGTCGCGCAGGCGCAGGCGCGTAAGGCGAGCATCCAGCGCCTTGCGGACCGTATCGCGGCGGTGTTCGTGCCGATTGTGGTCGCGATTGCGCTGCTGACGCTGGCGGGCTGGTGGGCGGCGACGGGCAGTTTCGCCATGGCGCTCGTGCCCGCTGTGAGCGTGCTGGTGATTGCCTGCCCGTGCGCGGTGGGGCTGGCAGTGCCAATCGCGATGCTCACGGGCGCGACGCGCGCCGCGCGCGAGGGTGTGCTGATTCGCGGCTTCGAGGCGCTGGAGCGCGTGCGCCGAATCGATACGCTCGTGCTGGACAAGACGGGCACGCTCACGCTGGGCGCGCCCCGCCTGACGGCGATTCACACCGACGGCGTCTCCGAAAGCGACGCGCTGCGCCTCGCGGCGGGGCTGGAGCAGAGCGTGCGCCATCCGCTGGCAGAGGCGATACTGGAGGCGGCGCAGGCGCGCGGGATTGAACCTGCCGCTGTCGCGCAGGCGCAGGTCGTCGCGGGCGGCGGCGTGATTGCGCACGGCGAAAACCGACTGATTCTGGGCAGTCCGCGCTTTCTGCAGGAGCAGGGCGTCGAGGTGGACAAGGCGTGGCGCACGCCCGTACTGCTGGCGCTTGGGGAGCGCGTGGTCGCGGGGTTCGAGTTCGCTGATGAGCCGCTCCCCGAAGTGGAGGCGACGCTGCATGCGCTGCGCACGGCGGGATTGCGGCTCGTACTCTGTTCGGGCGATCGTCCGGAGGCGGTCGAGGCGTTCGCGCGGCGCGTGGGCGTCGATGAGTGGTATGCGGCGCAACTCCCCCAGCAGAAGGCGGAGCTGGCGCGTCGCCTGCGTGCGGAGGGCAGGCAGGTTGCTTTTGTAGGGGACGGGATTAATGACGCGCCCGCGCTCGCCGAAGCCGATCTGGGCGTCGTCGTCGCCACAGGAACCCAGCTCGCCGCCGAGAACGCCGACCTGATACTGCTCAACCGCGACCTGCGCACGCTGCTGACCGCCCTGCGCCTGTCGCACGCCATCTATCGGGTGGTGCGCCAGAACCTCTTTTTCGCGTTCGTCTACAACACGCTGGGGATTCCGCTGGCGGCGCTGGGCTATCTGAACCCGATGGTCGCCGCGCTCGCGATGAGCCTCAGCTCCGTCTCCGTCGTTGGAAATGCACTAAGATTGTTGCGTTGGGTATAATAGGCGCGCTGTGGACCCTTCTGGCTTCGCCGCGCGAAGCCCCGAAAATCACAAGGTCCAGAGGAGGGTAAATGATGGAGCATCCACGCTACTACGAAACGATGGCGATTGTGCCGACCGCGCTGGACGAGGCGCAGGTCGAGGCGATTATCGAACGCGCACGCACGGTGCTGGAGAGCTTCGGCGCGAAGGTACACACCGCGCGCGTGTGGGACAAGCGCAAACTGGCATACGAGATTAAGAAACACAAGGAGGGCGTCTACCTCCTGTTCCGCTACGAAGGGCAACCGAAAGCAGCCGAAGAGCTGAACCGTATCCTCAAAATCAACGAGGATGTCATCCGCTACCGCACCTTCCGACTGGAGCCGGAGGAGTTCGCCAAATCCTCGTAAGGGGAGGGTGCTATGAACTACAATCGCATCATTCTGGTCGGTCGGCTCACGCGCGACCCCGAGCTGCGGGCGACGCCAGAGGGAGTCTCTGTGGTGCGCTTTGCAATCGCGGTTAATCGCCCGGTGCGCCCTGGCGCAGAGGAGCAGGTGGACTATTTCGATATCGTGGCGTTTCGCCAGCTGGCGGACACCGTCGCGAACTACACGACCAAAGGGAGACTGGTGCTGGTGGAGGGCAGACTGCAGACGCGCAGCTATACCGATCGCGACGGCAACCGCCGTAAGGCGTATGAGGTGGTCGCGGACACGGTGCGGTTTCTGGAACGCCCGCGCGAGGGCGATACGGAGACGCCCGCTGAGACGCCTGCGCCTCAAGCCGCTTCGAGAACCGCACAGCGACCTGCTGCTGCGGCTGCGCCTGCGTCCCCCGCCGCCGATGAGCCGGATCTCTCAGAGGACTACAACGACATCGACTACGAACCAGACCTGGATGACCCATTTCGTTAAGGAGGTAAATGATGGCAACAGAACGCCTGGATATTGCGAAGAAGACCGACGACGAGTTCGAGGCAAAGCGTCGTGTGGTGCGCCGCCGACGCAAAAATGTGTGCCCCGAAGACTCCTACTTCGACTACAAGGATGTGGCGACTCTGCGCCGCTACACGACGCCTGAGCGCGGCAAAATCCTTCCGCGCCGCCAGACGCACCTGTGCGCCAAGTGCCAGCGCCGCCTTGCGATGGCAATCAAGCGCGCGCGCGAACTGGCGCTGCTGCCCTATGTGGCGTCGTGAGGGACAGGGCGATGCATCCTCTGGATGAAAGCGGGCTGCTCACGCGCCTGGACCCGCATGGGATGATGGCGCTCACGCTGGACTTCCCTGCCCAGTGTGAGCGCGCGATGCAACTTGCCAGCGAGTCGCCGCTGCCCACGCTGCCCCGCGCGCCGCGTCAGGTGCTGGTGTGCGGGATGGGCGGCTCCGCCATCGGCGGCGACTACCTGCGCGCCCTGTTCGAAGAGTACGGACGCCTGCCTGTGCAGGTGATTCGCGACTATCAGTTGCCCAACAGCGTGGACGCACATACGCTGGTGTTCGCCGTGAGCTATTCGGGCAACACGGAGGAGACGCTGGCGTGTTATGCGCAGGCGCGCGCCCGCGAGGCGATGATACTTGCCGTTTCCAGCGGCGGGGAACTGAAGCAGCGCGCCGACGCCGACGGCGTGTTCCACCTGCAGGTACCGGGCGGGCAGCCGCCGCGCACCGCGCTGGGCTACCTGTTTGTGCCCCTGATGCGCCTTGCCGAGCGGCTGGGGCTGCTGCCAGACCTCAGCCAGCCCTACAGCCAGATGGTACAGCGCCTCGTCCAGACGCGCGACGCCCTGCAGATGAGCGTCCCCTACGTGCAGAACCCTGCGAAACAGCTCGCGCAGGCGCTTCATCAACGCATCCCGCTGATTTACGGGTCGGGCGGCGCACGCGCCACGGTCGCCATGCGCTGGAAAGGACAAATCAACGAGAACGCCAAACAGCACGCCTTCGCCTACACCTTCCCCGAACTGAACCACAACGAAATCCTCGGCTGGGTCAAGGCGCACGAGCAGGCAGGCAACTGGAGTGTGGTAGTGTTGCGCGATCCCGACGAGAGCGCGAAAATCCGCACACGAATCGAGGTCACGCGCCGTCTGGTGGGCGACGCCGCCGACTGGCGCGAACTCACCGCCGAGGGCACCTCGCAACTGGAGCGGCTGATGCACCTGACCTACTTCGGCGACTTCGTGAGCCTCTACCTGGCGTTCCTCAACGCCGTCGACCCCGAAAACATCGATTCTATCAACATCCTGAAGGCGGAGCTGGCGAAGGTCAATTGAAGGGGCAGGTTCCCCTGAATGCTGGGGAACCTGCCGCTGTTCCGGCGGTGTGAGCCGTTTATTGCAGCGTGAAGCTGCGCGAGACGGAGACGCCTACATCGCTCTCAGCGGTCGGGTGGAACCACCAGACGCCCAGATTCCAGTCCCCGAACCGACGCACCAGCGCGAGGTTATACAGAGTCGGCTCGCCGGGCATCACACCCTGATGGGAGTAGAACATCAGCGAGGTGTCCCGATCCAGCCGATAGTTGGCGGCGATGAAGCCGATGTCGCGCCCGTTGCGTAGCCGCTGCCAGCCGCCCATCACCGAGAGGTTACCGTCCGTGCGCACGCCCATCAGGTAGAACCCTTCCTGACTCTGGCGGTAAGTCGACGAGAAGCCGTAGCCCGTCAGCAGGCTCACTGGCGCGCGGTCGCCCTGCCGGGTGAGCTGGTAGGTCATCTGCAGGGTCGTGCGCTCGCCATACTGCGAGTAGCCAATCCCCAGATCGAACCTATCGGTGACGCCCGTCTTGATAAAGCTGCGGAATCGGTTCTCGTCCGACGCGGGCGAGCCGATGGTGAACCAGCTCAGTTGCCCTTTCGGCACGGTCAGCTCCGCAAAGCCCACTTCCACATCACTGCGCTGTTGCGACTGTATCACGACGCAGGCGGGGCAGCCGCCCGAACCTTCCTGCGCAACGCCGTTGAGAAAAGTACCCACGAGCAACAATCCAACCGCTATCAAGCTGCGTCGCAATCGGCTTTTGGTGAAACTCGCATCCGCTGTGCGTGGCTTTTGGAGTGCTGAAGCGTCAGCTTCAGCATGCGGAAGCTCCGCTTCCGCACTCCAAACATAGAGCGCTTCGCGCACATGTTGCAATTGTTGTGCAAAATCAGTTTGTTTCCAGTATCGCATATTCGCCTCCTGTGTTATGTCCTGTGTGCCTGAGCAGGATGCTCAGCGCAAGTAGAGATGAGATGGAGTACCGCCCGTCGCGGTCAGGTTGACCGCGCGGCGCGCTCAGCGGACACAACACAGAGGCGGCGCACGGGGCGCAGAAGGCTCACGAGGGGGTGAATGATTGCGAACCGCAGGCAGCTCAAAGCGGGCGCGCACAGGGGCGACGAGGGTCAGCCCCTCCAGCGCGGGCGCGTCGATCGCCCAGTCCGCCCACTCCAGCGCGACTCGGCTCGCGGCTGCCGCGGCGGGCGCAGGTTTCGCGCGCTCCAGCGAGCAGCCTGAGCAGCCGTTGCATGGCTCCGCCTGCTGTGCGCAGCAGGCGCGTGCCGCAGGCGATGCGCAGCAGGCGCGGCGCGCGTCATTGCTCAGGGCGCAGCACGCGAGCGCAGGCTGACCCGTGCAGGCGCACACATACGCCCACACCACGCCTATCGGCGCGAGCGTTAGCCAGATCGCCCACAGCGCAAGCCATAAACGGCGCATCATAGGAAATATACCCCATCTGGCGAAAAAAGTTTCCATGCACGCCCCGCCTTCGGAGCGGTTCCCTGTCGGGCGCACCATCCTGCTCGGCGCGATGTTCATGGGCATGGGGATGACCCTGCCCATCTTCAACCACTTTGTGCCCATCTTCCTGCGCGAGATGGCGCTCAGCGCGACGCTGATTACCTTCGTGCTGACATGGGACAACTACCTGAACATGTTTCTGCAGCCGATTGTGGGGCAGCTTTCGGATCGCACGCGCACGCGCATCGGCAGGCGCAAGCCGTGGGTACTTGCAGGCGCGCCGATTGCGCTCATGGCGTTCCTGTTTGTGCCCAGCGCGACCACTGCATACGGCGTGATGGCAGCCATCTTTTTCACCAACTTCGGGAACGCGCTCTTCCGCTCGCCAGGCGTGGCGCTGATTGGCGATTTGTATCCCTCCCGCCAGCGCAGCCTCGCGAACGGGATTATCAACCTGATGCTGGGGGTGGGCGCGGCGCTGGCGTACTTCGGCGGCGGCTGGCTCTACGGGCAGTACGGGCGGTATGCGCCGTTCCTGTTCGGCAGCGGAGTGATGGCGCTCGCGCTGGTGATTGCGATTCTGTGCGTGCATGAGCCGCGCACGCAGATTCACGAGGCAGAGGAGAAAGAGGCAGGGCTGCTGGAGAGCGCACGCGCCCTTCTCCGCGCGCGCGACCCGTCCGTCCTGTGGATGCTGGGCGCGATTCTGAGCTGGTTTATGGGCTTCACCGCGCTGGAGGCGTTGCTCTCGCTGATTGGGCGGGAGGCGCTCGGGGTGCCGCCCGACCAGATGGGGCAGCTGGTCGCGCTGTTGCCTGCGGCGTTCATCCTGTGCGCTCTGCCCAGTGGGCTGTTGGCGACGCGATTCGGACGCAAGCCGATTATCCTGCTCGGCGTCGGGGGATTGACCTGCATGCTGCTGTATGGCTACTTCGTGCAGTCCGTGCCCATGTTAATCGGTTTTCTGGTGCCTGCAGGGATGTTCTGGGCGCTGGTGAATGTGAACTCGTTGCCCGCGCTGTACGACACAGCGCCGCAGCTTCGGGCGGGCATCATCACGGGGCTGTATTATATGGCGTCCAACCTCTCAGCGGTGCTGGGACCGCAGCTGGCGGGCGTGGTGGCGGACCTTACGGGCGATGATTACCGGAATGTGTTCCTTTACGGCGCGGTGTTTATGGCGCTCGCGGGCGTGTGTATGAGCCGAGTCAGGGTGCGGTAGAGGGCGTCGGTCAGCGCGTCGGCGTCCAGCGGCGGGGGCGCAGGGTGCGGATGCCCGAACAGCTGCTCAACGGGCACATCAGGTAGGCGCAGTGGGATGGACGCCTGCATCAGCACATGCGCGCCGCGCACCAGCAGCGCACAGCCCATCAGCTTGACGCCCGTTTCGGTATGCACAATATCGGCAATTGCGGGCGTGGCGAAGCAGTCGCCGCCGTCGTCCATGCCGCGCGGATCGGGCGCAGGCGCGTGCCCCTGCACAGCGGGTACGCCCACCATGCGGAACGCCTCCACCAGTGCGGGCGCAAGCTGCTGGTACACCTGACGCGGGTAGAGACGCTCGCCAACGCTGGACGCCAGCGCGACTGTCAAATCGTGCCCGTGCAGCACCGCCTTGCCCCCCGTCGGGCGACGGAACATCGGGATGCCCAGCGACTGGCAGGTTTCAATCAGGCGTGGGGGTAGTTGCTGGTTCACGCCGTAGGTCAGCGCAGGCGACGCCCACTGATAAACGCGCAGCGTGGGCGGAATCTCGCCTTGCTGGAACGCCTCCAGCAGGGCGTAATCGCGCGCCATGTTCGCTTCGGGCGGGCAGACGCCCTCGTTCAGCAGGCGCAGGCAGGAACCTCCTGCGGGTAAATCACCGCGCCCTGCCATCGCAGTAGCAGATTCTTCGCCGCGCCCGCCTCGTCCAGACGGCGCACGGGCGTATTGTGCGGCGCGTTCAGCAACAACTCTGGCTGCTCCATCGCCTCGCGGGCAATCTCCAGCAGCGCGTTCGCAAACATGTCCAGCGTCTGCTTGCTCTCCGACTCGGTCGGCTCGATCATCAGGCACTCAGGCACGATCAGCGGGAAATACATCGTGGGCGGATGGAAGCCGTAGTCCAGCAGCCGCTTGGCGATGTCGAACGCGCGCACGCCATAGCTCTGCTTGTAGTGCTTCGCCGTGACGACGCACTCGTGCATGCACAGGCGATCCACCGCGGGCGGGAAGGCGTGGCGGATACGCGCCAGCATGTAGTTGGCGTTCAGCACGGCGAATTCGCCAATCGTGCGCAGGTCGCGCCCGCCATAGGCGCGGATATAGGCATACGCCCGCACAAGGTTCAGGAAGTTGCCGTAGAACGCATGCACGCGCCCGATGGAGTGCGGGAAGTCATACGACAGCGCGTAGCGCCCCTCGGCGGTCTGCACGATGCGCGGCGTGGGCAGGAACGGCGCCAGCCGCTCGGAGACTCCGACCGCCCCTGCGCCCGGACCGCCGCCCCCGTGCGGGGTGGAGAAGGTCTTGTGCAGGTTCAGGTGCATGCAGTCGAATCCGATGTCGGCAGGGCGCGCGACCCCGACCAGCGCGTTCATATTCGCCCCGTCGCAGAACACCAGCGCGCCCGCTGCGTGCAGCAGTTCGCACGCCCGACGCGCGTTGCGGTCGAACAGTCCCAGCGTGCTGGGGTTGGTGAGCATCATCGCCGCCACTTCGTCGCTCAGCGCGGCGTGCAGGGCGTCCAGATCCGTGTCGCCCTCGGCGTTGGTGGGGATGGACTTGACGGTGAAGCCGCACAGCGCGGCGGAGGCGGGGTTCGTGCCGTGCGCCGAGTCGGGCACCAGCACGATTTTGCGTTTGTCGCCCTCCCCGCGCGACTCGTGGTACGCCTTGATGAGCATCAGGCTCAGCAGTTCGCCGTGAGCGCCCGCGACATTCTGCAGCGTGACCTCCGCGAAGCCCGTGATGGCTTTCAGGTCCTGCTGCAGTTCGTACATCAGTTGCAGCGCGCCCTGCGAAAGCGATTCAGGCTGGAGTGGGTGCGCGTGCGTGAAGCCCGACAGGGCGGCGACCTTCTCGTTGATGCGCGGGTTATACTTCATCGTGCAGGAGCCAAGGGGGTAGAAGCCGACATCGATGCCGTAGTTGCGTTGCGACAGGCGGGTGTAGTGGCGCACAGTGTCCAGCTCGCTCACTTCGGGCAGGGCGGGCGGCTCCGTGCGCAGATTCTGCTCACCGAGCAGCTCCGCAAGCGGCTGGGTGGGCACATCGCACACGGGGGGACGCACGCCGCGTCGACCAGGCACACTGCGCTCAAAAATCAGCGGAAAATCCACAGTGCGACCCATAACAGGAGTAGTGTACCCGATTCGAGGCGAAACGAAATAGGCTCTCCTGCTGCTCGTGTTGTCGCAGGAGAGCCATAGGGAGTCAAAACCGTTCGGACTCAGCACCCTGTACCGAAGGCGAATAGCACCTCCAGCAGGTCGGCGTCGTCGACAATACCGTCGGCGTTGAGGTCTGCGGCGAATGCGTCGCTGCCGAAGGCGGTTAGCACACGCAGCAAGTCGGCGTCATCCACGCAGCCGTCGCCATTCGTGTCGCCCAGCCGCCCAATCAGCGCGACCATGACGCCCCATTCGCCCCCCGCCATCGGCGCATCCCCTGCAAGCAACACTCTTCCGTCAGACAGGGGCAGCATGCGCTTCAGGTAGGGTGGGGGCATCGAGCGAGGCGCCGGCATCTGCCAGACCAGTGAGCCATCGGGACGGATTTTTCGAAGCTCCATGCTGCCGTAGACATCGCCGAGCAGGTACACATGCCCCGCCGAGTCCACCGCCCAGTGTCCGACAGAAAAGTCGTCAAGCGGCAACTCCCACTGACGGGTGAGTGTGGCGTCGTCAAGGCGCACGAGGATGTGCCCGCCCGCGCCCTGTGCAAGCACATAAAGGAATATCTCGCCTGAGCTGCTGGTCGCCGATTGGAGCGATAGTCGCTCTGCCTGAAGTCCATCAGGTCCGTACATCCACGCTTCGTTCTGGTCGCCGCTGCCCCAGAGCGTGACCACAGTACCGTTGGGCAGGGGCTGCACCTGCGAGGTATAGCTGAACGGCTCGTTGCGGTAGGTGAAGGCGTTGTTGCGCCAGTAGAAGCCGGTGCGTCCAATTTCTGTACCAGTCCAGCCGCCCAGCGCCACTCCCCCCAACGCCTCCCACGCCGCGTCCAGAACAACGGCGTCGGAGCTAATCCCTATCTCGCGATAGGTAAACATTACGGAGTCAATAATCAGGTAGGTGGCTCGCCCATTGGGCGCTCGCGTGGCGACAAACAGTTGATTATCGCCTGCCGCCAACGCGGCGGGCAAACCGTAAGCGCGCCGTTCCATCGTAGGGTTGCCAACGGCAGGATAATAGACGAGGGTGGTTCGATCGCTAATCTGTTCAATAGGCTCGGAGAGGGCACAAACGACGATACAAGCGCCGTCATGCAATAGATGCAGCCCAAAGCCTTCCTCCTGAGCGCCGTTCGACAATCCATGCGGACGCGCGTCCAGGAGCGCGCCGCGCAGGGTATAACGCGCCAGACTGACTCCATCCTCGCCTTCAGGTTGACGCAGTGTCGCCAGCAGATAGAGGGTCTCTGCGCCGTCGTACTGCATGGCATTAAACAGTGTTTCGTAGCCGCTCACGCCGTACAGACGCTGCCACCGCAGCGTTGCCTGACCCTGCGCGAGACACAGTGCGCCTGCAACCGCCAGAACCACAAAGACGTTTCGCATCGCTATTCACCTCCCAAGCGTGTCATACCAATCTGCGGGTCATAGTTCGTAAATCGGCGCTTTGTAGCCCTCACCCCCTTTGTCCCCCTCTCCCAACCCGTTGGGAGAGCTGGTAAGGGTACATCACTTGAGTTCACTTGGGGGAAGGCACACCCCATTTTTGGAATGCCTTCCCCAATCAACCCCACAAACGCCCCCTATCCCCCG
>JBBIQK010000059.1:0-16912 GCA_037442365.1 Armatimonadota bacterium | reverse complement strand
TAAGTGTCTTTGCGCGAGAATTGCGACATGCGTGTGCAGCACCGTCTTTATGGAGTGCGAAGGCGGCGCTTCCGCGTAGGCTGAAACTCCCGCTTCCGCACTTCAGAGGAGCAAGGCGCGGGCAACACGCACGCCAGGGGGACTTTTTGCGCTAATCCGTCGCGGCAGGCATGCTCTCCTGCGCGGGTTCGGCGGACGCCGCGCCGTCGGACGCCGCTGGCTGTTGGGGCAGCTCCAGAAAGTCCGCCTCGCCGTAGAAAAAGTGCAGCAGCCGCTCGATCACTATCTTGAGCGTCGTGGCGACGGGCACGGCGAGCAACATCCCCCAGATGCCCCAGTTTGCGCCGACCACAATCGCAATCAGCGCGCCCAGCGGACGCAAACCGACCGCCCCGCCCAGCAAACGCGGCGTCACCAGCAGGTCGAACACATTATTAATCACCAGCGCGCCCGCGACAATCAACACTGCATGCCAGAAGTTGGTCAGCGTGAACAGGTAAAACGCGGGGTGCGAGGGACCAAACAGGAGCGTTACGCCGAACGCGCTCAGCGCAATCAGAAACGAGCCGAGATACGGAATCGGATACAGAATCGCCGCCAGCACGCCCAGCAGCACGGGGTTCGGCGCGCCTACCAGCCAGTAGTACGCCATGCAAATCGCGCCGTAGGAGAGCGACGCTACTGCCATCCCGCGAATGTAGCGGAAAAAGAGCGCGCCAATCTCGTGCATCAGCTGGCGCACCGCCGCGCGGTGTCCGGGCGGGATCATGAAGAGGAACCCGCGCTGCAGGGCAGGCATATCGAGCAGGAAAAAGTACGCGCTCATCGGGATCAGGATAATCCAGATGGCTTTGGAAAGCAATCCCAGCAGAGTGTTCAGGAACGAGTTAATGTACCGTGCGGCGTTGTCCAGCAGGAAGCTGTTCGCGCGTTGCTGCAGGCGGGTGGTCAGCGCCGTCGCCAGTTCGTTGGGCTCGGTCGGCAAATCGAGCCGTTTCAACAGCTCCTGATTGCGCTCGATCCACTCGCGTCGTCGGGGAATCTCGCGCTCGAGGTAGTCCTGCGCCTGCTGTACGAAGCTGTTGATCGTTCTATTCAGATCGCCGTTGCCCCTGCGGTTGAAGGTCTGGATAATCTCTTGCGACTGGGCGTAGAATGCAGGCGCGAGCATCAGCCCCAGCCCCAGTGTAAAGAGCAGGAACGCCAGAAAGACATTCACGATGGCGCGCCCGCGCGAGTAGCCCTTGCGGCAGAGGGCGTCTACAAACGGGTTCAGCAGCAGCGCAATCACGCCCCCGATCAGGAACGGGATCAGGGACGCCCGCACGATATATAGGAAGTAGAGGGCAGCGGCGACGACCGCTGCCCAGCCCAGAAACCGCCACACGGCTATCAGGCTTCGTCCGGCGTTATCTCTTCGGCGACCTCGTGCGCCTTGCGCCCGACCTTCTCGCGCAGGTTGCGCACGGTCTCGCCGCCGCGCTCGTAGACCTGCTGGCTGAGTTCGCGCACCTTTTCGCTCAGGTCATGCATGCGCTGGCTCAGGTCGCCGCGAATCTCCTCGCCCGATTTGGGCGCGAAGAGCAGCCCAATCACCGCGCCAATCAGCACGCCCAGGCCTATTCCAGCCAGTAGATACAGCACGCCACTGCGTTCGTCATGGTTCTGCATGGTCATCCCTCCTTGTGGTTGGTGTGTGTGGTTGCCTCCCCTGTGGGAGCGCTCTCCGCCGCTGGTAGGGCGGAATCTGGCGTCTCGGCGAGTCGCGCTTCGTGCGTCTCGCCGCGCAATTCGTCGGCTCGCGGTTGGTGTGTCATCGGCGCGGGCGTTGCGCCGTCGTAGACGGTCGTTCGTCGCCCCTGCAGCCGCTTCTCCAGCTGCTGGCTGACCAGTCGCCCGCCGAGCTTGAACCCGTGGTGCATCAGCCGTCCCAGCATGCGCGCCGTGCGTTCGGGCAGACGGCGTACCTTTGCGCCCACCGCGTCGGCGACCTCCAGTTTGTGTCGAAGGTTGTCGCTCACGATGTGAATGTTCTCGATGGTCTCCGCCGCCTCATGCAGGGCGCGTTCGGCTTCTTTGAGCGTGTGCGTCGCGCCCTGCAGCGTCGGGATGACCTCGTCCAGCACCTGCACCACGCGCCCGTTGATTTCGTTCACCTGGCGCTGCAGTTTGGGCAGCTCGCGTCTGGCGACCAGCAGCAGTCCAATCACCGCCCACGCCAGCACGAGCAGCGTCAGGCTCATCAGCCCAATCAGTATCATCAGCAAAGTGTCGTTCATACTTCCGCCCCCTCCAGCAGGAACGGCTGCACAATCTGCAGCGCGCGTTTGACGGCGCGGTCGGTTGTCTCGGCGTCGGGCGTTGCGCTGTGGGGCGCTTCGATCACGCCGCCCCCAACAACCGTCTCCCCACGATAGAACACGCCGAACTGCCCCGGCGTGACGGCGCGCACTGGCTCGTCGAACACCACGCGCACGCGCTCGGGCGCTTCCAGCGGGTGGAGCGTCGCACGCGCCACAGGCGCATTATACCGAATTTTCGCCAGCACGCGCAAAGGTCTCTCCAGATAGGGAATACTGCTCCACTCCACCTGTCCGACGGTCATCTCGCGCTCGTAAAGCTGCTCTTCGCTGCCGACGATGATGGCGTTCTCGTCGGGCAGGATACGCAGCACGAACATCGGCTTGCCGTCGGTGTTGATGCCCAGCCGTCGGCGCTGCCCGATGGTGTAGAGCGCGATGCCGTTGTGCATGCCCAGCACGCGCCCCTGCGTGTCGCGAATCTCGCCGGGCTGGAAGGCGTCGGGCGTCACCTGGCGCAGGAACTGGTGATAGCCGCCCGCATGCGCGGTGAAGCAGATTTCCTGGCTGTCGGGCTTATTCGCCGTCCATAGCCCCAGCTCGGCGGCGAGGCGGCGCGTCTCGGTCTTGGTCGGCATGTAGCCCAGCGGAAAAATCGCCCGGCGCAACTGCTCCTGATTGAGCATATATAGCACATAGGACTGGTCTTTGTCTTTGTTCACGGCGCGGAGCAGGTTGTAGCGTCCTGTGTGCGGGTTGTAGCGCGTGCGGGCGTAGTGCCCGGTAGCGATGTAGTCGCAGCCCAGCTCGTCCGCCTTGTGCAGCAGCGCGTCGAACTTGACGAAGCGGTTGCACTGCACGCACGGGTTGGGCGTGCGTCCGCGGCGGTATTCGTGAATGAAGTCGCGAATCACGGTGTCGGCGAACGCCCGTCGGAAGTTCAGCACATAGTGCGGGATTCCGAGCCGTCGCGCCACGCGCCGCGCATCCTCCACCGCGCCCAGCGAGCAGCAGCCCCCGTGCCGCGGGTCGGGATGCGACTCCTGCCAGATTTGCATCGTGACGCCGACGACCTCGAAGCCGCGCTTCTGCAGAATCGCCGCCGCTGCCGAACTGTCCACGCCCCCACTCATCGCGAGCAGCACAACCCCTCGCTTGCGTGCCATCACAAAAGAGTATACCTGAAGGGGCTACTTCTCTCGCTCTTCGTGCGCGGCGCGCACCACCCAGCGGATGGGCGCGCCCGTGTATTCGTAGCGACTGCGCAACTGGTTCTCCAGATAGCGCAGATACGAGAAATGCACAATCTCCGGGTCGTTCACAAACAGCACGATGGTCGGCGGGCGCACGCTCGCCATCGTCGCATAGTAAATCTTCAGCGACTTGCCCTTGCGCGTGTAGGGACGCTCGTACAGCCACTCCTGAACCAGACGGTTCAGCTCGCCTGTGCCCACGCGCATGCAGTGAAAGTCGGCGACCGCCATGCAGGTGTCCAGCAGCAGTTCGATGCCCGCGCCCGCCAGCGCGGAGATAAACACGAATGGCACATAATCCAGCCACTTGACCTCCTGCTGGATCAAGCGGGCGAAGTCTTTTTTGAGGGGCGTGTTCTGCTGCAGGTTGCCGTCGGGCGGCTCTTTGAGGTCCCATTTGTTAACCGCCCACACGAGCGCGCGCCCGGTGTTCGCCGCCAGCTGCGCAATCCGCCGGTCGTTGTGCGTGATGCCCTCCGTCGCGTCGATGACCACCACCGCGACATCGGCGCGTTGCATGGCGCGTTCGGCGCGCATCTGCGCGTAGTATTCCAGCGAGCGCTGCACTTTGCCCGGGCGCTTGATGCCCGCCGTGTCGATGAGAATCACGGGCTGCCCTTTCCAGGTGAAGGGGGTGTCGAGCGTGTCGCGCGTGGTGCCCGCGATTTCGCTCACAATCGCGCGCGGCTCGCCCAGAATCGCATTCAGCAGCGACGACTTGCCCACATTCGGGCGACCCACAATCGCGATTTTGATGGGTTCTTCTGCAGGCTCCTCGTCCGATGCCGGCGCGGGTTGCGCCTGCAGGAGTTCGAAGGCGCGCTCCAGCACTTCGGCGATGTTGTGCCCGTGAATGGACGAGATGGGGATGGGTTCGCCCAGTCCCAGCGCGAAAAACTCCGCCCGCTGGCTCTCCCACTGTTGCGGGTTGTCCGCCTTGTTCACCAGCAGGAGCGTGGGCTTGTTGCCTTTGCGCAGCAGGTCGGCGACCTCTTCGTCGGCGGGGGTCAGTCCATCGCGGGCGTCCACCAGAAACAGGATGCAATCCGCCTCGTGCATCGCGACCTGCGCCTGCACGCGCACCTGTTCAATCAGCGGGTCGTCCTCGCTGAAGAGGATGCCGCCCGTGTCGATGACCACGAAGGGCTGCCCCAGCCACTCGCCCTCGCCGTAGAGTCGGTCGCGCGTGACGCCTGGGATGTCCTCCACAATCGCCACGCGCTGCCCGATCAGGCGGTTGAACAGCGTGGATTTGCCGACATTGGGGCGTCCCACAATCGCCAGCACAGGTTTGCGGTGCATGGCATGATTATACTCGCGGGGCGCGCCCGACCCGCTTATCGCCAGCCGTCGCGTGTGAGGAACAGGTTTGCGGGCGCGTTGGGCTGACGGCGTCTGCCGCCCAGATCGCGCCCCGCCGCCCCAACGCTATACAGCACATAGCGCTCGCCCTGTAGGCGGTAGATGAACGGTTCGCCGCTGAAGGGGTCAATCGCCAGCTCTTTCAGCTGCAGCGCGTCCAGCGTGGGCGGGTAGCGTCCTTCGGCAAGCCTGTATGCCCGCAGGCGCAGGTGAATGAGCATCAGCCGACGCCGCGCGCGGTTCTCCCAGTAGACCTGCGCCGCCTGCGCGCCTGTGGGCGCCAGCATCTGCGCCACTGCCTCTGCAGGGTCGCGCGGCTCAGGCTCCGCCGTGCGCTGGAAACGCCCCCCTTTGAGCGCGAACGCCTCGTTGAACCAGCGCATCTGGCGGGCGAGCTGCTGCCGCAGCCGCGCCACAAACTGCGCGTACCCCTCAGGCGTCCGCAGTTGTTGTTCCAGTGCACGCGCTATTGGGTTCTCCTGCCCGCCTGCGTCGTCGGACCCGCTTGGAAGCAGTTCCCGCAAAATCGGGATGACCTCCTTTGGAGCGCGCGCGAGCAGCTCCTCCAGCGACCGCTGCGCAATGCGCATCTCGCCTTCCACGACGGTGTTCAGGCGGTCGGGGGCGCGCTCGCTCTCGGCGAGCGTCTGCGCCATCAGGCGGCACTCGTGCGCCGAGAAGTAGTCCATCTCCCGAATGACAGGCGCGTGCAGCGCGGATTCGCAAGCCAGCCCCGAAAGCATCCCCAGCAGGCTGTCGCCCTGAATGTCGCGCACAAACTTGAAGCCGACCTGCCAGTCGCGCACGGCGTCCTGACCGTCGTGCAGGGCAATCGCGCGGCGAATGCGGGCGTTGAGCAGTCGCGCGAGGCTGCGCCAGCCGCCCGACGGCAGCCTGGGACCCGACAAGGCGCTCTCCGTGAACGAGTCGGGCAGGCGATATGGGCGGCTTGTGCCCTCGCGCAGCAGGTTGTAGGCGCGCTGGTTGCGCTCCACCCACTGGCGTTCGGCTAATGGAGGCGGTTGCTGACCCGTATACTCTTTACCGCCCGAAAGCGCCCTGCCCGCCTCGAGGTAGTAGTCAAAGGCGTTCCGCGACGGCAACTGCGGACGATACACAGAACCAGTTTCCTGCATACGAATCACCCCACGCTTAATAATACCTGCGAAAGGGAACGATTCCTGCCGCCCGTCCGAGACCTATCTGCGCCTACTCCAGCCGTCGCAGCAACAGCAGTCCCCCAACGCCGAACAGCAGGTTGGGCGACCACGCCGCCAGCAGGGGGGGCAGCACGCCGTGATTGCCCAGAATCTGGAACAGCAGCAGCGTGTTCCAGAACACGAACACCAGCACAATCGCCAGCAGCACACCCACAAACCCGCCCGCACGCGCCAGCAGGAAGCTCAGCACGGGCGCGCACAACGCCAGCACCAGACACGCCACAGGCACCGCCGCCTTGAGATGATAGCTCACCTCCAGCGTGCGCGTGTCCAGCCCCATGGCGCGGTTGCGCTGAATCTGCGCGCCCAGCTGCGCCATCGTCTGCTCTTCAGGCGTCGGCGCGCTGAAGAAGTCCTGCAGGGCGACCTGCAGGTTAATCACCAGGCGCGTCGCCCGCTGCACATCGGCGACTGTGCCGTCGGGCTGGTAGTAGTGCGCGGTCGGCTCGTACAGCTCCCACACGCCGTCCTGATATTTGCCGCGCGGGGCTTTGACCACCAGCCAGCCCTCCTGCTCACGCCGCTCCAGAATCAGCACATCTTCCAGCAGCACTGTGTTGCCCTGCTGCTGCGCGACGCCGACGCCGATCATATAGTTCTGCGCCTTGATGACCGCGTTGCTGGTCAGGTTCGGCACAGGCGCGAGCAGGAACATTCGGTTGCGCAGCTTGTTGAACTGTTGCATGCTGGGGGGCACGAGATACTCGTTCAGCGCGAAGTTTGCGCCCGACAGCAGCGCGCCAATCAGCAGCATGGGGGCGAAGATTCGGCGCAGGCTCACACCCGCCATGCGCAGGATGGTGATTTCGCTGTCGCGCGTGAGGCGGTTGACCGTCAGCGCCGTGCCCACCGCCGCGCCCACAGGCAAACTCAGCACCAGCAGGTAGGGCGTGTAATACAGCACCATCTGCAGCACCGCCGTGAGGGGCACGCCGTAGTTGAAAAACCATGGCGCGTAATTAAAGAGCAGGTTGCCAATCAGCATCAGCAGAATGGCGCAGACGCCGATGCCCAGCGGGGTGAGCATCTCACGGGCGATGTAGCGATCCAGCCGCGTCAGGGGCGGCAGCGTGCGCAGGCTCATGCTTTGCGCACCACCCACACAATCAATCCCAGCGCAACGCCGAGCGTCGTGAGGATCGCCATGAGCGCCGCCAGCCCTACCAGCTGCTCGCGCCAGAACAGGCTCAGCGCGCCGCCGCCTGCCGCGATTGCCCACGCCACAACCGCCCTGCGCGCCAGCTGACGCGGCACCCAGCGCCCCTGCACCAGCGCGGGCAGCAGCAGGCGCTGGCAGCGCGTGCATCGAACCGCGCCGACGGCTTCATGCGCCCCGCAATTCATACACGGCGTGTAGCCCTGCTTGCGGTGATGCTGGAGTTCATCCTGCCACATGCGCAGGCGTCGCTTCTCGTTCGCCGCCATAATCGGCGCCTGCTGGATGGCGCGCTCCAGATGGTACACCGCCTGCTCCAGCAACCCGCTTTTGTAGCACGCTTCGGCGAGGTTAATCAGCGCGCCGTAGTTTTTCGCATCGAACTCGTAGGCGAGGCAGGCGCGTTCAATCAGCTCGGCGTCCATCTGCGCGTGCGCGGCGCGGTTGAGATAGGCGCGGAGCATCGGCAACGCTACTGCCCCGCCCCCCAGCGTCGCCAGCGAGAAGGGGATTACATACGGGAACGCCCGCTGCGCGCACAAAATCGCCAGCAGCAGCGCGACTGCCGAACCAATCGCCGCCTCGCCCGCGCTCACATCGCCTGTGACCGCCCAGTTCACCAGCAGGAAAATCCACCCCGCCGCCAGCAGCCACACCAGCATCACGCCCAGCACATATTCCATATCAAAAGATTTTACCCATCGGCTGGAGCGAGGTACAATCAGAGCCGAACACGCGGCGCGCGCACGAAATCATGGGCGCTGGCGCGACGGCTACTGGATGGAGGCGAACCGATGCAGGGCTATGTGATAGGCGTCGATGTGGGCACAGCAAGCGCACGGGCGGGGCTGTTTGACCTGCAGGGCAGGCGACTGGCAATCGCAACCGAGCCAATCCAGATTCACCGCCCCCAGCCCGAATACGCCGAGCAATCGTCGGAGGACATCTGGAGGGCGGTCTGCACGGTCGTGCGCGCCGTCGTCGACGAGGCGCGTGTGCATCCCGATACGGTGCTGGGCATCGGCTACGATGCAACCTGCTCGCTGGTTGCGCTGGGCGCGGACGACCAGCCCATCAGCGTCTCGCCCACAGTCGACCCCCAGTGGAACATTATCATGTGGATGGACCACCGCGCGATTGCCGAGACGGCGCGGGCGAACGCGGGCGGCTACGAGGCGCTGCGCTATTCGGGCGGCGCGCTCTCGCCCGAAATGGAGCCGCCCAAACTCGCTTGGCTGCGCACGCACATGCCCGAAACCTTCGAGGGGGCAAGCAAGTTTCTCGACCTCGCCGACTTCCTGGTCTACCGCAGCACAGGCAACAACCTGCGCAGCGAATGCACGATGGGGTGCAAATGGACCTACCTGCCCGCCGAGAAGCGCTGGGACATGCGCCTGCTGGAAGACCTGGGGATTGCCAGTATACTGGAGCGCGGGCGCGCGGGCGACGCCATTATGTCGCTGGGAACCTCGGCGGGCAACCTGACCCCGCAGGCTGCCAGCGAGCTGGGGCTTTCCACGCGCACGCAGGTCGCAATTGGCATCGTGGACGCGCACGCGGGCACGATTGGACTGCTGGGCGCGGTCTGGGCGGGCGATTCCGCGCCGAGCCTTGAGAAGCTGGAGCGCGCCACCGCGCTGATTGCAGGCACTTCGTCGTGCCTGATGGCGCTCTCGCGCGAGCCGCGCTTCGTGCAGGGCGTGTGGGGTCCCTACTACGGCGCGGTGCTGCCGAATCTGTGGATGAACGAGGGCGGACAGTCGGCGGCGGGCGCGCTCATCGACTACACGCTTGAACACCACCGCCAGTACCCCGCGCTGGAGCTGAAAGCCGAGCGCGAGGGCGTGTCGGTCTACGAAGCGGCGAACCGCATTATTGACCAGCTGGCGCAGGGGCTGCCCTATCCCGCGTTGCTGACGCGCACGCTGCATGTGTTGCCCGACCACTATGGCAATCGCGCGCCGTATGCCGACCCGCACGCGCGCGGCGTGGTGGACGGATTGACGCTGGATACCAGCCTGAACGCGCTTGCCCTGCTTTATTACGCCACCCTGCAGGCGCTGGCGTACAACATCCGCGATGTGCTGCGCGCGATGGCGGAAGCGGGCTACCAGATTGACGCCATCTATGTGACGGGCGGCAGCGTGAAGAACCGCTGCTGGCTGCGCGAGACCGCCGACATCACAGGCTGCAGCGTGGTGGTCAACCGCGAGCCAGAGGCGGTGTTGCTGGGCAGCGCGATTCTGGGCGCGACGGCGGCGGGCGCCTACCCCGACATCCCCGCCGCGATGCACGCCATGACCGCCCCGGAGCGGGTCGTCGAGCCGAACCCCGCGACGGCGGAGTACCACGCCGCCAGGTTCGAACTGTTCCGCGAGCTGTACCAGCAACATCGCGCCCGTCGCGAGGCGATGCGCCGATTCGATACTTAGCATGCCCACGCCCCAGCCGCTGGACGAATCGTTCTACCTGCAGCCGACGGTGGCGGCGGCGCGCGCACTGCTGGGCTGCTGGCTGGTCGTGCGCCACGACGCGGGCTGGGTCGGCGGGCGAATCGTGGAAGCGGAAGCCTACACGCAGGACGACCCCGCCAGCCACAGCTATCGCGGCAGAACCGAGCGCAACGCCGCGATGTTCGGTCCGCCCGGCACTGCCTATGTCTACCTGATTTACGGGGTTCACGAGTGCTTCAACGCCGTGTGCCAGCCCGAAGGCGTCGGCGAGGCGGTGCTGATTCGCGCGCTGGAGCCGACCCTTGGGCTGGAGACGATGTTCCAGCGGCGCGGCGGCGTTCACTGGACGCAACTGTGCCGCGGACCGGGCAACCTGTGCCGCGCGCTGGGGATTACCCGTGCGCTGAACGGCGAATCGCTCATCACGGGGCGCATCCAAATCTGGCGGGGCGAACCCGTGCCCGACGCGCAGGTGGGCGTCTCCCCGCGAATCGGCATCAGCCAGGCAACTGAGCGGCTGTGGCGATTCTATGTGCGCGACCATCGCTGCGTATCGCGAGGCGTCCCTACTTCAGGGACGCGTCCTGCCGATGAGCGCAGGGCAGGGCAGTAAAGTGCAGAGCCAACTCAGCGCGAATTGCAAACACCTCCTTGACAAAGCATAGCACTATGTGCTATAATAAAGGTACTACCATGCTTGAGGAGGTTTCAAGGATGTGCGATTGGGATTACGACGACCGATATGATGACCAACCCATAGATTACGACGAATATGAGCCGCTCATCATAGACGATGTGGTGCTCATCGACGGGGAATGGGTTCATATAGACGACGATTACGCGCGGGAGTATATAGAGCGCTGGGAGCAAGTGCCTGAGGATCCACCTGATTATTACGTTTATGACTGTTACGATAATGAATAAGACGGAGCGGTAGCAAACCTCTGGGGGCGCAAACAGATAATTCGTTTTTACCCCCTTGACAAAGCATAGCACTATGTGCTATAATATACTCACTACTCTACAGAAGGAGGTGAGCGGAATGTGGGACTGGCATGAAGACCCCCATGTGGAGCCTGTCGACGACCTCTTCGACCCTCTTGCCGAGTGGCGGGATACCCTCGCCGAGCGGGAGTGGGACTATGTGTACCACGACGGGGAGTGGGAGCATTACGAAGAGGTCGACGCATGGGACGAAATCAACGAGCCCGACTATGACTTTGACTGGTAAGCCTGCAAAGATGGCGGAGTCGCGACGCTCCGCCCCCTTTTTCATCAGAAACCAGCAGGAGTCACTGATGGCAGCGAGAACATACTCACAGGGAGGTTGCGATGCGGAAGGTGAATATCCCCGCTCCTGAGTGGCAGGAGCCAGCGAAGGGGGAGACTCTCACGCTGGAGCTGCGGCTGATTACGCCGATGTTTGGCGGGGGCTACGCAACAGGTCAGGTAGACGAGTTGCTGCCCATTCGTCCTGCGGCGATACGCGGGCATCTGCGCTTCTGGTGGCGGGCGACCGCTGGCGCGCGCTACGCAAGCGTTGACGAACTCTACACAGCGGAGACCGACCTCTGGGGCAGCGCGTCTACCAGCGAGCGGAGCGCTGCGGGGAAAGTGGCGATACGGGTGGAGATTCCCAATTCCGGTTCCGGTCAATCGGTTCCTTACGGCGACACTGCCCCGAAAGCGACGCCCAAAGAGGGCCCCCTGCACAGCTACTTTCTCTTCCCGTTTCAGCCGCAACAGGGGAAACCCGCCGCGACAGGGCGTAAGGATGTCTCCTTCCGCCTGACGCTGACGCTTCACCCTGATTTGAATGGTGATCAGAAAGCAGAGGTACGCGCCGCACTAAAGGCGTGGATTGCGTTTGGAGGCGTCGGCGCGCGCACACGGCGCGGGTGCGGCGCGCTGACCGTCGTCGGACAGAACGCCAGCCAGTGGCTGCCGCCTGCACAGAACCTCGCCCAGTGGCTGCCAGTCCCGAAGAGTGCAGCGAACCCGCCAGGATGGACGACGCTGGCAGGCGCGCGGGGGATATTTGCGCCTATGCCAGACGCGGAACGCGCCTGGCGCGAACTGGGACGCTTCTGGGCGCGCTTTCGCAAGGGGCACTTCGCCAAGGACTACAGCCCAATGTCGGGCAGCCAATGGGCAGACTACCGACAGGTACTGTGCCGCTTGAGCGAGCAACGGGGCAAAGTGCGTCTTGCAAAACCCTTTCTGGGACTGCCCATTATCTATCAGGAGATTAAAGGGGCAAAAAATCTCTGTTTCGTGGGAAGCGTGGAGCCTGCGGAGAGTGGGCGGATGGCGTCGCCTGTGATACTGAAGCCCATCGCGCTACAAGGCGGTCAGTATGGCGCGCTGATTCTGGTGATGAATGCCCCCAAGCCCCGCCAGATACAAATTCAGGGGAGCAGCTACACGCTGGAACCGCCGCAAGGCGACCCCGTGCTGCAAGCATTGCAAACAAACGATGTGCTGGACGCCGTACTCAAAGGCGCGCAGAGGCACTTTCAGAATGCGCTGGTGCCGTTTCAGCTGGGCTAAGGAGGCGCACGATGCAGAACTACCTCATGACCATCGCTCTGGGACCGGTGCAGGAGTTTATCGCGGCGGCGCGGCGCACGGCAGACCTCTCCGCAGGCTCCAAGCTGCTGGTGAATCTGGCAGCGCATCTGGCGGAGTGGTTGAAGAGTCAGTATCCAGCCGAGCTGATTTTCCCGGCGGATACCCGGACAGGCGCGCCCAACAAGTTGCTGTTCACCGTGTCTGGCGAGCCGCATAAAATCGCGCACGCCGCCCGCGAAGAGGCGCACCGCTACCTGCGCGAGCAGTGGGAGAAGTGCCTGAAGATACTGGACACGGAAGTAAAGGATTCACAAGATCCGAAGGTGACCCCGCTACTTGATCTGGAGCTGGTGAACTGGCAGTTGAAGAACTTTCTGGAGTTCTACGCGGCGTGGGTTCCGCTGAACGGCGACTATCGGCAGGCGCGCGAGCGACTCGAGCAGCTGCTGGCAGGGCGTAAATCGCTGCGCGATTTCAAACAGCCACCCCTGAACCCCAAACGCCCCAAAAGCCCGCTGGATCCTTCGATGGACAGCGCGTTCAAAACCGAAGCGCACGGCGACGGTTTCAGCACACCCGAACAGGCGCGAGGCGCGCCCCTGCGCCTCAAGCCCCGCGAGACGCTGGACGCCATCTCGATCATCAAGCGCGTTTCGGGCGGCAGGGGCGTTCCCTCGACGCGCGAAGTGGCGTTCCGCGCCGTCGAGCATGTGCTGCCCGGAGAGGCGTGCGACGCGTACCGCGCACTGCAATACCGGCAGAACGAGCTGGGCGTGGACGATCTGAGCGATCTCGTGTATCAGGCGAACTTCCGCCGCCTGTGCGAGGAACGCGGGCTGCTTCAGGAAGACGAAATCAACGAACAGCAGATGGGCGAAATCTGCGCGTGCGCCACTAAGGTGCAGCGCGCCCTGCGCGAGAAGGGGCTTTCGGAAGAGCTGCTTTCCTACTACGCGATACTGGCTGCCGACGGCGACCGCATGGGCGCGACGCTGGACGCACTCAAGAGTGTGGATGCGCACCGATCCTTCTCCCGTCAGGTAGATGAGTTCGCAAGGCTTGTCCCAACGATTGTAAGCACGCATAGGGGCTACCTTGTGTATTGCGGCGGCGACGATGTGCTGGCGCTGCTGCCCGTGAACTACGCGCTGGTGTGTGCCCATAAGTTGCAGGAGACCTTCTGCAGCTGCATGGAGGCAGTTGCGCCGCCGAACACGCCACCCCCCACACTCTCGGCGGGGATTGCGATTGTGCATGCCAAAGAGAACCTGCAGGTCGCGCTGGAGTGGGCGCGCGCGGCGGAGAAGTACGCCAAAGAGACGCGCAACGCGCTCGCCGTTGCTCGCTACCCGCGCAGCGGCGCCCTGAACCGCGCCCGCACCCCGTGGGAACGCTTCGAGGAATGGGGCTTCTGGGTGGACGCTTTCCGCAAGGGGCTTGCCGACGCGCTGCCCTACGAGCTGCGCCAGCTTGCGAGCGACTACTGCACGCTCGACCCGCGCGCCGACATCCTGCGCGGCGAGGCGATGCGCGTGCTGGAGCGCAAAGAGAAGCCCCAACCCAATATCGCCATCCCCGACTGGGTGCAAACGGTGGACGACCTGCGCGCGCTCAGCGAGCTGATGCTGATTGCCCGCTTTCTGGCGGACTACCCGGAGGTAGGAGCATGAACGAACACATTGTGCGCATTCGCGCGCTGGACAGCCTGCTGTTTCGCGATGGGCGACCGTTCGGCAACGAGCCGGGCGCGCTCACGGCGCGGAGCCTGCCCATCCCGCCGCCCAACACTGTCGCGGGCTTGCTGCGCACGCTGATTGGCAACCTGCAGGGCGTGGACTGGGAAGAGATTGACCGCAAGCGCATCTTCTCCGAACCCGATGTGTACGGACCGCTGCCAGTGCGCGGCGACGGGTTCGTGCTGCCCGCGCCCGCCGACGCGCTGGTGGTGGGGGAGCCGCCCCGCGTCGTGCGCCTGCTGCCCGAAATGAGCCTCCGCGACGGCGAGGGCTGCGACCTGCCCGACTACTACTACGGCGTCCGCCCGCTGCTTGCCGCCGCCCCCGAAAAAGAGAAGCCCGCGCGCGGCTACGCCTTCTGGCAGTGGGACGAGCTGCGCCAGTGGCTGGAGGGCGAGGCGCCCGAATCCCTGACAGAAGTAGCACCCCCGCCCATCGATCGGCGCATTCATGTGGGGATCGAGGACGCTACAGGCGTCGCCGAAGAGAGCAACCTTTTCACGGTAGAGTACCGCGCCTACGAGGAGCGCGACGACGACGCCTCGCTGGTGGAGTGGAGCCTCGTGGCGAAGGTGCGCACGAACTATACGGGCGTCATCAGCGGCGTCGCGCCGTTTGGGGGCGAGCGGCGACTGGCGTATATCGAACCGTACACCCGCTGGCTGGAATGCCCGCCGAGTTTGCGAGAGCGGCTCCACGCGGCGCGCTATGTGCGGATGTACCTGGCGACGCCCGCCTACTTTACGCACGGCTGGCTGCCCGGCTGGCTGCAGAAGCAAAATCAGAACGGCGCGCCGCGGATTGTCGGGACGCCGCCAGAGCTGGAGGGGCTCACGCTGCGCCTGATTGCCGCCGCTGTGCCCCGCCGCACTGCCATCAGCGGCTGGAGCCTGCGCCCCAGCTGTTTCGGACCCCGACCCGTGCAATGGTACGCCCCCGCGGGGTCGGTCTACTTTTTCGAAGTGCTGGAGGGCGACCCCAGCATACTGGCAGACAGAGGCTGGCTCCATTCGGTCAGCGACGGCAAGTATCAAAACGGGCGCGAAGACAACGGCGACCGCCCCCGACAAGCGGGGTTCGGACTCGCGCTCTGGGGAGTCTGGGAACCCCAAGGAGGTGAACGATGATTAAGGACAAGCGCATGGTACTGTTGCACGCGCTCACGCCCCTGCATGTGGGCACGGGGCAGGCGGTGGGGAATGTTGACCTGCCGATTGCCCGCGAGAAGGCGACGGGCTTCCCACTCGTGCCCGCATCGGCGTTCAAGGGCGTGCTGCGCGACCTGTTTCGCACGGGCGATGAGGAAGAGGACTGGCTTAAGCGGGCGTTCGGGAATCAGGACGCCGCAGGCGCGTGGGTGTTCACCGATTTGCGCCTGCTGTGCCTGCCCGTGCGCAGCTTTTACGGCGTGTTCGCCTACGCGACCTGCCCGCTCATCCTGCGCCAGCTGCAACAGCGCGCGCAGGCGTTCGACATGGGAGAGTTCAAGCAGATCGCGAATCTGGCGCTTGGGGTTGCACGCACAACCGCGCTCGCGCCGCCCGACACAACCCTCGCGCACAACGGCAAAATCTATCTGGAAGACATCGACCTGAGTCTGCAAAGTAGTCCAGAGGCGGGGGCAATCGCGCAAACTGTCAGCAATGCACTCGGACTGCCTGCGCTCAGCCGCCAGTTCGTGATTCTTTCAGATGAGGTGTTCAACTTCCTCAGCGAGACGGCGACCGAGATTAACGCCCGCGTACGCCTGCAAGACGAGACCAAGACTGTTGCTGAGGGCGGGCTGTGGTACGAAGAGGCGGTTCCCGCCGAAGCCATCTTCTACGGGTTCGTCGCGGCGACACAGAAGGAGCCCGCGCTGGGCGCGCTGGGGGATGAGCGGCTGCTGCAGATTGGCGGCGACGCGAGCATCGGACGCGGCGTGTGCAGGGTGGTGATGCGCCCATGAAAACCTACTCGCAACAGGCGATGGAGCAGGCGCTTGAGCTGGTACGGGAGGTTTCGGACAAGAACGATACCGTGAAGCGCATCTATGGCGGGCTGTGCCATGAGTTCCCCGTGCTGGTGCGTACCTGCGGGCTGTGTCAGGCGATTGCCTTCTGCGCCGACAAAGCGCAGAGCGACGAGAAAGCGCGCGCACAGGCGTACCAGCACATGCTCCAGCATGTGGGCAAGATTCTGGGCATCGAGACGGACGGCAGGGGCGGCGCGGACGATCCAATCCTGAAGGCGATCCTGAACGCCAATGCGCTGCAATATATGCTCTACACCCGCCGCGTACTGCAGGCGTGGGTCTACTTCAAGCGGTTCGCGGTGTCGGTGCTGGGCGTGAAATCGGGAGGCGATGAATAGAATGGAAAGCGGTGTTCCTGCACGCAGAGACGCGCTCAAAGACTTGAAGCCAGAGCCGCACACGCATGCGGGGCTGCTCCTGCAGCGCTACCTGACGGCGCACAAGCCCAAACAGCGCGACAACAGCGCCCAAATGCCCGAAGAGCAACTGCTGGAGAGCGTGCTTAGGGTGCAGGCGTCCGAATGCTACCGCGCGGCGTTCACACGCTGGCAGGATTTCGCGAAGCAGTCGCCCGCGTGGGGCGTGCGCATTAATTTCGCTGTGAAGGCAGTCGCGCCGATTGCCATCGGTCTGGGCACTGCCAGCCCGCTGGAGATTGGGTTGCGGCTCCATCACACCTACGGGATGCCGCTGCTGCCCGGCTCCGCGCTGAAGGGTCTCTGTCGGCGCGTCGCGCGGCGCCTGCACGATGATAAAAAACTCTCCGACGCATCCATCGACGCGCTGTTCGGATTCAGCCGCGATCGGGACGCGGCAGCGGGCGCGGTGGTGTTCTACGAGGCATGGT
>JBBIQK010000058.1:0-17245 GCA_037442365.1 Armatimonadota bacterium | reverse complement strand
GTTTGGGGGATGTGGTGGAGGCGTTTAGGCGGTGTTGGTCGGGGTGTCGTGTCTGTCGGCGTCGGAGGCGTCCTGCGACCTTTCAGTTGGTGCAAGGTGAGGAGGGCTTAAATTGATGCCAATGACCCCTTGCGAGAGAAGGGAAGAGAAGAGAATAAGAGAACTCCACGCCACTACAAGCAGAATGTGTTGCTGGCTATCGGCTTTATTTCCTTCTCACTCAACCATTTCATCGCGCCAATTCACCACGCGTAGCGGATAACCCAGCGATTGGACACGCGCGTAGTGTTCTATATTCCCTGACACCAGGATCAATCCACAAACAATAGCCTGCGCTGCAATTATTGGGTCTGCGCGCCCAATTCGCTGACCTGTTCGGCACAGGTCCCCATCGATTCGCCCTGCCAGAGTCGCACTTTCGTAATCGACTACCAGTACCTCCATTCCCTGCAGTGCCTGTAAAAAGCGATTCAGCGGCTCCCAGCGCTCCATTCGCTGTAGACCACTAACAACCTCCATTACGGATATTGCAGAAATCGTCAACACCCCGTGCTGTGTCAGGTAAGCTCGCGACCGTGCCGCTACCTGCGGATTACGCCCTTTGAGTACCTCCGAGAGTATGTCGGTGTCAAGTAAGACTTTCTCCATCATCCTCGCGCATGGGGCGCGTTTCGCGCTCGTGCATGACCGTTTCCAGCACGGCATCCAGAATCTCAGCATCCTCAGCAAGAAGTCCTATCAGGCTGAGGCTGCTCAATTCCGCCAGTGGCTGGATAACAACACGAACCCGCGTACCCTGTGGCAGGTCGATAGGTTCTTCCAGATCGATACGGTTGCCGTGAACGGTTCCAATGTGCGCCGCTTGCATTGCCTCGTCGAGAAAGTGTACCCTAAAGTGAGAGTGCGTCCGCGCGGAATTCCAGCATGCTTGCAAGGTATACTCTCGCCCGATGTTTGATCTGGACACACTCATCAGCGCGGTCGTCTGGATTCTCGCGATTCTGCTCAGTCTGGCGGTGCATGAGTACGCGCACGCGAAGTACGCCGACTGGGCGGGCGACCCGACGCCGCGTCGTCAGGGGCGCGTGACGCTGAACCCTGTGGCGCATCTCGACCCACTGGGCACGATTCTGATTATCGTCATGGCGTTTTCGGGCTTCGGCATCGGCTGGGGCAAGCCCGTGCCCGTCAATCCGGGCTACTTCCGCCATCCCCGCCGCGATTGGGTGATGTGCGCCTTCTGGGGACCGCTGTCGAACATTATTCTGGCGGTGCTGTTTGCTATCCCGTTGCGCCTGATGCTCGCGTCGGGGCAGCCGCTCCCTGACAATGTGTTTGTCGAATTTATGCTGGTGATGGTGCTGGCGAACATCGGGCTGGCGGTATTCAACATGATTCCGCTCCACCCGCTGGACGGCTCGAAGGTGCTGTCGGGGATACTGCCCGATGTCTACGACCGCAACTACTGGAACTTCCAGGTGGTGTACGGTCCGATTATCCTGTTTGGCTCGATCCTGATTCTGCCGCTGCTGGGCTTGCCGAACCCCCTGCGCTTCGTTCTGATACCTGCGCGCGATTTTCTGGTGAATCTGTTGCTGGGGCTGTAGGTATACTTCCCGTGTTATGGCGCGCGCGTTGTATAAGGGACTATTGCTGATAGCGGATGGGTTGGGCGACCGCCCCGTGCCCGCGATGGGCAACAAGACACCGCTGGAGTACGCCGCTACGCCGACGCTGGATCGGCTGGCGCGGGAGGGCGAGTGCGGCTTGATGGACCCGATTGCGCCCGGTATTCGCGCCGGCTCCGACACGGCGCATCTGGCGATACTGGGCTACGACCCCTACCGCGTGTATCAGGGGCGCGGTCCGTTCGAGGCGCTGGGGATTGGCATAGAGGTGCGCGGGGGCGATGTCGCTCTGCGGTGCAACTTCAGCACGGTCGATTCGGAGATGCGCGTGATAGACCGCCGCGCGGGGCGCATCACGGAGGGCACACGCGAACTGGCGGAGGCGGTCAACGGCGTCGAAATCGACGGCGTGCAGTGCTTTTTCAAAGAGTCGGTCGCCCATCGCGGCGCGCTGGTGCTACGCGGCGAACGGCTCAGCCCGAACATTACGGATGTCGACCCGCACGCCGACGGCGAACCGATTCACGAAGCGCGCCCGATAGACCCCAGCGACGCTGACGCCGCGCGCACAGCGCAGGTGGTAAACGCCTTCGTGCGCATGTCCTACGAGCGGCTCAACGACCACCCGATTAACCGTGCGCGGCGCGCGCAGGGGCTGCCCCCTGCGAACATCATCCTGCCGCGCGGGGCGGGGGTTGCGCCGCATCTGGAGCCGTTCCCCGCCAAACACGGCATGACCGCTGTCGCAGTGGTGGAGACGGGGCTGATACGGGGCATCGCGCGCTTTGTGGGCATGGATACGCTCGACTCCCCAGGCGCGACAGGCGGCGTGGACACCGACTTCGCCAGCATCGCCGACACGCTCGCCCGCGCGCTGCAGCAGTACGACTTCGTGCTGTGCAATGTGAAAGCGCCCGACCTGTGTGGGCACGACCGCAACCCCCAGCTCAAAGCGCAGGTCATCGAGCAAATTGACGCGATGATTGCACGGCTCCTGACGAATTATCACGAGCCGTTTTACCTCCTCGTCACGGGCGACCACTCGACGCCGTGTTCCGTCGGCGACCATTCGGGCGACCCCGTGCCCGTGCTGCTGCACGGACCCGACCTGCGCGGCGATGAGGTACTGCGTTTCCACGAGTATGCCTGCGCCAGAGGCGCGCTCGGACGCCTGCGCGGGGGCGATTTGATTCCCATCCTGACCCAGCTGATGGGCGTCCAGGAGAAATTCGGCGCATAGTCGGGTATACTTAACCTTCGACGCTGAATCCAACGGAGAGGCGACAACAATGGCATCGACGAAAACGCAAACGGAACGCCCAGGGTTGGTCGCGCGGATGCGCAACTGGTTCCACGACATCGTGGCGGAACTGCGCCGCGTCACGAAACCCACGCCCGAAGAGACCACGCAAATGATGCTGGTGGTGATCGGGTTCCTGATAGTGGTCGCAATCTGGTTCGCGGTCTGGGACACTGCGCTGACCGCTTTGACGACACGCATCGAGGCGTGGGTCGAAACCCTGGGGCGCTGAAGGAGTCGGCTATGTTAGGGATTGCACGAAGCGCGTGGTATGTGGTGCGCACGCTGGTGGGACACGAAAGCAAGGTCAAGCTGGCTATCGAGAAGCGGGCGCAGGCGAAGGGACTCAACGACCGCGTCTTTCAGGTGCTGATTCCCACCGAGCAGGAGGTGCGCACCCGCGGCGGCAAAAAGCACACCGTCACGCGACGCGTGTTCCCGGGCTATGTGCTGGTGGAGATGGTGCTGGACGATGAGACCTGGACGCTGATTCGCACAACGCCCGGCGTGACGGGCTTTGTGGAATCGGGAGGCAAGCCCGTGCCGCTCTCGCCTGAAGAGGTGGAGGAGATTAAACGCTCCATCGTCGAGAGCAAAGAGCGCCCGCGCATCGCCTTCTCGCCCGGCGACACCGTGCGCGTGATTGAAGGCGCGTTCGCCGACTTCAACGGCAAGGTCGAAAGCGTCGCCCCCGAACGCAGTAAAGTGAAAATCCTGATTAACATCTTCGGGCGCGAAACGCCCGTCGAGCTGGAGGTAGACCAGGTCGAGAAAATCTCGTAGGAGGCGTATGTATGGCGAAAGAGGTAATTAATGTGGTGAAGTTGAACCTGCCTGCAGGCGCGGCGACGCCCGCGCCCCCCGTGGGACCCGCGCTCGGTCAGGCAGGCGTCAACATTATGGAGTTCGTGAAGGCGTTCAACGAGCGCACCGCCAGCCAGAAAGGCTCCACGCTGCCCGTGGAGATTACGGTCTACAAAGACCGCACCTTCACCTTCGTGGTGAAGCAGCCGCTGGCGTCGGACCTGATTCGGCAGGCGGCGGGCATCCCGTCGGGCTCGGCAAATCCCCTGCGCAATAAGGTGGGCAAAATCACCCGCCAGCAACTGCGCGAAATCGCCGAACGCAAGATGCCTGACCTGAACGCCAACGATGTCGAAGCGGCGATGCGCATCATCGCAGGCACGGCGCGCTCGATGGGCGTCGAAATCGTCGACTAACACAACCCAGTGGCAGGGGCGCACGCTCCGCTACGACCACAGGAGGCAACTATGAGAGGACGCACGATTAAGAAAAAACAACGGCACAGCAACCGCTATCTGCAGGCGGTACAGGCAATCGGCAACGGGCAGCAGACCTACGCGCCCATCGAAGCCATCCGCAAGGTCAAGCAGACCGCGACCGCCAAATTCGATGAGGCGGTCGATCTGGCGGTCAATCTGGGCGTCGACCCGCGCAAAAGCGACCAGATGGTGCGCGGCGTGGTGAACCTGCCGCACGGCACGGGCAAAAAGCAGAAGGTGCTTGTGTTCGCCAAGGGCGAGCAGGCGGACGCCGCCCGCGAGGCAGGCGCGGATATGGTCGGCGCCGAGGACATCGTCGAACAGGTGCAGAAAGGCTGGAAGGGCTGGAAAAACTTCGACCTCATCGTCGCAGGACAGGATATGATGCCCATCATCAGCCGAATCGGCGGCGTACTAAAAGCGCGCATGCCCAACCCTAAATCGGGCACGGTCTCGACGAACCCCGCCAAAGTGGTGCAAGAGATTAAGCAAGCCTCGCGCGTGGAGTACCGCGTCGACAAGGCGGGCATCGTGCATATGCCCATCGGACGCGCCTCGTTCAGCGAGGAACAGCTGCTGGAGAACATGATGGTCGCCCTGAACGCCCTGCTGAAGGCGAAACCTTCGACCTCCAAAGGACGCTACCTGCAGAAAATCACCCTCTCCAGCACGATGGGACCGGGCGTGCAGGTCGATGTGAACGAAGCGCAGCGCCTGGCGGAGCAGGTGAAAGGATAATTTCCGTACCCTCATCATCTCCATCCTCAACCCACCCACAGCGTTTGGGTGGGTCTCTTTTTATATCTGTGCTGGAGTGTCTCCTCAGGTATACTCCCGCATGATGGCGACAGCGGTTGTGGGCGTGGATCTGGGCGGTACGAATGTGCGTGCGGCGGTGGTGAACCGCGAAGGCGAGTTGCTTGCCCCGCCTGTGCAACATCCCTCGCGCGCGCAGGAGGGGTTCGCGCTGACGCTGGAGCAAATCACGCTCACCATCCGTGAGGCGATTGCGGCGGCGGGCGTCAGCCCCGCGAGGATTGGGATGGCGGTACCAGGGCATATCGACTCGGCGCGTGGGGTAGTGCGCTGGGCGCCGAACTTTGGCGAGATGCGCGGCGAGGTGTTCGAGGTGTGGCGCGATGTGCCGCTGGCGGACGCTCTGCAGGCGCGGCTGAACCTGCCCGTGGTGATGGGCAACGACGCGAACCTCGCTGCGCTGGGCGAGTATACCTACGGCGTCGGACACGGCACGGCGCGCGGGCTGGTGATGCTCACACTCGGCACAGGCATCGGCGGCGGCGTGGTGTTGACCCGCCATCAGGTGCAGGGCAACGCGCACTGGGAGGGCGGCGTGCTGCTGGTGGGGCAGAGCGGCGGCGCAGGCGAGCTGGGACATGTGATTATCAACTTCGCAGGTCCGCGCTGTGGGTGCGGCGCACGCGGCTGCATCGAAGCATACGCCCGACGCGATGCGATTGTCGAACTCGCCCGCGAGCAGGCGCGACGCAACCCCAGTAGCCTGCTGAACCGCCTCACAGAGGGCGACCCTGCCAAAATCACGCCCGCGCTGGTCAGCGAGGCGGCGGCGCAGGGCGACCCGACCGCCCTCGCCATCTGGCGCGAGGTGGGCTACTACCTGGGGATTGCGATTGCGAGCCTGATTAGCGTCTTCAATCCCGAAATCGTCGCGATTGGCGGGCAGATTGCCAAAGCGGGCGCGCCGCTCTTTGAGGCGATTCACGACGCCGTGCGCGACTACACGCCGCCGACGCTCCTGCAGGATTGCCGAATCATGCCCGCCGAGCGCATCGAGGACGCGGGCATTCTCGGCGGCGCGGCGCTTGCATGGCAGGCGGTGGAGGCGCAGGCATGAAGTATCGCATGCACAAGCGCGTCGAGACCAAGCCCGACGGACGCAAAATCTATTACTACACCTTCGAGCCTGCGGCGCCTGCGCCGCAGGAGACTCCCCCAGCCGCGTCTGCTGCGCCCCTCACGCGCGACGAGTTGCTGTCCGACGATACGCCTACTCCTGCGGGCGCAGGCTGAGCGGCAACAGGTAGACGCGCTCGACGGGCAAGCCGCACTCGGTGTCCGTGCAGGGCTGATAGCGCACGAAAATCCGTGCGAAGCCGTCTCCGCCTCCCTCGCCGCCAATCTCCAGCACAGGCACAAGCGCCTGCGCCAGCCCCGTGTAGCCTTCAATCACCTCGCTGCCCGCCTGAATCTGCGTGGGGGGCATCCAGATGGGCGCGCCCAGACGCAACGGCAGGTCAGTGGACACCTCTACTACGGTTGGCGCGCGCTCGCCCGTCGCCTGACTGGAATTGATGTGCCAGCCCTCATCGATGTCGAACTGCACCAGCAAGCCTTCGGGCATCGGCACGATCGACACACGCACGGGACCGTCCTCTACGTCCTCATCGCCGAAGTCAGGCGTGGGAACCTGCATATCGGGCGGCGTCATCGTTTCGCCCTCCAGCTGCAGGTAGCCATAGAGCAGGCTGTCGCCCGCGGTCGGCGCGCGCTGCAGGATGCCCCAGCAGCTGTCGAGCGTCTCGGCAGCCAGTTGCGCGTACTGCTCACTGCGCTGCGGGTCGTCGATGGTCAGTGCAGTGCTGAGCGCGGCGAGGAACTGCACCGCCGCGCCGTTGCCCGACGGCATCGCACGATCCTGATAGGACTTGACGGGCATAATCAGCAGGTCGTGCGCGGGGTCGGTCGTAAAGAACCCGCCATACTCGCGGTCGTGGAAGCGTTCGATCATCTGGTCGGCAATCGCGCCGGCGCGCTCCAGCCACTGCGGCTCCAGCGTCAGGCTATACAGCTCCATCAGTCCCATGCCGTAGCAGGCGTAGTCGCTCAGGTAGGCGGGGATGCTCGCCTCGCCGTCGCGGTAGCGGTGGAGGAGCCTGCCGCTGGAGTCGCGCATCTGCTGCCAGATGAACTCGGCGGCTTCGCGCGCGGCTTGCGTGTAGCGTTCACGGTGCGCCTCCAGCGCGTCGGCGGCGTAAGCGAACGCCCAGATTGCCAACCCGTTCCAGTCGGTGAGCGCCTTGTCGTCGCGTGCGGGCGCGTGGCGCGTCTGGCGTGCGACCAGCAGCCGCGCACGGATGTCGCGTAGCCGCTCCTCCAGCGCCTCGAACGGAACCCCCAGCTGCTCGGCGTGCGACTCGATCGGGATGAGGGGATGGGGGATGTTGCGCCCTGTCTGCTGACGGGTCGCCTCGTCGTGGTAGTTGCCTTCGGGCTGAATCTGGTACACCTTGCAGAACAAATCCGCCTCATCGCGCGGCAGGATGTCGTAAATCTCGCGCTCCGTCCAGGTGTAGTAGTGTCCTTCGCCTTCGGGGGTGTCGGCGTCCAGCGCGCTGGCGAACGCGCCTTCGGGCAGGCGCATCTCGCGCAGCATCCAGTCGAGGGTGCGCACGGCGATGTCGGCGTAGAACTCGTCGCCCGTGAGCGCGTAGGCGTGCGCGTATGCCCAGCCGAGCTGCGCGTTGTCGTAAAGCATCTTCTCAAAGTGGGGCAGCAGCCAGCGCTCGTCGGTCGAGTAGCGATGGAAGCCGCCGCCGATGTGGTCGAAGATGCCCCCCAGCGCCATTGCGGTCATGGTAAGCAGCGCAATCCCTGCGCACTCCTGGTCGTCCCATTCGCCGCCGAGCGTCAGCAGCACGGGCAGCGCGGTGCTGGGTGGGAACTTGGGCGCGCCGCCAAAGCCGCCAAACAGCGGGTCGTAGCCTTCCAGCATCTGCGCCTTGTAGGCGCGGAACACTTCGGGACTACGCGCGCCCCGCAGCGACTGGTGGCGCATCGCGACCAGATGCTCTAACTCGGTTTTCAGCTCCGTAGCGGCGGTAAGCACTTGCCCACGATTGGCGCGCCAGACGCTCGCCACCCGCGCCAGCACTTCTGCAAACACCTGCGGGGGGTAGTAAGTGCCGCCGTAGAAGGGATACCCGTCGGGCGTCAGGAAGACCGACAGAGGCCAGCCCGCATGTCCCGCCATCAGCTGCACTGCGCTGATGTAGATCTCATCCACATCGGGACGCTCCTCGCGGTCTACCTTGATGCTCACAAAATGCTGGTTCAGCAGGTCGGCAAGCGCGGGGTTCTCGAACGACTCACGCTCCATCACATGGCACCAGTGGCACGAGGAGTAGCCGATGGAGAGGAAAATGGGCTTGTCCTCCACACGCGCCTTAAAAAACGCCTCCGCCCCCCAGGGGTACCAGTCCACAGGATTATAGGCGTGCTGCAGCAGGTACGGGCTTTTTTCGTCAATCAATCGGTTCGGTTTGCGTATCAGCATCGTTGCGCCTCGAAAATAGGATACCCCATGAGCGGGTACACTATGGCACTATGCAAGCAGCGTATGTGGTTGCCGCGGTCCGAACCGCGATAGGGAAGGCGCCGCGCGGGAGCCTGCGCAACACACGCCCTGACGACCTCGCCGCGTTCGCCATTCAGGGCGCACTGAAGCGCGTCCCGCAACTGGAGCCGAAGCAGATTGAAGATGTTGTGCTGGGCTGCGCCGTGCCCGAAGCCGAGCAGGGGATGAATGTCGCCCGAATCGCAGTGCTGCGCGCGGGGCTGCCCATCGATGTGCCCGCCGCCACCGTGAACCGCATGTGCGCCTCTGGACTGGAAGCCATCGCCATTATCGCCCAGCGCATCATGACGGGGCAAATCGATGTCGGGATCGCAGGCGGCACGGAGAGCATGTCGATGATCCCGATGGAAGGGCATGTGTTCCGCCCGAACCCCTACCTGACCCAGCACTACCCCGACGCCTATCTGGGGATGGGCATGACGACCGAGAACCTCGTGGCGGAGCATGGGATTACGCGCGAGGAAGCCGACCAGTTCTCGCTGGAGAGCCACCAGAAAGCCCTGCGCGCGCAGGCGGAAGGCGCGTTCGACGGCGAAATCGTGCCCGTCGAGGTGCATGAAAAGGTGATCAAGGGTGGCAGCGCCCACGAAAACCGATTCGTGTTCGACCGCGACGAGGGTCCCCGCGCTGACACAAGCCTGGAAGCGCTGGCGAAGCTCAAGCCCGTGTTCAAACTGAACGGCACGGTGACGGCAGGCAACGCCTCCCAGCGCAGCGACGGCGCGGCGGCGGTCGTGCTGATGAGCGAGCGGATGGTGAACCAGCTGGGCGTCCAGCCGCTGGCGCGATTCGTGGGCTACGCAGTCGCAGGCGTGCCTCCGGAGACGATGGGCATCGGTCCCGCCTACGCCATTCCGAAACTGCTCCAGCGCTTCGGCAAGCGCGTCGAAGACATCGACCTGTTCGAGATTAACGAGGCGTTCGCTGCGCAGGTGCTGGCGGTGTTGCGCCAGTTGCCCATCCCGCACGAGAAGCTGAATGTGAACGGCGGCGCCGTCGCGCTGGGGCATCCGCTGGGCGCGACTGGCTCGCGGATGACCGCCACCCTGCTGAACGCGCTACACAAACGCGGCGGCGCATGGGGCATCGTGAGCATGTGCGTCGGCGGCGGCATGGGCGCAGCGGGGCTGTACGAGCGGGTGTAGGTTCAACGGCGTATACCCGCTGGCGTTCAATCGGCGACGCATGTCGCCCTCACCCCCAGCCCCTCTCCCGAAGGTTCGGGAGAGGGGGATATTCTGTCGTGCAATGGCATCTCCCGATCCCGCCTGCACGCGGCTCTGAATCCTTTGCTTGCCTCCACGCCTCTAACCATGTGGAGGGCACGCAGATGCAAACCTACACTGCAGTAGGCAATGCGCCAGACAGGGCGCGAGAGACCCATCGCTGCCGTGTGGCGATTATCGGCGGCGGCACGGCGGGTATCACGGTCGCGGCGCAGCTCACGCGCCGGGGCGTTCACGATGTCGCCCTGATTGAACCGTCCCCGAAGCACTATTACCAGCCGCTCTGGACGCTCGTGGGTGCAGGAGTCGCGACAGCCGAGCAGAGCGTGCGCGACGAGGCGCGCTTCATTCCCAGAGGGGTGCGCTGGATTCAGGACTACGCGGTAGAGATTGACCCCGAACAGCAGCTCGTCTGCACGCGCGACGGTACTCGCGTGCAGTACGATTTCCTCGTGGTCGCGCCCGGTGTGGAATCGCACTGGGAGAAGATCGAGGGCGCGTCCGAAACGCTGGGGCGCAACGGCGTCTCGACGAACTACAGCTACGAACTCGCGCCCAGAACATGGGAGTTCATCCAGCAGACGCGAGAAGGCGTTGCGCTGTTCACCATGCCCAACACCGCCGAGCCGGGCTACACCATCAAGTGCGGCGGCGCGCCTCAGAAAATCGCCTACATGGCGGCGGACTACTTCCGCATGCTGGGACGCCCCGTGAAGGTCATCTACGCGACGGCAGGCGGCGTGCTGTTCGGCGTGCCAGAGTTCCGCAGGGTGCTGGAGCCGGTGTGCGAGCGCTACGGCATCGAAGTGCTGACCAGACACGAACTGATTGCCGTAGACCCCGTGCGCAAGGAGGCGACCTTCGCGCTCAAGGATAAGCCCGGCGAGACGACGACAATTGCCTTCGACATGCTCCACATCGGACCGCCCCAGCGCGCGCCAGAAGTGGTGCGCGAATCGCCGCTGGCGCACCGCGCGGGTTCGATGGTCGGCTTCGTGAATGTGGACATCCATACCCTGCAGCACGCGGAGTATCCGAATGTGTTCGGGCTGGGCGACGCGGCAGGGCTACCCGTCTCGCGCACAGGCGCCGCTGTGCGTAAGCAAGCGCCCGTGCTGGTGAACAACCTGCTCCGGGTGATGGCGGGCAAAGAACCCGATAAACGCTACAACGGCTACACCTCGTGCCCGCTGGTAACGGCGTATGGGCGCATGGTGCTGGCAGAGTTCGACTACAACGACACGCCTACCCCGTCCATCCCGTTCATCGACGCGCAACGGGAGCGGTTCGACATGTGGCTGCTCAAAAAGTACGGGCTGCCGTTCATGTACTGGAACCTGATGCTGCGGGGTCGGGCATAATTCCAACGGAGGCGCACCGATGATATTTCGACAACTCTACGAAGACGGTCTGGCGCAGGCGTCCTACTTTTTCGGATGCCCGGCGACGGGGGAGGCGATGGTGATTGACCCCCGCCGCGATATCGATGTTTATCTGAACCTGGCGGAAGAGACGAAGCTCAGAATCGTCGCAGTCGGCGAGACGCACATTCACGCGGACTTCCTGTCGGGCGCACGCGAACTGGCGCATGCCACCGGCGCAACGCTCTACCTCTCCGATGAGGGCGACGCGAACTGGAAGTATCGGGGACTGGAGGGCTTCCGGGTGCGCCTGCTCAAAGACGGCGACGAGTGGCAGGTGGGCAATGTGCGCGTGCGCGCCGTGCATACGCCCGGACACACGCCCGAACATATCACCTTCCTGCTCTACGAATCGCCCGACGCGACCGACCCAATGATTGCCATCACGGGCGATTTTATCTTCGTGGGCGATCTGGGGCGTTCCGACCTGCTGGAAGAGGCGGCGGGCATCCAGCACACGGCGGAGCCGGGCGCACGTGCGCTCTACAAGAGCTTGGCGCGCTTCATTGAACAGCCCGACTACCTGCAAATCTGGCCCGGGCACGGCGCCGGCTCCGCGTGCGGCAAGGCGCTGGGCGCACTGCCTGCAACCACGCTCGGCTACGAGAAACGCCACGCATGGTGGGCGCGCTCGATCGCAACCTACAACGAGGAACAGTTTGTGCGCGACCTGCTCGCCGACCAGCCCGAAGCGCCCACCTACTTCGCCGTGATGAAACGCCTCAACCGCGACGGGATGCCGATTCTGGGCACGCTCCCCGAACCGCCGCTGCTCCGCCCGGAGGCGTTCCAGAACGCGCTGAAGGAAGGCGCAGTGCTGGTGGACACGCGCGATAAGTACGCTTTTGCAGGCGGGCACATCAAGGGCGCGATCAACATCCCCGCGGGCAGGATGTTCTCCACCTGGGCGGGCTGGTTGCTGCCCTACGACACGCCGTTGATCCTGCTTGCGCCTGCCGAACAGATCGAGACGCTCGTGCGCCAGCTGATTCGCGTCGGGCTGGACAACATCCTCGGCTACATCCCCACGCTGGAGGGCTACGCGCCCAGCGAGCTGGAGACCGTGCCGCAACTCACGGCGGAGCAGGCGCATCGGCTCTGGCAGTCGGGTGAGGCGGTCATTCTCGATGTGCGCGGGCTATCCGAATATCGCGAGGGGCATATCCCCCACGCGAAGCATATCCACGCGGGGCGCGTGCTCCAGCGCATCCATGAAATCCCCCGCGACCGTCCCGTGATTGTCCACTGTCTGGGCGGCGACCGCTCCAGCACGGCGATTAGCGCCCTGATGGCGCGCGGCTACCATAATCTCTACAACCTCACGGGCGGCATGCTTGCCTGGCAGGAACACAACTATCCAACCCAGCAGGGCTGATGCGGGGCGTTTTTATACCAACTATGCCGTCAGAGTTCGTTAATTGCCTCGCACACACCTGCAGAGGCGTGCCTGTTGCTCGCACTCTGCTACTATGGAGTGCTGAAGCGGGAGCTTCAGCGAACGCGGAAGCTCCGCTTCCGCACTCCATAAACCGCCGTTTTACGAACTATGACCAGCAGATTGGTATTATTCGCGCCAGTCGCGCTGCAGTGTCCAGCGCACGAGCGCCAGAAACGCGGGGTAGACCTCCTCGCAGTTGGGCAGTATCTGCTCGGGCGGCAGCAGGAAGCCGTACTGCCCCGTATCGCGCAGCTCGAAACTGAACGACAGCGCGCCCCGCGCCGCGAACACCCAGTCGGTCATGCTACCGCTTGCGACATAAAGCGTGGACGCAATCGGTCCCGCCTCATAGAACACGCCATGCACGCTCTGGATCGCCGCCTGCATCTCCAGCCCAACGCGCTGGAAGACGGCGTCGAACGGCGCAGGGTCGGTCGTCAAGCCCCAGGGCCAGAGTATGAGCTGCGAGTAGCTATGCACATCCACATGGGCGCGCAGGGTCGGCAGGCTCAGCATCCAGCGGCTGAGCCAGTAGGTCTCTGGCTCCGAAAAAGGCGCACTGCCGCGATAGGTGTCGCTCCATGGCTGCCCGCTGGAACCCGCGCCGC
This sequence comes from Armatimonadota bacterium, assembly GCA_037442365.1. Taxonomy (GTDB): domain Bacteria; phylum Armatimonadota; class Fimbriimonadia; order Fimbriimonadales; family GBS-DC; genus GBS-DC. The sequence continues at coordinate 3,948 of JBBIQK010000058.1, read as the reverse complement.
CCCAGCCATAGCGCCAGTTGCGGTTCAGGTCTACCCCATACACCGCCTGATTGAACACGACTCCGATGTAGCGCCGATTCTTGCGCCAGAGACGGTTCGTCGTGTGCGTGAACACATAGCCGTCAGGGTTCACCACCGGCACGACATAAATCTCCAGCCGATCGAGCGCGTCGCGCGCCTGCGTGTGCGTCGGATACTCCGCGACCAGTCGGGAGGCAAAGTAAAGCACCACAGGCGGAGTAATCCACTCGCGGGCGTGCTGCATGGCGTTGAGGACCACCTGCGGGCGGTCGCGATAGACGCGGGCGCGGCGCGGCTCGCGCGTCAGGCGCAGCGCGTAGATGGGACGGTTCTCGATAGATCTGCCAATCTCCAGCATCTGCACCAGCCGCGGGTTCTGGTCTGCCAGCTGGCGCATGGCGGCGTAGATCTCGTCCAGCGTCAGGTAGCGCGTGAACAGGCTGCCGTCCTGCGGCGTGAACGCGCTCTTCTGCTGGCGAATCAGTGCGCCCACATCGGCAATCAGCGCCTCGCCCTGATAGCCCGCCTTGCGCAGAGCCCTCTGCTCTTCAGGCGAGAGGCACACATCGACCGTGCGCCCTCGAATCATCCACACATCGCGCGCCAGTTGCTGCAGAGTCTCCAGCTCGGCGGGCGTGCGGAGCATGATTCGCCACACCTGATAGCCGTCGTACTTGACCTCCTGCGCCTGCAACGCCCATACCAGCGTCAGGCACAGCGCCAGAACACCCACGATGCGCCGCATAGCCGTATTATAGCCTATTCCTGCAGCTGTTCGAGGCGCGCTTTCAGGCGGGCGTGCTTATCGAGCAGGTCGCGCTCCTGCGCGCGGGTCTCCTGCACCACTTCGGGCTTGGCGCGTTCCACGAATTGGGGGTTGCGCAGGCGCGCCTGCACCTGCTTGATTTCGCCTTCCAGTTTCGCGAGTTCTTTTTGCTGGCGTTCGCGCTCGCGGGCGACATCCACCAGCCCGGCGATGGGCAGGTAGACCTCCGCGCCGTCGGCGGGGTTCATCAGCGCGCGCTCGGTCGGCTGCCCGAAGCGCGCCTCCGCGCACCACGCCAGATGAGCAATCGTCGGGACGTGCGGTTGCAGTCGCTCCGCGCGGTCGGCGTCCGTCGGGTTCACCCACACGGCGGGGATTGTCGCGCCGGGCGTGATTTTCACCTCCGCGCGCAGGTTGCGGATCGCGCGAATCACATCGAACACCTGCGCAATCTCCGCTTCCGCCGCCGGGTCTATGAGGGTGGAATCGGCGCGGGGGAAGCGCGCGCGGCACAGCGACGGCTCCTGCTCGGACGCGCCCACCGCCTGCCACAGCTCCTCTGTGATGTGCGGCATGTAGGGGTGCAGCAGGCGCAGCAGCTGGTCGAACAGGTGTATCAGCATCGCCTGCGTTTGCGTGCGGCGCGCGGGATCCTGCAGGCGCGGCTTGACCGCCTCGATGTACCAGTCGCACACCTCGCTCCAGATAAACTCGTACAGTGCGTTCGCGCCGTCGTCAAAACAGTAGCGTCCCAGCGCGTCGTGAACGGTCTGAATCGTGCGTTGCAGGCGGCTGAGAATCCAGCGATCCAGCGCGTCAGCGGGGTGCGCGCCCATCGCCCGCAGCGCTGCGATGTCTGCCCCCTCCAGATTCATCAGCACGAAGCGCGTCGCGTTCCACACCTTGTTCGCGAAGTTGCGCGCGCTCACCACGCGCTCCTCGTAGAAGCGAATCGACTGCTGCATCCCCGCCTGTTGCAGCAGCGACCAGCGCAGGGCGTCCGCGCCGTATTTGTCAATCAGCTCCAGTGGGTCGATCCCCGTGCCCAGCGACTTGGACATCCGTTTGCCCTCTTTGTTCAGCACGGTCGCGTGAATGTAGACCTCGCGGAAGGGAATATCGCCTCTGAAGTAAAGCCCCGTCATCACCATGCGCGCCACCCACAGGTAGAGAATCTCCTGCGCGGTAATCAGCACATCGGTCGGGTAGAACAGGCGCAGCTCGTCGGTCTCGCGAGGCCAGCCCAGCACTGTGTGCGGCCAGATAGCGGACGAGAACCATGTGTCCAGCACATCGGGGTCGCGCGCCAGCCGCGCACTGCCACAGCGCGGGCACTTATCGGGCGCGTGCTTCTGCACAATCGGGCTTTCGCGGCGCAGCAGCCGCCCCGACTCGTCGAAGTTTTCGGGATGGCAGTCCATGCAGTACCATGCGGGAATCTGATGCCCCCACCACAGCTGGCGCGAGATGCACCAGTCGCGGATGTTCTCCATCCACTGCAGGTACATCTCTTTGTAGCGTTCGGGATGGAAGCGGATTTTGTCCTGCTTGACCACCTCGATGGCGGGCTGTGCGATGCTCTGCATGCGGCAGAACCACTGCTCGCTCAGCAGCGGTTCAATGACCGTATGACAGCGTTCGCAGCGCGCCAGCGGCACGGTATAGTCCTCCACCTTCTCCAGATAGCCGTTCGCTTCGAGGTCTTGCACAATCTGCTGGCGCGCCGCGTAGCGCTCCAGCCCGTGATAGCGTTGCAGGTACGGGTTGTCGTGCGCGTTCAGGCTCTCGCGCAGGGCTTCGGTGTTAATCGTGCCGTCGAGGTGCATAATCACGGGGCGCGGCAGGTTGTGTCGCTGCCCGATTTCGAAGTCGTTCGGGTCGTGCGCGGGGGTCACCTTCACGGCGCCTGTGCCGAAGGCGGGGTCAGGGTACGGGTCGGCGACCAGCGGAATCAGGCGATCCACCAGCGGCAGGCGAAGCGATTTGCCGACGCGGTCTGTGTAGCGGGCGTCGTCGGGATTCACGGCGACCGCCACATCGCCCAGCATCGTTTCAGGGCGCGTGGTCGCCACCACCACATAGCCGTCGCCATCCGCGAACGGGTAGCGAATGTGATACAGCTTGCCCGCCTCGTCGCTCTGCTCGATTTCGATATCCGAAATCGCCGTCATGCAGCGCGGGCACCAGTTAATTACACGCTCGCCGATATACAGATGCCCGTCCTGCCACCAGCGCACAAACACCTCCAGCACGGCGTCCACATAGTCGGGGTCCAGCGTGAATCGGGTGTAGCGCCAATCATACGAGCAGCCGAGTTTGCGGAACTGCATCAGGATGGTGTTGCCGTACTGTTCGCGCCATTGCCACACGCGCTCGAGGAACTTCTCGCGTCCCAGCTGGTGGCGGGTGAGTCCTTCCTGCTGGCGCAGGGCGCGCTCAACGACATTTTGCGTGGCGATGCCTGCATGGTCGGTGCCGGGCACGCACAGCACATTGTAGCCCTGCATCCGTTTCCAGCGCAGCAGCACATCGTGGACGGCGTTGTTCAGCGCGTGCCCCATATGCAGCGAACCTGTGATGTTGGGCGGAGGGATGGTGATGCTGTAGCGGGGTCTGCCATCGTCAGCGATGGTCGCCTCGAAGTCGCCGCGCGCCAGCTCCCACTGGTAGCGACGCTCCTCCACCTGATGCGGGTCATAGGTCTTCGGCAACTCGTACATGGCGGGGAGTATTGTACCTGCTGGGCGAATCGCGCCACGCGCACGCGATGGGGCGCACCCCTTGACACGCGCCAGAGTCTTTGAGGTATACTTGTTGCTCGCGGGGGGATGCCCGAGCGGCCAAAGGGGCCAGACTGTAAATCTGGTGGCGACGCCTTCGCAGGTTCGAATCCTGCTCCCCCCACCAGGACGCCCTCGTAGCTCAGGGGCAGAGCGCGTCTTTGGTAAAGACGAGGTCACGGGTTCGATTCCCGTCGAGGGCTCCATTCACTTATCGGGTACACTAAATAAATAGCGAGGAGACGACTATGGCGCGACAGAAATTTGAACGCACGAAACCACATGTCAACATCGGCACCATCGGACATGTCGACCACGGCAAAACCACGCTCACAGCCGCCATCACCCGCGTGCTGAGCAAAAGCGGATTCGCCGAGTACC
>JBBIQK010000057.1:0-18190 GCA_037442365.1 Armatimonadota bacterium | reverse complement strand
GTTGCTTGGGGTGGTGTTGTTGCACTGGCTGGTGGTGTTGGCGCGCGGGCGTGTATGGGACTTGAGTCTGCATCAGGCGGCGCGTGCGTTGCAGAAGGTGTGTGGGTTGTTGGTGTGGTGGATGGTGAGGCGTTGTCGTTTGGGGGATGTGGTGGAGGCGTTTAGGCGGTGTTGGTCGGGGTGTCGTGTCTGTCGGCGTCGGAGGCGTCCTGCGACCTTTCAGTTGGTGCAAGGTGAGGAGGGCTTAAATTGATGCCAATGCGGTGCGACACTTCATAGGTTTTCACCCAGCGAATCCGTGGGTCATGACGCCTTGCGCTACGGATTGTTCGCGCTGTTCAGTCCCGCCAGCGCAAGCCCGAAGCTGATGAGGCTCCACACCAGCCCGATGTAAAGACAGCTCAGCCCCAGCATGCCGATTTTGAGCGCAAGGATGATGTAGCCCGGCGGCACGGTCGTCGCCTGACGCTCGCCCTGCGCAATCGCCTGCGCGGTCAGCGCCGCGTCGATTACGCCATACACCCACGGCAGCACCAGCCAGCCCGTGAGCAGAATCAGCGCGCCTTTGAGCCAGTCGCCGTTGTAGAACTGCCCCAGTCCGGGCACGAACAGGCTGAATACGCCTGCCCAGAAAGGGCTTTGCGTATGGCGGTCCACGGCGCAGGGTTCGCAGTAGGGTTGCGTGTTCACGCGCACGAGGCAGACCTCGCACACAGGCTGCCCGCACTGGGCGCACTGCGCGACGGCTGGCGTGTGGGGATGGAGGTGGCAGGTCATCGCGGTTTGGGCGGCTCCTGGGCGCGTCTGGCGCGGTCGGTCAGGTGCTTCACATACGCGCCGCAGATGGGGCAGTAGCGCCAGTCGAGTTGAAGCGCATAGCGGCACTTGGGGCAGCGCAGGGGCTGGTCGGGCGACACGGGTCGGCTGGGCGCGGTGCGCGGGTTCGCGGACGCGCCGCGCGCGGGCGGGGTCTGTGTGGTCGGCGCGGGCGCTGGGCGCGCCTGCGGCGGGCTGAGGGGCGCAATTGTGTACCCCTCGCCCTGAGGCTGCCAGCGCAACCCCGTGCCCTCGCAAATCGCGCCCAGCGCCGCCTCGACCGACACGCTCGGCAGGTTCAGGTTGAAGCGCAGATCGGGCGCGTCGGGCGCGACCATCACCTTCACGCCCGTCTGCTTGCTGATTTCCGCCGCGATTGCGCGCAGGGTCAGCCCGTTGCCTACCAGCCGCACTGTGCGCGGGCGCGGAGGCGCAGGCGGCGCAGGCGGGGGCGGCGGCGCGCTCACAATCGGCGCGATGTAGTAGACCCCGTCGCGCACGCTGTAGCGCGTGTTCGTCGCCTCGCACAGCAGTTGCAGCGCGCGGGCAAACGGCGTCTCGCGCAGGGTGAGGTACACGGGACGCTCGATGTCGACCTGTAGCACGAAGTCCGCTTTCGCCTGGGCGAACAGCTCGGCGAACACCTCGCGGGCGTCTTGCCCGCGCGATTCGAGCGTAATCAGCGTCTCCTGGCGTCGAACCATCATCGCTTCTCCTGCAGTTGCTTGCGCTGGATCAGGTTGCCAGCGGCGTCGTAGACCTCTACCGTGCCCTCTGGGGGCGTCGCGGGCGGGGCGGCGGGTTTGGGCGGCGCACTCACACGACGAGGCGCGTTGGGGCGTGCAGGCGCAGGGGCGCGGCGCGGGGGCGTAGCGGGCGACACGGCGCGCGGCGGCGTCTCGACAGCTCTGGGCGCCGCCTCGACAGGTTTCGGCGCGGCAGGGGGCGGTTCAATCGGCGGGGCTTCTGGGCGCGCAGCAGGCTCCGATGGCGCAGGCGGCGGCTCGGCGACCGCGCTCTCGACGGCTGCGGCGGCAGGCGCGCCACGCGCCGCCAACCGCTCCAGCAAAGCGTCCCCCTGAATACGCCAGAGGTAGACCCCCGCGCCCATCAAAAGCGCCAGTATCGCCAGCGCGGCGGCGCGGCTCAGCGTGAGATTCGACTTCGGGCGTTGCAGGGCGCGCTGCTGGTCGGGGGTCAGCGGCTTGCCCGCCGCCAGCGCGTTCAAAGCGTCCTGCGCCAGCGTGAACTCGGCGCGGCACGGAATGCACACCTGCAGATGCGCCTCGACCTGACGCTTCTGCGGCGCGGGCAGCGTCCCGTCCAGATAGCGCCATTTGCGCCGACGCGCCCAACCGCACTTGCCCTGTCGCATCGCCTCACCTTGCCGACACGATTCTACCCGCTCAGAGGTAGAATTAGCGCGATGTCCGACGCGCTCCAGGCAAAGCTCAAGACCCTCCCCAGGCAGTCGGGGTGCTACATCTTCAAAGACGCGCAGGACGCCGTGCTGTATGTCGGCAAGGCGGTCAACCTGCGCCAGCGCGTGCGCTCCTACTTCCAAAAGTCGGCGCAACACACCCCCAAGACCGCCCGCATGGTGCGCAAAATCGCCGACCTGGAGTGGATTGTCACCGACAGCGAACTGGAGGCGCTAATCCTGGAGTGCAACCTCATCAAGCGCTACCGCCCGCCCTACAATGTGCTGATGCGCGACGACAAGTCGTACCCGTACCTGTGCCTGACGGTGCGCGAGCGCTTCCCCCGCCTGCTGGTGACGCGCCGCGTGCGACAGGACGGCAACCGCTACTTCGGTCCCTTCGCGAACTCAGGCGCGGTGTGGGAGACGCACCGCCTGCTGCATCGCACCTTCCCGCTGATTCCGTGCGGCAAGGTGTGGGATGGCGAGCCGAAACAGCGCCCGTGCCTGTATCACCACATGGGGCGTTGCCTCGCGCCGTGTGCGGGGCTGGCGGATGCCGAACAGTATCGCCAGATTGTGCAGCAAGTCGCCCTCTTTCTGGAGGGCAAGGGCGACGACCTTATCCGCCAGCTCACGGCGCAGATGGAGCAGGCGGCGGAGAATCTGGAGTTCGAGCGTGCCGCCGCCCTGCGCGACCAGATACGCGCCCTGCAGGAGGTGCTGCAGCGCCAGAAGGTGGTGCAGCCCGACGGCGTGAACGAAGATGTGATTGCGCTGGTCAAGGACGAGCGCGGCGCGTGCGTGCAGATGTTTTTCATCCGCAACGGCAAGCTGCTGGGACAGCGCAGCTACTTCCTCTCCGAAGGCGCGGAGGAGAACCCCAACGCGATTATGAACGAGTTCCTGAAGCAGTACTATCAGGACGCGCCCGAAGTGCCCGACCGTATCCTGCTGCCCTACGAGGTCACGGAGGCGCAGATTATCGCGCAGTGGCTGCGTCAGAAGCGCGGGCGCGGGGTCGAGATTCGCGTGCCCCATCGCGGCGAGGACGCGCAACTGCTGGAGCTGGCGGCGCACAACGCCGAGCTTGCCCTGCAGAGCCTGCGCGAGGAGCTGGCGCACCAGACCGAGTGGGTGGAGGGCGCGCTTGCCGAACTGCAGGACGCGCTGGGACTGCCCAACCCGCCCCAGCGCATCGAAGCCTACGACATCTCCAACATTCAGGGCACGGCGCCCGTGGGCAGTATGGTGGTGCTGGAGAACGGGCAGCCCAAAAAGTCGGATTATCGGCGGTTCCGCATTCGCTGGCATCCCGAAAGCCCCGACGATTTCGCGATGATGCGCGAGGTCATCACGCGCCGTCTGCGCGAGGCGCTTTCGGGCGACGAGAAGTGGCGCACCCTGCCCGACCTGATGCTGATTGATGGGGGCAAGGGGCAGCTGAACGCTGCACGCGAGGCGATGCGGGCGCTGGGCGTGCAAATCCCCGCGATTGGGCTTGCCAAGCGACACGAGTTGATTATCCTGCCCGACGCCGACGAGCCGCTGGAGCTGCCCCGCCACAGCCGCGCGTTGCAACTGCTGCAGCGCATCCGCGACGAGGCGCACCGATTCGCGCTGGCGTATCACCGCAAGCTGCGCGACCAGCGCGCCGTCAAGTCGCCGCTGGACGAAATCCCCGGCGTCGGACCGCGGCGCAAAAAGATGCTACTGCGCCTGTTCGGGTCGATTGACCGCATCCGCGCGGCGAGCGTGGACGAGCTGGCGTCCGTGCCGACCATGACGCGCAAACTCGCCCAGCAGGTGCTGGACTACCTGCACGAGGGCTGAGGGAGCACACCAATCGGCGCATCAGATTTCGTGAATACGGGCTGCACTGCGGAAACGCTCTGTACCCCCTCCTGCAGGTTCCCCCTGCGCGCAGGGGGAACCTTGCCATTAACAAACTCTGACAGCGCAGTTGGCATCACTTCTTAGACCCCACAGCATCTACATAGATAGCCGCATAGGCGCTGGAGGCTTCTATGGTGGCGTCAACCGTCACACGGACGCGCGTTGGTTTCTCCAGTGATAGGGTAAAACTGTAGCCGCCTTGAATCGGCAAGCTCTTATTGACCTCAGCGCCCTCCACCTTCGCCGAAACAGTGGATTGCTTTTCATCAACAAAGATGTTGATGACATATGTACCAGCAGGTATATCGATCGTCCAGGTGTAGGGCTTGCCCCGATGAATGATGCCCGCATACTGCGAGTGCAAAGACGACGAAAAGCCCGCATGCTCCATCGTCTCTGTCACCACTGAGCGGAAGTCCGCAACATCTCCGAAAAACTTAATCAAATCTTCAAAATTTTTCGGAGATTTCTTTTCAGGGGTGTATACAATAACAAGGACCGGGAAGCCGCTTTTCTGCGTGTCTGTCGTGCACTGGATGGTGTAGGTTCCGCTCTGCTCAGGGACAAACTCGACTAAGGTTGCTGGCTCCGCTTCAGAAGCACGGGCGACAACTTTCCCGTCCGAATTGTGCACGGTCGCCATGAGCGGAACGACGGGTTTGATGTCCGACACAACTAAGTGTCTTTGCAGTGAATTTCCAGCGACTTCCTTGTTCGCGCATGCGCGTAATTCGCGGAAGCTCCGCTTCCACACTCCATACGGACGGCGCTTCGCGCACATGTTGCAAGTGTAGCGCAAAGACACTTAACAGCCAGTATTTCTCGCCCTTGGTGAAATTCCGATCAATCTTGAGTGATCGGCTTTCTGGCATTGGCATGTTGTAGAAACAGTTCGATCCGTCGTCAGCAAGGTAGAGTTCTTCGGCTTTCGTTTGCGCGTGTGCGCCCATCAGCAACAGCCCAGTGAACAGCCATAGAGTTCTCATAGTGCTATTATGCCGTGTCTCTATCGTGTGTACCAATGGAAAATACCTGTTTTAACCGACCAACCCCCTGGTATTCGACGCCCGCCGCGCCCAGACTGAACTCTGTCAGGTACAATTCGCGTCATGCACGACGACAGCCGCCATCCCGTCGCAGAAGAGAGCCAGCTGGTACAGATTCGCAGGGAGAAGTTAGCCCAACTGCGCGCGCAGGGTCTGGACCCCTTCGCCATCGAGCGCTTTGAGACGACGCATACCCTGCAGCAGGTGCATGACCAGTACGAGACGCTGCAGGGGCAAACGGTATCCGTCGCGGGACGCATCGTCGCCATCCGCAAGATGGGCAAGGCGACCTTCGCGCACCTGATGGACAGCACGGGCAAACTGCAAATCTACCTCAAGGCGGACGAGCAGGGCGACCGCTACGAGCGGATTGACCTGTGGGACCTGGGCGACTATCTGGGCGTGCAGGGGTTCATGTTCCAGACGCGCACGGGCGAAATCACCGTGCATGTGCAGCAGTTCAGCTTGCTGGCGAAAGCCATCCGCCCCGTGCCTTTCCCCAAAGAGAAGGGCGAGCAACGCTGGTACGAACTGCACGATGTGGAACAGCGCTATCGCCAGCGGTATCTGGATTTGCTGGTGAACCCCGAGTCGCGCGAGCGGCTGATTGCCCGTTGCGAAATCATTCGCGAGATTCGTCGCTTTCTGGACGCGCGCGGCTTTCTGGAGGTGGAGACGCCCATCCTGCAGCCGATGGCGGGCGGCGCGGCGGCGCGCCCCTTCATCACGCATCACAACGCGCTCGATCGCGAGTTCCAGCTGCGGATTGCGCTGGAGCTGTACCTCAAGCGGCTGCTGATTGGCGGCATCGACCGCGTGTACGAAATCGGGCGCGTGTTCCGCAACGAGGGCATCTCCACCCGCCATAACCCCGAATTCACGATGCTGGAGCTGTATCAGGCGTACGCCAACCTCGAAGATATTATGGCGCTGGTGGAAGACCTGTTCCGCCATGTCGCCCTGAAGGTGTTCGGTAAGACGGTGTTCGAGATGCATGGCGTGTTGGTGGACTTCAGCCAGCCGTGGCGGCGCGTGCGCCTGATGGACGCGATTCACGAGCGCACAGGGCTGACCGAAGCCGACTTCGAAACGCTGGAACGCGCGGTGCAGGCTGCCGAGCGGGTGGGCGTGCATGTGGAGCGCAAGGACTCCATCGGCGGGATTATCGAGAAGGTGCTGGAAAAATGCGTCGCGGAGCATCTGCAGCAGCCGACTTTCGTGTACGGCTTCCCGATTGACACCTCGCCGCTGGCGAAGCGCGAGCCAGACAAGCCGCAGTTCACGCGCCGTTTTGAGGGCTACATCTTCGGCAAGGAGGTCGCCAACGCCTTCTCCGAGCTGAACGACCCGATCGAGCAGCGGGCGCGATTCGAGCAGCAGTACGCCCTGCGTCAGGCGGGCGACGAGGAGGCGCACCCGTTCGACGAGGACTTCCTGCTGGCGATGGAGTATGGCATGCCCCCTGCAGGCGGGCTGGGGATTGGGATTGACCGCATGGCGATGCTGCTTACAGGCGCGGACTCGATTCGCGAGGTGATTTTCTTCCCGCAGATGCGCGAGGGGTGAGCCGTGTACGCCGCGACGCTGAGCGTGATTGCCGACTGGGCGCGCGCGCTGGAGTTGCCCGTCGCGCTGTTGCAACCGCGCAGCGCGGACGCGCACGAGACGCCGCTGAATGTGCGGATGGTGCGCACGGCGTTGCAGGCGCGGGCGGTGCTGGCGATTGGCGGCGGGCTGGAAGGCTACCTGCACGCACTGGAACGCGCCCTGCAGGGCAGAACGCCTATCCGCTTGCTGCTGGAACACTTGCGCCCCGCGCCCGAAGACCTGCACATCTGGCTTGACTTCGACTACGCCCGACAGAGTTGCGAACACATCCTGCGCTGGGCGACGGACGACGGGCTGGCGGGCGTGGCGCAGCGTCAGGCGTGGCGCAGGACGCAGATACTGTTTCGGCAGCTCACGATTCAGGCGCGCGAGGCGCGGAGCGCGCTGCAGGGCAGGGCGTACCTGGCGGTTCACGACGCCTACCGACCCCTGACGCGGCGGCTGGGCATGCGGTCTTTGGGCAGCCTGCAGCCCGACCATGAGCGTCCGCCGAGCCTGCAGGCGTTCCGAGACGCGCTGGCGCGCGCGCGGCAGGCGGGCGTCGCGATGGTGCTGGACAGCGAAGGGTCGCCGCTGGGCGCAACCGCCGCGCGCGTGCTGCAGGTTCCCCTCGTGCGCGCCGACACGCTGGAAATGCCCGATCCCCAGCGCGACTACTTCACGCGCATGGCAGGGCTTATTGACGCCCTGCGCCGCGCAGGTTAGCCCACAATCTGCTGCGGGTCTATCGACTGCAGCCCCAGTGCAGACTGCAACGCGCAGGCGGCGTCCTCCGCCAGCAGCACGCCCACCAGCTCGGTCGCGATCACCGATGCGCCGTGCTGCGCGGCAATCTGGCGCACCGCCTCCGTGACGCGGAACAGGTCGGTCTGGTCAGTCTGCGTGAGGTTGAGCGAGACCTGCGCGACGCCGCGCGTGGGCAGCCACAATCCCAGCGCGCGCACGCCGCGCAGCGCAGGGTTCTGGTCGCGTTCGCGGCGTATCTGGCGGGCAATCTGGCGGGCAATTTCGGCGTCGGGCGGGTGCAGGTTGCAGTTGTAGGCAATCAGCGGGTCGCGCACGCCCATAATCGTCGCGCCTGCCGTCGGGTGGAGCCGTTTCGGTCCGAAGTCGGGCGCACGCTCGCCCACAAGCCGTTTGCCCACCCAGCCCTCAAATTCCCCTTTGCGCAGGGTGGGCAAATCGCGGATGCGCCCTTCGTGCGCGGAGTGTTCGTACAGGTACACGGGCACGCGCAGCCGCCGCGCAAAGCTACGCGCCACCGCGTGCGACCATGCGACGGCTTCCTCTCGCGTCAGCCCCGCCAGCGGCACAAACGGCGCGACATCGACCGCGCCAATCCGCGGATGCGCCCCCCGATGGCGTGTGAGGTCGATTCGCTCGACGGCGACCGCCCCCACACGCAGCAGCGCGCGCTTGACCTGCGCGGGCGCGCCCGAAAACGCCAGCACCATCCGATGGTGGTCCGCGTCCCACGAGAGGTGATGCAGCTGCACGCCCGCGCTGGCGGCGGCGTCCGCGATGGCGCGAATCGTCGCCGCGTCGCGCCCCTCCGAAAAGTTGGGAACGCACAGTACCCGTGCGGCGAGCATGCTTCAATTATACTGACTGCGGGTATACTCCTGCACGGAGGACGGATATGGGGATTCTGTTTCGCATTCTGCGCCTTCTGGGGGACTTACGCGCGTTGCGCCGTGGGCGGCTGCACCAGCGGTTTCTCTGGCGCACGGTGCGCGAGCTGCTCTGGCGGTTCGGCAGGCGCAGGCGCTGGTGGTAGCCGAAAATGGTGTATAATTCACCATAGGCGATTACGCCGAAAGGAGGCTTATGACGATGCGACAGGTTTTGTGGACGCTGGCAGTGTGCGCGTTGCTGACGGCGGCAGGCGCACAGACCCATCAGGAACAGGACGACGCGGGCGACCTGCCCGAAACCGCTCAGGCGACGGGAACCGATACAAACACTTCACTGACCGCCATTCGCGGGACGCTGGAAGCGAACGGGGTCGATATGTATGCGATATACATTCAGAACCCAGAAAACTTCTCCGCCACCACCGTCAACAACGAGACGACCTTCGACACCCAGCTCTGGCTCTTCGACGCGGAGGGCAAGGGTGTGGTGTTCAACGATGAGGCAGTCGGTACGAGCCTCAACCGCTCCACCATCGACAACAGCACGGGCTGCTTGACGGGGCGCTCGGCGGGAATTTATTACATTGCGATTTCACGCTATGACCGCGACGCCGTTGGCTGTGGGGATGGGCTTATCTGGAACAGCTTGCCCTTCCGCGCGGTGCGCTGCCCGGACGGACCGGAGCAGAACTCTCGCGTCGCAGGCTGGTCAGGCACGACTGCGAGCGCAGGCAACTATGAGATTACGCTCACGGGCGCATTCACCGCGCCTGCGCAGTCGGATATTCCGCCATGCCCGCCGTTCGATGGTTGGGACGAAACCGATAACGGCGGCGGCGACGCGGGCGAGTTCCCCAGCAACGCCCAGCTGATTACCAGCGCAGACGCCGAACCGTGCCAGACGCCTGTGCAGCGTGTGCGCGGGCGGATGGACGCTGACGATGTGGATATGTATGTTATCTGCATCACGAACCCCAGCGAGTTCTTCGCCACCACCGTCGGCAGCGCGGCGTGGGACACGCAGCTGTGGCTGTTCAAGTGCGACGGGCGCGGCGTCATCCACAACGACGATAACCCGGATAGCACATCGGGTCTGCAATCGCGCATCGATAATCGCAATAACTGTATTCAAGAGTCGGGCATCCACCTGCTGGCGATTAGCCGCTACAATCGCGACGCAGTGGCGGCAGACGGGCAGCCTATCTGGTCGCCCACAGGGAACGGACGCGGGGTGCGCTGCCCCGACGGCATTCGTGCGGATCAGCCGCTGGGCGGCTGGGCAGGCGCGACCCAAGCCGCAGGGCGCTACATCATCCAGCTTGGCGGCGCATACTTCGTCAGTGAGAACGGCTGCTGCGTCACGGCAGGCGGCGATGTGAACCTCGACGGCTGTATCGATGACGCCGACCTGCTGGCAATCCTGTTCGCCTTCGGCAACGCGGGTCAGTTCCTGCCGGAGGATGTGACCTGCGACGGCGTGGTCGACGACGCCGACCTGCTGCAGGTGCTGTTCAACTTCGGCAGCGGATGCTGATACCCATCGGAACGGGAGGCGCACGAGCAATCGTTCGTGCGCCTCTCTACGATAGCGAAAACCGCTGGCTTTACTCCCACTCTTCGCAGAAGTTGGGGCGCGGATAGCACATCAGCAGCATGCGGTTCGGGTTGCCCTCTTTGGGGCGGCTGGGCCAGCCGAAGAAGCCCTGCCGATTGTGATAGACCCCGCCCTGAATGAACCAGCGCGGCATCAGGCGGTTGTCGATGGTGGCCGGGCGCGCCGTGTAGTGCGCCACATCGCCTCTGAGGCGTGCATCGGGTTCGAGGCGCGTGTGGAACGCCCGCACATGCCCATCCACGAAACTTGCCTGCCCCTTGCCTCGATAGCGCGACTCCTGCCCCTGAAGCACTCGTTCGGGCACACGCGCGGACAGACTATGACGCGGGTCGACGCCGCTGGCAGGCTCGAACCCCGCGCCCGAAGTGTCCGTACCCAGCCAGCCGTCGAACCAGAAGCCCGTCGCCGCAGGGAACGGCAGTCGCGCCAGACTCACGGGCGGCGTGGTGGGATAGCTTGCGGCGTTTACTGCCAGACACCAGTTGAGCATCAGCGACGCCTGAGTCGGCTCGTCGGGACAGAGGGGACAGTTTACGCCGCGCACCCTGCGGAAGGCGGTCAGGTCGGTCGGTTTTGGGTCGGCAGGGCACAGCGCGACGCGGTAATCGCGCAGGTAAGGCTGTAGCGCGCCCCATACGGTGCGCAGGCAAACGCCGTTCGCGCCCGACGCCCGATAGAACGCCAGCGGGAAACACTCGTCGTAATCCTGCGTGTAGAGCAGGGTCGCCTTGCTTAGCTGGCGCAGGTTCGACGCGCACACGCTCGCCGCGCTCGCCTGACGCGCGGTCGTGAACACCGGAAACAGCAGCGCCGCCAGCACCGCCAGAATCGCCGCCACAATCAGCAGTTCCATCAGTGTAAAACCACTCTGTCGACTCATAGAAATACCCCCTGTAAAGTGCGCAAGGGCGCACGCCAATGGATTGGGAAACAAACGAAGGTCTTTCGCAGTAGCAAAAGCAGCCTGTGGAGATTATCGGCGCGGGGGCGCAGGAACTTTAGACGCCCACGCGCGCCAGTTTGGAATGGCGCAGCCACTTGTGCGCCTCCACCACGACCACCACGCTGAGCGCCGCCAGCGCGCTGCGCGCCCACGCCTCCAGCTCAATCGGCTCAACGCGCAACACGAACTGGGTGGGCGGCAGATAGAGCGCGAGCGCATGCACCAGTGTCGCGCTGATCGCCGCCAGTAGCAGAAACGGGTTGCGCAGCGGGCTGAGCAGAAACGCCGAACGAAACTCCGAACGCGCGTTGCCTACATGGAAGTTCTGGAACAGCACGACCGTTGTCAGGGCAATCGTCTGCGCACGGGTGAGCGAGCCTGTAGTTGTGTATTCGTCGTGGAACAGCCAGAGCGTCACCCCTGCGATGAGCAGCCCCACAATCGCCGTGCGCTCCCACAGCAGCGCGGAGATAATCCCCTCGTCGCGCGGGCGCGGCTTCTGGCGCATGATGCTTTTGTCGCCCGGCTCGAACGCCATCGCCACATCCTGCAAGCCGTTGGTGACCAGGTTCAGCCAGAGCAGTTGCGCGGGCAACATCGGCATCGGCATCCCCAGCAGCACGGCGAACAGGAACATCAGGATGGAGCCTGCGCCCGTGGAGATGAGGAAGAAGGTCGCGTTGCGCAGGTTTTTGAAGGCGACGCGCCCTTCCTCGACGGCGTTGCGGATGCTCACGAAGTTGTCGTCCGCCAGCACGATGTCCGCCGCCTCACGCGCGACATCGGTGCCGCTTTTGCCCATCGCGACGCCGACATCCGCCGCCTTGAGCGCGGGCGCGTCGTTCACTCCATCGCCCGTGACAGCGACTGTCTCTCCGTTCGCCTGCAGCGCGCGCACCACCCGCAGCTTGTGTTCGGGCGAGACCCGCGCGAAGATGTTCACCCGGCGCACGCGCTCGCGCAACTGCTCGTCGGAGAGACGCTCCAGCTCCGCGCCTGTGATGACTTCCGCATCGGGCGGCGCGATATGGAGCTGGGCGGCAATCGCGCGCGCGGTCGCCGCGTGGTCGCCCGTAATCATCAGCACGCGCATGCCTGCCTGATGGCACTCCTCAATCGCCTCCAGCACGCCCGCGCGCGGCGGGTCGACCATCCCCACCAGCCCGATGAAGACCAGCTCGCTGGGCGGGGGCACGCCCGCGCGCGTATCGATGGGCTGCTCGCAGCGTCGGTACGCCAGCCCCAGCACGCGCAGCCCGCGTTGCGCCATCGCCGCCGCATGCGCCGTGATGGTCTCCTGTGCGGCGGCGTCCAGCGGCAGCACGCCGTCGGGGGTCAGCCAGCGCGTCGCCATGCCCATCACCCGCTCCGGCGCGCCCTTGACAAACACCCAGTGTTCGTCGCCCCGCGCACGCACGCTGGCGGAATATTGCAACTCTGGCTCGAACGGAATCTCCCCCACCACGGGGTGCTGCGCGCGCCACGCGTCGTGATCGAACCCCGCCCGAAGCGCCGCCATCAGCAGGGCGGCTTCCGTCGGGTCGCCGTGAATCTCGTACTCATCTGCGCCGATGCGCTGCACCTGCGCCTCGTTGGTCAGCACGGAGGTCAGCAGCGCCAGCACGAACGGATGCTGGTCGTCGTAGGGGATTGCGCCGCGCTGGAGTTCCTGCACGCGATACCACTCGCCCGCCGTCCAGTATTCCTGCACGGTCATGCGGTTCTCGGTGAGTGTGCCCGTTTTGTCGGAGCCAATCACGGTCGTGCTGCCGAGCGTCTCGACGGCGTGCAGGCGGCGCACCAGCGCGTTGCGCTTCGCCATCGCGCTCACCCGCAGCGCGAGCGTGATGGTCAGCACAATCGGCAGCCCTTCAGGCACAGCGGCGACGGCGACGCCCACCACCACCTTGAACATGTCCACGACGCTGTTGCCGACCGCCAGCCCCAGCGCGAAAATCACGGCGCAGCTGACGCCAATCACTGCGCCGACCGTGTGCGCGAAGCGGCGCATGCGTCGCTGGAGAGGCGTCTCGTCCACGCGCTGCTCGCGCATGCTGCCCGCGATTTTGCCCAGCTCGGTGTACGCGCCCGTCGCGACCACATACCCGCGCCCGCGCCCCGACGCCACAATCGTGCCCGAAAAGACCATATTCGCCCGATCGCCCAGCGGCGCATCTTCGGGAATCGGCGCAATCTGCTTGTAGACCGCCACCGACTCGCCCGTGAGCATCGATTCGTCCACCTGCAGCGCGGTCGCCTGAAACAGGCGGATGTCCGCAGGCACGCGCATCCCCGATTCCAGAACCACCACATCGCCGGGGACCAACTCGCGGCTCTCGATGTCGTATTCCCTGCCGTCGCGAATGACCAGCGCGTGCGGCGCCGTGAGCTGCATCAGCGCGCGCACCGACTTCTCCGCGCGATACTCCTGAATGAAGCCGATGGTCGCGTTGAGAACCAGCACCGCCGCGATGACCACCGTGTCGATATAGTCGCCCAGCAGCAGCGTCACCACCGCCGCCGCCAGCAGAATGTAAATCAGGGGGCTGGTGAACTGATGCAGGAGCAGCGCGGGGATACTGATGGGCTTGATACTTTCGATTTCGTTCACGCCGTACTGGTGCAGGCGTCGGCGCGCCTCCGCGACGCTCAGTCCCTCCGGGCGGGTCTCCAGCCGCTGCGCGACCGCCTCCACAGGCATCGCATGGGGCGTCCATTCACGGAGCGTGTCGGGAGCTTCACGGGTTGGATTCAGCATCGGCGGGTTCCTCCCAGCTGGAGTATACCTGAACGGGGGGCGGGCGTCAGCAGGTATGACGAAAGCCCCTCCGCGAACGGAGGGGCTGACGAGAGGGGAGAGAGAGGGAAAAGCGTCCTACAGGTCAGCGCACGCGGCGGCGCAGGCGCATCAGCCCGACCAGCCCCGTGCCGAGCGCCAGCAGGCTCGCAGGCTCGGGCACGACCTCGAACTGAACCTCCTGAAAACCGCTGCCGAGGTTCACTGTACCCGCGTAGACATCGTGGTAGCCGTCCCAGCGAATCACATAGTCCACGCGCACGGTCACGATGTCGCCAATGTTGTAGCTGGAAAGATCCAGCAGGTAGCTGTTGCCGACTGCGCTGATGGCTTTGGTCGCAGGACCCTCGTTCACCGCGAAGGTAGTCAGCCCGCTGTTGCCCGACTGCACCGTCGCCGCGTTGATTTTGAGGTCTACCAGGATGTAGGCGTCGTCGCGGAAGGGCGAGTTAATCGCGCCAAAGTACGCGCCGCCCGCGACCTGCCCGCGAGAGACCTGCGCGCCCGCCACATTCCAGCCAATCGTAATGGTGGGGTTGAGGAGCTTGTTCACCTGAATGCCAGGCGTACTCGTGTCGTCGTCGACAATACCCGCGATGTTTGCGCTGGGCGACGCGCTCAGGCTCACCGCCGCGGCGTCATTTGCCTGCGCGCGAGTGCGTGTGGTGAGGTCGCTGCCGAACGCAGGCTTGTTGGAGAGCTGCTCCGTGCGGAAGGAGTGCCCCGAACCAACCCATGTGGTGAAGGTCGCCACACCGCTGGGGTTGTTGCCCGTAACGCCCCCCGCGCGGTTGGAGGGCAATCGCCAGTAGCTGCCTGAAGCGGTACCGCCGTCGCCTGAGAAGCGGAACACCAGCCGCCCGAACGGGTCGCCGCTGCTGAACGGAGACACATCGCGTCGCCAAGTGTAGCCATTGCCTGTTCCACTAAACGATGTATCCGTAAGCACCCACTCCGCATTCGTGAACACGCCGCTGGTCGGACCGGAGTTCGTCTGGCTCAGGCTAAAGTCCACATTGCTGGGTCCGTTGTTGTTGAACACGAGAAATTGCTGTCCGAGCGCAACAGAAAGGGTGAGCGCACCGCTCACCGTCAGACCAAACCATCGATTCGTTCGCATAGCCTACCTCTCATTTCAGGATATGGGGCGCGTTTGCGCCTCCCAGACATAAAGACTCGAAACGGCGTCAAAAGCGGACAAGCTGTCAGCGCGTGATGGGAACTCCTAACGAGATTTTAACCGTCCGTGCGGTCAGCCAACTGTCTGGTATAATTGCGCCTCTATGATACGGCAGCAGGTAGCGGAGTGGGTTGCGCGAGCGGCGCATGCGGCGCGCGAGTCGGGCGCGCTGGCATTCGAGAGCCTGCCAGAGTTCGACATCGAGACGCCGCGCAACCCGCAGTTCGGCGACTACGCGGCGAATCTGGCGATGGCGCTGGCGAAGCAGGCGCGGCGCAACCCGCGCGAGGTCGCCGAAGCCATCCGCCAGCACATGCCCGACGAAGCAAGCGCGTGGGTCGAGCGCGTGGAGGTCGCAGGCGCGGGGTTTT
This sequence comes from Armatimonadota bacterium, assembly GCA_037442365.1. GTDB lineage: Bacteria > Armatimonadota > Fimbriimonadia > Fimbriimonadales > GBS-DC > GBS-DC. Next base: position 2,864 of record JBBIQK010000057.1, on the reverse strand, counting down.
TGAATTTCTATCTGAAGCCCGACTGGGCGGGCGCGGTGGTGCGCCACATCCTGCAGCGCGGGCGCGAGTATGGCAACCTGACGCAGGGCGCGGGCAAGCGCGTGCTGATCGAGTTCGTCAGCGCGAACCCCACAGGCCCCCTCACGCTGGGGCACGGGCGCAACGCCGCCGTGGGCGACACCCTTGCCCGTATCTACGAAGCGGCGGGCTACACCGTCGAGCGCGAGTTCTACATCAACGACGGCGAAAACTCCACCCAGATCCGCAACTTCGCGCTGTCGGTGCTGACGCGCTACCGCCAGCTGCTGGGTGAACCCGCCGAGATGCCCGAGGACGCCTATCACGGCGAGTATGTCAAAGAGATTGCGCAGGGCATTCGCGCCCAGCACGGCGACTCGTTTGCGGAGGGCGACCCCGAAACCGTGCTGAAACGCTTCGAGCAGATTGCCAAGCAGCAGATGCTGGACGAGCAGGCGCGCGATCTGGCGGATTTCGGCGTGCGCTTCGACCGCTGGTTCTCGGAGCAGAGCCTGTACGACGCGGGCGCGGTATCCGCGACGCTGGATGCGCTGCGCGCGCGCGGCTACGCCTATGAACACGAGGGCGCGCTCTGGCTCAAATCCACCGCTTTCGGCGACGAGAAAGACCGCGTGCTGGTGCGCGCGAACGGGATGCCGACCTACTTAGCCGCCGATGTCGCCTACCATCGCGACAAGTACGAGCGCGGCTACGAGCGGATGATTGACCTGTGGGGCGCAGACCATCACGGCTATGTCGCGCGGATGAAGGCGGCGATGGCGGCGCTGGGCTACGACCCCGACCGCCTGCACATCCTGATTTACCAGCTGGTGAACCTGTTTCGCGGGGCGGAGCCGATACGAATGTCCAAGCGCGCGGGCGAGTTCATCACCCTGCGCGAGGTGATTGATGAGATTGGCGTCGACGCGCTGCGCTTTTTCTACCTGCTGCGCTCGCACGACAGCACACTGGACATCGACATCGAGCTGGCGCAGGAGCAGTCGGAGAAGAATCCCGTCTACTATGTGCAGTATGCGCACGCGCGGATTTGCAGCATCGCGCGCACGTCGGCGGAGCGCGGCGTCGAAACGCCCGACCCCGACGCGACCGACCTGAGCGTGCTGACGCACCCTGCAGAGCATGCGCTGGTCAAGAAGCTCGCCGACTTGCCCGATGAGATTGCGCTGGCGGTGCGGCACGATGCGCCCCATCGCCTGACGGCGTATGCGCTGGATGTGGCGCGTGCGTTTCACGGCTTCTATACTGAGTGTCGCGTGTTGGGGGCGGAAACGGAAGCGTTGCAAGCGGCGCGGCTGCTGCTGACGCAGGCGACGCGCCTCACGCTCGCCCGCACGCTCCACCTGCTGGGCGTGTCCGCGCCTGAGCGGATGGAACGCGCCGACGAATCATAACGCCGCCAGCGCGCGCTCCAGATCGGCAATCAAATCGTCGGGATGCTCAATCCCCACGGACAGGCGCACGAGATTGTCCGTGATGCCCCGCTCCAGACGCTCCTGCTCGGTCAGCCCCTCGTGCGACATCGTGGCGGGGTAGCCCACCAACGATTCGACGCCCCCCAGACTGCTGGCGAGGTTGAACAGCCTCAGGCTCTGGCAGAATCGGTTCACGCCCACGCGGTCGGTCTGGAGGTACACAGCGAGCATGCCGCCGAAGCCGCGCATCTGCTGCTTCGCCAGCGCGTGCTGCGGGTGGTCGGGCAAGCCAGGGTACAGCACGCGCTCAACTCTGGGGTGTTCGGCAAGGAACTGGGCGACGCACAGGGCGTTTTCGCAGTGGGCGCGCATGCGCACGGCGAGCGTCTTCATCCCACGCAGCAGCAGCCAGCTTTCGAACGGCGACAGCACCGCGCCGCCAATCGCCTGCTGGTCCCAGAGCGGCTCGTACAAATCGTCCCGATTGAACGCCAGCGCGCCGCCCAGCACATCGCTGTGCCCGCCGAGATACTTGGTGACGCTATGCACCACCACATCGACGCCCATCTCCAGCGGGTTCTGCAGGTAGGGCGTGGCGAAGGTGTTGTCGATGACCGTGAGCAGGTTGTGCTGGCGTCCCAGCGCGGCGAGCGCGGGAATGTCCAGCACATAGGTCAGCGGGTTGGTCGGCGATTCGAGCCACAGCATGCGCGTGTTGGGCTGAATGGCGGCTTCGACGGCGTCCCGCGCGCGCATGTCGGCGTAGGAGACGCTAATCCCCCGCTGCGGCGCGAGGTGTTTCCACATCGAAATCGTGCCGCCGTACACATCGCGCGTGCAGACCACATGGTCGCCTGGGCGCAGCAGCCCCAGCAGAGCGACCTCCGCCGCCATGCCCGACGCAAACAGCAGCGCGTAGCGGGCGTTCTCCAGCGACGCCAGGCACTGCTCCGTCGCCGCCCGCGTCGGGTTCGACACCCGCGAATAGGAGTAGCCCTCCTGTTGATCTATCGACTCGCGCTGGAAGTTGGTGGTCGCGTAAATCGGCGGGATAATCGCGCCCGTGTGGGGGTCTGGCTCCTGACCAATCCGTATGGCTCGCGTTTCAAACTGCATACTGGCTCGCTCCTGCGCGGGGGAGTATACCTGACGCGAGCGAGGCGCGCCCTCTCCTGTGCGAAGGGCGCAGGAGAGGGCAGGAAGCTGGGCTTAAGTGTCTTTGCACGAGAATTGCGACATGCGCGTGCAGAATCGTCTTTATGGAGTGCGGAAGCGGAGCTTCCGCGCTGATGTTTGTCATTTCTCCTCTCGCCTAGCGCCCAGCCCTTGACAAAAAAACGCTCCATCGGGTATCTCCTGCACACTATGAAACAACCAATCCACACACAGGAGCAACCCGATGGAGCCAACCCA
>JBBIQK010000056.1:0-18848 GCA_037442365.1 Armatimonadota bacterium | reverse complement strand
CCTGAACGCCCCTCGCGAGCCAGCAGAATTTGGGGGAGCTATCCCCTATCTGAGCGCCTGCAGCATCGATATCGCCTGCCACCTTTGCACCCCGAATGTCAAAGGTACCGTTTATCTGGGCTTTTAATACCAACTGCGCCGTCAGAGTTCGTTAATTGAGGCTGAATCACATAGATGCCCCGCACCCCCTCCTGCAGGTTCCCCCTGTGCGCAGGGGGAACCGAGTCCTGGTTCCCCTCGCTTGCGGGGGGAACCTTACGGCTTATGAGGGTAGGTTTTTTTGAGGTGCGCGCTGCTTGCGGGCGCACCCAGAATATGGAGAAGCGCGTGTTCACACGACGGCTGAAGCCGTTCCTATCAAACGAAGCCGACCTTCGTCGGCTATAGCCAGCGTAGGCTGGCTTTGTGTTGTAGGAACGGCTTCAGCCGTCTTCTCTTCAAGCAGGACGCGAAAAAAACCTACCCCTTTAAGGAACCTTACGGAGGGGGTATTCACGAACTCTGGCCGCGCAGTTGGTATAAGTCTGGGCGTTGGCGCTGTCCCAGAAATATCCTGCGTCCTACCTCGATTTGAGGCGCATACAGGCACCGTTCGCTAGTGTCATCAAAAATACCACCCCTGCAATCAAAGCGGTTTGACACTTTCGCCAGAGCAAAGTTAACGGGACCAAAGAAATGGGCAGCCTTCATCTTCCGTTTCTGCTCGGTCTTTTTACCTTGTTTGGGTTTGCTTGCTGCATGCTGAGAGGTAGGAGGCTCTCCCCCCTCTGACCCTGGTACACCGAGGTAGATGCTCGACGCCTGTATCCCCACAGCATAGAGGCAATAATCATACGGGCGCCATAGTTCTCTGGATGCCCCTTGGTTATTTTGTGTTTTATCCAACGCATGTCCGAACTGTCCACCCCCACAATCCAGATTGCCAAGAACGATTGCTTTGTCCAGGCGAACAGTCTTTTTGAAGGAAGGAGGTTTATAACCGGTCTCCGGATTAATGCATAACAGGATATCCAGATCAACTTTTATTGATTGTGCCTCCAGGCTATATCGGGATTTTTGAGCTTCTACCTGAGCGCCCCCCAGATTCAACACTCCACGGATGTGGGCGCCCCTCAGGCGAATGCCTCCCTTGAACGTGCTTTCGGGTTTTTCTTCCTCTGCAATGGCTCCCAGTAAAACGCTGCGTTCCACCTCCATCAGCGAGGCGTAGAAACACCGCTCTCCCTCGTGAAGAAACTTTCCACCGCGGCAATCTAGGTTTCCCCCTATTCTGGAGGCAGTCAGATTTACGGGTCCTTCGCATTCAAAGCGGTTCCCTGAGTCATAAGCGCCAAGAAAAACATTCCCCTTTACAGTAATCAGGGCGGCGTAGAGAGCATGGTCCTCAACCCGACGGTAGCTGTAGAAGTTCACATCATCAGTCTTGCCTTTGTACCTGATTTTCCCGCCACGCGCATCCAGGTTCCCGCCGATGTGCGCGCTGTCCAGACGAATGTAGCTGTGCGCTACGAAACCCGTATCGGATCCCCTGTCCTTGTTCATGAACAAGTCTTTTCCTACCGTGATGTTGTTGGCTTCGATGGGGATGTAAAATTCTCCCCCTGTCAACACGAGGGAGCCTTCAACATGCACGCCCACGAGGTAGACTCTGGAGTCTGCGGAGTTAATGCGTTCTTCCACGCACTGAGTGGACTCGCCTATTCTCAGGTCTTCGCTAACACGGCTTGTGTAAAATGTAATTTCTTTTTTGATATGACATTTCTTGAATTCCACAGAGGATTCAAACAGGGCATCTGAGAAGTCTACCTTCCCGACGAAAGTAGAGTCATCAAAAAGAACGGCTCCCTTCACAAGAGCATCTTTGAGTCGTACTTCTCCAAAATTGGCGCTCCGTCCTCGGATACTCCCCCCTATAATTGCTCCCTCGAAACTGACCGTGTGACTCGGTACTTTTACTTCGTCAAGATAGAGCGAGCCGCCGATTTCTATATTAGAGCCGCGGAACGCGTATTCACTCATCCGTGAGCCGGCTGCGAATTCTGTTTGGCCCAGATCTAATGCTCCCTTAATTTCGGCGCCAGCGAAGTACGCCTCGCCATGAAACTTACATTCTCGTACCACACACGAGCCGCTAACTTCCAAATCCCTTGCAATAAACGCGGGCAAACAGTCGATGCCCGGGATATGACAGAATCTCGGTATGGAGTCTGCCTCCGAATCACGGAATTCAGTGTTGAATGCATTCAGGTCTTGGGATACAGAGGACGAAGTGAGGCACAGAGTATTCTTGAAGATACACCCGTCCAAATGAAGCGACCTGATACGCGATTTACATAAAGAGAGACCCTTGTTGAAACGGCAATTTTTGAAGTAAAGGACAAAGGGTATGCTGGCGCCTTCCATGTTCACATGTTCATCAAAGGATAGCCCTTCCAGCTGCAAGACCTCTGGAAGCTGAGGCAGTCGTATTCCGCACATGCGCGCAGCTTTCTGGGGATACATCAGGATGAAGGCGAACTCAGCCGCGCTCACAGGATAGTCCTGCCCCAGACTAATACTGCGGCTGTATCCTTTTCCTTGTGCTATGCATTGCAGTATCAAACGCGCTTCCGCTGAAAACTCCATGCTTGACTCCTATTGAACTAATTATACCCCACGGATCGCGCGCATTTCAACAATTTATGCCTCTTTAGGCGACATCTGTAGGTGTCTTTGCCTCAGGCGCCCTTGCCCCTATTGGCGACACGCGCGTGAGGCGCTGTCTGTATAAAGTGCGGAGGCGGAGCTTCACGCATGCTGTAGCTGCGCTTAGCACTCCATAAGTCGCAGCGCACGGGGAATAGTAAACCTTCGCAGGAGTGCGAGAGGCAATTAGCGCTGATTGGTATAGGATTGGCAACAGTTCGCAGGCTCTGGTCGGTATTTCTGGCTTACATAGACTCGAAACGCGCCTGAAAGCGGACATCCAGTGACGGTTTGCATTTCCCTGTACGCACTGGGGTATACTGCATGTGCGATGCAACGCTGGGCGATTCGCGTGGCGCAGCTGCTGAGTGTGCTGTGGGCGACTCTGTTCCTCACGGCGAATTTGCTGCACCCGCTCACGCATAGTCCGCTGCAGCACGACGGCGGCGACTGTCTGGTGTGCGTGTTGCACAAAACCGCCTCGGACGCACCGAACGCCTCGATCACCGCGTGGCGCGCCGCTCCGCTGGTCAGCGAATGTCTCACGCTTCCGCCCCTACCCTCCTCGTCGCATGCATCGCGTGAATTTCGTCCTCAAATCCCCCGTGCGCCCCCTGCGTAAGTCTGCCTGCTGAAACTCTTCTCTGAACGCGCGTTTGTGCGCGTGTATTTGCATCACTTACTTGACGCCTGCACAGGCGTTTCAGGAGGTTCAGACGATGAAAAACGCACTCATTGCAACACTGGTTATAACGACTCTAACGCTGGGATGGGCGCAGCACGACAGCGACCTGCTGTTCGGCAGGGAGGGTAATCAGGTGGCGGTGATTCAGCCGCAGCCGCACCCGATACGCCAGATGTCGAGCGTGCTGGGGCGCTACATCCTCGATATCGGGCTGGATTTCTACTTCGACTACGACACGGGTCAACCGCACCTGCAGTTCTGCCGTGTGCAACAGGTGTGGATCACGCCGGGGCTGGTGGGCTCGAAGTCGGGCTTCGGGAACCTGTTCTGCGCGTCGGGGTGCGCGAACTTTTTCAACCTGCCGACGAACGGCACGCCGCATCACCATTTCATCTTCGCGGCGAGCGCGCCAGGCGTCTATGTGTGGGATGTGCGCGGCGTGAACGCCTTCGCGCGGGATGGAGCCGCCCTGCAGGATATGCCCGATGCCTATCGCGTGTATATGGTGGCGGGCAATCCGCTGCGGTTATATGGGAGCGTCGCGCCCGCGTCGGGCTATCAGGGCGACCTGTACGGGCTGACGCTGACCGTGCAACTCCGACAGGGCGGCGCGACCGTCGCTGAAGCGAGCCTGCCGCCGAACCCGACCGCCATTTATCCCTACATGGTGGGCTTCAACCAGCCCGCGGGCAGCTACACCGTCGTCGCCAAGCTGAGCAAGCACCTGTCGCGGCGCGTGGACGCCCTGACGCTGAACGGCAGCCACGCCCGCAACTGGGAATTTGCCATACTGGGCGACCTGAATAACGACGATGTGATTGACGACGCCGACCTGCTAATGGTGCTGTTTGCCTTCGGTTCGGGCGACCCCGAAGCCGATGTGAACGGCGACGGCGTCGTCGATGACGCAGACCTGCTCATCATCCTGTTCAACTTCGGCGCTGTCGGGGAGGGCGCCCAATAAATGCCCCCGAAAGGAGGAAACGCTATGAAACGCTGGATGATTATTGGCACTACAATCGCGCTGAGCGCGCTCTTGAGCGCATCGTTCGCACAGGACGACCATGACCACGAAGGCGACATCCATCTGGGCGCGATGGACGGCGCGGCGGCGGTAATTGAGCCTGAAGCGCTTGCCATGCCCCCCCACCGCATCCGCTACATGCTGGAAGAGCTGCTACCCGGACTGTTCGGCGTGGATGTCGGCTGGGAGTTTTATCACGAGGGGGAGGACGACCATGACCACGACCATCACCCCCAGCTGCAGCGCGCGACGATTCAGCAGGTGTTCATCTCGTCGTCGCTGGTGGGCGTGGTGGAGGGCGAGACCGACCCCATCTTCGGCGAGGGCGCGCCCGGACTGTGGACGCTAATTTACGACCCGAACGACCCCGAAGCGGTGCATCAGCACATCGTCTTTGCGACGGATGCGCTGCCCACGGACGCCAACCCGCTGATTTTCCAGTTCCAGCTGGTGGACGCCATTGACTGGGAGGGCAACTCGCTGAACAGTTCGGGGGTCTACACGCTGGAGTTTGTGCCGGAGCCTGCAAGCCTGCTCGCGCTGGGCGCAGGGCTGGCGGGTCTGATTGGACTGCGTCGACGGGGAGGCGCGCGATGAAGGTCGCCTATGTGTTTATTACGCCGCGCGCCGCAACCTACAAACTGGCGCAGATGATCCTGCCCCAGCTGGAGGCGGGCGTGCATGGTGTGGAGGTTGTCGGGATGTTCTTCTTCGACGATAACGCCTTCGTGCTGCGTCAGGGCGACCCCATCGGCGAGCGGCTGGCGAAAATCGCGCGCGAGAAAAACATCCTGCTGATGATGTGCGACGCCTGTGCGCTGGAGCGCAATCTCGCAAAGGGCGAGCTGCGCTGGTGCAATCCCGACGGCACGGGACGCACGACGCCGGGCGACTGCGTACCCTACAACACGGTCGCGGGCGTGCAGGTGGGCTGTTTCCCCGACCTGTACGCCGCGCTGGCAGGCAACCCGCCCGACCAGGTCATCTCGCTGTAGCGCGGAGGGCTGGGATGAGGCAACGCTCTTGTCAACTGTCCGCACGCCCAGCCCCTCTCCCACGAGATGGGAGAGGGGGGCTAATACCAATCTGCAGGTCAGAATTCGCAGGACGGCAATTTATGGAGTGCGGAAGCAGCGCTTCCGCACTCCAGAGAACGCATCCGAACGCACGCGCAGACAGAGAGATTGCTGAAAAACTCCCTACAACGACATATAATGAGGTGATTCCATGCGACGCAACGGCTTTACGCTGATTGAACTGCTGGTCGTGATTGCGATTATCGCGATACTGGCGGCGATACTGTTTCCTGTGTTTGCGCAGGCGCGCGAGAAAGCGCGTCAGACCCAGTGCCTGTCGAACATGCGGCAGATGGGGCTGGCGGTGCAGATGTACCTGCAGGATTTCGACGAGCGGTTCCCGCTGGACAGCCACACAGGCTCGGGCGCGTACTGGACATGGCTGTTCACGCTGGAGCCGTACACCAAAACGCGCCTGCTGTACCGCTGTCCCAGCGACCCCAGCACGAACTGGGAGCGCCCGCGCGCGGGACAGCGCACGCCGCGACGGGTCTCCTACGGCACCAACTTCTGGATGCTGCCCAACCTCTGGGGTGAGCAGGATTGTCTGGGCTACAACAGCCTCGCCTCTATCGTCTCCCCCGCGGGCGTCATCTACATCGCGGAGGTCAAAGAGGACACCACCGTCGACCACTACCACCCGGGCGCGTGGCGCTTCCCCAACGAGTGCAGCAGCGTCTACTACATCGAGCCGACTCAGGAGCTGGGGATGACCTGGCACAGCGGCGGCGCGAACTACACCTATGTAGACGGGCACGCGAAATGGCATCGCTTCGAACAAACATGGACGCCCGACGGCGCGATTGACCGTTATGACCCGCGGCGGTGAACCGCTCAGGCGAACGGCGCGCAGAGTGGGTCGCCCACCACGAGGTCTTTCCACAGGATGAACGGGCTGGCTGCCCAAAGGCTTTCGGCGATGGTGCGTCCGCGCGTGTACTGGTCGAACATCACCTCCGCGCGGCACAGCGCCGCCGTGTACGGCTCGGATACATAGCCCTTGACGCCCGTCGCGCCCTGCGCTATCAGGTCGGCAATCAGCGACTGCCCCTTGTCGGTGAAGCGGAAGGTGCGCGCGCTGGTCGAGACGGCGGTCTCGGCAATCGAGCCGGGGCGGAAGCGCAAACTACGGTAGCTCAGCGTGTTGAACTTATGGTCGTTGCTCCCCCACGAGTAGTAGCCCATGATGTCGCGCACTGCGCCGACGAACGCCTCCTCCTCGTCCTGAATCACCTCGAAACCGCGCTGTTTGAGCATGCGGGCGGCGGCGCGCATGCTCTCGTTAATCGTGCGGTAGCCGCCCCCGTTGCGTTTGGGGTCGATGTCAATCAGAAACACGCCGTTCGCCCGCTTCGCCTTCAGTGCATTGTCAATCAAATCGCGGATGTGCTGCATCGTGTAGCCGTCCAGCCGCGTCGCCAGATAGAAGCCGTACTTGCGCCGCGTGAAGCGCTCGTTTTTGCCGAAGTAGGGGTTGAGGTTCGCTTCCGTCGGCTGATTGCTGAACGGGCGTTTGAGCGGGGCGCACATGAGCGCACAGTCCACCGAGAAGCCGCCCTCGCGAATGCGCAGCGGCACCCCGCGCGTCAGCACCAGGTAGTCCACGCTCAGCTCTAGCCCACGCCGCCGCAGCAGGTCCAGTACGGGCTTTTCAATCGTGTCCCGATACTCGACCAGAGGCACTTCCTCCTGGGGCACGCAGTCGATGGTGAAGATGTGCGTGCTGGGCAACCTGCGCTTTTCTGCGTAATACTGCGCGATGGAGACCGAATCGGGACTGCGCCGTGTGGCAATCACCACCACATTACTCGCCCGCTGCATGCTCCAAGTATACCTCGATGGGGTACACTCTTAGCCACACTAAGTACCTGCGCAGGAGACCGACCATGCCAACCATCACGCGCGAGCAAGTGCTGGACGCTTTGAGGAACATCGTCGACCCCGATTTGCACCGCGATATTGTGTCGCTGGGGTTCGTGAAAGAGGTCGCTATCTGCGACGGCGCGGTGAAGACCGTGATTGAACTCACCACGCCTGCCTGCCCCGTGAAAGACCAGATGAAAGCGGAGGCGGAGCGGCTGATTGCGCAGTTGCCGGGCGTTGTGGCGGTGAATGTGGAGATGACGGCGCAGGTACGCGGGCGCAGCATGGAGCCCGAAGACCTCCTGCCCGAAGTGAAGCATGTGATTGCGATTGCCAGCGGCAAGGGGGGTGTGGGCAAGTCCACCGTGTCGGTGAACCTCGCGGTCGCGCTGGCGCAGTCGGGCGCGCGGGTCGGGCTGCTCGACGCCGACATCTATGGTCCCAGCATCCCCAAAATGATGGGCTGTCAGGGCGAGCATCCGTTGGTCGAGTCGGGACAAATTATTCCCATCCGTCGCTATGGGGTGTCGGTGATGTCCATCGGTTTTCTGCTGGAGGAGGATCAGGCGGCGATGTGGCGCGGTCCGATTGTGGCGGGCACAGTGCGTCAGTTGTTCGCCGATGTACGCTGGGGCGCGCTGGACTACCTGCTGGTGGACTTGCCGCCGGGCACGGGCGACGCGCCGATGACCACCGCGCAGCTGGTGCCGCTCACGGGCGTGGTGATTGTGATGACCCCGCAGGCGGTCGCCGCTTCTATCGCGGGCAAGTCGGTCGCGCTGTTCCGTCGGCTGAATGCGCCGATTCTGGGCGTGATTGAGAACATGGCAGAGTTTGTATGTCCGCACTGTGGCGAGCGCACGGCGATTTTCCCCGGGCCGGGCGCGCGGGTGTTCGCGGAGCGGCTGGGCGCGCCGTTTCTGGGGTCAGTGCCGCTGGACCCTGCGGTGAGCGTCGCCAGCGACTCAGGGCAGCCCGCGGTGATTGCCGCGCCCGATTCGGCGCAGGCGCAGGCGTTCCGCGAGATTGCGGGCAAGCTCGCCGCGCAGATCAGCGTCGCCAGCCTTGTGGGCTAACGCGCCTCGTCGTGGCGGTGAGTGAACACGCCCACGGGATGCCCGTACAGGGTCTCCAGCAGGGGCATCTGCAGCACCTCGTCGGGCGCGCCCGTGCAAATCAGACGATGGTGAATGCACACCACGCGCGTCGCGTAGCGGCTCACCACGCTCAAATCGTGCGAGACAATCAACACGCCCATGCCCTGCTCGGCGCGCAGCCGCTCGATGAGTTCATAAAACTGCACGCGCACGCCGACATCGATCCCCGTGGCGGGTTCGTCGAGCAGGAGCAGTTTCGGCTGCTGGGCGAGGGCGGCGGCAATCACGACGCGCTGCAGTTCGCCGCCCGAAAGGGTGCGGATGGGCTTGTCCAGCAGGTGCGCGGCGTCCACCGCGTCCAGCACGCCCTGCAGCGCGGCGCGTTTGTGAAATCGCTCGCCCAGCATCGCCCCTAACAGCTCGCGCGTGAGCAGGGGCATCGTGCGGTCGAACTGCAGCGCCTGCGGCACATAGCCAATCTGCTGGCGGTCAGCGCGGGTGAGCTGTTCGGGCGGCTTGCCCAGCACATACACGCGCCCGCGATACGGCAGCAGCCCCAGCAGCACGCGCAGCAGGGTGGTCTTGCCCGCGCCGTTGGGACCAATCAGCGCGATGGTCTCGCCCGTGTGCGCCTCCAGCGAGACGCCCTCCAGCACCGTCTGCCCGCCCAGTACGACCGACACATCGGCGGCGTCGATCAGCGCCATACACGCCTCACTTGCGCTTCGGCGACTCGTACATCGCGAAGGCGTTGTGGTTGTGAATGGATTCTATCGATTCGCATTCCACGCGGAACCAGCTGAGCTCCTCGCGCGCGCCCATGCGCAGGGCTAACTCACGGGCGACATCTTCCACGAAACGCGGGTTCTCGTAGCTGTATTCTGTCACGAACTTTTCGTCGGGACGCTTCAGCACGGGGTAGACCAGCGAGCTGGCGGATTCCTGTACCAGCGGCAGGTACTCGTCGGGCAGGCGGGGGAGTTTGTCCTTCGTCTGCAGCCAGATGCGTGCGAGCGCGCGCTGATTGTGCGCCCCATATTCCGAAATCGCCTTGCTGCACGGGCAGAGCGTCATCGCGGGGAAGACGAACGCGCTCGTGGCATACGACGCGCCATTGTTGAGCCGACACTCCCACTCGACTTCCACATCGAGCCAGCCTGGCGTCTGCGTCACGGGCGCGGGCAGTTGCAGGAAATAGGGGAAGCGCATCTGCAGTTGCGCCGAGCGGCTGTTCAGGCGGTCGCGCGTGTTTGCCAGCAGCGTTTTCACATCGGCGGGCGTGCGCGGCTCGGACGCCCACTCGTACAGCGCCTCGACGAGACGGCTCATGTGCGCGCCGCGCTGCTCGGCTTCAATATCCACACTCAGGTCGGCAAGCGCAATCACCTGCTGCACCGTGTCGGACGGCGTGCGCAGCGGGATGGGCAGGCGCAGCCCACGAATGCCCACCGCGTGAAGCGCGACCCCGCGCGGATCCGTCTCTGCCGCAACATCCGGTAGCGATACTCGCGTTTTCATATCCGCTGAATCATACCCTATCCTTGCTTCCTTCTAAAAATAGTTCGAGCAGGAGGAGCGCGTCTGCCGTTGAATTAAGCAGCTCATGTTCGGACAGCGGAGACCACAGAACCCCTACGCGCCGTTTCGGATGGGCGTGCAGAGCTACTCGATGCGCAAGATGGGGCTGGAAGCGATGCTGGAGGCGACCCGCTCGCTGGGGCTGGACTCCATCGAGGCGTTCATGGCGCATCTGCCCTATTTCAGCCCGCGCGAGGGCTGGGACGCTCTCAAGCAGACCGTCGCCAAATCGGGCGTGCAGGTGCTGGCGTATGGCGTGGTGAGCTTCGGCGCGGATGAGAAGACCGCCCGCACGATCTTCGAGTTCGCGAAGGCGATGGGAATCCCCGTGATTACTGCCGACCCCGCGCCTGAAAGCTTCGGCTACCTCGCGCGCCTGTGTCAGGAGTACCGCATTCGCGTCGCCATCCACAACCACGGACCGAATACGCGCTACGACACCATCCGCACGGTGGAAGACGCCATGCGTGGGCAGCCCGACTGGATTGGCGCGTGCATCGACACGGCGCACTTCCTGCGTTCGGGCGAGGATCCGGTCGAGGCGGCGCGGCGGTTCGGCAGGCGCGTGCATGCGGTACACCTCAAGGATGTGAAAGACCGCACGCGCTACACGCTGCTGGGCGAGGGCGATCTGGATCTGGTGGGCTTCTTGCGCACGCTGCGGCGCGCCCGGTTCACGGGCAGCCTCGCGCTGGAGTACGAAGAGAAGCCCGACGACCCCCTGCCCGACCTGCGCGCGTGCCTGCAGGCGATTCAAAGCGCCCTGCGGAAGGTGTAGCGTTTCGGATTAGCGCCACGGCAGGCGCAACTGCTTGAACCAGCGCACCAGTCGCGGTTGTCGTGCTTCCAGAATCTGGCGCGTCTGCAGGTAGGCAATTCGGCAGTGCGGGCAACTGATTACATGAGTCATCCCCGCATAATAATCTGCCGCGCGCCGCCTCCGACGCGCCAGATCCACAATCTGTTCAAAGGGCAGACATGCGCCCAGCGGCGTCCGGTGGAGCCGCTGCGCCAACCGCCGCTCTAAGGGCGTGCGCGCCTGCCTGATTTCAGATGCCAGCTTCATGTTCATAGATACACTCCGCTCAGAGGCAAGGAGCCTCTGGCGGTTAAGCCTCCTTCGGATTGCCATACCATCCGCCGATGCCGTTTGTTAGGGGTTTTCGCGGCATTTAGGCATTTTTTCACTGGCAATAGCCGACGATTATGAACCCTGCCCAGAAGTAGGGAGGCGAGCCATCGCGTATCATCTTCTGTTGTGCTGCTTGCAGCGCGCGATCTTTGGGCATTCGAGAGACGGCGTAGGCGGTGTAGAACGCGCTGACCAGGTCAGCGGTTTTGGCGTCGTTGACCTGCCAGAGGGTCGCGCCAACGCTTCTGGCGCCCGCTGCGAGAAACGCGCGCGCCAGTCCATACACGCCCTCGTAGCGGTACACTTTACCTGCAGCGGTCTCGCACGCGCTGAGCATCACCAGATCCGCCCGCAGTTGCCACTGCGTCAGTATCTGTGCGGCGGACACCTGTCGCGTCGGGTCTACACCCAGTTCCAGCATCGAGTTAAGCGGCGCGGCGCTATCGGCGCGCGCGTGGCACGCGAAGTGAACAATGCGCGCCATGCGTGCCTGTTCGCGAATCAGGTCGGGCTGTGCCCCTTCATTGAACAACACCTGAGCATCGGCAAACAGTTGCTCGATATTCCTCACTTCCTGCTCAACATAAGGTAGATTACTGCGTGCAGCTCTACGCGCATCAGCGACTTCCTCACGCGCCTCTACCGACGAGGTATATCGGGAAACTGCCGCTACCAGCACCCCCTTGGGGGACGGCTCCAACAAGCGAGCATAGCGATAGACGCCCACGGACGGCGTCATATGAAGCGCAACCCGCTCGATCCAGTAGACGGGCGTCTCGTTGCGCATCTCCGCCACCAGCGCCGCCCAGGGCAACTGATTCAGCGCGCCTTCGGGGCAGAGAAGTACCCGCTGGAACCCCTGCAGGGCAGGAGCCACTGGCGCAATCAGCGTCTCGTAGAGCCATGCACCCAGTGAGACGACTCGCGCATCTTCCTCTTTCTGAATTGCTTCGCGGAACAGCTCGATGGCGCGTGTCAGGCGAGGCGAGTCCACCACACCATAGTACGCTTGCGCGCCCTGACGGGTGACCACGACGATAAGCAGATTATTCTCTACCATCGAGTGATAGACAAGGGCGACATCGGGCGCCAGCTGTTGCTGAATAATCGCCAGGTTGAGCTGGGGCGGCGCGAGCAGGCGCGCGATTTCGGGGAAGCGGGTGCGCAACTCAGTCCCCAACTGTTGCAGTTGGTTTTCGAGGCGCGCCAGCGCTTCATAGAGCGGACGCGCGTTGCGTTCAGCGTCTTCAGGCAGTTCTGCCTGTGCGTACAGCAGGCTAATCTGGCGTCGCAGTTCCAGTTGCTGGGCTTCCAGTTGTTGCTGCTGCCGCAGCAACGCAACGAGCGCCGCAGGCGCGTTGGACAACTCCAGTCGTGTGCGCTGAATCTGTTCCGTCAGCGCGCGGGCGCGACTCTGTTCCAGAAGCTCCGCCGCGCGTCCATGGTGCCCGCGTTCTGCCTCCAGGAGCGCAAGCAAACTGTACGCCTCGAAATAGTCCTCGCTGAACGCAGCCTGACTTTCTATGTCGAAAATGAGGCGACGCTGGCGTTCGAGAATCGGGAGCGCGCGCTGGAGACGCTCACGCGCGCGGGAGGCGTTCCCGCTCCTGTGATCGATTTTGGCGAGGTTCATCTCTGCCAGCGCGACATACAACGAGTCGGGCATCAGCTGCTGATAGCGCTGGATCGCCGCCTCGAAATCGGTGCGCGCGGCGGCATCGTTTCGTTCCTGCGCATAGAGGACGCCGCGAAGATAAAGCGCGTACGCCAGCAGCAGGGGATTGCCGCCAGGGCGTTGCAATTGGTTCAGGGCGCGCTCCAGTGGCTCGCGCATCTGCTGAAACTCGCGCTTGCGCAACGCCAGAATCGCGGCGTTCAAATCGATCCGCGCGGTTAGCTCAGACTGCGGCAGGCGTTCAGCAGCGGCGCGCGCGTTCGCAAACAGCGTCGCCGCCCGATCCGTATCGCCCATCTCCAGTGCAAGAATCGCACGATTGAGCCTAATCTGCACGACAAGCGGGGATTGAGCGGTGAACGGCTCCAGCAAATTCTGCGCGGCTTCATAATGGCTTTCAGCACGGTTCAGGTCGCGTTGACGCAAGGCGAGATTGCCCAGCCCAACCTGCGCCTGTGCATGCAGCAGATATGCATTGGGGAGAGCCGTTGCAATTGCCTGCGCCTGGTTGTAATCGCTGAGCGCGCTGTCCCATGCCCCACGGCGGAGCGCAAGGTTGCCCCGTCCGATGAGTATATGGGCATACAGCACGGTGTCCTGGGCACGACTGGCTCGCAAACTTCGCAACGCTTCCTGGAAGTGGCTCTGCGCCTCGTTGAATGCGCTCAGTTCTGTGGCAACGAACCCCAGCCCCATCAGCGCACGGCTGCGGTCTATCGGCTCTGCGTTCACTGCGTCGTAGGTCGCCAGCGCCTGCTCAAAGTAGCGGCGCGCCTGCAGAAAATCGCGCGCGTAGAATGCCGTCCAGCCCAATCCGACCAGAGTATGGGCAACCGCGACGGACTGCGGGATTTCCAGCTGGCGGATGTTCAGCGCCTGCAGATAGTGCTCGCGTGCCTGCACAAAGTCGCCCATTTCCAATAGCACGACGCCCAGATTGTAGCGCGTGCGTGCGATATTCAACGCTGTGTCGGGCAGGGCGCGTTGCTCGGTAAGGACACGCTCGAGCTGCGCGCGTGCTTTCTGGAAATCGCCTCGTCGCAGGGCGAGGCGCCCCAGTTCATGCGCTGCCTGAATCTGGTCGCCTGGCTCAAGATTCCGACTCTGGGTCGCCTGTGTGAGCCACCGCTCCGCTGCCGCCAGGTCGTCCGTCTCGAGGGCGACGGCGCCCAGCCCGAGCGCCGCCTGTGCTGCTTCGCGCGACTCGGGCGATACCGCATATGCCATCGTATGTGCGCGGGTGTAATAAACTTGCGCGTCATTCCATCGCTGTTTGTGCAGAGCCGTCTGCCCCAGCCCCAGTAGCGCCTGCGCGTGCGCAAGCGTCTCGTCGCGATTCTGCGCATAAAGCTGTGTGGCGCGTTGGTACAATTGTATCGCCTCATCGAGGGCGTTGCGTCGGTACATCAGTTCGCCCAGCGCTTTCAGAGTCGCTGCCAGTGCAGGCGTATCGGCGGCTATCTGTTCCTGCGTGGCGCGCGCGGCGTTCAGGTAGATCTCTGCCGTGTCCAGCTGATTCAGCCGCAATGCGACAACACCCAGATTGTACCGTGTCTGGGCAAGAAGCGCGTCTTTGCGCGTATCGTCCAGCGCTTCGAGGATTGCGACCGCGCGCGCCCACAGCTGCTGACAGAGAGACCACTCCTGCGCGTCGAACCAGTCTGCGGCGCAAAAGCTAAGCGCCTGCGCCAGCTCAAGCGAGGAAGCTTGTTCTGAGCGCAGCCGTTGCCATACCTGATCGAGGAGCTGTTGGGCGCGCGGGCGGTCGCTTTGCCAGTAGCAGAACGCCAGCGACAGGGTTGCTTCGATCGCCAGCGGCGCATTGCCCAGACGCTCATAGGTCTGGCGCGTTTGCTCCCAGAGGGCGATACACTCTTGCAGGGACTCCTCGCGACGCAGGCGATGCAGCGTTCGCGCACGCAGGTGAACCAGATAGGCTTGCTCCTGTATCGTCCTGCGCCCCTGTGGACGCAGTTTATCCAGCTGTTCGAGCGCTTCGGCATACTGTCGCTGTTCGATGGCTTGCTCCACCGCCTGAAGGGTTGCCTGCAAGCCCTGCGCAGGCGAACCGCCTGTCTGCGTTCCACCACTGATGAGCGTGCTTGCCACAAATACCAGTATTGTCAGTCTTTTTTGCATTGGTGTTCCTCACTTTGCGTTAGCATGAGAATTCGCCTAGGTCGAGGATGAACGCCTCGTTGCGGTCGGTCTCTGGGCAATAGCCTTCGCCGACGATGTAGCGCCCGTTGGGCGAAATCGCGTAGGCGCGTTCGAGCCGCTCGCCAGCGGCGCGCAGGTGCGCAAACAACTGGTTGAGGTCTTGCATCCCGTCTTCGGGCGTCCAGAGGAACGCGAGCAGTCCGCCGTTGTCGTCCAGCGCCTCTCCCACGATACGGGTTCCATCATACGAGACGCTATGCGCTTGACTCAGTTCGCCCTCTACAGGGCGAAGGGCGCACATGCCTTCGTCGGGCGTCCAGCGGAAGGCGCGTCCATCGCTCTTGCCCACGATAACCGTTCCGTCGCGCGAGATGGCGCGCGCCTCGCTTGTGCCGCCCTCCAGAGTACCCAGTCGCTGGGGCGCGCCCGTTTCCGTCCAGCGCACCGCCTGTTGACGAATCTGTCCCACGATGTGTTTGCCGTCGGCGGAGACGCCATACGCGGCGCTGGGGCTATCATCCGAAAGCGGGACGACGGAGTCCCCAACCCAGCGCACGGCACGGCTGTCCTGTTCGCCCACCATCACCTTGCCGTCGGCGCTCATCGCATAGACACACCGCTGCTTGACCTCGCGGCGCACACCCTGCTCATGCGTCCAGCACAGGCAACCTGCGTCGCTGGAGATAAACACGGCGCTGCCGTCGATACTGATCATGCAATGCGGCTGGCAATTCTCACCCAGCTCTCCGATCACCTCCAGCTGATACGAGTGCCATCGAAACGCGCCCGTGATATAGACAGGATAGTTGCCACGCGCGTCGCTGTAGCGATACTCCTCCGCGAAGGCAACCCCCACCACCATCCCGTTGTCGGCAACACCCAGCGCAACACTGCTGTGCGGGTAAGCGTTTGGCGCACCAATCCATGTCAGGCGTTGCCCCAGGATGTCCGCACGGGTACGACGGTTCGTATCCGTCGCCATGCTTTCCCACAGCCTGCGTCGCGCACGCTGGAGCATCTCCTCCGCTTCGGACAGTGATGTTTGCAGGAACGGGGCGATGTCCGTAAGCGCGTAGCCATTAATCACATAGTCATACCAGACCAGAAACTCTTCTGGGGAAAGTGTTCGTTGCACACGCTCGAGAAGCTGTTGCGCTTCTGAGGAGGGCACGCCTCGAAGCTGTCCATCCGCCATCAGGCGCGACGTGGCTTCGGGCGCTTTTTGAGCGTCGGGCAGGGTGGTGTAGACGAAGTCGATGAAGGCACGTCCCATCCAGTGTTCGCATGCGGTTTTACCCTCTGCATAGATCGGCAGTATCAGGGGTGTGCGTTCCAAGAATGCACGTGCGATGCGCTCCGCTTCGCGTCGATTGCGCATCAGGGCGCGCGCCATCTCCAGCACGGCGGGGTACATCGCGTCGTTAAGTTGCGCATAAAGGGCTTGCAACGCGGACTCGGGCGCGCCGCCCGTGCAAACCGCCTGCTCCAGCGCGAAGATTTCTGTACACAGATTCTCAATCGCAAGCCAGTCGCATTTTTGCATCTTGTTCACCTCACCTGATTCCCCCTACAAGAAGGCATATTATCGGCCTTGAGCGCGCAGGTGTTCCAGTGCGCGTTGGATCTGTTCGTCGTCAGGGTAGCGCTGCTGGGCGCGCTCCAGCGCGTCCAGCGCCTCGCGGTAGCGCTCCAGTTGATACAGGACGAGCGCAGCGAGCAGGGGTGCGCGGGAGGCGTTGCTGCGCGCCCAGCGCAAATCTGTGCGCTGCGACTCGGACATCACCCGGAACACCAGCGTGGTTTTGAGGGTCGCCTGCTCGCCGCGTGGCGCGCTCAAAATGAGTTCGTACTCGCCGCCCGACTTCAGGGACCCCAGCTGCAGCTGATGCTGCGCCTCAGGCAGTTCTTTTTCGAGGAGCGTCTCGCCTGTATCGCGATCACGGACGACCACCGTGTATTTACTCGCGCCAGCGACAGGGGACCACTGGAGCGTCAGCGTGGTCTCTTCCAGCAGCGTGGTCTCGCTCAGAGTGGGCTGGATGACTGTAATCTGCTGCCCCTTCGCCGCCCTACTGCTACGCGTCACGCCGCCCTGCGCCAGCGACGCCAGCAAGCGGCTCATCGACTCGGCGCCCTGCGTGAGGGCGCTTCCAACCTGCGCCAGCTCGCGCTGCAGTGGTGGAGTCGTGTCTGGAGACTTGTCCTGACCATGAGGTTCCGTTGGCGGCTGCGGAGACAGCGTACCAGAGCCACCATGGTTTCGGGGAGTATTGTCTGCATGTCCCTCCTTGGATTGGGTATTGGTCGGTTTCTGCGCCAGCTGCGGACGCTGCGGTGGCGACACGCTCCCCTGCGGATTACTCGACTTGTCTGCCGTGTTCGGGGTGGGGTTGGTCGGTTTCTGCGCCAGCTGCGGACGCTGTGATGAGGGGCTGTTTGCGGCGATTTGTGGCTGATTGGCTGGTCTGGGGTAGAGCGCCCACACCGCGAACGCAAACACAACGCCCGCGAATCCCGTCGCCAGCGCCCACTGGGGCAGGCGCGGCGCGGACAGCTGGTTCAGCCAGTGCATGAGGCTGGGACGCTGCGCCTGCAAAATCGCCCGCATCTGAAGGTACGCGCAGCGGCATTCATGACACGACACAATATGTGCCATCTGCCTGTGATAGTCTGGAGCGCGCCGCCCGCGCCGTGCCAGCTCAACAAACTGTTCGAATGTCAGGCACTCGCCAATCGGCGCATTGCGCAGACGCACTCCAAGCTGTCGCTCTATTGGCGTTTGGATCATGGTCATCTCTCCTGCTTGCGAAAGGGTTTTCATTGTTCTGCCTCCTCTGTCATAGGATTGCAAGCGATAGAATAAGGCATCCTAGTAAATGTGCAAGGACCTTCACACATGCCTGGCGGAAGAGAGCCTGCTGTCGCCACCCCGGAGGCTTGCGTCGCCCATCACGTTGCACGGTCTGTTGCAGCAGTGTAAGTTCATATTCGGTGAGAGGCTCCTCGGAATGCATGCATCGCGCAATCGCGGCGTGAATCTCCTCGGCGCTCAGGATTCGGGGGTGGAGTACGATGGCGGCGGCGACCTTCTGACGGGCGCGGAACATCGTCTGTCGCACGCGATTCTCGCTACAATCCATGAGTTCAGCAATCTCGCGATACGACGAGCCGTTGACCACCTGCTCAAGCCAGACCAGATACTCATCATCGCTGAGCGCTTCGCGTGCGCACGCCAGAATCAGCTCCAGCCGTTCACGCTCGCCTAGCTGCTCGTCCGGGTTCGAGTCGGGCGCAGCGGCTTGCTCAAAGGCTGTCGGCGTTGCATCCTCAGCGTCTGGCTCAAACCACTCCGATTCGCGCACCTCATGACGCGCGATGCGGTTGTGCCGATTCAGCTGATTGTAGGCGTGATTAATCACCACGCGCCCCAACCAGTGTTTGAAGGGGGCAATCTTCGGATTGTAGTGCGGCAATGCTTTCCACAGACGCACCAAAACGTCCTGGGTCAGATCGTCCACCAGGCTCTGGTCGCGTGTAAGCGTGCGCATCATGGAACGCACCTGCGGGCGGAGCAGATCGAACAGGCGAGTGTAGAGCGCTTCAAGCCCAGCCTGCTCTTCATCGCAACACGCAGATTCCCTGATCTTTTCCACGAGCTGTTGAATCTCGTCCCAAGACTCCAGAGACATTTCTACCCTCGCACTTTCGTTTCTTGATTTCCTATTATACCTCGAAAATTCTGGGTTTCATTGGCATCAATTTAAGCCCTTTTGGGCTACAATCTTAGCATGCACAACGGCAACTGACACCTACTGAACAGCTGGAGAACATCCTGCGACAACTCTTGGACACCGAAGCCGACACACTCGCCAA
>JBBIQK010000055.1:0-18964 GCA_037442365.1 Armatimonadota bacterium | reverse complement strand
ATACCTGAGACGGGAATGGTATAATACCCTTGATGGCGTCGCGTCCAGTGGTCTCGGTGATTACGCCTGCCTACAATGTCGCGCCCTACATCGGGCAGTGCATCGAATCGATGCAGGCGCAGACCCTCTCCGACTGGGAGATGATAATCGTGGACGACGCCTCCACAGACGACACGGTTGCGGAGGTGCAAAAGTATCTGGGGGACACGCGCATTCGCCTGCTGTGCAACGCGCAGAACCTGGGACCAGGCGGTACGCGCAATCGCGCGCTGGAGGCGGCGCAGGGCGAATGGGTTGCGGTGCTGGACGCCGACGACTGGATTGCCCCCGAACGGTTAGAGACGCTGGTAAACTTCGCCGAGTCTCAGCGCGCCGATATGGTTGCTGACCTGCAGGTCTACTGGACAGAGTGGGGGAGTGTGTATCAGGTGGGGTGGGCAACCCACGCGACTCCGCCCAGAACCCCACGCGCCTACACGCTCGATGCAATCATTCGGGCGCACCCATCCGCCAAACCAGTGATACGCCGCGCCTTTCTGGAACAGAAGCAAATCCGCTATCAGACCACCATGCGCATTGCGGAAGACTATGCCCTATTCGTAGAAATACTCCTGAAGGGCGGGCGATTTGTGCTGCTCCCCCAGCCGATGTATTACTACCGTGTCCGACCGGGCACGACCGTAAGCCGATACGATGGGATGGACGAACTGCGCAAGTCGCTGGAGTACCTGCTGCGCTTGCCTGAGACGACGCCGCGCCACGCGCGGCTGCTCCAGTGGGCGTATCGGCGCCGACAGGCGTATGTGCTGTACCCGCAGTTCGCCGTGAGTGTGAAACGGGGCGACTGGAAAAATGCTACCCGCCTATTCCGTCAGTCGCCGCGTGTGGCGTGGCTGCTCCTCACAGGCGTACCCGCCGCGCTCTACAGACGCCTGTTTGACAAGGACAAACTGATTGACCCCTGGCGGGAATCCCTTCCGAAGGAGGCGCGTCGCTGATGCCACGCGCCGTCGTGACGGGAGGCGCGGGCTTCATCGGCTCCCATCTGGTCGATCGCCTGCTTGCCGAAGGCTGGCAGGTGGTCGTGGTGGATAATCTGATCACGGGGCGCGCGGAGAACCTGCAGCACCTGCAGGAACGCCCTGACTTTGAGTTCCTGCGCCACGATGTGTGCGAGCCGTTCGATATTGAAGGCGCGGTGGACTATGTGTTCCATCTGGCGTCGACGGCAAGCCCTGTCGACTTTGTGAAGCATCCGCTGGAGACGCTCCGCGTCGGCTCCTACGGCACCGAGAACGCCTTGGAGTTAGCTGTGCGCAAGGGGGCGAAGTTCCTCTTCAGCTCAACTTCGGAAGTCTATGGCGACCCGCTGGTGCATCCGCAGTCGGAGGACTACTGGGGGAATGTGAACCCGATTGGCGTGCGCGGCGTGTACGATGAGGCGAAACGGTACGCCGAGTCGCTGGTAATGGCATACCACCGCTACAAGGGGGTCGACACACGCATCGTGCGGATTTTCAACACCTACGGTGAGCGCATGCGCCTCGACGACGGGCGCGTCGTGCCCAACTTCGTGTGTCAGGCGTTGCGCAGCGAACCCATCACGGTCTACGGCGACGGCAGCCAGACGCGCAGTTTCGGCTATGTCGCGGACCTGATCGAGGGAATCTGGCGACTGGCGCACGCCGACTATCATCTGCCCGTGAACATCGGCAACCCCGAAGAGCGCACGATTCTGGAGTTCGCGCAAATCATCAAGCGCCTCACGGGCAGCGACAGCCCCATCGTGTTTCAAGAGTTTTTCACCCCCGACGACCCCAAACAGCGTTGCCCCGACATTACGCGGGCGCGGGAGATTCTCGGCTGGACGCCGCGCGTGTCGCTGGAGGAGGGGCTACGGCGCACAATCGAGTATTTCAGGACGCAAGTTTAGCCCGCCTCTTTCAGGAACTCGTCAATCTCGTCTTCGCGCGCGCTCCAGAACATCAGGTGCGCCGCCTTCTTTAACGCCTTGCGCCGATGGAACATCGCAAGCGCATAGGGGGGCATCCAGCTCAGCCGCTGCCGAACGGTCATGGGCGCGTCGTACTCCCATACCGAACGCACCCCGTGGTAGATGAGCGTCGGCAGCGTATCGCGGCTCGTTTCGGGGATGCCGCGCCGCCCCAGCAGCAGCATCAGGCGGGCGATGTTCAGCGTTGGGAGCGAATAGCCCAGTCTGGGGTGAACCTTCAGCCCCTGCCGCTGGGCATGTTCGCGTATTACCTGTTCACGCGCCATCAAATGCCGCACCTCGCGTTGCAAACGCTCCCAGCGGGGGCGCATCCCATAATGGAGATTGCCTGTGTGGACACGGTAATAGGTCAGGGTTTCATCGATGAAGGCGAACTGACCGTAGAACGGGGCGCCCATCAGCAGCGGCGCGTCCGCACTGATGCGCCAGAACGACTCGTCCAGCGGGAAAACCGCCTCGACGGCGCGTCGCGAAAAGGCGTTGCCACTGGTGGGTGTGCTTGGGTAATAGATTCGACGCAACAATATCGGGCGCAGGTCGCCCAGATAGGGGGTATGAATGGGGAAGGTTCGCCCGAGCGGCTTGCCCTCTGGGTCCACGCATTCCATCCGCCACTCCATCAGCGCCAGCGAATCGTCCCAGTGTGCGGCGACGCGCTCCAGCAGCTGCGGGGTCCAGTAGTCGTCCGAGTCGAGAAAGCAGATGACCTCACCCCGCGCCGCCGCAAAGCCCGCGTGAAACGCCGACGCCTGACCGCCGTTCTCTTTGAAAATCACCTGCACGCGGTCTGCGTACTGCTGGATAACCGTGCGCGACTCGTCTGTGGAGCCGTCGTCGACAACGATAATCTCTTTATGGGGATAGGTCTGCGCGAGCGCGCTCTCGATCGCCTCCGCCACAAACCGTGCGTAGTTGTAGTTGTTGATAATAACGCTGATAAACGGCTGTGCCATAGCAATTATATACCTGCTTGCGACGGCGGGCGGAGCGCGCGGATTTCACGGAGCAGTTCACGCAACGCACGCCGACTGGCAGGCAGCAGGAACACCCCCAGCGCCAATAGGGGCGCATAGTACGCCACAGGTGCCAGCAACGAGACGCCCAGCGCCACTGCCCAGAGCAGGTTCACGCCGTAATAGGGCTGCCCGATGTAGCGCTTGATTCCCCGATGCAGAAAGACATTGTTCGGCAGATGCGCCAGAAAGTAGGCGAGTCCGTAGCCCAGCACCTCATAGCCTTCGGGCGCAAGGGAAGCACACAGCGCGGTAGACCAGTAGAGATTGAAGGCAAACACCAGCGCTGCGCGGGTCACTACATGGCTTTGCCGAATCACATAGAGCGCCTGCGCCTGCGCGCTAAAGGTCGCCGTCAATAGTTGTTCCGCCGTCAAAATAGCCAGCGCGAGAATCGCCAGCCGAATATCCCACTGCGCCCCGAAGAGAGGCGGCAGCACATACCATGCCGTCAACACAAATACCAAACTCGCGCCGCCCAGACTCAGAATCTGCGCCTGTGACGAGATATACAGCGTGTGCAGCAGTTTGTGCGGCTGATCCTGCAGGCGCGCAAACACCGAGGTCGTCACATTCCGAATCGCGACCTGCGCGAAGTTCAGCATGTTCAACAGCCGCTCCGCCAGCGTCAGGTAGCCGACCGCCTCTTTGCCCGCGATGGGAAGCAGCACGAGGGCAGGCGCGAGGTTTTTGGTGTAGTAAAGCCACTCGGACGCCGCCTGCGCAAAACTGAACCCAAGCATATCGCGCAGCATCCCCCGTTCCCACTGCCAGCGCGGTCGGTAGCGCGCGCTGAGAAACGCAAGCGATACATTCACCAGCTGCGCCGCCCAGTACGCCGCGACCAGCGCCCATACCCCAAACCCCAGCAACGCCATCGGCACACTCACAGCGTAGGAGCTGGTCTGCGCGAGCGTGTCGATGAGCGCAATCCGTTTATAGCGCAGCTCCTTTTCCAGCGCGGCTTGCGCGACGATACTCACCGCGTGCAGGGGCAGCCCGACGCACAGCGCAAGCGCAACCGTGAAGAAGCCTTCCGTGCGTATCCAGAACACGCCCAGCACGCGCAACACCATCAGCGCCGCGCATGTCAACGCCGCGCTGAAAAGCAGCAGCCACCAGAACGCCTGATGCCATATTTCGCGCGGCGCGTCCTGCGGCGCGCGTATCAGGTAAGTGCGCACGCCTGTACCGACCAGCTGAGTCAAAAACAGGTAAACGCCCATCGCCGAGGCGTACAAGCCGTAGTTTTCGGGACCGACGATGCGCGTCACATACAGCACGCCCACTATCGAGAGGGCGATGGTAAACACCCTGCGCAAGCTCAGGTAGAGACTGCCCTCTACCGCACGGCGGCGCAACTCACTCATCGTCGGACAGTATGGCGATGCCCTGCCCTGTGAGGCGCTCGCGCAGGGCGTCCTCGCTTCGGACAGCGAGCCAGTTTTCCCACTCGTCGACAGTGGGCGCTTCGGGCAGGCGCTGCAACGCCTCGTTGCTGACGACGCGGTAGAGGATCCAGCCGCGCGCGCGCAGGTAGTTGGCAAGTTCCTGCACGCTGCTGCCGTATTCCCCCGCGTTGAAAGCGTTCGCCTCCAGGAAGACAAAGCGCGTGCGCGACAGGGTCGCCTCCGCGCCGCGCAACACAAACAGCTCGTAGCCCTCCACATCGATCTTGAGCAGGTCGATGGGCACTGCCGCCAGCGGTTCGAAGCAGTCTAACGGCGTCATCGGCGCCATGAGCGCGCCTTCGCCTGCCGGGGCGACGCGATTGTAGTCATCGCTGCGCACATCGGTGAAGGCAACCTCGCCTGCGTGCGCGCCCAGCGCCAGGTTGTAAAGATGCAGGTTCGGCAATCGGTTGAGCGCAGCGTTCGCCTGCAACTGCGCAAACACGCGCGGGTGCGGTTCGAAGGCGTACACCTGCGTCGTCTCGCCCAACGCTTTTGCAAGCGGGATGGCATGCGAGCCGATATTCGCGCCAATGTCCACAATCGTATCGCCTGGGCGCAACAGTTTGCGCAGAAACCCCAGATCCAGCGCTCCGTGCCAGTGTGAGGCGTGAAAAAACATCAGATGGGTCAGCGTCGTGTCGAACAGCCGAAACCGTGCGCCCTGGTAGTGGAAAGACACGCGCTCATTCACCCCCAGCGCACGCAACAGGTGAAATAACAGGAACCGACCGGGCGACTCCCAGTGGGCGCGTTGTCGCCAGACCCAGCGCCAGTGGCGCACCGCACGGCGAAGCGGATGAACCTGCGCAGAGCCGCTCACAAACGGATTATACCAGAATCGCGATAGAACAGGCATGTACAATTTCCCCGGTGGGTACAACGCTTCGTAGCAGGCGGCGCGTGGATTGAGCCTGCGCAGGCTCGGCAGCAGCGGTGGTGGGCGATACTGTTCGTATCTACGGCGCTCTACTTCACCGTCAGTGCAGGGTGTAGCAGCAACGCGCGATTTCGATTGCAAACCTTCACTTTTTCACTGCCTGTGATTGCCCTTGGATTGGGCATGTGGCGTGACTCACGCCAAGTGTAGCACTTTTGCGAGGGCGCGCTCCTCTGAAAGTGGGGTATAATAGGCGCGAGAGGAGAGACCCATGCGTGCATATTATCGGGTTCTGGGTAGTGTAGTATCGGTCGCTGTCTGGGGGGCTGCGCTCGCGCAGCAGCCGCTTATCAACTACGCCACGCTGTTTGGCGAGTTCGATTACGATTATTATCGAGGCAACCACGATGTGGGAATGGAACGCAACGGCGTTGCGGAAGGGTTCTCGTTCAACATCCCTTCGGACTTTACTGCTGAGTTGGACGAAGACGACAAGGTCAGCGGGCTTGCATCTCAGAAAATCAGCTTCAATCGCAATAGCTCCTCTACTGCAGAGGCTTCACTCGGTATGCTGATGTACTTTCCCTCGGACGACTACCCCCGCCCTGGAGAGACGATTCGTATTTCGTTATGGGTGAAAGCGGAAAACTGGGTCAATGCCTCGTTGCGTATCCGTGCGCGCGGCTTGGATAGTTCTGGCAGTGTGGATTTGCTCAACACAACAAGCGTACCCAACGCATGGACCGAGCTGGTTTTCAACTACACTGTGCCCAGCTCGAATCCGCAAGGGGTGAGGCTGGATCTGTTTGTTCGGTCGCTGAGCGGTGTTTCCTCAGGCGTTATTCGTTTCGACAAGCTGGTGGTCACGGGCAGCAAGCGGTGGCGCCCGCATCAACCGCGCAGCCTCAAAATCGCCGCGCCTTACTACGCCTGGGCAGAGGAAAACCAGCGCGACTGGGTCTACTATTCCCGCGAGTTCGATCTGATGTTAGCCACCTGGGACGACATCAAAGCGCTCCGCACACACCGTCCTGATTTGCTGAATGTTTATTACTACAATCTAATCTACAGCGTCCGTACACCTAATCGGGCATGGGAACAGCGCGATATATTCGGCTACTACTACTGCGACCTCAACCATCCCGATTGGTTCCTGCTTAACATTTCTGGAAATCGCCAACAGTTCGGCTCCGACCGCTATGTGATGGATATTGGCAATCCTCAAGCGTCCGCGTGGGGAGCGCAAAATGTTGGATTGTCAATGCTCTACGCCGATATAGGCGTGGATGTGATCCACTTCGATAGCTTCATCGACTTTTTCTTCTCCAACTTTTTGTTCCAGAAGTACCCTACGCGCGCCAGTCGTATCGCGGCGATGCACAAGCACCTTCTGAACATGCGCAGTACGCTCGGCGACAGGGATATCAAGTTCATTATCAACACTGCGGCCGCGCTCTACACACGCGACCAGCCGCATACCTACTTCGCGCGTCAAGGACTGCTGGATGGACTACTGATGGAAGAGGTCTTCACAACGATTTACTCCTTGCCAGCAGGATTTCTCTCGTTCACAGTCTGGGAAGGGCAATTGAACACCCTGATTGAGAATCGCCCGCGCCTGCGCGTTGTGTATACGGGATACGCCGTCCGAAATCCTACGGAAGGGCGGCGACAGAAGATATACGCGCTGGCGAGTTTCCTGCTATGCTCGGACAGCAACAATTACCTGTACCTCGACAAACACTACTACGACGCGCCGCCGAATCGCCAGCGCAGCTGGCGTCCCGACGCCGATTTCGATGTGCCGCTGGGGCAACCCACTGGCGGGATACAGGTGCTCTATCGCTCCTCGGACTATCAAGGCGGGCTTTATTACCGACCTTTCCAGAATGGCTTTGTTTTGGTCAACCCGACGGGGAACATCACTCCCAGCTTCAAAGACGGCGCGGTGTTCACCTACATTCTGGACGCCGACTATCGGGAGCTGTGGTCGGGGCAGCTGTTCCCTGCAGGCTCGCGCATCAAAATCTACCCGAAAGAGGCGCGCATCTTCTATCGGGAGAGTAGCGGGCTGCGAATGCCCCCCGGCTCGGACGACGGCGGTCGCAAACCTGAAGTGTCGGGAGGCGGCAGCAAGATTCTGCCGAGTGGCGACCCCATCCGAAAACGATAAGACCACACCGGGGAATGCCAGAACGCCACTTGAGGATGCCGTCAGCAACAGGGAAGCTCTGCACCTGTGTGCTGACGGCTTCGCTGCAGCATTTGCTCCAGGATCAGAATTGTCAGTGTCTCATCCCTGCTCATTCGAGGTATACTCTGCCGTATGAACCCAATCGCGACGACTCGAATCGAGTACGAAACCTACACCCTCCCGAATGGCTTGCAAGTCATCCTGTCGCCGCACACAGTCGCGCCGACGGTCGCCGTGCTGGTGCTTTACAAGGTCGGCTCGGTGAACGAACCTCGCGGCAAGACGGGCTTCGCACACCTGTTTGAACACATGATGTTTCAAGGCTCCGAAAATGTGCCCCGCGAGATGCACTTCAAGTATGTGGAATCGAACGGGGGCGTGCTGAACGGATTCACCTCCTACGATTTGACAGCGTATTTTGAACTGTTGCCCGCGTCCAAGCTGCCGCTGGGACTGTGGCTGGAAGCCGACCGCATGCGCGCGCTGCAGGTGTCACAGGAGAATCTGGACAACCAGCGCGCGGTGGTCAAAGAGGAGCGGCGGCTGTCGGTCGACAATCAGCCCTACGCCCGCGCGATGGAGCGCCTGCGCGAACTGGCGTATGACAACTTCGTGAACCAGCACTCCATCATCGGCTCGATGGAGGACCTCGATAATGCGACGCTGGAGGATGTGCAGGCGTTTTTCCGCACCTACTACGCGCCCAACAACGCGGTGCTGGTGGTGTCGGGCGACTATGACCCCGACGAGGCGCGTGCGTGGATCGAACGCTACTTCGCCGATATTCCGTCGCAATCGCCCCCGCCGCCGGTGGATGCGTCGGAGCCTGACCGCGAGGAGCGGCGCGAGGTGTTTTCCGACCCGCTGGCGAGCGTGCCCGCCGTTGCGCTCACTTGGAAAATTCCGCCGCGCGGCACGCTGGAGAACGACGCGCTGCAAATCGCGGGCGACCTGCTGACCGACGGACGCGCCTCGCGCCTGTATCAGCGGCTGGTGAAACAGGAACAGATAGCGATCAGCGTCTCGGGCGGCGCGGAGGCGCGCCCCGCGCCGAGCCTGTTCCGCCTGTTCGCGCTGCACCATCCGCATGTGGAGCCTGCGCAGGTAGAGGCGGTGCTGTACGAGGAGATTCAGAAACTCGCCGAGCAGGGCGTGCCGGAGCGCGAGCTGGAGCGCGTGCGGGCGCAGCTGCTGGCGCAACGCTGGAGCGACAACCTCTATTACGGCATGCAAAGCCCGCTGGGGCGCGCGCTGGGGCTGGCGTACTTTGCGGCGTTCGAGGGCGACCCCGACGGCGTCAACCGCGCGCTGGAACGGCTGATGGCAATCACGCCCGACGATGTGCAACGCGCCGTGCAACAGTACCTGCACACCACGCGCAACCGCACAGTGATGCACATTCAGGCGGGCGCGACTCAGGAGGGCGCCGCATGAACCGCGCCACACCGCCCCCCGATGTGTCGATGCGCCCGTCGCAGCTGCCACTGCCTGAGACGCACACCCTGCCGAATGGGCTGCGCGTGCTGACCCTGCCTGAATCGCGCGCGCCTGTGGTGGAGTTTCGGCTGGTGTTGCCCTTCGCAGGACGCGCCTACGACGCCCCCGACTGGGTGGGGCTATCGTCGGCGACCGCGCGGCTGATGATTGCGGGCACGCCGACACGCACCAGTTTCGAAATCGCCGACGCAGCCGATCGCTGCGGCGGCAGTATCGGCGTGAGCGCGAACACCGAGACCGCCATCCTGAGCGCGCGCTGTCTGTCGGCGTCCCTCGAGCCAATGACGCGCCTGATGGCGGATGTGCTGCTCCTTCCGACCTTCCCGTCCGACGAGGTGGAGATCGACCGCGCGAACACGCTCCAGCGACTGCGGTTGCAGCGTTCGCAACCCGCGTTTCTGGCGGAGGAGCGTCTGCGCCTCGCGCTGTTTGGGGCGCATCCCTACGCGCGCCTTGCACCCGACGAGAACGCCCTTCAACGCTGGGGTTCGGACGAGTTGCGCGCGTTCCATGCCGCCCGCTATCGCCCGTCGGAGGCGACGCTGCTGGTGGTGGGCGACTTCGAGACCGACGCGCTGCTGGCGTTGCTTGCCGACGCGCTAAGCGAATGGCAGGGCGCGATTGATTCGGAACCCCTGCCTGCGCCGCCGCCGCAGCCTGCCGAGACGGGCTGGCTGCTGACCCCGCGCCCCAACTCGGTGCAGAGCCATCTGATGCTGGGCGCGCTGTGTCCGCCGCGCGACGCCCCCGACAGCCTCGCGCTCCAGCTCGCGGTCAGCCTGCTGGGGGCGGGGGCAAGCTCGCGCCTGTTCCTGACGGTTCGCGAGCAGTACGGCTACGCCTACAGCGTCGGCGCACACCTCGATTACTACCTGCGTATCGGCGCGTTCGTCGCGGAAGCGCAGACCGCCACCGAGAACACTCATGACGCCATCCGCCAGATTCGCGCCGAAGTCGAACGGCTTATCCACGAATCCATCCCCGCCGACGAGCTGCAGGCGACGCAAAACTACCTGATTGGACGACACCTGTTGGGGCGCGTCACGCTGGGCGGGGTCGCCGACCTGTATAAACAGGCGGTCATCTACCATCTGCCGCTGGACTACTGGCAGCGCTATCCAGAGATGCTGGCGTCGCTGACCGCGACCGAGGCGCAAACAGCCGCCGCGCGCTACCTGTCGCCCGAACGCTTCGTGATGGTCGTGGTGGGTGCGCCGGAGTTAGCGGACTTTTGAAATCAGCGCCGCACGCGCGTGGCAAGCTCCACTCAAACAGGCGCGATAATACGAATACCTGCGATGAGTCCCTCGAAATGGCGCGGGTTCAGAGTGGCAATCGCCTCCACCTGCGCCTTTTGTCCTGTTCGCGCAATTAGCGCGTCGTATACGCGCCCACCCGCAATCCGCTCATCTGATAGCCAGGACAGAATCTGCCAGTAATCCTCAGACAATAAACCTATCACTTCCACTTTACCCAACAGATTGTGCCTTATCAATTCCCACGCTTGATTTGGTGAGAGGCGTGGACGGATAGGTAGGCGAGTAAGCACTGCGTACAGCTCTATCAACGAATGACTGCATACGACGCCTTCAATCTCCCGCCGATTTAATTGTTCCAACCACGAGAGACACCACATATGCTGCGTATGCGATTCTATCATCCCTGCAACCAGAACCGAAGTGTCGAGCAAGAGTCTCATTTCTCTGGCATTCCAAGCGTTGCTGCTAATCGCTCCGCGCGAATGTCCTCAATCATCTGCTCAACATCTATCGGGGTTTGGATGCGAACAACCAGCACATCCCCCTTGTTGACGAGGGTAGCTGCCTCATCGTGCGAGTCGTAGAATTCTATGGTGACCGAAACCTCTGCCCCCTCGGGGAGCTCTATAGGTTCCAGAGGTACCAGCTGTTGATCGACAACTCGTGCGCGCGTGCGTATCTCCATCCACAATCACCTGCCGCCAGAGTATACCTTTTGCGGAGCGCATATGCGCCCGCTCACCTGTGAAGGCGACACAGATTCCGCTCTACGGGACTGGCGTCTCCGTAAGCCGCTGCAGCAGCGCACGCCACTTCTGCATCGTGGGGTCGTTGTCGGGCAGGGCGTTCAATATCTCCAGCGCGTCGGCGTAGAAGCCCAGCTGGTACAGTAGCGCGACGCAGGTGCGAGGGGCGCTCTGGCGATTGGCGCGCGCCCATGCGAGGCGCGCCTGCTCGTCGGGCGTGAGCGTGCGGAACTCGTAGACGCCGCGCAGTCCCTCGCCTGCGACCTCGCCTGCCGCCAGCGCTTCCAGCGTCAGGCGGTAGCGTGCGCCTGATTGCAGTGTTGCGCCAGGCGTGAGGCGTGCACTTGTATCCTCCACCACCAGCGGCGCGGTCTCTCCTGTGTCGATGCGCTCCAGTCGCGCGCGATAGCGCACGGCGTCGGGCACAGCCTGCCAGCGAAACTCCGGGGTCAGGCTCTCCAGCGCAGCGTTGGCGGGGGTCGGCGAAAGCAGTTGCACGGCGCGTTCGGCGGGTGGACGCTCGTCACGGGTGAGCGCATCGGGCGGTTTGGCGAACGCCGCCGCCGCTGCCGACGCCCATTCGGGCAGGCGCGTCGCCCCTTCGTACCAGACGCCGTTCTCCTGACGGAGCGCGACCGTCCCTGCAGGGCTGTCGACCCATAGCAGACGCAGACCAATAAACACAATCAGCGCCGCAGCTGCCGCCGCGGGGATCCAGAATCGCAGTGCGGGTAGCCACCGCGCCCGACGCGCCGCGCAAACGGTCGCTTCCGCCTGAAGCAGGCTCTTGTAGGTCTCGCGGCACATAGGGCACAGCACAATATGGTCGATATATTCGTCAAAGCGCGGGCAACGCCGCCCCCGCTCGACCAGCATTATCAGTTGTTCCGCGCTCAGGTGCGCCTCGTCCATCGTATCCTCTGGGTATGCCACTGCCATAGTGTTCGCTCGCATCGTTTGGTCTCCTTGTGTCGCTTACTCGATTCGCAGATACTTTGCCAGCTTCAGCGCCGCGCGGCGCAGGTCGGTCTGATTCGGTCGCTCGGCGTGCAGAGCGTTGCGCTCGGCGGGGCTAAGCGAATCGCCGTCGCCTACCAGTCGCTCGATGGCGCGTTGGAGCGCTTCGTCGCCGCCCAGCCACTCGCGCCGATGCTGAATCAGGTACGCCAGCACTTTGGCGCGTCCGCGCATCACATGGGTACGCACAGTCGCTGCGTTCATCCCCAGCATCTGCGCAATGTCCTCCAGCCGCTCATGCTGCGCGTGTAGCCAGAGAACCCGCCGCTCCGCGTCCGAGCAGACTTGCTGCACAACCGCGTACAGTTGCGCCTGCGTCTGTTCGTCGGCAATCCGCTCTAATAGACTCGCTTCGAACGAGTCCTGTTGCAATTCATAAACGGCGTCGGGTTGTTCGAGCGCGGCGAAGGGCGTCTCGGCGGTGCGGTAGGCGCGGCTGTAGAAGCTAATCAGGCAGTTCGAGGCGATTCGGTAAAGCCAGTGTTCGTAGGGCGCGCTCAGCTGCGTGCGGGACAGCGCGTTCGCGACGCGCAGCAGCGTCTCCTGAATCAGGTCCTCGGCGTCCTCCGCCGTGCGCACGCGCGGGCGGAAGTAGCGCATCAGTCGCGTCCGACTCTCCTCCAGCAACCGCTCCAGCGCGTCCGAGTTGCCCTGAGTGGCCTCACGAGCCAATCGACTCAAAAGCTCATTACGGTCATCCTGCACGCCAATACTCCCAATAGACCAATTGTACCGCTTGGAGTGCAACACTTTCAAAGTCGGACGAGTCTTGGTGGATAGACATTTTTCGGGCAGCCTTGCGTTCGACTTGCCTACCAAGCAACTGCCTGCCAAACCATAAAGTGGAAGCGCCTGCCTCTTGCGGGGCAGGCAGTAGGTTTTCAATAGCCCTGCTATCCCCCTAAGTGCGCACGCGCGTCCTTTGGAGTGCTGAAGCGTCAGCTTCAGCGTGCGCGCAAGCTCCGCTTCCAGGTAGACGGCGCTTGACACGCGCTTTACGAATATAGCGCAACGGCGTTGCCCCTCGCCGCGCGTTTGGGCTATAATTAGCGTATGCAGGCGACCCTTCCCGCAGGCTGGACGCAGGCGGAGTATGAGTGGCTGCGCGCGCTGGGGCAGGCGCGCGATGGCGCGCCCCTGCTGCGCCAGCATCGCGACTGGCAGCGCGCGTCGTGGGTACAGGCAAAACTCGACTCCCTGCGGGGACTGAGCCCCGAACAGCTCCAGCATCTGACGCCCGCCGTGCAGGGCTTGATTCGCCTCTCGGATCGGCTGGGCGTGCTTGAGCTGCGGTGCTACGCGCGGCAACGGCTGCTGGATTTCTATCTGGCGTTGTATCAGGTGCGCGACGCGCCGCCCGTAATGCGCGCGCTGGAGTCGCTCCTGCCCCGCGCGTCGGTGCAGCGCCAGATGGAAGGCTGGCGCACGCTGGCGGGGCTGTACCGTATGCTGGGCAAGCTGGAACAGGCGCAGGCGGCGGCGCAACGCGCCTATCGCGCCGCGCAGACTCATGGCGATGCCGCGCAGCGGGGCAAGTGCGAATACACGCTGGCGACGCTACACTAC
Organism: Armatimonadota bacterium; assembly: GCA_037442365.1. Lineage (GTDB taxonomy): Bacteria > Armatimonadota > Fimbriimonadia > Fimbriimonadales > GBS-DC > GBS-DC. The sequence goes on along the minus strand of JBBIQK010000055.1, from coordinate 5,327 downwards.
ACTGCGGGCGACCTGGACGCCAGCCTGCAGATGGTGTTGCGCGCCCGCGCCAGCGCCCAACGCGCCCAGAACGCTTTCGGACTGGCAGAGTGCTACATTTTCGAGGGCGTCGTGCGCCGCGCACGCGGCGAGTACGACGAAGCGCTGCACGCCTACCGAAACGGGCGACAGTGGAGCGAGCAGGCGAACTATCCGCTGGGCGTCGCCCGCTGCATTGCCAACACGGGGCTGGTCTACTGGACGATGGGGCTCTACGAAGACGCCCGCCTGCACTACCGCGAGGCGATGACGCGCTTTCAGCAACTTGGCTCGGATTGGGATGTGGCAACCTGCACGCTGAACACCGCCATCCTGCTCCAGCAGGATGGCGACTACGGAGGCGCGCTGGAACTCTACGCACAAGCGCAACGGCTTTATGAGGCGCTGGGTGACCCAGAAGGGGTCGCCTTCTGCCTGCTCAATCGCGCGGCGGTCTTTCTCGACACGGAATCCTTCGACCGTGCAGCCGCAACGGCGCATCAGGCGGCGGTGCAGTTCGACCGTGTGCCGCATACGCTGTACGCCGTGCAGGCGCGGCAGGTGAAGGCGCAGGCGCTGTTGCACTTGAACCGTCCCCGCGATGCGCTGGTTTCGCTGAACGCCGCGCAACGCCTGATGGAAACTCTCCCCAACCCGACGCTGGCGATCCAGCAGGCGTATTTGCTGGGCGAGGCGCACGGGAGACTTGGCGAGGCGCGCGCCGCCCGACGCCAGTTCGAGGCGTGCCTGCGCACGATTCGCGAGACGCCCTCCCTGCGCGATCTGCCCCCCGAAGAGATCGGGATGTACCTCAGCCAGTTCCGCGAGGCGGTGGCGTCGATTGTAGGCTACTACGGGCGTACGGACGACTGGCGCGCCGCGTTCGACGCCTGCCAGCAGGGCAAGGGCAACGCGCTGCGCCTTGCATGGAACGCGCCCGCCCACTTGCCCGAACTGTCACAATCGGAGCGCCAGCGTCTGGACGCCCTGCGCCAACGGTATGAGACCGTCCTGAGTCGTCAGACCCGCGCGCGCACGCCCGCCGAACTACGCCAGCGGCGACGCGAGACCGAACGCGCCCTGCTGGAATGGCGCGCCTACCAGCGCACGCTCGCCGCCCGCTACCCCCGCCTGAACTGGCGACAGCCCGAACCGCTCCGCCCCGAACAACTGCCGCTGGACAAGCAGACGCTTCTGGTGGAATACGCCGTCGCGCCCGACTGGCTGACCCTCGTGTGGGCGCGTCGGCAGAACGGGCGCATCGTGTTGGGCGGGCGCTGCATCCGCGTCTCGGCACAAACACTCCGCCGCGAGATTCAAGCCTTGCTGCAAGCATTAGAGACCGAGTCGCCGCTGGAGCGTGTGCATGCGCATGCCCGCGCGCTGTACGACTGGCTGATTCGTCCGCTGGAGCCCTCGCTGGCGGGCGTGCGACAGGTGATTGTGTGCCCCGACGGGGATTTACACGCGACCCCGTGGGCGGTGTTGTGCGATTCGCGGGGGCGTTATCTGCTGGAGCGCGTAGCGATTGCCAGTTGCCCATCGGCGTCGGCGTGGGCGTCGGCGGAGCGACTGGCGCGTCCCCCACGTGCGCCGCGACACCTGCTGGCGGCGGCGGTGTCCGAATTCCCCGGCGCAGGGGGCGAGACCCGCGCGCGGCTCAGCCCGCTGCCGGGCGCAGCGCAGGAAGCCCACACTATTCAGCGCGTGTGGGGCGCGCGCGCCCAGCTCCTGCGCAACCAGCGCGCCACACGCGCCCAGCTCACGCGCGCCCTTCCACACGCCGACGCGCTCCACCTCGCCACGCACGCCACGCCGAACCTGCGGATGCCGATGCTCAGCGCCATTGCGCTCTGGGGCGAGTCGCAACCGCAGTGGCTCTATGCGCACGAGGTGCTGCAGCTGCGATTGAAGGCGCGCCTGACGACGCTCTCGGCGTGCCAAACGGCGGTGGGCGTCCAGAGTGCGGACGGCGCGCTCGGATTGCACTGGGCGTTCCTCGCCGCAGGCTGCCCCACCGTGCTGGCGACGCTGTGGCGATTGCCCGACGCCGTCGCGCCTCTGTGGAGCGAACAGTTCTATACCCGCTACAGGCGAGGCGAATCGGCGCTATCCGCTATGCGCAACGCTTGCCTACACATCCGCCGCGCCCCGCGCTTCCAGCACCCTCGCTACTGGGGCGCATGGCAACACTTCGGGGCGACTTCCTGAAAAAACTGCCCGATTCTCCCCTAACCGCTGCCAAAGGTGCAACACTTTTCGACAGAGGCGAGTCTTGACCTACGCAGGGAGAAAGGAGAACACACATTCCCTGCAAGGAGGAAGAACCATGAAGCGATACTCTGTGTTTGTTGTGCTCGCACTTGCGAGCTTGAGCGTGAACATCGCTACGGCGCAGTTTACGGGAATGTCGGGTACCATGGGGATTTGGCACGGCACGTATCAAGTCGGCGCCAATCAGCCCAGCCCGGTCTACGACGGGAATGGGTTCATGTACTCTCCAGGCGCAGGCTATCCCCTGGCTCAGAACCCCACGCTTGTCAATGGCTCCACATTTACCTTCGCGACTGGCTCGCCCGGCATCGCCTTTCTGAACCAGGCGACCGCCCCTGCTGGTCAGTTTGGCGGAGCAAGCACCCGAATGTATTCCGTGGTAGGACCAGCTCTTGGAGCGCTCTGGTGGACCGACTACACCGTTCGCGATGTGCCCTCTAACAACGGTGTGGGTACCTACAATGTCTCTGGAGGCAATGTCGTTTTCCAAAATGGCGCATTTGCCTGGGCGACGCGAGCCGGCATCTACTTCCCGTTCGCGGGGTTTGCTACGGGCGTCAACGCCTATGTTGCGGGCGCGATGCTGTTTCAAATGACCATCCTGGACGCCGCGAATGTGATTGTGGATCAGTTCATCATGGGCGTCCACTTCGGCTTCGATGGGCTTGGACCGCGCCCGAACGGGGTGTATGTATACGGCACGACGCCCGCATTCTGGGGCTGGGCGTTCCAGGACTTCGGAACCTCCTTCCGCGGTTATGGGCTGGCGTGGAAAAATGTCGTCATCCCCGCGGGCGGACAGGTTATCCTGCAAGGAAGGCTCACGATGCTGGCAGACCCCGATGCTGGATTCGACTTCGACAACAGCTTCGATAACGACCCCAGCGTGCTTGCGAATCTGCCCAGTCTGGGATACACCACGGTACCCGAACCCGCCAGTATGACGGCGCTGGGCGTTGGTTTGCTGGCGATGCTGGCGCGTCGCCGACGCTCTGCCTGATACCCCTCGGCGGCTCCTCCTGTATGGGGGAGCCGCTGCGCTTTTTACCCCCCGACCCATTCCTCCACAGCGGGAATGATGTTTCGGTAGAAGCCCGCCGCGAAGCTGATTAGCCCAATCCCCAAGGCAATGAGGCTAATCAAGACCATCAGGCGGAAGAAGGCGCGGGGCAGCTGACGCTGGCTCTCGGCGGCGCGTTCGGTGTACCACACAGCGAGTGTCTGCAGCGTCTGGGGCAGGTCGCCCGTCTGCACGCCCGTGCGCGCAAGCATCACCTCCTCGATGGGGAACAGTCCCGACCGTTCCAGCGCGTGGTCGAGATGCGCTGCGCCCTCCGCGCGCCCCAAATCCACCGCAAGCAGCGCCTCTGCCAGCGCGCGGTTGGGCACAGCGCCCGCCGCCAGGATGTGCGCCGTTGCGGGCGCAACCCCCGCCTGCGTCAGCCGCGCCAGATGAAACAGATACTGCTCCAGCGATTGGGCGCGAATCCAGTCGCTGTAATTAAACAGCCCCCGCCCGCTCAGGCGCAGGCGCGCGCTCAGACGATCCAACCCCGACAGCAGGTAGCCCAGCAACATCAGCGCCGTCAGCAGCAGCGTCGCGGGCAGTCCGTAGCGCAGGTACGCCTGACCCACCCCGCCAGCAATCGCCCGCAGCGCGTCCGTCATGTCGCCGCCCGTAAACGCGCGCAAGCTCCAGACCAGCCCCAGCCCGAACACGCCCACCAGCGGCAACAGCAGCGCCGCATGCCACAGGCAGCCCTGCGTCAGCAGCGACCAGCGACGCACGGTGCGCCACTGCTCATAATACGCAATCAGGCGGTCGAGCATTTCGGGCAGATAGCCCCCATACGCGGCGGCGCGGAACGCCCCCACCAGAAACTGCGGGAACAGGTCGGGGAACTGCGCCAGCGCGTCGGCGAGTGCGACGCCCTGCGCGGCGTCGTGGGCGATGCGCTCGCTGGCGCGGCGCAAGCCCCCATGAGTCGTGCGCTGGCTGAGCGTCTGGAACACTTGTGCGGGCAACATCCCCGCCTTGAGCATGGAGCGGAGCTGAATCAGCCACAGCGCCATCGCGTGCGGCGCGACGCGCGAACGCTCCCAGCTGCCTGCTGCAGGGGGCGGCGCGTGCGCCGTCGGCGACGAGGCAACAGATGCGTGAGACGCCTGCGCGACGGCGTTCAGATGAGTCGCCGTCAGCCCCTGCTGGCGGAGCAGCTGCTGCGCCTGACGCACATCGGCAGCGTGTATCTCCCCCGAAATGCTGCGTCCCCCCGCATCAACGGCTTGATACCGATAGGTCGGCATCGTAGACCCGTACCTCCTGCTGGCGGATTCGGGGGTCGCGGAGCAATTCCTGCACAGCGGTTCCGTCGGGCAGCGTGTAATCGGGCGTCATCTCCGCAAGCGGGATCAGCACGAAGGCGCGCTCGCGCATGCGCGGGTGCGGAATGGTCAGTTCGGGCATCTGGAGCGTCAGGTCGCCGTACAGGATGATGTCGATGTCCAGCGGGCGCGGCATCCAGCGTCCCTCCTCGAAGGTGCGTCCCTGCGCCGCCTCGATTGCCTTCACCGCGTGCAGCAGCGCCTGCGGGCTATGCTCCGTCTCCGCCCACACCCCCAGATTCAGGTACAGGCGTGGGTCGGGCGTCTCGCCGACGGGCACGGTTTCGTACAGGCGCGACACCTGACGCGGGAAAATCCCGTGCTGGGGCATACGACGCACCCCCTCACGCAAGTTGTGCAAACGGTCGCCCAGATTGGAGCCGAGACTGAGGTACACCTGCACCGCCATAGACAGCGCAATTATACCCGCGCCCTATCGAGAGGCATTGGCATCAATTTAAGCCCTCCTCACCTTGCACCAACTGAAAGGTCGCAGGACGCCTCCGACGCCGACAGACACGACACCCCGACCAACACCGCCTAAACGCCTCCACCACATCCCCCAAACGACAACGCCTCACCATCCACCACACCAACAACCCACACACCTTCTGCAACGCACGCGCCGCCTGATGCAGACTCAAGTCCCA
>JBBIQK010000054.1:0-19161 GCA_037442365.1 Armatimonadota bacterium | reverse complement strand
GTTTGGGGGATGTGGTGGAGGCGTTTAGGCGGTGTTGGTCGGGGTGTCGTGTCTGTCGGCGTCGGAGGCGTCCTGCGACCTTTCAGTTGGTGCAAGGTGAGGAGGGCTTAAATTGATGCCAATGACCCCATCCCTAAATCGGGACAAAAGTCCTACAGCGTCAATAGGGCGGATGGGGTACTCTGGGATGGGGGTCGCTGATGGACGCCAGACCGAGCATACTCTCAGTTGGATTGGTAATCGCGCTTACGCTGATTACAGGCGCGGAATGCACCGCGCTGATTCTGCACGGAGTCTTCATGGCGCAGGATCCCGAAATGTTGCGCGACGGGCAGTATGTGTTTGTGTTTTTCATAGGCGGCGGCGTCGGCGCGCTCGTTGCGCTCCCCAGCGCCGTGCTGGGCGCGGTGTTGTTGTGGCGCTCGCCAGACTTCTTTCGTTCTCTGGGGGTCACGCTGGCGCTGCTCACGGCGCTGGGGATTGGACTCGGACTGCTGCTGTCTGCGTCTGCAGGTGCGAACGCCGTCGGCTGGGGCGTGCTGGGCGTCGGACTGACCTTTCTGGGAATCCTGATGGCGCCGGTATGGATTATCGGGTTCGCCTATGCCGCGCCTGTCGCGATTCCTGTGGGCGCGGCAATCCTGCTGGCAATCGGGGGAGCGTACTGGCTCTACAGGCGGAAAGCGTGAGGGCGCATCAGGCGCGCTATAGTTCCTCGTCCCAGACGAATCGCGGCATGGGCGCGTCGCCGAAGTTGAGCTTCACCAGCGGGCGGATGACCTGATCGTGCATCACGCGCTCGGCTAACTCGGCGCGCAGAGCGCGCAGCTGCGTCTGCAACACCTTCAGATGCACCTGCCCCAGCGCGAGGCTGCCCACGCGTTGCCCCTCGTCGGTGGTGAGCGTCTCGCCCAGAATGCTTTTGGCAATCTCGGCGTTGTGGTGCGCGATTGCCTGCGCAAAGCTCTCCGCGCCCGACTGCTTGAACTCCAGCGCGCGCACCTGCACCTCTTCGGGCACAATCATCGCCGTCTCCTGTTGCACCTTGTCCAGCGCGCGCAGCAGCTCTTCCTGCTGGGCGGGGGGCAAGCCGCGCCTGTAGACGCCAATCAGCGTCGGCGAGGCGTACTTGGAGAGGAAAATCTCCCACTGTTGCAGGATGCGCTCCTTGCTGCGCCATGCGCGATAGGCGGCGCGCAGGTCGGACTCGCCTGCGGGCGATTCGTAGCGCGGGTTGTAGGCGTACAGGATGAACTTCTCGCGCGGCAGGGCGAGTTGCCTGCCGTCGGGCGCGTGCAGAATCAGCGCGCGCACATTTCGATAGGCGTCCACCTCGAAGCGGAACAGGGCGGGGTTTTTGGCTTTGAAGCCGACGAGCGTCCAGTAGCCCGCGAAAGGCGGCTCGGCGCGATAGGCGTAGAGCTTTTCGAGAATCGCGCACCCCTTCGCGAGGGCGTCCAGCACGCGCCAGAGCAATCCGAACACGCCACCCTGCATCGTCTGCAGCGTGTAGGCAATCGCCGCATGCACGCGCTGGGCGTCGGGGCTGTCGTCGGCAGGCTCCAGTCGCCACGGGACGCTCAGCACGCCCCACCGCTTCAGGTTCAGGCACGCTTTCACATGCGCATCGGTGAGCATGCGCTCGTAGACAGCGTAGCCGTGCTGGCTGATGAGGTCGTCGAACTCGGCGGGGTCGCGCGCGCCGAAGGTGTCGATCTCCACGGGCGCGTACTCGCGCGTCAGGTTGACCGTGCGTTTGCGAAACCAGCGCATCGTTTGCCTCTCCGCTTGCAGGGACGGGGCGTTCAGGCGCGGTCAACGGGGGCGGCAGGGATTTTGCCTGCGCGGGCGAACAGGGAGAGTATGCACACGCATTCTGCGCCGCGTGCGGAAACGCCCACTACAGACAGCGCGCCGCCGCTCATCGAGATGCGTCAGGTGACCAAGCGATTCGGCGCGCTGATCGCCTGCGACGCGGTCGATTTTCAGGTTGCGGCTGGCGCATTGCACGCGATTATGGGCGAGAACGGCGCGGGCAAAACCACGCTGATGCGCATCCTGTACGGCTACTACGCGCCCGATGGGGGCGAGATTTACCTGCGCGGCAAGCGCGTGCAGTTTCGCAGCCCCGCCGACGCGATTGCCCACCACATCGGCATGGTGAGTCAGCACTACAGCATCATCCCCGAGCTGAGCGCGCTGGATAACCTGATCCTGGGCGCGGAGCCGACCCGTGTCGCGGGCTGGCTCGACCGCGCCGCCGCGCGCGCACGCGCCGAGCAACTCGCGGACGCGCTGGAGTTCCAGCCCGACTGGAACCGCCCCGCCGCCGACCTGAGCGTCGCCGCACGCCAGAAGCTGGAGATTCTCAAACTCCTGTGGCGCGACGCCGAGATTCTGATTCTGGATGAGCCGACGGCGATGCTCTCGCCGCGCGATGTGGACACGCTGTTTGAGGTGCTGATGCGCCTCAAAGCGCAGGGACGCACGATTTTGCTGGTGACGCACAAACTCAACGAGGCGTTGCGCTATGCGGACTGCGTGACGGTGTTGCGCGGGGGACGCAAGATTGCCGACGCGCCCACCGCAGCGGTGGACGTCCAGACGCTCACACGGTGGATAATCGGCGAGGACGCAAACGCCCCGATGGGTACAGAGTCTCCCTCCCCGCGTGTAGAGGCGGAACCAGCCCCACCCCAGCCCTCCCCGCAGGCGGGGAGGGAGACTCTCCTGCTGCGCAACCTGTATGTCGCTTCCGATCGGGGCGGCTGGGAAGTGCAATCGACGGTTGCGCCGAAGCCGTCGGGCATCCGGCTGACCTATGTCGCGTCGGAACGCAGTGGCTGGGGGGTGCAGGGGTTGAACCTCACAGTGCGTGCGGGCGAGATTGTCGGGATTGCGGGTGTGGACGGCAGCGGGCAGGCGGAGCTGATGGAAGCGCTGGCGGGGCTGCGTCCCGTCGCACGGGGCGAAATCCTGCTGCAGGGCGAGCCGATGCACCGCTGGAGCACCGCGCGGCGCATTCAGGCGGGCGTGCGCTACCTGTTCGATGACCGCTTCCGCCGCATGATGGCGCCCCAGTGGAGCGTGCTGGAAAACGCCATTCTGGGCGCGCAGCGCGACCCCGACCTGCAAACGCTCGGCTGGTTCAAACCGCGCGCCATTCGCCAGCGCGCCGAGCAGCTTGTGCAACGCTTTCAGGTCAAAATCCCGTCCCTGCGTGCGCCGATTGTGCAACTGTCGGGCGGCAACCAGCAGCGGCTGGTGATTGCCCGCGCGCTGCATGGCAGCCCGCGCCTGCTGATTGCCTACGCCCCCACGCGCGGTCTGGACATCCGCGGCGCGCAGGCGACCTACGAGGCGATTCGAGCCGCCTGCCAGCAGGGCATGGCGGCGCTGGTGATTGCGTTCGACCTCGACGAGCTGATGGAACACTGCGACCGCATCGCCGTGCTGTTCAAGGGCACCATCGTGCAGGAGTTCGCGCGAGAGGCGTTCTCGCGCGAGGCGATTGGCGCGGCGATGGTCGGCGCAACGATGCAGGAGGCGACCGTATGAGACCCGCCCGCTGGACAACACGGATGGTGTTCCTGTTCTACTCGCGTCCGCTGTTTCGCGCATGGGAGATTGTCTGCAATCACGCGGCGCGCCTCGTGGCGCATCGGGCGCGGATGCGCTCGCTGCAGTGTTCCCGCGCGTGGGCGGAACTAAACCTGCGGCGGATGGAAATCCAGCGCGGGCTGGGCGCCATCAGCAACAGCCATGCGCATGTGTGCGCGACCTGCGGGCACTGCTGCAAAGGCACACGGGAACGCGACGCCTTCCTGGATCGAGTGATGCAGCAGCCCGACACGGAACACACCCGCGCCCGCCGACATACGGGGCAGATGGTGGGGCTGACACTGGCGCAGGCGCAGGGCGCGCTGTTGCATAGCGGCGTTCCGCACGCGGCGGGCTGCTGCAACGAGCTGACCTGTCAGGGCTGTCGCCTGCCGCAGACCCATCGCCCCATGCAGTGTCTGGCGTATTTCTGCGGCGCGGCGGCGCGGGCGCTCTCGCAGGAAGAGTGCGAAGCGGGGATTCGGCTGCTGCGCGCCCTGATGCGCCTCCAGTGGGACGCCGTGCGCTTAGCTTTCCGCAGTCGATTCGGGCGACTTGAATAAATCCAGGTAAGCACTGGATGCCTGGAGAGTATTCACTATACCTGGTCGTTCTCCCCCACCGCTTGTAGGGCGCGCTGCACCACATGCTCCGCCAACCAAAAGCCTCCTTGCTCGCGGAGACGGTCTATCTCCTGCTTTAGAGAAACTATCTTTGCCTCACGCTTCGCTCTAATGAGGATACCCACCACGCCTGTCACCTGCAAATTCAGGCGACGCGCCATCAGACGCGCCTGCGAGTCATCCAGCAGGACAACCTCGGTTCGTTCCTGAAGCGCTAACGCAATCGCCTCTGCCTCTCCCTCGTCCAGCTGCAATTTCAACAAAGATACCAGAACACTGTCCGATATTGATTTTTGCTGAAGCCAACCGTCTCGAAACGCGCGCTCGATTATGGGCGTTTCAGGATATGCTTGACCGCGCTCAACGACTTCTCTCCAGACCGCTGGCGGCGCCAGAACCTGAGAATGGAACTCTCGCAGTAATTGCAGGCGCCCTATTTTAGCCAGATAGATGAGTGGCGATGCATTACTGACCGCTCTGGGCATACTCGAGGTCCATTTGCAGGTCGTCTTCCGAGTAATGGCGCGGAATCTGACGCGCGGCGAGCAGCTCGGCGAAGTCACGCACGCTGACGCCTGCGAGTAAACGCGCCTTCCCGAACGGGAGCATACCACGCGCGTAGAGCGCAAGCGCCAGCTCCTTCCGCAGTTCCGCTTCTGCCTCCTCTGGCGGCACGCGCAACGCCAGAGAAACCTCTTCTGGAATCTCTATCTGCATCTGAGCCATTATGAGTAGTATACCAGATGAATACCAATCAGAGGGTTTGAGAGGGAGAAAGCAATCGCTCCACATACCGCGCCAGGATGTCGGTCTCGATGTTCACCCGCTCACCGACGCGCCGCACGCGTAAGTTCGTCGCCTCCCATGTGTGCGGGATAATCCACACAGTGAACCAGTCGTCGCCGACATCGACCACCGTGAGGCTAATACCGTCCACGGCGATGGAGCCTTTGGGCGCGATGTAGCGCATGTAGCGGGCGTCGTCCAGCTGGAAGCGCAGCACGCGGGCGTTGCCCTCGGGATGCATCGCGACCAGGCGCGCTGTAGTGTCCACATGCCCCTGCACGAAATGCCCCCCCAGCCTGCTTTCGGGGGTGAGCGGTCGTTCCAGATTCACGCAATCGCCCGCCCGCAGGTCGCCCAGATTCGTGCGGCGCAGCGTTTCGGGCACGGCGTCGAAGGAGAGGCGGTCGCCCGCCGCCTGCTGCACCGTCAGGCACACGCCGTTAATCGCGAGGCTCTCGCCGACAGCCATCGGGAAGGCGCGAATCACCAGACGCGCCCCGCCCTCCGCAAGATGGGTGATTGCCTCGACCACGCCCGTCGCCTCTACGATGCCGGTGAACATGCCTATAGAGTACCCTCGCGTTCCAGCAGCCGCAGGGTCATCAGCAGTCCCGCGATGGTCTTCGAATCCTTGATCTCGCCCTGCAGGATCATCGTCTCTATCGCATGGAGGGGCGTCGGAACCAGCTCCACGAGTTCGTCCTCATCGAGTCCCTGCGCGGCGGGCGCTAACTCTTCCGCGAGGTAGACATGTAGCACCTCCTGCGAGTAGCCGGGCGCGAGGTACTGGCTGAACAGGCGGCGCATCTGGCGGGCGGTGTAGCCGGTCTCTTCCTGCAGTTCGCGCTGGGCGCAGGCGTCGGGCGGCTCATCAGGCTCCAGCGTGCCTGCGGGGATTTCCAGCAGCGTCTCGCCGACCGCCTGACGGTACTGGCGTATCAGCAGCACGGTCTCGCGGTTGAGGAGGGGCACAATCGCGACCGCGCCTCGATGTTCCACAATCTCGCGGCGCGCCGTCGCGCCGTTGGGCAGGCGTACCGTGTCGATGCGCAGGGTCACCACGCGCCCCTGATAGAGGGTATGGCTCTCCAGAATCTCTTCCTTCAGGTTCATGGTTTACTCCTGGGCGGCTTTGAGGGCGCGCGTCTTGAGGCGCAGCCACTGCCATGCGTCCTCCAGGGTCGGCGGGCGCACATACACGGCGCGGATGTTGCCGTAGCCGTGCTGCAGCAACTGCAGGGCGAGCGCGTCGGAGGCATGCAGGCGCAGACGGTAGCCGTCGTGCAACGGCTCGATGCGCACCTCGACATCCTGCAGTCCATTCAGAATCGGCTCAGGGTCGCACGCCTCGATCTCTATTTCGGTCGCTTCCTGCTCGGCGAGCAGGCGTTCGGGGGCGTCGTCGGCGAGCAGGCGTCCGTTATCGAGCATCAGCACTCGGTCGGCGCGTTCGGCGATGGCGGGGTCGCGTGTGCTGAACAGCACCGCCGCGCCGAATCGGCAGCGGTCGTCCAGCTCGTGCCACAGGCGGCGGCGTCGTTCGAAGTCCGCGCCTTCAAAGGGGTCGTCCAGCAGGTAGAGGGGCGCGTGCTGCGCCAGCGCGCCGCCGACGCGTAGCATGTGGCGCTGCCCATCCGAGAGTTCACTCAGGGGCGCGTCCATCCGTTCGCCCAGCCCCAGCACCTCCAGCATGTAGACTGCGCGTGTGAACGAGGGCGCATAGCGTTTCAGAAAGCTGGCAGGCGTGGTCGTGCGCAGGGCGCGTCCTTCGGGCAGGTCGGGCATCAGGGCAAGATCTGCAACCTCCAGCCGCCCCCCTTCCAGAGCGACCTCGCCTGCAATCAGCGCCAGCAACAGGCTCTTGCCTGCCCCGGAGGGTCCAAACAGCGCGACCAGCTCGCCCCGCTCCAGCGTGAAGTGTATCGGCGCGAGGCGTACCCCGCCGTGCATCGCCGATTCGATGTCCACCGCCCGTAGCACGACGCGCTCCGTCGCCATCGCTACCGCACCACTTCGGGGTTCGTCTGGCGCATCACCGCCAGCGCCTGTTCCGCAAACTGCTTGATGGACTCGCGGTCGCGCTCGGCGTTGCCCGACGCGCCCTTGAGGAACCGCACAAAGTAGGCGCGCTGCTGATCCATTCCCGTCAGGCGCGCCAGCAGCAGAAAGATACGCGCGGACGAGGTGTCCTCGCGATAGCCCATCGGCGTCGAGTAGAAGTAGATGCCCACCGCTTCGCGTCGCTGTCCGTCCAGCGACACCAGCCGCACAAACCGCGCCTGGATAGGTTCACGCTCAGGCACATTCAGCGCGATGCTCTCGTTCTCGGCGAACTCCCAGTTCTGCACGCGGAAGCAGACCTGCGGGTTGTGGAACGCGCCCGTGTGCGACCCTGCGATAATCGAGAGGTCCGCCTGCTCTCCTGACGGGTTCACATAGACTCGCGCCACATACTCGTCGGGCTTGAGTTCGTTGAACGCGGCTTCGCCCATGGGATACTCTTCCAGCAGTGACCATTCGCCCAGCGTGGCGGGGATACGATCCAGCGTCTTGCCTTCCTGCAGTGGCTTGGGGCGCGGCATAAACTGGATTGCCAGCACCAACCCGATGGCAAGCGCCATCAGCAGTCCCAGCGGCGCGCCGAAGCGTCGCCAGTCCATCGGCGGCGCAGGACGCGGCTGGATAACCTCTGCCGCCTCTGTAGGGGCATGCGCCGACGCTTCTGTCGACGCGCCATTCGTGAGCGGCTCATGCGTCGCGCCATTCTCCATCACAGGCGTCTCCTGCGCCTGCATCGTCTCTGTCGTCTCCGAGTGAGGCTTTATTTGTTCCATCCTAACCACCTCGCCAGCAGGAAGAGGGATACAAAGGGAATCAGGATCTCCAGCGCGCCCGTTGTCGGGATATTGACTGTTCCCAGCAGGGGCAGCGTCGTCTCGTACCCTTCGTGCGCCACCTTCGCGGCATAGTCCCCCCATTCATGCCCTGCCACGCCAATCAGCGCGATGCGCAACCCGTTCGAAATGACCGCTATCGGCAGCAGCGCCGCGGGCAGAATCAGCTTCTTCCACAACGGCATGTTGACAATCGTGAAGAAGAAGAGAATAAAAGTCAACAGCGCAATCGTGACCTTGAAGCCGCTACATTCCACGCCGACATGCAGCTCGTACCCCGAGGGCATCATGAAGGTCACCTGACTCGTCTGCAGGATTTTATAGAAGGGGCTGAGCATCGCGATGGCGACCTCTGTGGACCAGACCTTGATGGGATTGGTGACCTCGTCGAACACCACCGAGGGCATCGGCATCATCAGGTACAAAAACAGCAGCGGGTAGAGCAGCACGCCCGTGATTTTCGTGCCCCAGAGCAGGAGGCTCCCCGCGATGAGCAGAATCGGGAACGCCATGCTGGAGACCCAGCTGGAGTAGCCCCAGTGCCCCAGCAGGTGAACGCCCATCCCTATCAGGAAGAGGGGGACGCCCAGCCATGAGGGACGCGCCTCCAGTTGCAGCAGCCGCTCGCGACGCATCCAGATCATCACCAGCGCCAGCGGCGGCACCAGATACGCATACGAATAGTAGCCGTTCTCATCGCCCCAGCGCGGCAGCCAGTAGACCTGGATTACCTCCCGATAGGCGTACAACACCATCCCCAGGAAAGCAATCACAGCGCCCAGCAGAATCGGCTGCGGACGCGGTAGCTTTTTCAACTCCAGTAGAAACTGATCCATCGTGATACCTCCTATCTCTCTATAGATACCCCAGATGCGCCTCGAAAAGTCCAGTACTTATTCGCGAAGAAGTTCCAGAACAGCACCACCGCGGTCGCGGTCGCCTGGCACGCCAAAAACACCAGACGCGGCGGTTCGGGCAGAAAGGGGCGCAGCAACAGGGTGGTGATCGTGGAGTTCAACAGCATGCCTATCACATTCACCGTGACGAATTTGGCGAACTGGCGCGTACGCGCCCGCTTATCGCGCACGCGAAAAGTCCAGCGACGGTTCCAAATAAAACTGTTGACGGTCGCTGTGCCCGACGAGAGCACTTTGGTGAACCAAACGGCGGCGACTTCGGGACGCACGGGCGCGCCTGTCAGATTCACGAACCCTGCGCCCAGCACGCGCGGCAGCGGCGTATAAAAAGTTAGGAAAAACGCCAGGCTCCAGTCGATGGCGGTGTTCATCGCCCCTACCGTCGCAAACTTCAGAAACTGGCGCACTCCCGACGGCAGCGTCTGTACCCGCGTGCGTGTCTTCTGTAGCATGCTCATCCCCCCATCACCCACACCACAATCGCGCCCCAGACCAGCACACTCAGCAAAATGTGGCGGTCGGAGAGAATCAGCTTTTCAGGGCTGCCGCCCGCGTCGTACCGATGCACCACGAAAAAGTAGCGCAACAGACCGTAGGTGACCACAGGCAAAGTATACCAGAGATTCGGGTGCGCCTTCGCCGTCTCCGACAGAATCACATAAATCGCGTAGGACTGCAACGCCAGCCCCAGACAGATGGTCAAGAGATGTTCCAGCATGCTCGCGGAGTAGTCGCCGAGCGCGCCCCGATGATTCACCGCGTCCGCCCCCAGCGAGACCAGCTCGTGCCGTCGCTTGGCGAAGCCCAGAAAGAGCGCCAGGAAAAAGGTGCAGATTACCAGCCAGGGTGAAATCGCCGCCGCAATCAGCACCGCGCCCGACACCGCCCGCAGCAGAAAGCCCAGCGCGATAACGCCCACATCCAGCAACGGGACATGCTTCAGGGAGAAGGTGTAGAGGGTACTTTGCACGGCGTAGATCAGCACAATCACACCGAAGGGCACGCGCAGCCAGAACGCCAGCCCCAATCCCGTCAGCAGCAATGCGCTCGCGCCCAGCCACGCCACAGGCACAGGCAACCGCCCCGACGCAATCGGACGGTGCTGCTTTTTCGGGTGATGGCGGTCGCGCTCCCGATCGAGAATGTCGTTCACCAGGTAGATACTGCTGGCGGTCAGACACAGCGCGAAAAAGCCCAGCGCCGTCTGCCACACCAGCGCGGCGTTGGTGAACTGCCCCGTGAACAGCAGCGCGGCGAACACCAGCAGATTTTTGACCCACTGATGCGGGCGCATCGCCTGCACAAGGGCAATCACTATGCTCATGGGGCTCACCACGCTGCGAGTCTGGCTCATACGGCGACTAACTCCTTCCGATAGGCTTCCACCGTGCGTCGGATGCCCTCCTGCAGGGTGTAGCGCGGCTGATAGCCGAGCGTGCGCTGAACCCGGCGCACATCGGCGTAAGAGCGGCGGATGTCGCCCGCGCGTGGGGGCAGGAACTCAGGCGTCAGCGCATAGCCGACCGCCTGCTCAATCGCACGCATCAGCTCCAGCAGCGAGTAGCGCGCGCCGCTGGCGAGATTGAACACCTTCCCCACCGCGTCGGGATGTGTCGCGCCCAGCCAGATGCCTTGCAGCAGGTCGTCGATATAGATAAAGTCGCGTACCTGTTTGCCGTCGCCGAAGATAATAGGCTTGCGGTCGGTCAGCGCAGCGGTAATCCAGCGCGGCACGACCGCCGCATACTGCGAACGCGGGTTCTGGCGCGGTCCGTACACATTAAAGAAACGGAAACTCACCGTCGGGACGCCGAACACGCGCCAGTAATCGCGGCATAGCAGCTCGCCGTAGTATTTGCTCCATCCGTAGGGCGAGATGGGCGCGGCGTGCATCGTCTCACGCTTGGGCAGGCGCGGCGAGTCGCCGTACACCGCCGCCGACGAGGCAAAAATGAACCGCTGGCAACCGCTCTGGCGCGCCGCTTCCAGCAGCAGCTGCGTGCCGTACACATTCACCTCGAAAGTCTCCACAGGCAACTCCATCGACAGCGGCACGGAGACCTGCGCCGCCAGGTGAAACACATGCGTGCAGCCGTCCACCGCATCCTGCACGGTCGCTGGGTCGGCGACGCTCCCCTGCACGAACTCGATCTCAGGGAGAACCTCGCGCAGGTTGTCCAGCGCGCCTGTCGAGAGATTATCCAGCACGCGCACGCTGCCGTACTGGAGCAGGAATCGCGTCAGGTGCGAGCCGATAAAGCCCGCGCCGCCCGTCACCAGAAACCGCGCGTCAGTACGCCCCATCGCCCTTCAGGATGGCTGGAATCGTGCGGAGCAGGATTTTGAGGTCCAGCCCCAGCGAGATGTTCTCCACATAGTAGATGTCCAGCCGCATCCACTCGTCGAAGGTCAGATTGCTGCGCCCGCTGACCTGCCAGAGTCCTGTGCAGCCCTGCGGCACGGCAAACCGGGTGTAATATTCCACTTTATCGAAGCGATTCACATCATACGGCGCCATCGCACGCGGTCCCACCAGGCTCAGGTCGCCCTTGAGAACATTGAACAGCTGGGGCAACTCGTCGAGGCTGTATTTGCGGATGAAGCGCCCGACGCGGGTCATGCGCGGGTCGTGCCGAATTTTGAACGCGCCGCCCTGCTTCTCGTTCATGTGCATAATCAGCGGCTGCAGCTCCTGCGCGTTGCAACGCATGGAGCGGAACTTATACATGATAAACGGCTTGCCGTAGCGCCCCAGTCGAATTTGACGGAACAGGATGGGTCCAGGCGATTCGAGGCGGATGAGCAGGGCGATTACGAGCATCACAGGCGCAAGGAGGGTGAGCGCGACCGCCGCGCCCACGATGTCTATCAGTCGCTTCCAGAAGGCGTGCGGCAGGCGCACTTCGGGGATGTGTTCCGCGAAGGGCGAGCATTCAGGCGCGTGCGGGCGCACACACGGCTTGCCCGCCGCCGGCTCCAGAATCGTACTGCTCGGTCGGCTTGCCATCGGTAGCTCCTTTCAGAAGGGGGCGCGCCGCCGCGCCCCCCGAATCAGCGTCCTCAGTCGCGTGGCGTGGTCTGCTCAGGCTCTGAGTCGTCCACGCGCGTACTGGCAGCTGGCAGTGCGGCGCGCGACGCGGCGCCGTTGCGACTCTCCAGCGCGCGCGTGTAGCCCTTCTGGAAGTGGCGGTACACCACGCTATCATCAAGGCGCACCTTGTTCAGCACCACGCCCACAAGGTTCGCCTTATGCTGCTTCAGGCGCGAGAGCATCTCGCGGGTGGCTTCGGTCATGCCGTTGCCCGCCGCATGCACAATCAGCACATTGCCCGCCGCCAGCCCGATCACGGTGCTGTCGGCGAAGGTCGCCGCAGAAGGTGTATCGATAATGATGAAGTCGGCGACCTTTTTGAGCGTCTCCAGCAGGCTCTGCATCTGGGGCGAGCGGAGCAGGCGCACGGGGTTGTCCACAGGCGCCCCTGCGCCGATGAACACCAGCCCCTCAACCGGCGTCTGCTGCACCGCCTGCTCCAGCGAGGCGTTCTCCAGCAGGATGTCGCTCAGTCCCGGATGGTTCACATCGGCGCGCACGAGACGATGCAGTTGCGGGTTGCGCAGGTCGCCGTCGATCAGCACCACGCGCGCGCCATCCCGCGCCAGAGTCAGCGCGAGGTTATACGCCACCGTCGTGCGCCCCACATCCGGGTCTGCGCCCGTAATCGCGACTGCAGGTCCGTTCAAGCGTCCATTCGCCTCTTGCAGGCTGGTCGAGAGCAGCTGATAGGACGCGCTGAGCGGCGACTGCTCCGCGCGATCGCGTGAGAGCAGCGCGCGCGCCATACGCGGCAGGGCAGCCACCACAGGAATGCCGAACAGCGACTCCGCCTGACTGGGCGTGTAGACGCCCTGATCGACCTGCCCCAGCAGCAGCACCAGCCCTGTGGAGAGGATCAGGCTCAGCGCGAACGCAAGCGCGACGCGCAGCGGCAGGTTCTTGTCCACGGGGCGCGCGCCCGGACCGTCGATAATCTTCACAAAGCCTGCCGTCTGCAACTCGCTCTCGCGGGTGAGCGCCTCGTCGAGCTTCTGCTTGAGCAGGCGCACCTTGCCCTCCGCGAGTTGAACCTGAAGCGTGAGCTGGTCGGCAGTGCGCTGACGCTCGGGCAAGCCGTCCAGACGCGCGCGCATCTGCGCCAGCTGCCCGCGCAGTTCGTTCACGCGCCGCTCGGCGACCTGAGTCTCCACCATCGCCTGCAGGTAGTCGCGCTTGAGCGCCTCGTAGAGATTGTTCAAGCCCGTGGTCTCGGCGTCGAGGATCATCGCCTGCTGCTCGGTGATTTGCTTCTCCAGCTCCTCAATGCGCCCCTTGATGCGTTGCACCTCCGGGTGGTTGTCCCCGCGCCCCTGTCCGAACTGCGCCTGCAGGTCGTTCTGGGCGCGCGCCAGCTCGGACTGGAGCTGCTGCAGGATGGGGTTGTTGCGCACGACTTTGCTCAGCTGCTTATACTCGCCGCCCCCAGGGCGTCGTTCCTCCTGACGCAGTTGCTGAGTCAGGCGCGCCAGACGCGCCGCCGCCGATTGACGCGCCACCTCCGCATCGTAGAGTTGCACCTCCGCACGCGAGATGGACTGCAGCAAGATGTTCGTCTGGTTTTGCGACTGAATCACATCTTTGTTCTGGTTGAGGTACTCGCTGAGCTGGCGGGTAGCGCGTTCGTATTCACGCTGCGCCTGCTGGTATTCCTGCTCCACGAACTCGCGCGAGGGACGCGCGGTCTGGCTGTTGAGCGCGCTGTATTGCTCCTGAAACTTGCGCAGCAGCACATCCATCGCATACTGCGCCTGTTCGGGCGCGACCTCGATATCGCCCTGTGTCCTGATGACAATGCTCAGGTACTCGGTGTTCGGAATGGGCTTAATCTCTGTGCGGCGCACCAGATCGACCACGCCTGCGAAGTCCTGCTCGTTTTCGGGTACGCGCTGCTTAATCTCGTCCGCAGGCGCCCACCGCCCGCTGTCTTTGATTTCACGCCAGGTACTCAGCAGCACGCCGTAGCTCCCGACCACATTCGCAATATTCTGCAGGCGCGTAATCAGGTCCACCTGCAGCGAGTAGGGGTCGGGATAAATCACCGTGCGGTTCGCCTGCAGCGAGCGATACTCCGCAATCACCGCATAGCCTTCCCATTCGCGCGGCTGTGAGTAGAAATAGGCAAACACGGCGCCCGTCACGATGCCCGTGATGAGACCAATAATCCACCAGCGCCGCTTCAATAACTTGACTGCTTGCCACAAGTTCATCGCTATAAACCTCCCTCGTCACGGTCGCCAGAGCGAACGACCATAGTCCAACTGACGGAACATCCAGAATACGGACAGCACACGATAAATCTGATCAAAGTTTGGCGTGTTGGTCTCGGAGACATAGACCACATCGCCGGGCATGAGCTCGATATTCTGCTTCATATCGCCCTTGTTGAGCAGCCGCACAAGATCCACGCGAATACGCTCCTCGCCGCCGTCGGGCTTCTGGCGCACCACGAAGGTCTGGCTCAGGCGCGCGCGCTCCGTCTCCCAAGCCGCTTGCGAGAGCGCATCCAGCACGGTCAATCCCGGACGCCAGATGTACAGCCCCGGACGCTTCACCTGACCGCCGACAAAGAAGCGGTTCTGAGTCTCTTCAGGGACATAAATCGTGTCGCCGTCCTGAATGGCGATGTTCTGGCTCAGGTCGCCCTCATAGAGCAGGCGATAGAGGTTGAGGTTGATTTTCGCGCCATCCGCGCGCTGCATCCAGGCGTCTTCCAGGCGGGCGCGTTCGGGATTGACCCCACCGCCCAGCGAGAGCGCGTCCAGCACCCGATCGCCCTCTTTAAACTCGAAGGTGCCCGGGCGTTGCACGAACCCCAGCACCGACACGCGCGGGCGATGGAACTGGAAAATCGTCACGGACACGCGCGGCTCGCGCAGGATTTGCAGCTCGCGGAATCGGCGGGCAATCAACTGCTCCAGCTCGCTCGTGGTGAGACCCGCGGCGTGAATCTCGCCAATGGTAGGCACCGAGATTTTGCCGTCCCGCGAGATTAGCACCTGCGGCACGGTAAACTCAGGCTCCCCAACCACAACAATCCGAATTACATCTTCCGGTTGAAGGCGGTACGCGCCCTCGACGCGCTGCGCCGCCAGCGACGCCAGCAACGCCAGAGATAAGCACAGCAATAGCCATCGCATCATACTTCCCTCCCGTACAGGTGTCCCAAGCTACAACACAGCAACTTTCGTGCCATCTGGTTCCTCCGATTCATCGTGAATTATCGGCGCATCAGGTCCGAATTTGTACCTTGCGCATTTCCATTATACCTGTTCCAGACGCCAACAGCACAGCGGGTATACTCTGGGCGCGCAAGGAGCGCAACACTTTGTAAGGAGGAGGCGACTATGGAGGTCTTACAGATTGTTCCTTATGCCGCTCCCGTGCTTGGCGGGGCGGGCATTTTATTAGCAGGACTGAATTACTGGATCGTCACGCGCCGTCCCGAAGGCACCGAGGCGATGCGTACCTACGCGCAAGCCATTCACGACGGCGCGATGACCTTTCTCAAACGGGAATATATCGCGATTACGCTGTTCGCGGTGGTACTGTTCATTGCGCTGACCGCCGCGTTTTACCAGTCCGCGCCGCTGATTGGCGGGGCGTATCTGTTTGGCGCGTTCAGCTCGATGCTGGCGGGCTTTATCGGCATGAAAGCGTCCACGCGCAGCGGTGTGCGCTCGACGGAGGCGGCGCGCGTCGGCGGCATGGGCGAGGCGCTGGTGGTCGCCTTCACCGGCGGCTCGGTGATGGGGCTGTCGGTCGCCGCGCTGGGGCTGTTGGGCGTCGGGCTGATTGTGCTGCTGGAGCAGGCGAACCTGTCGACGCTCGCGCAGTACCTCACGGGCTACTCGATGGGCGCGTCGTCCGTCGCGCTGTTTGCCCGTGTGGGCGGCGGGATTTACACCAAAGCCGCCGATGTGGGCGCGGATCTCGTGGGCAAGGTGGAAGCAGGCATCCCCGAAGACGACCCGCGCAACCCCGCCGTGCTGGCGGATAATGTGGGCGACAATGTGGGCGACACCGCTGGCATGGGCGCCGACCTGTTCGAAAGCTATGTCGGCTCGGTCATCGCCGCCGCCGTGATTGCCGTGACCTTCTATAGCGACAATCCCCTGCCCTACATCATTCTGCCGCTCGCGCTGATTGCCTTCGGGCTGATTGCGTCCGTGCTGGGCGTGTTCTCGATTCGGGTGTTCCGCAGCATGGACCCGCAACTTGCGCTCAACGGCTCGACGATTGTGTCGATCCTGCTCTTTCTGGGGGGCGCGGCGTTCCTCACGAACCTGCTGGTGGGCAGCTTTGCGCCCTACTGGGCGGTGCTGGCAGGACTGCTTGCGGGCGTGTTCATCGGCGGTGTGAGCCAGTATTACACCAGCGGTCCGCCCATTCGTGAGATTGCTAAATCGTCGCGGTTTGGCGTCGCGCCCAACATCCTGTCGGGGATTGGCGTCGGCTACCTCAGCACCGTGCTGCCCCTGCTGGGCATCGCGGCGGCAATCTGGGTCGCCTTCGAGACCAACGGGCTGTACGGAATCGCGCTGGCGGGCGTCGGGATGCTGGCGACGATTGGCATCGTGATGAGCACCGACAGCTACGGACCCATCGCCGACAACGCAGGCGGAATCGCAGAGGTGGCGGGCTTTGGCGAGAGCGTGCGCAAAATCACCGACAAGCTCGACTCGCTGGGCAACACGACCGCCGCGATTGGCAAAGGCTTCGCGATTGGCAGTGCCGCGTTGACTGCGCTCGCCCTGTTCGCCGCCTACCAGAGCCAGACGGGGCTGCAGGCGATTAACCTCGTGAACCCGCTCACGCTGATTGGGTTGCTCATCGGGATTGCGATGCCCAGCCTGTTCGCCGCGCTCACGCTCAAAGCGGTGAGCCGCGCATCCGACCAGATGGTCGAAGAGGTGCGCCGCCAGTTCCGCGAGCTGGGACTGCTGGAAGGCAAAGGCAAACCCGACTACAACCGCTGTATCGACATCGTGACGAGTGCGTCGCTGCGCGAGATGATTCTGCCCGGCGCGATTGCCGTGATTGCGCCGCTGGCGGTCGGCTTCGGACTGGGCGCGGAGGCGCTTGGCGGCTTCCTGGCGGGCGCGCTCGGCATGGGCGTCGTCACGGGCTTGATGATGGCGAACGCGGGCGGCGCATGGGACAACGCCAAAAAATACATCGAAGAGGGACACGAGGGCGGCAAGGGCAGCGATGTGCATAAAGCCGCCGTCGTGGGCGACACCGTGGGCGACCCGTTCAAGGACACCACAGGACCCAGCATGAACATCCTCATCAAGCTGATGAGCATCGTGGCGCTGGTGTTCGCGCCGTTGTTCAAAGGCTAAACGATTCGGGTGAGGGCAAACACACACGCCCTCACCCGCACTCACAGCTGCAGAAGTAGCGTAGACGCCTTACTGAAGTCGCTCTACTCTCCGAGAAAAAAGCCCCCTTCCCAGACATGGAAAGGGGGAAGAACTTCAGCGAATGGAGGTTCACTGTGCGTGTCCATGCGTTTATCGAACGGAACTACGGGAAGCACCGCTGCCAGATAATGGTGCGACTCAGTATCACCCCGTTCGGGCACATGAAGGTCAGGTGTATCTGCGCACAGAAGACGCCATTCGTGAGTCGAACGATACGGATTTCGATATCATTCCATGCGCGTGGAGCGACGAAGGGAGGGGTAAGGGTTGCATCGGCGAGTATGCTGACGGCTACAGGCGCGCCTGTGCGGGCGTCCAGCAGATCGATAAACCAGGTTTCCAGGTCGGGCGTCCCGCGCATCTGGACAAGATACCATCCTTCTGGGATCGGCTGACCCGTGGGCGACTCGCCCCGAGGCAGGTAAGTCGCTCCCACAATCAGCCCCTCCGCTATTCGTGGAGGGATGTATAGCTCGAAATCCGCCCGCGTATCCCACGCCACAAAGACATCGAAGAAGGAGTCCGGGGTGCGTGTGATACGGGTGCGTGCGAAGGCGGCGTTCTCCGGGTCGAAGTTGACATCAGGAGCGGCAGGGAAACTCCGGGGAAATGCGGATGGCAGACGACTTGCCACCATGCGGTTGAGTTGGGGAATAGTCTGCTCGGTCTCAGTACCGAAGCAGAACAGCACCCGCAGCAGGTCAGCATCGTCCACAATACCGTCGCCATTCACATCGGCGAACACACAGGGATCCTGTGCCCGCAACACACTCGTAGAAAGGGTGAAACACAGGGCAACTGCCATCACCAACCCCAGCAGGTGAGAACTCCATGGTCGGGATGAACCGCTTCGGCTCATCAGTGCTTCGCGACATACATCAGCCGGGTGCTTCGTTGTGGGTCTCATCATATTGACCTCCATGCTATTTAATGCGAAAGAAATATCAAATGTACCCTTGACTCTGGAAAATTGGGAAAATTAATCGTGATGTTCACTAAAAATGATGCGCAAATTCATGAAAATTACTCTCTCACCATTCCTTTCTCTGACAAGAGTGTGTCTACCATCTCAGGGATTGTCGCGAAGCGGTAGCCGCGTTTTTTGAGCAGGCGAATCAGTTCTGGCAGGGCGTCGACGGTATGGGGGTAGGTGTCGTGCAACAGCAGGATGCTGCCGTTTCGGGCGCGGCGGGCATAGCGATTCACCCAGTGGGGATGGGCGTCCGGCGTCGCTGGCTCGCCCAGTACCGTTGCCATCACGAGGGGCATGTTCCAGCGTTGCACGGCGCGGCGCACTGCCTCGTTCTGCGCCAGATACGGCGGGCGATAGGCGACCAGCGACACGCCTGCCCGACGCGCCAGCGTCTGGCAATCGCGAATCTGCCGCCAGACTTGCTCTTCTGTGAGCTGGGTCTGGCGCTGGTGGTCGTAGCTATGGCAGCCGAGCGTGTGTCCCTCCGCCGCGATGCGTCGCGCCAGTTCGGGATAACGCTTCAGTTTCGTGCCCACCACGAAAAAAGTCGCGCGGACGCCTTCCTGCTTCAGGATGTCCAGCACGCGCGGGGTGGTTTTGGGGTCGGGTCCGTCGTCGAAGGTGAGCGCAACGATGGGTTGGTTGGGATCCCCGCGCCACAGCACCCCCTCGCACGTCATCAGATGTTCGCCGCGCGCCCGCGCCAGCCAGTAGGCGGGGCTAACCAATCGCTCGCGTGATTCGCCTGTCAGATCGGGCAGGTAGAAATAGAGAACCAGCGCACACGCCAGCGCGTCCAGCCACGCAATCCAGCGCATCAGGGGGTATTATACCGTGCCTATGAAAGCTGT
>JBBIQK010000053.1:0-20849 GCA_037442365.1 Armatimonadota bacterium | reverse complement strand
GTTTGGGGGATGTGGTGGAGGCGTTTAGGCGGTGTTGGTCGGGGTGTCGTGTCTGTCGGCGTCGGAGGCGTCCTGCGACCTTTCAGTTGGTGCAAGGTGAGGAGGGCTTAAATTGATGCCAATGACCTTTGAGGCGCGCATGGGCTATAATATAGGCTGGAGGGTATCTGTATGCAGAAATGGATTACAGCGTTGTTGCTCATCGTCTCCAGCGTCGCGACATGGGCGCAGAACGCCCCGAAAGCGCCTGCGCTTCCCGAGAATGTCGCGAAACTGGAGCATGATCAATTGACCCAGGCGATTAATCTCCTCTCCAAGGGCGAGTTTGCAGAAGCGGAAAAATTAGTGAAGCCGTTAGCCATTCCTGCCGTTGTGCGCATTTACGGCAGCTGGGCGACCATTCCGGTAGACCTGCGCGAGAGCTTCCGTCAGGCGGCGATGGAGGCGGTTCAGAACTGGAACACCGCGCTTGGAGGCAATCCGCGCATCGAATGGACAGACGACGAGCGCGCCGCAGATGTGCAGATTGTATTCGAAGAGGATGTCGCCGAAATCACGGCGGGGCAGTTCCGCCTGATGCACGGGCGCGCGCGCCTGTTCCTGCCCCCGCATCAGGGCGAGCGTCGGCGCGTGCGCGCGCGAATCGCGACCTATGTCCCCTACACCGAGATGCCCCAGTCGACGAAAGCCGTCGCGCATCTGGTGGGGCAGGCGGTGGGCGCGTATCTGGGACTGGGCGAGAGCCAGAAAGATACCGACCTGATGGGACCTGTGTGGAACTCGGAGGACCTGCCGACCGCGCCCACCAGTGAGGAGGTGGCGCGGGTGCGCGCGCTGAATCAGGTGCGCACGACGCTTGCCGACTTCACGACCCGCCGCGTCGCCGTCTATATGCCCAAGCCGAAAATGGTCATCGAGGCGACCGAGTACGACTTCGGCGAGACCACGCAGGGCGCGGTGGTCAAGCATGCGTTTATCGTCAAAAACATGGGCGACGCGCCGCTGGAACTCACCTCCGTGCGCCCCAGCTGCGGCTGCGTGACCCCCTACTTCGATAAGGTGATTGAGCCTGGCAAGGAGGGCAAAATCGAGGCGGAGCTGCGCACGGCAGGCTTCCGCGGGGCGCAAATCAAGACCATTCAGGTCACCAGCAACGATCCCGATACCCCGAACCTGACCCTGCGCCTGACCACCACCATCCGCGTCGCCATCGAGGTCAAACCCAGCGAGCAGATCCCCGTCGCCCTGAAAACGGACGCCCCCACCGTACAGGAAGTGGAGGTGGTCTCGAACACCAACGAGCCGCTGGAGGTGCAGGAGGTGCGCGTGAATGTGCCCTTCGCCCGCGCGGAGGCGCAGAAGATCGACGATAAGCGCACGAAGGTCGTCATCACCGTCAGCCCCGACGCGCCGCCCGGACGCAACACGATTCTGGCAACCGTGCGCACCAACTCCACCGCCATGCCCCAGGTGAACATCGCGCTGAACTGCGAGAAGGGCATCATCGTCACGCCGACGACCGTCTTCTTCGGCGCGATTAATGCGGCGACCCCGCTGCCCGTGGAGCGCGTGGTCACCGTCAGCCGGGGCGACAAGGGCTTCCTGGTCAAAAAGTTCGAGGTGGACGACCCGAATGTGGAGGTGCGGCACGAGGCGACCCCCGACGGCAAGCAGCACCGCTTCATCCTGCGCTACAAGGGCGGTTGGCCCGCGGGAACCGTGCGCAAAAACCTGATTATCGAGACGGACGATCCGCAGCAGTCGACGCTGCGCGTCTCGTTGATGGCGAATGTGCTTGCCGCAAGCGCAAACTGAACCTATCGGGCGCGCCCCCCTTGACACAGGCGCGCCCGATAGGGTATTATAATGCCGCACGGTGGCCCCATGGTCTAGCGGTCGAGGACGCCTGGTTCTCAGCCAGGAGGACGGGGGTTCGAATCCCCCTGGGGTCACCAGAAACTTCTCCCTCCAACGAGGTTCCCAGAGGTAGACACGACGCATGGGCGCAATTGGGAAGCTGTTGCTTGGGCTGGGCGCAGTGCTGGTGGTAGTGGGGCTGCTGCTGATTGGGCTGGAGCGGCTGGGGTTGCGCGGCTGGCGGCTGCCCGGCGATATCGCCATTCAGCGCGACGGCTTCTCGTTCTACTTCCCGCTGGGCACAAGCATCCTCATCAGCCTCCTGCTGACGCTGATTCTGACCTTCTGGGCGTGGCTGACGGCGCGAGGGCGATAACGATGGACGCCTCCCTCTTCGACTACGAGCTGCCCGAATCGCTGATTGCGCAGGAGCCCATCGAGCCGCGCGACCATTCGCGCCTGATGGCGCTGAATCGCGCGAACCAGACGATTGAGCATCGTCGCTTCTACGAGTTGACCGACTACCTGCAGGCGGGCGATACGCTGGTGCTGAACGACACGCGCGTATCGGCGTGGCGCTTGCTGGGACGCAAACCAACAGGTGGGCAGGCGGAGGTGTTTTTGCTCTATCCGCTTGCCGACGGGCGCTGGCACGCGCTGGTGCGCCCCGGACGGCGACTGCCCGACGGCAGCCGCGTGCAGATTGGCGACCTGCTGGAAGTAGTGATTGAAGGCAGGCTGGAGGGCGGACTGCGACTCGTGCGCCTGCACAGCGACGAACCGATAGAACAGATACTCCCGCGCGTTGGGCAGGTGCCCCTGCCGCCGTATATCCACAGGGCACTGACCGACCCGGAGCGGTATCAGACGGTCTACGCGCAATCACCCGGCTCCGCCGCCGCGCCCACAGCAGGGTTGCACTTCACGCCGCAACTGCTCGAACGCCTCAAGGCGCAGGGCGTTCGGGTGGCGTACATCACCCTCCATGTGAGTCTGGACACTTTCCGCCCCCTGCAGGCGCAACAGGTTGAGCAGCACACGATGCATGGGGAGTGGTACACGATTAGCCCCGAAGCCGCCGCCGTGATTAACGCCACGCAGGGGCGCATCGTCGCGGTGGGCACGACATGCGTGCGCACGCTGGAGAGCGCCGCCGTCGGGCGACGGCAGGTGCAGCCCGGCGCCGCCGAAACGCGCCTCTATATCACGCCGGGCTACGAATTCAAGGTGGTGGAGGCGCTGATTACCAACTTCCACATGCCGCGCACCACGATGCTCGTGCTGGTGAGCGCGTTCGCGGGGCGCGAGTTCGTGCTGCGCGCGTATCAGGAAGCCGTGCGCGAGCGGTATCGGTTCCTCAGCTTCGGCGACGCGATGCTGATATTGTGAGGTACACTACGCACGGTGGCAACAAATCCTTCCAGCAGGCGAATTCGCCTCTATACGGACGGCTCGTCGATTGGCAATCCCGGTTCGGCGGGGATTGCTTACCTGCTTAAAGACGAGTCGGGCAACATTTTGGCGGCGGGGCGCGAGCCGCTGGGCACGGCGACGAACAATCAGGCGGAATACCGCGCGTTGCTGCGCGGACTGGACGCTGCGCGTCGCCTTGGCGCGGGCGAGGTGGAGTGGTTCTCCGACAGTGAGCTGGTGGTGAAGCAGTGGCAGGGGGTCTACAAAGTCAAAGATGCGGGGCTGCGCCAGTTGCTCCACAGCGCGCGCCAGCAGGCGCAGGGGATGCGGATTACCCCCCACGCCGTGCCGCGCAACAGTCTGCCCGAAATGGCGCAGGTCGACCGCTGGGCGCGCGGAGTCGCGTCTGGCAGGCTGAAGCCGCTGACGCCCGCCTTAGCGCCCGCGACGCCCGAAACGCCGCCTGCCCGCACGCCCCGCAGGTCCACCCGACGCGACCCGAAACAACCCCAATCCGAGCCGCAACAGATGGGGTTGTTTGAGGGGGATGAATGACGCCCCCCTCTACCGCTCCCAATACACGGGGTTGGTGAACGCCATCGGCGCGTCGCCGAACAGGGCGGTGAACCGCTCGCCGACGATGCGTACCAGCACCCAGCCGCGCGCGCCCTGCACGGGCACGGTCAGCGTCGCTTTGTAGTCCAGCGGCTTGCCCTCAGGCTGATTCAGCGGCTCCTCGCGCACGACCGCGCCGTTCACAATCACCTGCAGCGACTTCACGCGCACCCACGACGCCGCGCGCGCCTGCACCTCGAGCTGAATCGCGTCGCCCTGCAGTTTGAGCGTGTCGCCGATGCGCACGCGCTGGTTCGGACGCCGCGCATCCGCCGCGGTCAGCGTCAGCACAGGACCGCTGGAGACCACCAGGTTGCCCGTGCGCATCTGTTTAATAAGGTTATCGGGCGTCACGCGCGACGGGTCGCGATGCCCGTAATAGACATAGGTGCGCGGCAGCCCCAGCTGCAGGCGGAACACATGATGGCTGTCGGTCGTGCCGATGCCCAGCACGCGCTTGCCCCGATTCAGGAAGTAGAACCAGTCCTGCATCACGGTCTCGGCGGCGGCGACGCCCATGCCGTTCATGACCTCAATCGCGTCGAAGTCCTCGCTGAGTTCATTGGGGCGCTTGACCTCGCCCGTTTTGGGGTCCAGCCCGACATGCAGGAAGTAGCCCATCGTCGGCGCGCGCGGGTGGTTAATCATCACGATGGAATCGCCGTCGTAGTTTTTGCGGGCGGCGGCGAAAATCTCGCCCGGCGTGCGATCCCACCACTCAATCGCGCCGTTGTTCCATGCATTCGGGTCGTAGCGCTGCGGGAAGGCGTTGAAGTGCCCAATCGTGTTCATCGGCGTAATCTCGTTGCCGACAACAGTGGCGAGGCGGTTGCGTACGCCCATCGCCTGCACGGTCGGCGCGAGGTCAACATGGTAGTCATGGTCGGTGTTGACCATGATATGCACATCCATCGCCACATAGGAGGCGACTTTGTCCTCGAAAAAGTCGAACGAATCGGCAGAGGCGAGGGTGTGCAGGTGGAAGTCGCCGGAGAGGTATCCCTCCAGCGGGGCAGTGTGCGCCAGTTGCGCGTTGAAAGTCGCACGCTCGCCCGGTTGCAGGTCGAACTCCTGTTGGGCAATCTCGTACTCGAAGCCGCGCAGCAGCGTGATGCGGTAGCGTCCGGGCTCGACTGGCAGCGTCTCGTTGCCCGTGAGGCTGAAATGCACGCGCGTCCAGCCGCCGAAGTTGCCCTCTTCGCCGTAGAGCAGTCGCTGGGCGCGCACGCGCGGCTCGTCCAGCCGCTGGAACACGACGGTGGTCGGCGCGGGGCGGTTGCGCGAATCGGTCGCGCGCAGCTGCAGTTGCGCGGGTTCGGGCAGGTTCACGCTGGGCAAGACGCTCGTGGGCGTGCTGAAGCGGAACTCCTGCGGGCTGTGGTGGTCGGCGAACGCCATCGCGCGGTACTCGCCCTGCGGCAGGCGCGCGGCGAACCGTCCCTGCGCGTCCGTGCGCACAACCGTGACGAACTGCTCGCCGCCGTTCTGCTGGAACAGGTAGACGCGCGCGTTCTCCAGCGGCGCGCCGCCCCCGTTCTGCACAAGCCCTTGCGTGAGGATTTGCTCAGGTGCGCGGTTCATCAGGCGGTCGCGCTCGGCGCGCACGGTCTCCGTCTCGCCCGCGCCGACGGTGAACGCCCAGCGCGCCGACGCGCTTCCGTTCGGCTCTGCGCGCGCCCCCGCCAGCAGCGTGAACAGGTAGATGTCCTGCACCTTCTGCACAGCGGGGAACCGCTCGTCGAGGGGGAACAATCCGTAGCTCAGCGTGTGGTTGACCGCCGCCGCGTAGGGGATTGCGCCGCGCAGGGTCTGAATCATCGCCATCACGCCTGCGCCCGCGCCGCTGCCCTGCGCCGCCTTCGCGTTGCCGAACGGCGGCATATACATCTGCATGCCGTCGTCCTGCACCCATGCCAGCAGCAGCGTGTAGGTCTGGGCGCGGTCGGTCGGGTTCTGCAGCGTCGCCTCAATCTGCAGGGTGGGCGAGTCGGGTTCGAGGGTGTAGGTGAGGGTTGCCTGCACGCCCAACGGCTGGCTGGGCAGGCGCGTGGTCTGGTCAATCAGTGGCAGTCGTTCGTCGGTCATGCGCACGCGCAGAATCGCCGGCTTGCCCGCCCCGCCCGACGAGACTACCTCGAACGCGGTGGGACGCAGCGTGCGCGCGGCAAGCAGCCCGCGTGCGTCGGCTATCCCGAAAAACTGCTCGCCGAGAAAGTCCTGCTGGCGTCCGTCTTCGTGGCGCACAGCGTCGATCAGCCTGCCGCCGAACCGCCCATAGCCATGCGTCGGTCGGTCGCCCGCAATCACGAAGGTCGCCACACGGTTGCGCAGCACATAGTCGCCCGGTCGCCCATCGGCTTTCGGTCCACCGGGAAGGTCGCCTGTCGTCGCCTGTACCAGTTCAGAGACGCCTGCAGGGGGCGCAGGCAGTCGCTTGCTTGTTTCGGAAACGCTATACGCCAGCTGTACGCTCAGCAGCCAGCCGAGCACGCCCATGAACCCCAACGCTCGTTTCATGGCATCACCTCCCGCGCACGGTTGACTCGCGGGTCAGTAAAATTATACCGCTCTCGCGGCGAGCGGGCGGCGGGGCGCGTGCGTAAACTCCCCCCTTGTATTCGCGCGACAGATAGGGTATAATAGCCCCTCGCGAGGTAGAGACGATGCCAACCACTGCATGGATAGAGAAGGCGAAGAAGAAACCGAAGTTCAAGGTGCGTCGGGTGAACCGATGTAGCATCTGTGGGCGTTCGCGCGCCTACATCCGCTACTTCGGCATCTGCCGCATCTGCTTGCGCGAGCAGGCGCATAAAGGCGTGCTGCCCGGCGTGCGCAAGTCCAGCTGGTAAGGAGGCACAACGGCGATGATGACAGACCCTATCGCGGATATGCTGACCCGTATCCGAAACGGGGCGCAGGCGCGCAAGGAGAGCGTGGCGATGCCCAGCTCGCGCCTGAAAGTCCAGATTGCGGAACTACTGAAAAAAGAAGGCTTTATTCGGGATTACACCGTAAAACCAGACGGCGTGCGCGCAACGCTGGTGGTACACCTGAAATACACGCCAAGCGGCGAGTCGGTCATCCAGCACCTCGAGCGCGTGAGCAAGCCCGGGCGACGCATCTATGCGCCTGTCGAGCAGCTGCGCCCCATCCGACGCGGACTGGGCACGGCGATTGTCTCGACCCCGCAGGGGCTGCTGCCCGACCGCGAGTGCCGCAAACGGCGCATCGGCGGCGAGGTCATCTGCATCGTCTGGTAAGGAGGAGAGCTATGTCGCGAATCGGCAAACAACCCATCCCCATCCCCAAAGGAGTCGAGATTCAAGTGGACGGGACCCATGTGAAAGTCAAGGGTCCCAAGGGCGAGCTGACCCACGAGCTGCCCGACGCGATTCAACTCCAGCGGGAGAACGGTACCCTGTATGTGGTGCGCGCTAGCGACGAGCGGTTCGCCCGCGCCCAGCACGGACTCCAGCGCACCCTGATTGCCAACATGGTGAAGGGCGTTTCGGACGGCTTCGAGAAGATTCTGGAAATTGTGGGCGTCGGCTACCGCGCGCAGATGGAGGGCAAGACGCTCGTGCTGCAGGTTGGCTACTCGCACCCGGTGCGCGTGGAGCCGTTTGAGGGCGTCACGCTGTCGGTGGAGCAGGACCCCCAGACGCGTGCGACGCTAATTGTGGTGCGCGGTATCGACAAGCAGCTTGTGGGGCAACAGGCGGCGAACATCCGCGCGGTGCGCCCGCCCGATTCCTACAAGGGGAAGGGGCTGCGCTACCGCGGCGAGGTCATCCGACTCAAGCCGGGCAAGCAGCAGGCAGGGAAAGGCAAGAAGTAAGAGGTGAACGGTTATGAAGAAGACGGCGCGTGAGAAACGCATCACCCGACATAAGCGTATTCGGCGCAAGGTGTTCGGCTCGCCCGAACGCCCGCGCCTGTGCGTCTACCGCAGCGTGCATCACCTGCACGCCCAGATTATCGACGATGTTGCAGGGCACACGCTGGTCTCCGCCTCGACAACGGAGCCGACCCTGCGCAAGGAACTGAAAAGCACGGGCAATAAAGAGGCGGCGGCGGCTGTTGGACGCCTGATTGCCCAGCGCGCGCTGGAGAACGGCATCACGCAGGTCGTGTTCGATCGCGGCGGGTTCCTGTACCACGGGCGAATCGCCGCTGTCGCCGACGCCGCGCGCGAGGCGGGACTCAAGTTCTAGGAGAGGCGCTATGAAACGCAAAAGATATAGCTACATCAATCCCGATCAGTTGAATCTGCATGTGGAGCGCGTGATTCACACGAATCGCGTCTCCAAGACGCACAAAGGCGGGCGCACGCTCAGCTTCCAGGTGATGGTGGTGGTCGGCGACACGAACGGGCATGTGGGCGTCGGACTGGGCAAGGCGCGTCAGGTGCCCGACGCCATCCGCAAGGCGATTGAAGCGGCGCGGCGCAATCTGGTCTATGTGCCGCGCGTGGGCACGACCATCCCGCACGAGGTGGAGATTGAGTACGGCTCCACACGGCTGGTACTCAAACCCGCATCGCCGGGTACGGGCGTCGTGGCGGGCAGCTCGGTACGCGCGCTATTAGAGGCGGCGGGCGTCAGCGATGTGCTGGCGAAACTCGTTGGCTCGCGCAACTCCATCAACGCGGCATGGGCAACAATGGAAGCCTTCCGCGCCATGCAAACGCCCGAAGAGATTGCGCAAACGCGCGGACTGCCCCTGCGCACCCTCACGCCCTGGTATGTGCGCAAATTCAAAGAGGCGGCGGAGGTCTAACGAT
Organism: Armatimonadota bacterium; assembly: GCA_037442365.1. Lineage (GTDB taxonomy): Bacteria > Armatimonadota > Fimbriimonadia > Fimbriimonadales > GBS-DC > GBS-DC. The sequence continues at coordinate 12,181 of JBBIQK010000053.1, read as the reverse complement.
GTTGAAAATCACGCTCAAACGAAGCCCCATCGGCTACGAAGAGAGCCAGAAACGCACCGTGCGCGCGCTCGGACTGCGCAAACTGAATCAGACCGTCTACCACCGCGATGACCCAACCATTCGTGGCATGGTCGCCAAAGTCGCGCACCTGGTGCATGTGGAAACCGTTGCAGACGAGGAGGCGACAACGAAATGATCGAATTGCATACCCTCAAGCCGGCGCCGGGCAGCAAAAAGCGGCGCAAGCGCGTCGGGCGCGGCATCGGGTCGGGACGCGGCAAAACCGCCACGCGCGGCACGAAAGGACAGAAAGCGCGCGACACCATCCCCGCCCGCTTTGAAGGCGGTCAGACCCCCATCCATCGCCGACTGCCCGTGCGCGTCGGATTCCGCAATGTGAACCGCGTGGAGTACGCCGTGATTAATGTCGGCGCGCTGGCAGAGCGATTCCAGGCGAACGAGACCGTCACGCCCGAACTGCTCAAGGAGCGGCGCATCCTGCGCAAGCTGAAGGACGGTGTGAAGGTGCTGGGCGAGGGCGAGATTAACATCCCGCTCACCGTGCATGCACACGCCGTCAGCGAGAGCGCACGCGCCAAAATCGAAGCGGCGGGCGGCACGGTGCAGCTGATCGAGAAGTGAGGTCGCCATGCTGAACATCAACTTCGTCGGCGCCCTGCAAAGCGCGTTCAAAATCCCGGAGCTGCGCGCGCGAATCCTCTTCGTGTTCGCGATGTTCACCGTCTACGCCGTGGGGTTGCATATCCCCATCCCCGGCGTCGACCGCGAGGTGCTCCGACGCCTGTTCGAAGACCAGCAGCTGCTGGAGTTTCTGAACATGTTCACGGGCGGCGCGCTGCGCAAACTCACCATCCTCGCGCTAGGTCTGAACCCCTACATCACGGCGTCGATTATCATGCAGATTTTCTCCTACGCCGACCCGAAACTGCGCGAGGCGATGCGTGAGGAGGCGGGACGACGGTTGATGCAACAGCGTACGCGCCTGCTGACCATCGCTATCGCGATTGTGCAGTCCATCGGGCTGATTGCGACCTTCCGTTCGGCGGGCGCGCTGGAGCTCAGCGGCGTGCAGTATGTGCAGGTGGTGATTGCGTGGACTGCGGGCGCGATGTTCCTACTGTGGCTGGGCGAGCAGATTACCGAGAAAGGGCTGGGCAACGGCGTCTCGCTGATGATTTTCGCCAGCATCGTCGCCAGCATGCCCTATCAGGTATCGCGCACCTACGAAGCGGTACAGGCAGGGGCGATTAACTTCGGACAGATTGCGCTGCTGCTGGCGATTTTTGTGGCGACGGTGTGGGGAATCGTGTATGTCACGACCTCCCAGCGACGCATTCCCATCCAGCACATGCGGCGCATCGTGGGACGCCGCCAGATGATGGGCGGCACTTCCTACCTGCCCATCCCGGTCAACGCGGCGGGCGTGATTCCGATTATCTTCGCCGTGTCGCTGCAACTGCTGCCCGCGACCCTGCTGCAGATGATTCCCTACAATCGCGAGAACCCCGGTCCTGTGGTCGGTTTTCTGGTGGGGGCGGTAGAACTGCTCACACCGGGCGGCGGCGTCATCGGCTCGCTGATTTACGCGGGGCTGATTTTCCTGTTCACCTACTTCTATGTGTCGGTGGTGTTCAACACCGACGAGATTGCCGAGAACCTAAAGCGTCAGGGCGCGTTCATTCAGGGCGTGCGTCCGGGCAAGCCGACCTCGGATTACCTCAACGATGTGCTGACGCGAATCACCTTCGCGGGCGCGGCGTTCCTGGCGTTTATCGCGCTGATGCAATACTGGGTGCCGACGATTACGCGCATCGACACGCTGAGCATCGTCGGCGGCACTTCGCTGCTGATTCTGGTGGGCGTGGCGATTGACTTCTCGCGCCAGTTGCAGGCGCAGCTCGCGATGCGCCAGTACGACGAGCTGATGAAGTAACGGGGCGACGCATGCGACTGGTGTTCATCGGCGCGCCGGGCGCGGGCAAGGGAACGCAAGCGAAACGATTGGCGGCGGAGAAAGGCTGGGCGATTGTGGCGACAGGCGACCTGTTGCGCGCCGCCATCGCCCAGCAAACGTCCATTGGACAGCAGGCGCACGCCTATATCCAGCGCGGCGAACTCGTGCCCGACCCACTGGTGAACCAGATTGTCGCCGAGCACATCGCCGCGCTCGACTCGTTTATTCTGGATGGCTACCCGCGCAACCTGACCCAGGCGCACATGCTGGAGACCATCCTGTCCCAGCCGCTGGACGCCGTGATTTACTTCGAGATTAGCGAGGACGCGCTGGTAGAGCGCCTCGGCGGACGCCGTATCTGTCCCCAGTGCGGCGCGGTGTTCCATATCACCGCCAATCCCAGTAAAACGGGCGACCTGTGCGACCAGTGCGGCGCGCCGCTGATGACGCGCGAAGACGACCAGCCCGACACCATTCGCAAGCGGTTCAGCGTCTACCACGAGCAGACCGCGCCGCTTGTGGAGTACTACCGCCAGCGCGGGCTGCTGCGCACGGTCAACGCCGATGCGCCCCCTGACGCCGTGTACCAGCAACTCCTGAGCGTTTTATGCGAATCTTCCTGAAAAACCGCGAGCAGATTGAGCGCATCCGTAAGGCAGGGCGCATCGCCGCCCGCGTGCTGCGCGCCTGCGCCGAGCAGATTGAGCCGAACCGCACTCTCGACGCCGAGCTCGACCAGCTTGCCGAACAGATGGTGCTGGAGATGGGCGGCTTCCCCGCGTTCAAGGGCTACCGCCTCTTCCCGCACGTGCTGTGCGTCTCCATCAACGAGGAGGTCGTACACGGGTTGCCCACGGGCAGAGTGCTGCGGGAGGGCGACCTCGTGACGCTCGACATCGGCGTTTACTACGAGGGCTTCTGCTGCGACACGGCGATTACGCGGATTGTGGGGCACGCGGACTACCAGCGCAAGCGGCTGGTGCGCGTCACCGAAGAAGCCCTGCAAAAAGCGCTAGAAGTGGCGCGCGCGGGCAACACTACAGGCGACATCAGCGCAACTATCCAGCAGCACGCCGAATCGTTCGGGTTCAAACCCGCGCGCGGGCTGGCGGGACACGGTGTCGGACGATTCGTCCACGAAATGCCAGACATCCCTAACATCGGCGAGGCGGGTACAGGCGTGCCCTTGCAACCCGGCATGGTGTTAGCCATCGAGCCGATGCTGGTGATGGGCGAGCCAGAGGTGGAGTTCGCCGACGACGAGTGGGCAATCGTCACTCGCGACGGCAAACCCGCCGCGCACTTCGAACATACCGTCGTCGTCACCGAAAACGGCGTCGATATCCTGACTATCGAGTAAAATTAACGCGGAGGTGATGCGATGGCGAAAACCGAAGGTAAGGACATCGAGGTCGAGGGTACCGTCGTCGAGTGTCTGCCCAACACCACTTTCAAGGTGGAGATTGAGGGTGGACACACGATTCTGGCACATCTGTCGGGCAAGATGCGGATTAATTTTATTCGCATTCTGCCGGGCGATCGCGTCAAAGTCGCCCTGTCGCCCTACGATCTAACGCGCGGACGAATCGTGTACCGCTACCGGAGCTGAGCGCGCCGCTGTGGGCGCCTGCGGCGTTTCCCGGTCGGGTTGCATGCGTGCATCACGCATCGGGTATACTTTCCATTCGCGAGCGGGTATACTCATGCGCCCGCTAAGACGGAGGCGATAACAATGAAGGTGCGAGCATCCGTAAAGAAGATGTGTGCGAAGTGTAAGATTATTCGGCGCAAGCGCGTGGTTCGGGTGATTTGCGAGAACCCGAAGCACAAGCAGCGTCAGGGTTAGGAGGCAAATAGCGTATGGCGCGTATCGCAGGAGTGGACTTGCCACGCGACCGTAAGGTGGAATACGCCCTGCCCGTCATCTTCGGGATAGGGCTCTCTTCGGCGCGTAAAATCTTGCAGGCGACGGGCGTCGACCCGAACAAGCGCGTGCGCGACCTCACCGAAGAGGAGGTCGCCAAACTGCGCGCGGAAATCGAAAACAACTACACGATCGAAGGCGACCTGCGTCGGGAGCAGCAGATGAACATCCGACGCCTCATCGAAATCGGTTGCTACCGCGGGATGCGCCATCGACGCGGGCTGCCCGTGCATGGGCAACGCACCCGCACCAACGCGCGTACCCGGAAGGGTCCCAAAAAGACCGTCAGCACGGGCAAGCGCAAGAAAGCCAAGTAATGAGGGAGAGAGACTATGGCGCGTAAAGCACGAGGCGGCGTCCAGCAACGGAAGGAACGCAAAAATATCGCAGCAGGCGTGGCGCATATCCACGCCACCTTCAATAACACGATTGTATCGATTACCGATGTGAACGGGAATGTGATTTCGTGGTCGAGCGGCGGCTCGGTCGGCTTCAAAGGCACCAAAAAAGGCACGCCGTTCGCCGCGCAGGTCGCGTCCGAGCGCGCCGCACGCGCCGCGATGGAACACGGCATGCGCAAGGTCGATGTGCTGGTCAAGGGTCCCGGCCCCGGACGCGAGACCGCCATTCGCTCGCTGCAGGCGGCAGGGCTTGAGATCCAGAGCATCAAGGATGTGACCCCCGTGCCGCATAACGGCTGCCGACCGCCCAAGCGACGCCGTGTGTAATCAAGGAGGACGAACGCTATGTCAGTGATTTGGGATTCGAAATGCAGCATGTGCCGACGCGCGGGCGTGAAACTCTACCTCAAGGGCGACCGCTGCTACACCAAGAAGTGCGCCCTCGAGCGGCGCAACTTCCCGCCTGGACAGCACGGACCGCGCACTCGCGACCGCAAGATGAGCGAGTACGGCGAGCAGCTGCGCGAGAAACAGAAACTCCGCCAGATGTACCACCTGCGCGAGGCGCAGTTCCGTAGCTATGTCGAGAAAGCGCAACGCGCGCGCGGCGTCACCGGCGAAGTGTTGCTGCGCCAGCTCGAAATGCGCCTCGATAATGTGGTCTATCGGCTGGGGTTCGCCAACTCGCGCGGGCAGGCGCGCCAGATGGTCTCCCATAAGTTCATTACGGTCAACGGCAGGCGCGTGAATATTCCGTCCTATCAGGTGCGCGAGGGCGATATCATCAGCATCCACGAATCGAAGCGCTCGACCGCGCTGGCAAAAGACGCGCTGGCGCGCGCCGCGGAACACACCCCGCCCGCATGGCTTGCCTACGACGCCGCCCAGGTGCAGGGCAAGGTGCTGCAGGCGCCCAGCGTCGATCAGATTGACACTCGTATCGAAATGCAGAAAATCATTGAGTTCTATAGCCGCTAAGGAGGCGTCCTTGCGTTATGACGACATCACTGGTAGAGACACATGTCCGCCCGCTGGTGAGCGAGCCGGACTACGGGAAGTTCGAAATTGAGCCGCTGGAGCGCGGCTACGGTGTGACGCTGGGCAACGCGCTGCGCCGCGTGCTGCTCTCGTCTATCCCAGGCGCCGCGATTACCAGTGTGCGTATCGAGGGCGTGCTGAGCGAATTTGAGCCCATCCCGGGCGTGAAGGAAGACACCATCCACTTTCTGCTGAATCTTAAAAATGTGGTGATTCGCATCGATTCGGCGAATCCGCGTGATCGGTACAACCTGCGCCTGCAGGTGCAGGGGCCGGGGCGCGTCACGGCGGCGGATATTCAGGCGCCGTCAGATGTGGAGATTGTCAACCCCGAGCTGTACCTGGCGACGCTGAGCGACTCCAGCGCCCGGCTAAATGTCGACATCACCGCCGAGGTAGGACGCGGGTATGTCGCGGCGCTCAAGCGCGAGCGCATGCGCGGTTCGGTCGGCGAAATCCGGATGAACGCGCTGTTTAACCCCGTCACGAAGGTCAACTTTCTGGTGGAGCCGACGCTGGTGGGCGAGCGCACCGACTACGACCGCCTGATTCTGGAGGTCTGGACAAACGGCTCGGTTGCCCCTGCGGAAGTGGTCAGTCAAGCCGCGACGATTCTGACCCGTCAGTTCGAGCTGCTGACATCTCTGGGTGGGGAGGCGCTGTCGGAGCATGCGGCGGTGGTTCCCGCGCCGCCCGGCGTAACTGTGCCCGACCGCCCGCTGGAAGAGCTGGGGCTGTCCACGCGCGTGCTGAACGCACTGCGCAGCGGCGGCATCGACACGCTCTACAAGCTGCTCAACACGCCTGAGCAGAAGCTGATTACCCTGCGCAACTTCGGCGACACCGCCCGCAAAGAGGTCGAGGAGAAACTCAGCGCGATGGGGCTGAGCCTGATGAAAACGGGAAGGAGGCGAAGTTCATGAATCACGGAGCTGGCTACCGCAAATTGGGGCGCCCGAGCGACCACCGCATGCATATGCTGCGTAATCAGGTGCGCTCCCTGCTGATTCACGAAAAGATCGAGACGACCGTCACGCGCGCGAAAGAGACGCGCCGACTGGCGGAAAAGATGATTACGCTGGCGAAGCAGAATACCCTGCACGCCCGGCGTCAGGCGCGCGCGTTCCTGCGCGACGAGAGCCTGGTCAAGCATCTCTTTGACAATATCGCGCCGCGCTACAAAGACCGTAACGGCGGCTACACGCGCCTCGTGCGTGTCGGCGTGCGCCGCGGCGACGCGGTCGAAACCGCGCTGCTGGAACTGGTCGAGTAGCGCATGCGCAACCTGCGCCTGCGAGTCGAATACGACGGCACTGAGTTTCACGGCTTCGCGCGGCAGCAGGGCATGCGCACCGTACAGGGCGTGCTGGAAAGTATCTTGACGGCAACGCTGAACGAACCGATCGAGGTGTTCGGCGCGAGCCGAACCGACGCAGGCGTCCACGCACGCGGGCAGGTGGTGAACTTTTACACCAGCCGCCCCATTCCGACCGAACGGCTGGCAGCCATTCTGAACCGACGCCTACCAAGCGACCTGAAGGCGCTGGACGCACGGGAAGTGAGCGAACGCTTCCACGCGCGCTTCTCGGCGAGGAGCCGCACCTATCGCTATCGGATTTACACAGGGCGACACCCCTCCGTGTGGCGGATACGGTATGCGTGGCATCTGCCGCGCGCGCTGGAAAGCGCGGCGATGCAGGCGGCGCTGGAACAGATTCTGGGCGAATACGACTTTCGCCCCTTCTCGGTCAAAATCCCGACCGAGCAGAACACGGTACGCACGCTGTATCGAGGGCAGGTGCGCCCCATGCGCGACGGCGTGCAGATTGAACTGGAAGCGAATGGCTTCCTGCGCGGGATGGTGCGCCTGATTGTGGGCGACCTGATCCAGGTGGGTGCAGGCGCATTGCCTGTCGATGCGCTTGCCGAACGGCTGCGCACGCGCCAGCAGGCGACCCTGATGGCGCCCCCGCAAGGACTGTGCCTGATTCGGGTACACTATAGACGCTGAAACAAGGAGGCAATCCTTATGTTGCAACGCACCTATACGATGAAAAAAGACGAAATCCAGCGAACCTGGTGGGTCGTCGACGCAGCGGGCAAGCCCGTCGGACGAGTCGCCGCCCAGGTCGCACGCTTGCTGCAGGGCAAACATAAGCCCACCTACACGCCCCATATGGATATGGGCGATCATGTGATTATCCTGAACGCGGAGAAGGCGATATTCACAGGCAACAAGCTGGAGGAGATGCTGTACCACCACACGATGCATCCTGGCGGGCTGCGCGCTTACACCCGGCGCAAGCTGATGACTGAGAAGCCCGAGCGGATGCTGACGCGCGTGGTGAGCCGCATGCTGCCCAAAAACAAGCTCCGCGCGCGGATGCTCAAGCGACTGCGCGTGTTCACAGGCGCGGAACACCCGCACCAGGCGCAGCAACCGCAACCCTACAATCTTGACGGAGGGAAGTGATGGAACCGATTCGATACTACGGCACCGGACGACGCAAGACCGCCTCGGCGCGTGTGTGGCTCACGCCTGGCGCGGGCAAAATCATTATCAACGGGCGTGAAGTGTCCGAGTACCTGCGCCGCCCGATTCTGGAGCGAATCGTGCGCCAGCCGATGCGCCTGCTCGGCGTCGACGGGCAGTATGATATTATGGCGACAGTGCGCGGCGGCGGGCTGTCGGGACAGGCAGGCGCGATTCGGCACGGCGTCGCGCGCGCCCTGCTGCAGGTCAGCCCCGAATACCGCGGCGTGCTGAAGCAGAACGGATTGCTTACCCGCGACGCGCGTGAGAAGGAGCGCAAGAAGTACGGACGCCACGGCGCCCGACGCGGCTTCCAGTTCGTGAAGCGATAATGCGCGTGCTGCTGGTGGGCGGCGGCGGACGCGAACACGCGCTGGCGTGGAAACTGCGCCAGAGTCCGCACTGCCATGCGCTCTACGCCGCCCCCGGCAACGCAGGCATCGCACAAATCGCCGAGTGCGTTCCCATCAACCCCCGAGCCATCCCCGAACTGGTTCAATTCGCCCGCCGGCACGCGATTGACCTGGTGGTCGTGGGTCCCGAATCGCCGCTGATTGCGGGGCTTACTGACGCGCTGCAAGAGGCGGGCGTCCCATGCTTTGGTCCCACCCGCGCCGCCGCGCAACTGGAGGGCAGCAAGGCGTTCGCCAAGCAGGTGATGGCGCAGGTGAGCGCCCCGACCGCGCCCTTCGCCGTGTTCGAGGATGCGGACGCCGCGCGCGCCTACCTGCGCGAGCGGTTCGTGGCTCAGCCCTGCGTAGTGAAAGCAGATGGCGAGGCGCTGGGCAAGGGCGTGTTCGTGTGCGACACGCTCGGCGACGCGCTGGACGCCGTCGAATTCCTGATGGAGCAGGAGAGGCTGGGCGCAGCGGGCAAGCGCATCGTGATCGAAGACCGCCTGCATGGACGCGAGCTATCACTGCTGTGTCTGACCGACGGCGAACGCGCGTTCCCCATGCCCCCTGTGCGCGACTACAAACGCGCGCTGGACAGCAATCGCGGTCCCAACACCGGTGGGATGGGCTGCTACACCCCGCTGCCCGACGCGACGTCCGCGCTTATCGAAACCGCCATGCAAACTATCGTGTTGCCCGTGATTCAGGCGATGGCACAGCGCGGAACGCCCTACCGCGGTGTGCTGTACGCGGGACTGATGGTTCAGGACGCGCAGCCCTACACGCTGGAGTTCAACTGTCGGTTCGGCGACCCCGAAACGCAGGCGCTGATGCCCCTCCTGCAGGACGACCTGCTGACGCTGGCGTACTGCGCGGCGACGGGCGCTCTGGAGGGTATGTCGCTGGCGTTCGAGGCGCGGGCGGCGGTGTGCGTCGTGCTGGCGTCGGGCGGCTACCCCGGCGAGTATCGCACGGGGCTGCCCATCGAAGGGCTGGACGCTGCTACACAAACGCCCGACACGCTGATTTTCCATGCGGGCACACGCGCGGAGAACGGCAGAATCCTCACCAGCGGCGGGCGCGTGCTGAACATCGTCGGGCTGGGCGACACGCTCGAAACCGCGCGCCAGAACGCCTACCGCGCCGTCGAGCAGATTCATTTCGAAGGCATGCACTACCGCCGCGACATCGGCGAAAGTGTGCTATAATAGACGCGATGCGTCTTGCGCTGATGGTCTGGGGACTCGTTCTGCTGATGGCGTGTGCGCACGCGCAGAGCGTTGCGTGGAGCCGTCTCTATCTCCATCCGAACGCGCGCGGATTGCTCCCACAGGTCGCCGCTGCCGACTCACAGGGCAATCTGATTGTCGCGGGACGCTATTTCCATCCGACCGACCCGTTCAACAGCATCGCTATCGTGAAATACGCGCCCAACGGCGACCTGCTCTGGACGCGCGCCTTCGGCGAGTCGGGGCAAGCCGACTATGCAGATGCGATTGCTGTCGCGCCCGATGGGTCGTTCTATCTGGGAATCACCCGCGCGAACTCGAACTCCATCGCCTACCTGCAGCGCTGGAGCGCGAACGGCGACCTGCTCTGGTCAGCCACGATAGACCTGAATACCTACGATGTGATTCGCCAGATTCTTGTGCGCCCAGACGGCGGCGCGGAGGTGCTACATACCCTGGGGAGCAGTGGTATCGGCTACGCGCGCCTGCGCTACGACGCGTCGGGCAATCGGCTGCTGAACAACACCTTCTGGCAGCCCAGCACCCTGTTAGCCAACCGCACGCCTGTGGGGATGCTGCTGCTGGACACGAATACGACGCTCATCGCCTATGTGGACGGCGAGGTGGGCGAGATTATCCGCGGCTACTCGCGCACTTACCTGCGCGCGATTGATAATGCAGGCAATTCTGTCTACACGGCGTCGTACCCGCTGCGCACGGAACGCCTGGCGCGCGCGGACGACGGCTCGCTCTACCTGCTGGGCGACTACTGGGACGCCTCGAGCCAGCAGATGCGCCTGCGCCTGTGCCGGGTGAACCCTGCGAATGGCGCGCTGCTGGGACAGTGGGAGCTGAGCGCGGCGGCGGGCGACGCGATTCCTGATGTGCTTGCCGTCAGCGGCAGCGTCTGGCTGGCAACGGGCGCGTGGGAGACCAGCAACACACGCGGATTCAGCACGATGCTCGGAACCGCCAGCGGTGCGTCGCTGGGAACCGCCACTCTGGAGGGCGTTTACCGTCCTGTGGCGGGCGTGCGCACGGCGACAGGCGCACTGGCGCAGCTGATTGGCGAACGGCTCCCCAGCCCCGACCGCTGGAAACCTGCGCTGCAGTGGTTTCGCAGCGACGGCGCGCTGATGGCGCAGGGCTACCTGCCCCCGCTCAGCTCTGCAGACGAGACGCCTGAACTGCTCGTCGCCAGCCCCGACGGCGCACTCTATGTCGTGGCGACCGTACAGCAGGGCAGTCAGAACATCGCAGGCGCGGGCATCTGGCGGATCGACCCGCCGCCGACTCTCAGCGGGCAGGTTGTGCTGAACGACTATTTGCCCAGTCCTGCGGGCAAAACGGCGCAGTTCACCCTCACCAACGGCTCGCAGACCGACGCCGCGACCGTGACGCTCGGCGCGAGCGGCGGCTACACGCTCCAGACGGGCGTCACAGGCGCGGTACAGGCGCGCGTCTATGTGCCGGGCTGGCTGGGGCAGCGCCAGTCGCTCACCGTCGGCAGCAGCGGCGTCATCACTGCGAACTGGAACCTGATCAACGGCGACGCGAATCGCGACAATCAGATTGACGACGCCGACCTGCTGGTGGTGCTGTTTGCCTTCGGCGGCAACGACCCCAACGCCGACCTGAACGGCGATGGGGCTGTGGACGATGCCGACCTGCTGATTGTGCTGTTCAATTTCGGTACAATTGGTGAGTGATGCAGCCATTCGAGGTAATTCCCGCAATTGACCTGCGCGGTGGGTACGCGGTGCGCCTGTTGCAGGGCGACTACGCGCAGGAGACCCGCTACCATGATGACCCCATCGCGCTGGCGCAGCACTGGGCGCAGCGCGGCGCGCCGCGCCTGCACCTGGTGGATCTGGACGGCGCGCGCGCGGGCTACCCCGTACAGCTGGATACCATTCGGCGCGTGATTGGCGCGGTAGACATCCCGGTGCAGGTGGGGGGCGGTGTGCGCTCGGAAGACGCCGTGCGCGCTCTGCTGGACGCGGGCGCCGAGCGCGTGATTCTGGGCACGCTCGCCGTCGACCAGCCCAACGCGGCGGAAGCGATTTTCCGTAAATACGGCGCGCAGGTCGCGCTCGCGCTCGATGTCAAATCGGGGCGTGCGGCGACGGCAGGCTGGCTGTCGGTATCCGAAACGCCCTATATGGAGTTTGCGCAGGAAATGGCGCGACGCGGCGCATCGCGGATTATCTTCACGCAGGTGGAACGCGACGGCACGCTGCAGGGCGTTGCGCTCGAACCGCTGATGGCGCTGCTCCGCGCGGTCGATGTGCCCGTGATTGCGTCGGGTGGCGTGCGCGACGAGGGCGACCTCACGGCGTTGCGCGCCCTGGCGCAAACGACCGCGCTGGAGGGCGTCATCGTCGGCAAGGCGCTCTACGAAGGCACACTCGGCGATAACTGCTGGCAAATGCTGCGCTAATACCAATCTGCTGGTCATAGTTCGTAAAACGGTGACTTATACCAAATGTGCAGTCAAAGTTCGCAAATCGCCGACGCCTGTAGCCCTCACCCCCTTTGTCCCCCCTTAAAGGGGTAGGTTTTTTTCGCGTCCTGCTTGAAGAGAAGACGGCTGAAGCCGTTCCTACAACACAAAGCCAGCCTACGCTGGCTATAGCCGACGAAGGTCGGCTTCGTTTGATAGGAACGGCTTCAGCCGTCGTGTGAA
>JBBIQK010000052.1:0-21313 GCA_037442365.1 Armatimonadota bacterium | reverse complement strand
GCGTCCGCCCCTGACGGGTATAATAGCGCGCAGGGAGTGATCCGCTATGAGAAAACTGGTCGCACTGATAACGGCGTTTGCCGTGCTGATGGGCGGGATTGCACAGCAGTCCAGCGCGCCCCAACAAGAACAGAAGCAACCGCAGCAACAGGCGCAGCAGAAGCCCGAACCGCCCAAGCCGGGCGTGTTCACTGCTGAAGGCAGGCAGATTAACTTCTTCTCGCGGGGCGAGGGTACGCTGGTCGTTCGCGGGCGCGGCTACCTGATTCTCAACACCGTGCGCGGCAAGGTGCAGATTAACGGCTTTCAGGAAGTGAAGGAGCTGCCGCGCGGCGTGCGTATCAAGCCCCCGCTGAGCGAGCGGCTCAAAGTCTACATGGGACAGGGTACGGTACGCATCGAGGGCAAATACGATTCGGTACGCGCTGTGCTGCGGGAGGTGCGCATCGATTTCAAGGGCGTCGCCGCGTTCACCATGCAGGGCGCGGGAACCGCATTTGTGGACGGCGCCCGGCGCGAACTGACCCCCGTCTCCGCCTTCACGCTGCTCGTGCCTGAGCCGCGCTGGCAAACGGAGGACGACATCCAGCCCCGAACGCCCAAAGAGAACCGCTGAGCATGCGCCTGCTTGCGCTGGAGCTGGAAAACTTTCGCCAGTACGCCCACGCGCAGATTGCGTTTGAGTCGGGTATCACGGCGATTGTCGGCGCGAACGGCGCAGGCAAGACCACCCTGCTGGAGGCGATTCTGTGGGCGCTGTATGGCGCGCGCGCCGCACGCGAGGGCGCCGAGACGCTCCGATTCCTCTGGTCGCAGGGCGGCGCGAAGGTGCGCGTGCAGCTGGAGTTCGAACTCGGCAACCGCAGCTATCGCGTGCGCCGCACCCCCACCGACGCCGAACTCGCGCAACGGAACACGGACGGCGGCTGGCTGCCCCTCGCGCGCGGTACCAGCGCCGTCAACCGACAGGTGGAGCAACTGCTCGGCATGAACCACCTGCAGTTCCAGACCAGCTTCTGCGCGCGGCAGAAAGAGCTGGAGTTTCTCGGCTACACGCCCCAGAAACGGCGCGAGGAAATCAGCCGCATGCTCGGCTACGAGCGCGTCGGCGAGGCGGTGGAAGCCATTGGCAGGGCGGAGCGTGAACTGAAAGCGTCGGTCGAAGGGCTGCGACAGGGCTTGGGCGACCCGCGCGCCCTGCAGGAGCAGTTGCAGTCCGTCGAGAGCGCGCTTCAGCAGACCGAGACCGCCCTGCACGCCGAGCAAGCCGCGCTGGAGCAGGCGACCGTCGCGCGCGACGCCGCACGCGCCCACTACGAGGCGCAAACCGCCCTGCGCGAGCAACACCAGCGCCTGCGCCAGCAACAGAGCCTGCTGCACAATGACCGCCAGCACGCCGAACGGCGCATCGAGGAATTGCGCGCCCAGTGGGAACAACTCAAAGCCGCCTGCGAACGCTACAAGGTCATCAAGCCCGACGCCGACCGCTACCGCCAGCTCGCCCAGCAACTGGCGGCGATGGAGCAACTCGCGCAGTACGCCGAGCAGCGCGCCCAGCTCCATGCGCGTCAGCAAGCCCTGCAGCAGCGGCGCGAACAACTGCGGGCGGAACAGGCGGAACTGCACGAGAAACAGGCGCACTTACGCGCGCTCACGCCCCAGCGCGAACGCGCCGACGCGCTCCAGCAAGCGCTGAACCAACTGCGCGAAGTGGCGCGTCAAGCATCCCAACGCGCCCGAATCGAAGCGCAGCTGCAGTCGCTCCACGAGCAGCTGGAGAGCCTGCAGGCGAAGGCGACCGAACGCGACGCGCTCGCACACGCGCTCCAGAACGCCGAAGCGGACCTGCGCGAACGCCAGCGCGTCTGCGCCGAGACCGAAGCCGAACTGCAGCGCACGCTTCAGGAATGGAGCCAGCAACGCGCCGAGGCGGCGGCGAATCGGCGCGCCCTGCAGGCGACCCTGCAGCAACAGCGCGCGCGCATCCAGCAGCTCGAATCGCTCGGCGAGTCGAGTGTGTGCCCCACCTGCGGGCAACCACTCGGCGACGCCTACCAGCGCGTGCTCTCTGAGGCGCAGCAGGAGGCACAGGCGACCGAACGCCAGCTGCGCGAATTGCAAAAGCAACTCCGTGCGCTTGAGTCGGAGCCACGCGAGGCGCACGCCCTGCGTGAACAGCTCGCCCAGCAGCAGCAGGCGCGCGAGACCGCCCAGCAGGAACTCGCCCATCGGAGCGCCCAGCTGCGCCAGCTGGAGAACGAACTGCGTCAGGCGGACGCCCTGCAACGCCAGCAGCGCGCCCTCGAACGCGACCTGGCGAAAATCCCCCCCTACGACCCGCAGGAGGAGGCGCGCGTGCAAGCCGAACTGGACTCCCTGCAGGACGCCCTGCGCCAGGCGCACGCGCTCGAGGTCGAACTGCGCCGCCTGCCCGCCGTTGAACGCGAACTGCAGCAAATCGAACACGAACAGCAACGCATCGAGACCGAACTCGCCAACCTGCCCGAAGGCTACGACCCCGACCTGCACACCGCCCTGCGGGGGGAGGCGGAGCAGTTGCGCCCGCTTTACGAAGAGAGCCTGCAACTGGCGCCCATCATCCGCCAGCGGGACGCCCTGCGCGCCCAGATCGAGGAGGCGAAAGCCGCCCAGCAGACCATCGCCGAACGCCTGACGCAGCTGGATGCGCAGCTCGAACAGCTGGGCTACTCGGAGCAGGCGTATCAGGGGGCGGCGGACGCCTACCAGCAGGCGGAGGCGCAGGTGAACGCCCACGAACGCGCCCTCGCCGCCCTGCGCGCCGAACACGCCAGCCAGACCGCCCTGCGCGAGCAGCTCCGCGCCCAGCTGGAGCGACTGCGTGAACTCCAGCGCGCCCTGCGCGAACAGGAACACCAGCTGCGCATGCACAGCCTCCTGCGCAAGGCGATGCAGGAGTTCCGCATCGATCTGAACACCCGCCTGCGCCCCACGCTCGCCGCCCTCGCGACCGAGTTCCTCAGCGCGCTCACCAACGGACGCTACACCGAGCTGGAGATCGACGAGGAGTACCGATTCACCCTGCTCGATGAGGGGCTGCGCAAGGCGGTCATCTCCGGCGGCGAGGAGGACATCGTGAACCTGAGCCTGCGCCTCGCGCTCGCGCGCCTGATTACCGAACGCGCGGGACAGCCGATGTCGCTCCTGATTCTGGACGAGGTGTTCGCCTCGCTGGACGCCGAGCGACGCCACAGCGTGATGGAACTGCTGAACAACCTGCGCACATGGTTCGACCAGATTCTGGTCATCTCGCACTTCGAGGAGATTAACGAGGCGGCGGACCGCTGTCTGCGCGTGCGGCGCAATCCGCTCACCCGCGCCAGCGAGATTCTGGAAGACGCCCTGCCCGACCTCGCAACGCTGGATGCGGCGCTGGAGGAATGAACCGCGGGAAGGGATTACGATACCAACTGCGCCGTCAGAGTTCGTTAATTACCCCCCTCCGTAAGGCTCAAAGGGGTAGGTTTTTTTGAGGCGCGCGCCGTGTGCGTGTGTGTCGGCGCGTACCGCGGCGCGCCTTAGCCCGACGGCTAAAGCCGTTCCTACTACACGAAGCCAGCCTACGCTGGCTATAGCCGACGCAGGTCGGCTTTGTGTGATAGGAACGGCTTCAGCCGTCTTCTCTGCAAGCAGGACGCGAAAAACCCACCCCTTTAAGACCTTACGGAGGGGTTCGGGTCATCGCCGCGATGCAGCCCGTATTTACGAAGTCTGATCGGCGGATTGGTATAAGCTCCGTAAGGTTCCCCCCGCAAGCGAGGGGAACAAGGACTCGGTTTCCCCTGCGCGCAGGGGGAACCTGCAGGAGGGGGTTCGGGTCATCTTCGCGACGCCGCATGTATTTACGAAGTCTGACTGGCAGATTGGTATAAGAATAGAAACCCCCTCTCCCAACCCATTGGGAGAGGGGGCAAGGGGGTGAGGGCAAAACTGCCTCACTTCTTGCGGCGGCGCAGCCCCAGCAGACCCGCCAGACCCGCACCCAGCGCGACCATGCTCGCTGGCTCGGGGACGGCTACGGTCAGCGTCGCGAACTGCATGCGACCAATATCGCCGGTCACATCGTCAAAAATGTAGAGCGACCAGGTACCCGATATAGCCCCGCCGGCGAACAGCGTGAGGCTACCCCCATACGGACCTGCCGGCGCAGGCGCGGGGAATGTGTCGCCGCCTCCATAGGAAGAAGTGTTGTAGGTGCCGGCTGGTGGCGCGGACGTAGGAAAGTCCGCTATCGTGGAGAGAGATATGTCATCTCGGAAAGTGTAATCGCCGTTCGGGTCAAAGGAGCCGCCCGCGTCCGAGAGGAACAGCACCGCGGTACCCGACGGGCTTACAAGCAGCGCGTCGATGTCGTCGAACCAGGTGTGAGTCAAACCGCCCAGCGTAATAGCGACCCATACGGCGTTTCCGCTACCCGTGACATTGAAAGTAATGGGATACACCGACGCGGGTCCAGAGGTGCCTGTACCACCCGGAATACTGAACGGACCGGTTGCCGTGTAGGTGTAGGTCTGCGCATTCGCGCCTGCCATCAGCGCAGCGATGGCGATACTGCTCAACCACAAAGTTGCTCGTTTCATCAGTCTAAGACCTCCTGAGATGAGATTGGCGAGGGCGTCCAGTTATGCATTCCCTTTCTGCCCCTTCATTTAATTAGACTCTCCATTCGCCGAAAACCGGACATTCGGAAGGGCGAACATGTCGGATTCGCAGGGAACTTTTGCCCTCGCATCTATTATACACCAGCAAGGAGCCTTCTGAGGCTAGTAAAATTACCAGATTTTTGAGAATTTGGGAGCGATTTGGCAGGCGGCGCTGTTCCTGTGTTGCTGGTTTGTACCAATCCGCGATTTTACCTCATGCACACCTGTAGAGGCGTGCTGTCGCCCGCGCCCTGCAGCTATGGAGCGCTGAAGCGGGGGGCTTCTGCATGCGCGAAGCTCCGCCTCCGCACTCCATAAATTGCCGCTTTACGAACGATGCCCCGCTTGGTAAAGGGGTAGCTTTTTTGTCCAGTGTCGTCGCGCAGACGGGCGCGCTCACGGGACCTGCGCGTCGCCCAGCTGGTGGCTGATGGTCTCGCGCAGGGTGAAGCCGCGCCGCAGCCACTCGGCGACGAACTGGCGCCCGCTCATGGATTGCTCGTAGGGCACAATCCCGCGCGGCACGACGCCCTTCGCCGCGCCAATCGCGATAATCGACGCCGCGAAGCCCGTGCAGCGCTCCATCGCCGTAAAGCCCGTCGCGTCGTCGTGGTACTCCACGAACTGCAACTGGATGCTGTAGGGCGCGCCGTTTTTCACGCCTGAACCGTACACATAAACCACCACGAGGTCTTTCTCTTCGGGGAAGTCGATGTGCGGCGGGATGATTTTCGCGGCGAGTTCGCGCGGGGTGATGTGGATTCCGTGCAGCTCCATCGGTTTTTCGTCGAAAAAGCCCAGATCGCGCAGGGCGCGCATCGCCGCCCAGTGTCCGGGGTAGCGCAGCGTCTTGTAGTCGTACTCGCGCACTTTGCCCTGCAGCGTGTAGGGCGCGGTGGAGGCGCCTCCGGAGGTCGGCGCGGCTTCCAGCATGCCCAGTGGCTCGATGGTCAGCGTCTCCACATCGTCCATGGTGGGTACATAGTGGGGTCGTCCCTCGTGCAGGGTGAGCGCCTCGCCCATGTATTCGGAGATGACGCCAATCATGTTGAACACCAGCTTGTAGCCAATCGGCGGGATGGGGCGCTGGGGCAGCCCGCCGCAGCGCAGGCGAATCTCGTGGCACTCGTCCATCTGCTCCATGCAATACAGCCCCAGATGGTTCACCATGCCGGGCGCCAGTCCGCAGTCGGGCACGAGCGCGATATGCGCCTTCTTGGCTTCCTCATCGCGCTTACGGAACTCGTGCCAGAACCATTCGGGGTCGTTGCCCATATCGATGAAACTGCGCTGCACTTCCAGCGCGCGCTGAATCAGGCGCATGTTCATCTGCCACGGGACCGCGCTGATGACCACATCTGCCTGTTCGAAGTAGGCGCGTACCTGCGCGTCGTCGGTCGCGTCCACGCGCTTAGGGAAGACCACCGCGCGCTGAAGCAGCTGGTTCACCCACTCCGCTTTTTGGGTCGCTCGTGTTTCGTCGATATCTGCTAAATAAATTGTTTCGGCGTCCCCGAACCGCGCCAGGTCGTAGGCGACGGCGGGACCCTGCATGCCAGCTCCCAGAATCGCATATTTGTAAGTCATTCGCTAACCTCCTTCGTTAGAAAACAGCAGGGGGTCGCGTAGACCCCCCGCCGTTAGTGTACCCGATTCGCCCGTAGGAGGCGTGTTTACCGGATGAGCTGCAGCACGCCCTGCGGCGCGAAGTTCGCCTGACCCAACACGGACATACCCGCCTGCTGGAGGATCTGGAACTTGGTGAAGCGGCTGATCTCCTCGGCGAAGTTCGTGTCGCGGATGGCGGACTCGGTCGCGGTCAGGTTCTCCTTGGCGACGGACAGCGAGCGCATGTTGCTCTCGAGGACGTTCTTCTGGAACGCGCCCATATCCCCGCGCAGTTTGGAGACCTGTGAAATGGCGGCGTCGATAATCTTGAGCGCTTCCTCTGCGCCGCCGGTCTTGGTGACATCGATGTCGGCAAGGTCTTTGCCTGCGACGACGCCTGTGCCAAGCTTATCGGCGCGCATGTTGTTGATGGAGAAGCGCGCGACCTGCCCGGCGTTCGCGCCAATCTGGAACTGGAGCTGTCCCGCGTTTGTGCGCCCGATGGGTCCGTCGCCGGTGGTGGTATTGTTGCCGAACTCGGTGAGCAGGATGACATTCCCCTTCACATCGCGCAAGCGCAGCCCCGAATCGCCCGCTGCGACGCCGCCTGTGAACAGAACGGTCACATCGCCGCCGTCGATGTTGCGCACGGTGACGGTCGCCTCAGCGTTCGTGCCTGTTGCTGAAGTGGTTGTAGCAGCTGCAAACACAATCGCCTGCTGGTCGTTCACATTCACAGAGAAGTTCGCGCCGTATTCGGCAGAACGTAAGCGTATTCTGTAGTCGTCGGCGGCATTCTGAAAGATCTCGGCGACGACGCCCGTAACGCTGGTTTGCGAGTTAATCTGGTCGGCAAAACTTTGCAAGGTCGTGGTTCCTGCCTGAGTTGAGAAGCTCACGCCGTTGATGACAACATTCGCAGAAGTGGCAATTATACTGGTAGGAGAAGTGTAGATACGTGTGCCATCAACCTGGGCGCGCGTAGCGGCAGTAGTCACATCGATGGTGATTGTTCCTGTGCCGATGGCGTAGTCCTGCGACGCGGCGCCTGCGACGCTCCCGTACACCGAGCCGCCGAAGAAGAGACCGCCTGATCGGGTGAAATCCGTCACTATGGCGCTGACGCCTGCCGTGCCGTCGAGCAGCTTCTTCGTGCCGAACTGGGTCTGGGCGGCGATACGGTTGATACTGTCAATCGCCGAGGCAATCTGGTTCTGGTTTGCCTGGAGCGCGGTCAGGTCGTTGGTGCCCGTGTTTCCTGAGGCGACGGCGAGCTGGCGCATGCTGCGCAGCAGGTTGTGCATTTCGTCGAGCGCGCCTTCGGCGGTCTTCACGAGGTTCGTCGCGTCCTGCGAGTTCGCAATCGCCTGTTCCAGCCCTGCAATCTGGGCGCGCAGGTCTTCCGAGCGAATCAAGCCCGCTGGGTCGTCGGCGCTGCGGTTGATGCGAAGTCCCGAAGCGAGTTTCTCGATGGAGCGCCCGAAGCCGTCGGACGCGCGTTCGACATTGCGCAGCGCGTTCAGCGCTGACATGTTCGTGTTGATGCGTAGACTCATCGCATAATCCTCCCTGATAGTGTGATTTCCGACGCGCAGGGGGTCGTTCCGTCGACGCCCCGTGTATGCGTCGTGAGGGATTGTCGGCGGAAGTTAAACCGTCGCTCTCTGTAAAATTGCGAGGTTTGTTGAAATATCGTACAAATGCGAGGTACCTGTGCAAATTACGGGCGTGTCAGTCGCTCCCGGTGCAACTGGCGAATCTGTTGAACAACTGCTGCGGGAAGCCGTTCGAGCTGCACACCGGCTCGGTAGCGCGGTTCGCCCTGCCGGGTGAACGCGACAATGGAGCGCACGGTACCCTCCGCCTGAAAGTTCAGCGCGTCCTGTGCGGCGTGGGCGTGGATTTCAAGGTGGAGCGCCGCGCCGCGCAGGGGCGGCTCGGTCAGCACGAGGCATACGCCGCCTTCGCTGAGGTCGACAATCTCGGCGTGTGTCGCGCGCTGCAGCCGTCCCGCCACAGAAACAAACGCCTTGCCCGAAACAGGCACACGCGGATGCCGACGCCGCTGGATGCGCCGGATCAGGCGCGGCAGCCGCAGGATCCACAGTATTTCGTGCATTTCGGCAGTAGCGTCCACCACACGCGCCTCGAACTGATAGAGCGCGTCGCTCCCTGTCCACTCTACTGTCCAGCGCGGCGGGTGGGGGGGCTCCAGCCAATCGGTGCGCACGCTCATGAAAAGTTCGTCTCGATGTAGCATCCGCCCCAGCACGGTGTACGCCTCGGAGCGCAGCATCGTGAGCGCCCCAATCTCCAGCCAGCACAGCCCGGTGGAAGCGCCTGCGCGCGTCTGGGTTGCTGTGTGAACCGCTGCCTCAGGTATGCGCCGATGAAGCGGGGCGCGTATCGTATTCAAAAGCGTGTCGATATCGAAAGGCTTGTATAGCAGCGCGTCCACCCCCAGCGCAAGCGCCTGTTCAACATCTTCCGTCGTTGCGTATGCCGTAATCACAATTACGGGAATGTCGGGATAGCGTTCACGCGCCTGCCGCAACACCGCGACGCCCGAACCGCGCAGAATGCGTAAGTCCAGCAGGAGCAGGTCGTATCGCCGTTGCGCCAGCTTTTGCGCCGCCTCCTCTTCGCAACTGACTGTTTCGCATGGGACGCCAATCGTGCGCAGGGCATCCGACACCACGCGATCCAGCAACCTTTCGTCTTCTACCAGCAACACGCCAATCTCAGGCAAAGTCTCTCCTCCTTGAAACCAAATCTCTCCAACAACATATCTAACGAACCTACAGCAACTTTCGTGCCAAACAAGCAGATTCTGAAGTTTTCTTGAGAAATCGGTGTAGATTCTCCGACAGGAATAGCCTGATTGTGAACTTCTGAACGCCTAAAACACTTCGGTTGCTGCAAAAATCAGGTACCCTCCTGCTGGTGTATGAGTGGATTAAGCAGTACGCGCGTGTGCTGGGGTTTGAGCTGGTGGGGGTCGCGCCTGTGCAACCCCCGCCGCACGCGGAGTCGTTTCTACAGTGGCTGGCGCAGGGCTACGCAGGCACGATGGAGTACCTCCAGCGCACGGCGCGCCTGCGCGTCAATCCTGCCGAGCTATTGCCGAATGCTCGCAGCGCGGTGGTGGTCGGGCTGAATTACGCGCCTGCCGAACTGCCTGAAACCGACTACCGCATCGCGCGCTACGCGCTGGGCGAGGACTATCATCGGGTGCTGCGAGAGAAGCTGGAGACGCTGCTCGGCGCGATTCAAGCCCTTGCGCCCGATACGCAGGGGCGCGTGTGCGTCGACTCCGCGCCGGTGCTGGAGCGCGACCTCGCGTGGCTGGCAGGGCTGGGCTGGTACGGCAAAAACACCTGCCTGATTAACACCCATCGCGGCTCGTACTTTTTTATCGGGGTGCTGCTGCTGACGCTGGAACTGGAGTACGACTCGCCAGCAGAGGGCGGCTGTGGAACCTGTCGGTTGTGTCTGGACGCCTGCCCGACGGGCGCGCTGGTCGAGCCGTACACGCTGGACGCCCGCCGATGCATCAGCTACCTGACCATCGAGCGACGCGATTCGATTCCTGAAGCGTACCGCGCGCCGATGGGCGAGTGGCTGTTCGGCTGCGACATCTGTCAGGAGGTCTGCCCGTTCAATCGCCCGCGCGTTCACCAGCCGTTGCGTGCGCAGCCTGCTCGCGAGCCGCGCTTTCAGGCGCGTCCGCTACCGCGCTTGCACGAGATTCTGACGATGGACGAGGGAGCGTTCGTCGCGCGGTTTCGCGGCAGCGCCATCACACGCGCTCGCTGGCGGGGGCTGGTGCGCAACGCGCTCATCGTGGCGGGCAATCGGGGCGACTCAGCCCTGCGTCCGCTGATTGAACGCTATTGCCACCATGAAGACCCAACGCTGCGTGAGACGGCACAGTGGGCGCTGGCGCGCTTAGCTGCCCGTCAGGGTTCCACCAGCGCGCAGGTATGCCCCTAACCGCTCCAGCCCCCACGCAATCAGCCCCACATCGAGGAGCGTCTTGCCCAGCTGGGGCAGGTACATGTAGTGTTCGAAGGGGTGCAGGAACGCCATCGGCAGGAAGGCGAGCGCGTGCCACAGCCATGCGCCCCCCAGCAGTCCCCGCCAGCGCCATGCCGCCGTTAGCACACCCAGATAGAGCAGCGTCCCCGCCAGATAATCCCAGCCCGCCCTGTCCACCAGCAGCACCTCGAAGTTCGTCCCGATCGAGCGCCAGTATTGCCACTGTCCTGTGGGGGGCAGAAGTTCGGTCAGGTAGCTGAAGATGGGACCAGAGAGGCTACTGCGCAGTTGCTGACGCTGGTAGGTGGTTGGCTCGGCGGGCAGGAGCGCGAGTCGCAGCGCGAGGATGAGCGCTGCGCCCAGCGCGACAGTCGCAAACGTCCGCGCGCCCCAGCCGCCCCAGTCGCGCCGTCGCCAGAACGCCAGCGCGCCCACCAGCGGAACCAGCGCGCTGGGCTGCTCGTAGCTGCCCAGCGCAAGCAGGTACAGCCCGCCGCCCAGCGCCAGCTGCCACCCGCGACGCTGCATTGCGCCCTGTATCAGCGCGTACATCGCCCACACGCTGAACAGCGCGCCCAGAAGTGCAGTGCGCGAGGGAACCCATGTAATCAGGCGCGTGTATTCCGTCCCCAGCAGGCGGTCAAAACCCCAGAACAGCGCGCCCAATACGAGGAGGAGTTGAAAGCCGCTGATGCGACTAAGCCTTGCCCATCCAGTGATGCTGATGCACACCCCTACCGCCGCTGCCACAAACCACCATGCCGACCACTTCGCGACGATGCCCGTCAGCCCCGTCTGTTGCAGGCTCAGCGCCACGCCCACCCCCAGCGCGAGCCAGTCGGCGTGCGGACTGCCCACCAGCCGCGCGTAGGCGCGCGTCAGCGCCCATGCGCCCAGCGCAGTAAGCGCCATCAGCAGCCAGTTCGTCAGTCGGAATCCCCAACTCGCCTCGCCGTAGATTGCGTAATCGAGCGCGATGGAAAGGCTACTGATGGGGCGGTAGAAGCCGTTTTCCAGCAGCCAGTCGCCCCAGAGCCAGCGCAGGGCGCCATGGCGCTGCACAGCGTCCAGCATGACCGCCGTATCGCTGTCGGCGCGAAGAGGGGTGTTTTGAAACGCCTGGGGCAGCGCCAGCAGATGAAGCCCCACAATCAGTGCCAGCGCCGCCCGGAGCCAACCGTCACTTCTTCTGCTTGAAGAAGAGCGCGTTCTTCTCAATATAGTGGCGCCATTCGGGGGGCACTTCGGTGTCGGCGTAGATGGCGTTCACGGGGCACTCGGGCTCGCACAGCCCGCAGTCGATGCACTCATCAGGATGGATGTAAAGCTGGTCGTCGCCCTCATAGATGCAGTCCACGGGGCAGACCGCCACGCACGATTTGTCCTTCACACCGATACAGGGTTCCGTGATAACATACGGCATAAGGATAGCCTCCTTGCGCTATAGGATACCCGATTCAGTTCTGCAGGTGCGGTTCGTCGCGGTAGCGCTCGAGGATGCGTTTGGCGACATCGCGGAGCATATCGGGCAGCTCTTTGCCCCTGACATGCTCGGTCGGTTTCTGGTAGAGGGGCAGTTCGGCGCCGATCCAGCCGCCCTGTGCGAGGTACTGCAGCGCGCGATAGGCGGGATGGGTGCGCGGTAGCTGGATGGTTGGCTGCGTGCGGAATCGCGTGATTCCGCGCGGCGCGCCGAGTTGCTCGCGCATGCGGGCGTCCAGTCGCTGCGCGTACTGGGCGAGCATCTGCGCGACCTGATAGCGCGGCATCGGCTTGCTTGCGCTGA
The DNA here is from genome assembly GCA_037442365.1 of Armatimonadota bacterium. Classification (GTDB taxonomy): domain Bacteria; phylum Armatimonadota; class Fimbriimonadia; order Fimbriimonadales; family GBS-DC; genus GBS-DC. The sequence continues at coordinate 9,199 of JBBIQK010000052.1, read as the reverse complement.
AGCGGGGCGGGATGGCGCCGCGCGCCTTAAGCTCCTTCAGCGCTGATTGCGCCCACGCGGGGTGCTTGCCCTGCAGTTGCACCTCGCCTGCGGGGGCAAGGCTGATGGGCTTCTGGAACGCCTCGGTCAGCCCGCGCTCCAGATTCACGATAAACTCGGCGGTCAGCACGGCGACCTCGTAGCCTGTGAGGGGGGCGTCGTAGGCGGAGGTGGGTTTCGGCGGCGGCGCATGGAAATTCGGCTGCCGCTGCGCGCCCTGCGACCAGAGCAGCCCGACCAGCAGCAGGTTAAGCCCCACCGCACGCGCCATCGATAAACGGTTCATGCCCTTAATTATGGCAGATTAGGCACAGCCGCTGCACTTAGCCCGGCGGCCAGCTCATCGATCGTCCGCCCAGCAGGTGAAAGTGCAGGTGGTACACCGACTGCCCCGCTGCGCGGTTGGTGTTCAGCACCACGCGGTAGCCCTCGTCCTCGATGCCCTCCTGCCGAGCAATCTCTGCACACGCCCACAGCAGGCGTCCCATTAGCTCTGCATGTTCCTCCTGCATCGCCGCGAGGTTCTCGATATGCATGCGCGGGATGACCAGAATGTGCGTCGGCGCTTGCGGATTGATGTCGCGGAACGCGAAGGCGTGTTCGTCCTCGTAGACCACCTGCGTTGGGATTTCGCGGCTGACGAACTTACAAAACAGGCACGCGCTCATGCGGACCTCCCTGCGGCGCGTTCCATGCGTCGCTCGCGCAAGAGGGCGCGGATTTTCGCAATCGACTCCTGCGCCATCTGCTGCACCTCTTCGGGTTTCAGCCCCAGTTTCTCCGCCGCCTGCTCCAGCGTATGAACCTGCTCGCCCTGCAACCCGTACAGCAGGCGCATGACCACGCGCTCGGCAGGCAGCAGCTCATCCATCACGCGTTCAATCTGTTTCGGATGCAACGGTTGCGCAAGGTCGTACACAATCTGCATCAGCATGGTCTCTTCATCTTTGGAGCGGTGTTGCCAGCCCTTGAGGGTGTGTTCGATCTGGGCGTGTCCGAGCGTTTCAGCGAAGTAGCCTTCCGCCCAGAAGTTGCGCTTGCCGATTTCCTGTTCCAGGCGCGCGATGCTCTCAAACAACCGATGCGCCGTGCTGCGTTTGATGTTGCTGACCACATCGGCAATCGCGTCGGTCGGCTTGATGCCCAGCAGCAAATGCACCTGATTTGCCATCACGCGATAGGCGATGAGTTCGTATTCGTAGCTCTGGCACACTTCGGGCAGCGATTGGGCGAAGAGCGCGGTCACCTCCTCGTCGAAGAGGGGCTTTTTCGCGCGTGCATAGAACGCAATCAGCGCGTAGAGACGGTAAGCGCTGGACCCCGTCGTGCGCAGTTTCTCAAAGGGCGACCTCGCCTTGCGCTGCTGCGACCCCTCGGATGGTTTCTTCGCCATGCACGCCCTCCGTTCAGCGGCGGTACAAGAAGTATACCCCATGTGCGGGCGTTTTTCCCTACTGGACCTGGGGGGAACCCGTGTTTTGACGCACCCAGTCGGTTAGTGCGGGGAGCGTGTCGAACACCTGAATCCCTGCGGGCAGGTTGTGCAGAATTTCACTGCCGTAGCTTTTGGTGCGTATGCGCGGGTCGAGGAGGGCGACGATGCCCCAGTCGTCGGCGCGGCGGATGAGCCTGCCGAACCCCTGACGCATCTGCAGTTTCACCATCGGCAGCGACCATGCGCGGAAGGCGTCCAGCCCCTGCGCCTCGAACCATGCCTGGCGCGCCCGCTGCAGGGGCGTGGTAGGCACTTCGAACGGAATGCGCGTGAGAATCAAGTTCACCAGCGTCTCGCCGGGCGCATCGAAGCCCGTCCAGAACGAGCGCACCCCGAACAGCACCGAATGCACATCCTCGCGGAACTGTTTCGCCAGGTCGGCGACGGCGCCTTCGCCCTGCATCAGGATACGAACGCCCTCCAGCTGTATCCGCTGGCGGATGGCGCGCATCTCGTTGTTGGACGCGAACAAGACCAGCGCGCGTCCCTGCGTGAGTTGAATTAACGCGCGTATCTGGTCGGCAAGTCGCTGATAGTATTCGTCGGCGCCGGGCGCGCGGGCGTTGGGCGGCGGCGGTGGGATGGCGCCGGGCAACGGCAAATAGAGCACGCACTGCCGACGGTAATCGAACACATAGGGCAGCTGGAGAGTTGCCTGCGCTTCGAAGCCAAACTGCCCCCTGAAAAAGTCGAACCGTCCGTCGATGGTGAGCGTCGCGCTCATCAGCAGGGCAGGGCGCGTACGCCACAGATTCTCGCGCAGCCAGTCGGCAATCACCAGCGGCTCATAGCACGCCTTCCAGCGTTCTTCATCGGCTTCGATCCAGCTCACGCCCTCCTGCGGTTCCATCAGCCGCCCCAGATTGCCATGCGCCAGCGCGAATTCGCGACTGAACTGCTCCCATAGCTCTTTCACTTCCTCGTGCTGCACCGCAGTGAGTTGCCCTTTGTACGATTCGAGCGTCTGTCCCAGCTCGCGGTAGAGGTCGCCTATCTCCTTGCGCAGGGCGCTGGCGGCATGCGCGACCTGTTCGTGTAGGTCGGGGCGATACGCGCCCTGCAGCGCGCGCATCTGCGTCAGCGATTCGGGCGCGACGCGCGTCGCCACGCCCTCTCGCGGCGTATCAGGCGGAAACGCCAGCTGCTCGTAGGCGTCGCGCACGCGCCCCGCGAACCCCTCCACCAGTTTCTGAACAGAGACCAGAAACCCTGTCGGCGCATCGTCGGACGGAAAGATGTCCAGCGTCTGATTGCTCAGCGTGACGGCGTGCCCAATCAGCGAGTCGATAAACTTACTGTCGAGGTCGAACTCCAGCGCGTTGGCGGCGGCGTCCAGAAAATCGTGCGCCTCGTCCAGAATCAGGAAATCGTAGTCGTCCAGCAGGGAGGCGTTGCCTTCTGTCGCCCGTCGCACCAGCGCGTCCATCAGCACGAAGGCGTGATTGGTGATTACGATGCCTGCGGTGCGCGCCTGTTCCCGCGCCTGATAGTAGAAGCAGGTGTCGTAGTAGGGGCATCGGCGCGCGCGGCACGCGCTCGGCACGGCGACCGCCTGCCAGATGCCCTGCATCAGCCGTTCGGGAACCGCCTTGCGCCGCAGGAACTCGTGCAGCTCCGACTCGACGCCCTCCTGCGCGACGCCTGCCCACTCCTGCAGGAATCGTACCAGCTCGACGGGGACGCGCGGGCGTTTGTTGTTGCGAATCGCGTCCAGGCAGGCATAGCGGCTGCGTCCCATCGCCAGCGCGACTGGGGGCGCGTTGGGAAACAGGCTCAGCGCCAGCGGCAGGTCTTTGCGCCAGTATTGCTCTGCCAGCATGGCGGTGTAGGTACTGATGACCACACGCTTTTTGTGTTGCAGGCTGTAGGCAATCGCGGGCAGCAGCGCGGCGAGGCTTTTGCCCACTCCCGTCGGCGCTTCCACCATCCCCGAGTGCCCGCGTTCCAGCTGCTCGCACACAAACTGCGCCATCTGACGCTGGACGGGGCGCGGTTCGAACCCCGCCTGCGCCTCCAGACGCTGGAACGCGGCGTCCACGACATCCCAGAGGCTACTCATTCCAGTAGGAAGATTATACTACAACGGATGGGCGGCGGGTGCGCTAATAGGGCGCGAACTGCAGCCACTTGCGCAACGCCGACGCCGCGCTCACCAGTTCAGGGTTGCCCTCTCGGTCAAAGGGCGCGTCGGGGTTCACCTGCTCGAGAATCATCATATGGGCGCCGCGCTTCTCGTAGAAACGCCCCTTCTGCAACACCAGAATCGAGGTCTTCGCGCTCGTCTCAACGCCTTTGAAGGTGTTGCGGGGCAGGCTAATCACGGCGTACACATGGTGATGCTGCAAAATCCACTGGCGCACATAGCGGGTGTTTCGGTTTGCCAGCACGCCATCGGGCAGGATGATGCAGATTCGCCCCCCGTGCCGACACAGCTGCGAGAACCGCTCCAGGTAGAGAATCTCGATGGCGACGGCGGACTTGCGGCGTCGGCGCGGCTCGCGATACTCGAACAGTTGCCCCTGCTCGTCTGGCTCGTCGGTCGGCTCGTCGACGGGTTCACTGGACAGCTCGAACCGTTGCAGGATTCGGGGGTCGTGGATGCGGTAGCCTGTGGCGGCGAAGGGCGGATTGCCTATCACGAGGTCGTATTCACCGCGCCAGAAGGGATTCGGGTCGTCGATGGGCTGCAGTCCGTCCTGACAGTAGAGTCGCACGCGCTCGCCGTAGGGGTGGAGCGCCTGCCTGGCGCGTTCGAGGGCGTTGGGGTCGATATCCACGCCTGCCAGCGCGCCTGCGTCCCGCTCCGCCGCCTTCTGCAAAAAGACGCCCTCGCCGCATGCAGGGTCAATCACCTTCCAGAGCGGGTCGAACTGCACAATCTCCAGCATGAACTCCGCCACAGCGGGCGGCGTCCAGAATTGCGCCAGCGCCTTCGAACGGGAAGATTTTGCCATGCGTTTCACCCAGCCGCTGAGATTGTACCCTCCAGCGCGGCGAAGAGCGCGCCCCGCCCACGCGAGGAGTCGGAGCGTTTCTCCATGAGGATTGCCGACATCTTGCTGGGCGTGAACGGGAACAGGCGGCGCGGTAAAGAGATAACCTTGCGCACATGCGCCTGCTCCACCAGCCATTCGCGCAATCGGCGAAAGCGCGCGCCCGCCAGCAATCCCTCAGGCAATATCAGCCCAATCCGACCACCCGCCCGCGTGAGCTGCACCGCCCGCACCAGAAAAACCGCTTCGTACAAATTCGGGAGCGCCATAGGCAGTTCCCAGTTCTCAGGCAACATCCCCTTCGGAATCTCGCCTGCTGGGGGATTGCTGATTACAATATCGAAGGCGTCCGCCAACGGCGGCTGAAGGCTGTTCCACTGACGCACCTGGGGTAGATGGGAAAATTCGATTCCCAGCCCCAGCGCGAGCGACGCCTGCGCCAAGCGGACGCAGGTAGAGTCATAGTCGTAGCCATGAAGATTTGCCGCAATCGCTTGCGGGCTGGCGGCGTGTCGCTCGGTGAGGCGTCGCGCGGTCTGCAGCAAGAACCCGCCCGTACCGCAGGCGAAGTCCAAGACGGTCTCGTTGGGTTGGGGGTCTACGGCGTCCACCATCAGGCGAATGACCTTCATCGGGGTTAGGTAGCGTCCCAGTTGGCGCACAGGGTCTTGCTTGCCTTTGGCTGCAGGTCGGAAGTAGGGACGCATCAGCCAGCGCAGAGCATACGCCAGTTCGAAATTCGAGCCGCTGCGCATCGCGCTTGTGAGCAATTCCGCAATTGCTTTCAGGGGCTTCGGCTGGCGTCGAGGCGGTTTCGCACTCGGCGCGGGAAGCAGCGCATTCACCACCTGCTGGCACCGCTGATGGGCGTCGCCCGCCAGCTGGCGGAAGGCTTGGTAGAGTTGCTCGCGGTAGCGCAGTTCCGCGCCTGACGCCGCGCCTTGTCGCTGCAGGTACGCCTGAATATGCGCCAGAAGCGCATCGGGATGGAACAGCCGCTCGGGCGGCGCCTCGACAGGCTCGTAGCGTATCCCCAGCTGATGCTCAGGCGGCTGGGCAAGGTAGCACTGATTCTGTTTGCCTGCGGCGACCCACAGCAACGGCACGGGGTCTTCAGGATGGAACGCGACCGCTTTGAGGCGCGCCTCTTCGAAGCCGGTTCGCAGGGCGCTGGCGTGTCCTTCCGCTTCGATGACTGCCAGCGGAACATCCCCATCGTACAGAACAGCGTCCGCATAGAGGCGACCAGTCCCATAGCGGATTTCCACCTCGTAGAGGAAGTCCACGCCCTCCACATAGCCCAGTTCTGTGAGTGTGCGCCGCACGCGGGGCGTCACGCGCGCTTCGGGCTTACTGCGTCGGACCGCCATCGTCCGTGAGGCTCTCCACCAGTTGCAACACGCGCGCCGCCAGATCCACAATCTCCGCGTCGCGCCTCAGAGGAATCCCCAGCAAATCGGCTTCGTCGCGTCCCCGCTGCGTGTATTCTTCTATCTCCTCATAGATTTGCCCGATGCGGCGATACTCATCCTCCAGGAACCGCTTCAGCTTGGGCGGCGGATTATCGGGGATTAAGGGCGTGAGGGCGCGCTGTTCGCCTGTAATAAGCGACTCCACCTGCGCCAGCAGTGTCTCCAGCATGCCTGTAGCAATCTGCAGGATGCCTTCGGCGCGGGGGTCGTCGCCCAGCGCGCGCGCCTGCATCGCCTGCGCATGGTACGCCGCCATCCGCCAGTATTCACGCGCCACTGCCTGCTGGATTGCTTCGTCCGGTACGGGAATGCGCAGGGCGCGCACACCCTTGAAATTGATGTAAGTCTGACCGGAGACGCCGGAGAACTGTCTTGACACCTGACTCGCACCAAAACCACTCTGCAGAAAAGCAACGACCCACTCCGAAGCTACGCCATCCAGTGCGATTCGGGTAATCTGCTGGCTCACATTGCACAGACCGATTCCCTCAGGAACCACACAACACCTGCCCAGCGATCCTACACCGCTATTGACGATTGCCACATCGCCTGGCAATAAGCGACTACGCGGCGGATCGTTGTAGCTCTCTTCTGCGATGTATCGTTCGTGAATGGGGGACTCGTAGATATCTATCCCCGTGCGTCTGAGGTTGCGCACCTGCAGGTAGGCGACGCCTCTGGCGCGTGCGCCGTCGGGCAGGCGCAGGTTCACAGAGCCGTTGCGAATCGAGACGCGCGTGCCTTTGGGCGGGTACTCGCGCCTGCCCACCTGACCGTAGGTGATTCCGGGAAACTTCCGCCCGAAGCGCTCCACTTTGTCGGGGACAAACTCGCCCAGCAGACGCACCTCAAACGGGCATGCGTCCAGCTTCTGATAGATGTCGCCCCATTGCTCGCCCCAGAAGCTGGGATCCAGCCGATCGACAAAGAGCGATTCGTTCTCTACAAAGACCGAGCGTCTCCCATCATCCAGCACGATGTCGGCGCGGGTCTCTGGGAAAAAGACTTCGCCCAGCCATGGATACTGGACTCCGTTGATCTCGATGAACTTCTTCTGCATCCGCCGCCTCCATCAGATTATACTACAACGGCGTGGCTTTCAGCAGGCGCAGGGTTTCAGCGAATAGTTGTGCGATTGTCTCCGTCGCGCCGTGCATGACTTCGGTGACTTCCTCGTGCGTGAGCGGCTGTCCGCTCAGCCCCGCGCCGAGATTGGTCACGATGGCGACGGCGGCGTAGTGGATGCCCGCCTCGCGGCACAGAATCGCTTCGGGCGCAACGGTCATCCCAATTACATCGCCCCCCAGCATGCGGAACATGCGGATTTCGGCGGGCGTTTCGTAGCGCGGTCCCGGCGCGCACACGTAGACCCCTTCAGGCTGCACGGACACGCCAATGCGTTCCGCCGCCCGCAACAGGGCGTCGCGTAATAGGGGCGAGAACGGTTCGGTGAAATCGGTATGCACCACGCTGTCATGGTACAGCGTGTTCACTTCGCGCATAAAATCCAGAAAATCGCTCAAGAGGACCAGCGCGCCGGGCGTCCAGTCGGTGCGCAGCGAGCCGACCGCTGCGGTCGCCAGCACGGCTTGCACCCCCTGCTCTTTCAGCAGGCGTACATGACGGGCATGGGGAATACGGTGCGGCGGCACCTTGTGCCCCTTGGAGTGGCGCGGAAGCAGGAGCGCAGGCTCACCTGCCAGAGTCCCTTCATACAGATACACGCCGTCGTCAAAGGCATGCTCCGCCTGAAGCGTCCAGCCAGGCAGGCTCTGCACTCCTGTCCCACCGATAATCGCTGTCTTCATTCAAATTCAGCGACTACGCGCCCGCGTCTTCTCTTTAGACGCTGCGGGCTTCGTTTCACCATCGTTATGCTCGTGATAGGCTTTCTGGAGACTGAGGCGCACCATATCGGAGACTCGGTTAATCTCCGTGATGTTGGCTTGCCGCGCCGCCTCCGGGTTGACAATCAGCACCGCCCAGTTCGCCAGCGTGAATTGATGCACCTCTGTTGGCGTGGGGTAGGGTGATTGCGCAGATTGCGTCGGCGGTATGGACACATAGGCGGCGGCTTTCTCCGCTACCAGCGCCTGTGCGGCTTCGCCCATCTGCTTCGCCAGGCTCGCCTCGGACCGCTGATCGAGAACCGAGTCAATCAGCTGCTCCAGTTGTGCGTCGGTCTTGCCTTCCATCATCCGACGCACGGCGCGCAATGGAATATATTGCGCCTGGAGCGTCTTCAGCGTTACCAGCTGCAGCAGGTGATGATAGTCGTAGATGACGCGGTTGCCCCGACGGCGCGCCGGCGGGTCAATCAGCCGATGCGCCGTGTAGAAGCGAACCGTGCGTACATCCGGGAAGGGCACCACCTTGTAGCGCGGTTGAATCGGCGCCCACTGCTCCAGAAGACTGTTCGCAACAGCCACAAGCTCTTCGATGGTGAAACCCTCGTGCTCCCGATACTGCTTTAATGCCTCGATGGGTTTCATAGTGTCCATAGTTTACCCCATTTGGAGCCAAAAATTCAAGTGCTGATGGCGTTATGTAAAATGGCTAATTTATAATGAAATGCGCCGTGCGAAATCGCAGCGGGGAATAGGGACTATAATTAACCCCATGACACGCCCGCCGATTTCGGAGTTTATCGCGTTTCTGCCCGCGCCCCACTGGGACGCGACGCGCCAGTTCTACGCGCAGACGCTGGGACTGCCCTGCGTGCTGGAGCAGGTCGATTGCTACATCTATCAGGTCGCAGGGGCAGGCTATCTGGGGTTCTGCCGTCGCGCGGAGACGCCCCAGCCCGCCGAGCGCGTGATTCTGACGCTGGTCACGGACGCCGTCGACGCATGGCACGCCCACCTGCAGGCGCACGGCGTCGAAATCACGAAGCCGCCCACCGCCAACGAGCGGTACCAGATTTACCACCTGTTCGCCCGCGACCCGAACGGCTACCTGATCGAGATTCAGCGGTTCGACGACCCGCGCTGGGGCGGTTAAGTGTCTTTGCGCTATATTTGCATTCTGCGCACGAATCGCCGTTTGTATGGAGTGCGGAAGCGGAGCTTCCGCGCTGATGTTTGGCATTTCCGTCAGGCGTGAACATACGCCGCGAACCCCAAAACCCACCCGAAAGTCCGCACAAAACGCCCCATAAAACCCCACAAACACCCCCAATCACCACCAAACCCTCACCAACG
>JBBIQK010000051.1:0-21466 GCA_037442365.1 Armatimonadota bacterium | reverse complement strand
GGCGTTGGGTGCGATAGGCGACCCGCAAGCTGTGCCCGCGTTGAGCCTGTGGGCAGGCGCTGGCGATAAATCGGCGCGGGAGGCGCTGGCAGCGATGCAGCAAGAGCCGTTAACGATGGAGCAGGCGGCGGCGCGTCTGGCGGAGGCAGGTCACTGGGGCGTGATCATACGCGTCCTTCCAATCGAAACTGCACAGGCGGCGGTCGTGGCGATTGGTGAGGCAGCAATTGCGCCTTTGTCTGGCGCGATTGGCGATGCCAACTCAAGCGTTCGTCGCGCGGCGTGTCAGGCGCTGGGACAGATTGGGGACCTGAAAGCAATACTTGCCCTGAGTGTGGCTCTGGGGGATAGCGAAAGCTCCGTTCGTGCTGCCGCCTGCGAGGCGCTGAAAGCGATTGGCAATATGCAAGCCGTGCCTGCGCTGATTCAGGCGCTGGGGGATAAGGATAAAGATGTTCGTGTGGCGGCGTGTAGGGCGTTGGGGCAGATAGGCGACCCGCAAGCCGTGCCTGCGCTGATTCAGGCGCTGGGGGATAAGGATGAAGATGTTCGTGTGGCGGCGTGTGGGGCGTTGGGGCAGATAGGCGACCCGCAAGCCGTGCCTGCGCTTATTGAGTCATTAGCAAACGAAAATATTCGGGCACAAGCACACGAGGCTCTGCTGAGGATTGGCGCGCCTGCAATCGAACCTCTGATAAAAGCGCTGGGGGATGGGAATGAGGCTGTTCGCGCGGCGGCGTGCAGGGCGTTGGGGCGACTTGGCGACGCGCAAGCCGTGCCTGCGCTTATCGGGGCAACGCGAGACTCAAGCCGTGAGGTTGCCAACGCGGCGCGTCAGGCGCTGCAGCAGATTCTGGCGAAAAACACGCTGGGTTAGCCTCTGCTTACCGCCGCCCTGCCCAACCCGCTGTGAACGAGCAGGCGAGGATGGCGCTGGTGTGCCTTGTGCCCTGCACGCAGGGAGCGGCTCTGGCGGGCGATCCGATGGCGGAGGTGGTTTCGGCGCGTCGGGCTTTGGGGTTATCTGATACCAATCGTGCGGTCATTGTTCGTAAATCAGCGATGCCTATTGCCCTCACCCCCTTTGTCCCCCCTTAAGAGGGTAGGTTTTTTTGAGGTGCGCGCTGCTTGCGGGCGCACCCAGAATATGGAGAAGCGCGTGTTCACACGACGGCTGAAGCCGTTCCTATCAAACGAAGCCGACCTTCGTCGGCTATAGCCAGCGTAGGCTGGCTTTGTGTTGTAGGAACGGCTTCAGCCGTCTTCTCTTCAAGCAGGACGCGAAAAAAACCTACCCCTTTAAGCTTTGTCCCCCTCTCCCAACGGGTTGGGAGAGGGGGATGGCGCGTCGCGCAAGGCTGGCACGGCTCCCCTCTCCCGCAGGCGGGAGAGGGGCTGGGGGTGAGGGCAGAACGCGCGTGGCACTGGCTGGAAACGCACGGCAATTACGAAGTCTGACCGCGCAGTCGGTATAAGCCTCGCGCTTGATAGCATTTGAGCCGCGCCCATAGCAGGATTCGCTCAAAAGGAAGCGTATCTTTTACACAGGTGGAACCATGTTCAAAGGCGTGCCGTTGACGCTGGGCGTCGAGGAGGAGTACCAGATTATCGACGCGGAGAGCCGCGCGCTCGATTCGTATGTGTCCAAAATCCTGCCCGATGGGCGCGTGCGCTTGCAGGATCAGGTGAAGGAAGAGTTCATGATGTCGCAGATCGAGGTGGGCAGCCAGGTCTGCGCGAATGTTCACGAGGTGCGCACGGAGCTGTGTCGCCTGCGCGGCGCGCTGGTGGAGATTGCCGAGTCGCAGGGCAAGCGTATCGTGGCGGCGGGCACGCATCCTTTCTCGCGCTGGATGGAGCAGACCATCACCCCGCGCCTGCGCTACAAAGCCCTCGAAGAGAACATGCAGGACATCGCCCGACGCCTGCTCATCTTCGGCATGCATGTGCATGTGGGGATTGGCGACCTGGAGCTGACGATTGATATTTTCAATCAGGCGCGCTACTTTCTGCCGCACCTGCTTGCGCTCTCGTGCAGCTCGCCCTTCTGGGACGGCAGGCGCACGGGGCTGATGTCCTACCGAAGCGTGGTGTTCGAGACCCTGCCGCGCACGGGCATCCCCGACTTTTTCGAATCCTACGCCGATTACGACCGCTTCATGAGCACGCTGGAGCGCGTCGGGGTGATTGACGACCGCACGAAAGTGTGGTGGGATGTGCGCCCGCACCCGAAATACAAGACGCTGGAGTTCCGCGTGTGCGATGTGTGTACGCGCATCGACGATGCGGTGTGCATCGCGGCAATCGTGCAGGCGCTGGTCGCGTTTCTGGTTGACCTGCGTCTAGCCAACCGCTCGTGGCGGATTTATCATCGCGACTTGATTCGAGAGAACAAGTGGCGCGCGGTGCGGCATGGCGTGCGCGGGGAGCTCATCGATTTCGGCGCAGGCAAGAGCGTACCCTTCGATGAGCTTGTGGAAGAGATGCTCGCCCTGCTGCGTCCCTACGCGGAACAGCTGGGCAGCTGGGAGGCGGTCAAGCACGCCCGCAAAATCGTCAAGGAGGGTACCAGCGCCGACATGCAACTGCGCGTGTACGACGAATCGGGCGGCGACCTCAAAGCTGTAGTGGACTGGCTCGTGGAAGCGACCAGCACGGGCGCATGCTCTTAACCTGTTCTTAACATTTCGGCGGGCATGCTTTAAAAGCCATGAAACTCAGCATCGGATGGATACTCGCGGCGAGCGCGGCAATCGTGACGCTCGCTGCATGTGGCACGCAGTCTTCGGAAGGCAACAAAACCGAGCAATCGGCTCTCTCTGGCACGATTCGAATCGACGGCTCCAGCACCGTGCTGCCGATTTCGGAAGCCATCGCGGAAGAGTTTGCCAAACAGCACCCGAATGTGCAGCCGACGGTGGGCAAGTCGGGTACGGGCGGCGGCTTCAAAAAATTCGCCAACGGCGAGATAGACATTACGGGCGCGTCGCGCCCCATCCGTGAGGACGAAGACGCCCTCTGCAAACAGAATGGGATTGAATACATCGAAATCCCCGTCGCCTACGACGCGATGGCGGTGGTGGTGAACCCCGAAAACAACTGGTGCGACTCGCTGACCGTCGCGGAGCTGAAAAAAATCTGGGAGCCCGCCGCGCAGGGCAAAATCACCAACTGGTCGCAGGTGCGCCCCGATTTCCCGAATGAGCGGCTGGTGCTGTTCGGCGCGGGTACCGATTCGGGCACTTTCGACTACTTCACCGCGGCGATTGTCGGCGAGGAGAAAGCCAGTCGCGGCGACTACACGGGCAGCGAGGACGACGATATTCTGGTGCAGGGCGTCGCCCGCACGAAAGGCGCGCTGGGCTACTTCGGGCTGGCGTACTATGAAAACAATCAGGACAAGCTCAAGCTTGTCGCCATCGACAACGGCAACGGTCCAGTGAAGCCCTCGCGCGAGACGGTGCTGGACGGCACTTACCAGCCGCTGGCGCGTCCGCTGTTTCTGTATGTGAATGTGAAGGCTCTGGAGCGTCCCGAAGTCGCTGCGTTTGTGCAGTTCTGCATGGAGAACGCGGGCAAGCTCGCCGATGAGGTGGGCTACATCAGACTGCCTGATAACATCTACGCCTTGATCAAAGAGCGTGTGGAGAAACGCATCACAGGCTCCGCGTTTGGCGCACACGGCTCGCAGGTGGGCGTCAAACTGGAGGACCTGTATAAGATCGAGGAGGGTGCGAACTAAGGTGCCCAATCACGCGCCTACGGAGGTCGGCGTGGCGTACTCGCGCGCAGTGGTGCAGGTCGGCGTTACCAGTCGCAACCGCCGCCGCGTGCGCCTCGAAGAGCGCATCGTGCGGGGCTTCCTCTTTCTGTGTGCGCTGGTCGGCGTGCTGACAACTTTCGCCATCGTCGCCATCCTGTTCACCGAGAGTCTGGGCTTTTTTGAGGTGGTCTCCGTGTGGGAGTTCCTGACAGGCACGGTGTGGACGCCGACCTTCGCGAACAAGTCGTTTGGCGTGCTGCCGCTGGTGACGGGCACACTGCTGACCTCGCTGATTGCGCTCGCGCTGGCGGGACCGGTGGGGCTGCTGACCGCTGTTTACCTCAGCGAGTACGCCTCGCCGCGGGTGCGCCGTGCGGTCAAGCCAATTCTGGAGGTGCTGGCGGGTATTCCGACAGTGGTGTACGGCTACTTCGCGCTGACCTTCCTGACGCCCTTGCTCCAGCGGTTCATTCCTGCGTTGGAGGGGTTCAACGCTCTTTCGGCGGGGCTGGTGATGGGCGTGATGATTCTGCCGACGATTGCCTCGCTGAGTGAAGATGCGCTGTACGCCGTGCCGAATAGCCTGCGCTATGCCTCGCTGGCGCTGGGGGCGACGCGCTTCCAGACGGTGTGGGGCGTGGTCGTGCCTGCGGCGATGTCGGGCGTGTCGGCGTCGTTCCTGCTGGGCGTCTCCCGCGCGATCGGCGAAACGATGATTGTCGCCATCGCCGCGGGGCAGCAGCCCAACTTCACCTTCAATCCGCTGATTGCGGTGGAGACGATGACCGCCTACATCGTGCGCATCACGATGGGCGACACGCCGCATGGCTCGGTGGAGTACCGCACGATTTTCGCCGTCGGGCTACTGCTGTTCTTCATCACGCTGCTGCTGAACCTCGCCAGCGAGATGGTGCGGCGGCGCTATCGGGGGGCGCGCGTATGATTCAGGTCGCCAGCACGCCGCAGTGGCGCGCTCGCGAGCGCCGACGCGAGCAGCTGTTCCAGCTGCTGGGCGCGCTGATTGTGCTGTTCGCGCTCACGACGCTGGTCGTGCTGCTTGTGAAGATTCTGCTGGACGGCTTCGCGCGGCTGAATCCCGAATTTTTCACCAGTTTCCCCTCGCGCCGCGCGGCGAACGCGGGAATCCTGCCTGCGCTGGTCGGCAGCGCGTACCTGCTGCTGCTCACGGCGGCGATTGCCATCCCTATCGGTGTGGGCGCAGCGGTCTATCTGGAGGAGTTCGCCCGGCGCAACTGGTTCACCCGCCTGATTGAGATTAACATCACCAACCTGGCGGGCGTGCCCTCCATCATTTATGGGCTGCTGGGGCTGCAGGTATTCGTGCGTACCCTGATGATGGATCGGAGCCTGATTGCGGGCGCGTGTACGATGGCGTTGCTCGCGTTGCCTGTGATTATCACGGCGGCGCGCGAGGGGTTGCGCACCGTGCCGAAGAGCCTGCGCGACGGCTCGCTTGCGCTGGGCGCGACACAGTGGCAGACCGTGCGCTACACCGTGCTGCCCGTCGCGATACCATCTATCCTCACAGGGGTTATCCTGTCGCTCTCGCGCGTAGTGGGCGAAACCGCGCCCCTGCTGGTGATTGGCGCAGTGGTCTACATCAGCAGGCTGCCCGACGGTCTCGCCTCGCCGTTCACCGTGCTGCCCGTGCAGATTTACAACTGGACGACGCGCCCGCAACACGCCTTTCACGAAAACGCGGCGGCGGGAATTATCGTGCTGCTCGCGCTGCTGCTGACGATGAACGCCGTCGCCATCTACCTGCGCAACAGATACCAGAAGCGGCTGCCGATATAATTAATCCCATGCTTACTCAGGTCTGGCAGGAGTACCTGCCGAAAGACACGCTCAGCTTCGATGTGTTGCGCCTGCCCCGACAGCCTGCGCAACTGCTGACCCTTGACGAGGTGCGGATTCACTTTCGCGTGTGGGAGGGCAGGCAGTGGCGTACCGTGCGCGCCGCGACGCATCTGATGCAACGCGACCTGTACGCCCTGCACCCTGCGCACGAAGGCAAGACGCTGATTTTCACCGACGGCGGATGCTGGATTTATACCGAGAAGGAAATCATCTCCAGCGACCCCAGCCGCACCGTGCCCATCGGACGTATGGTGGACAAAGAGGGCATTGCACGGATTGTCTGCTTTGACCATCAGGAGCAGTCGCCCTATTATTATGTGCTGGAGAAGCCCCTGCTGAACGACCAGTTCTACCTCGCGCCCGACGACCTGCTGGGGGACGAGATTCAGAGCCTCGTGATGCAAATTCCCCGCCTGGCGCGAGCGTGGGGCGCGTTCTACACGAACGGCTATCGTTTTATTGTGCTGTTGCGTCCGAAGGAGAGGTCGCCCGCGCAAATCTATGGCGTGACGCAGGATCGCCTCGTGCGGCTGGAGATTCGTCAGAGCCGTCCATATCCCCTGCAGCGGGTAAGCCTGCCTGAGGTGGGCCCCCTACGCCGCGAGATGCCCCTGTGTGTGCGCTTCGGCGACCCCAAAAACGAAGATGCGACGCGCCTGCTGGTAATGCAAGCCACGCGCGAGAAGGTGCTGCTGACGGCGTATGGGGTGTGAGGCTCTCTAACGCCTCACGGCGACGCCCCACGCAGCGAGGTACTCCTTCAGGGCGCGGATGGTGTAGACCCCATCGTGGACGATGGAGGCGACCAGCGCGGCGGCGGCATGTCCCTCGGTGAGCGCGTCGTAGAGGTGTTCGGGCGCGCCCGCGCCGCCCGACGCGATTACGGGAACCGACACGGCGTCTGCGACCTGCCGCGTGAGGGTGAGTTCGTAGCCCGCCTGCGAGCCGTCGCGATCCATGCTGGTCAACAGGATTTCGCCCGCGCCGAGCGCAACGACGCGCCGCGCCCACTCGACAGCGTCCAGCCCTGTTGGTGTGCGCCCGCCGTGCGTGTAGACCTCGTAGGACGCGCCGTTCCAGCGGGCGTCGATGGCGACCACCACGCACTGGCTGCCAAACTGTTCGGCGGCGGCGCGAATCAGGTCAGGATTCTCGACGGCGACGGTGTTCAGGCTCACTTTGTCCGCGCCTGCGTGCAGAATCGCGCGAATATCGTCCAGTGTGCGTATGCCCCCGCCGACGGTGAAGGGGATAAACACCTGCTCGGCGACTCGCGCGGCGAGTTCGAACACAGGCGCGCGCCGTTCATGGCTGGCAGTGATGTCCAGAAAGACCAGCTCGTCCGCGCCTTCGCGGTCGTACAGGCGCGCCAGTTCCACAGGGTCGCCTGCATCGCGCAAGCCGACGAACTGCACCCCTTTGACCACCCGCCCGTTCTTGATGTCGAGGCACGGGATGATGCGTCGGGTCTCAGCGGACATGCTACTCCTCCTCGCCGGGGCGTCGCCATTGGATGGCGATGATGGGCGTCTCGGCGGGGGCAGGCGCGTCTACCTGTGCTGTGCGCTCCGACTTGCCTCTGCGCCTGCCGCGAGCGCGTCGGCGGGCACGGCGTGCGGATCTCGGTGCAGGCGTTGACGGCTCAACCAGCTCCACCGTATCGTCTGCGCTGTCCAACACCAGCGCGTCGAGCGCCTCCACTGGCTCAAAAGGCGACTCGTCGAGCTGAATCGGCTCCAGCACAGGCTCTTCCCAATCGGACTCCGCTTCAGGCGCAGTCGGCTCTGTGGATTCGGGCGTTTCGGGCGTGGCGATCAGCTGGAAGTATGGCTCCAGCGTGATGGGTTCGCCTTGCAGGAGGCGCAGCAGTTGCTCGTGGGGCGCGGTCAGCAGCAGGCGGCTCTCGCCTTCCTGCAGGTACAGCGTATGCTCCATCACGCTCTCGGCGACGATGGCGGCCTCGGTGGGGTCGTACACGCTGAGGGGGAGCGGGAACTGCAGCGTGCGCGTTCCACCCTTGCGGGCATGCACATGCACCCACGGGTAGCGCGCCTGCACCATGTCGCCCGTGTCCAGCCAGATGTGTCCGCCTGCCCAGCGCACCAGCGCACGTACAATCTCAGGCGTCAGGCGTCGCTCGCCCAGAAAGACCGCCTTCCATGTGCGGTGGTCGCACACGGCAAGCGAGGGCAATCCTGTGTCGATATACTCGCCGATTGTGTCGCAGCCCTCGGCAATCGCGTAGAAGGACGGCTCCCACGGTTCGGGCGCGCCGAGTTTATCTACGCCGAGAAACCGCGCGAGAGGATGCCCCTTGTTCACGATTTGCGTGCCCTGCAGGCTCGCCCACGGCTGGCGCGCAATCGCCACGCCCAGCGTTTCACGCGCGCTTGCCAGCGCGTCGCGATGTCCGTGAAAGAGGGTGCTGGCGTAGACCCAGACCAGCACACGCCCGTCGCGCTGCAGGCGTTTGCGAATCGCCGCGTGCGCCGCGCGGGACATCCGCCATGCGTTCAGGAAAATCACCACGCGGCTGGGTGGGAAGTCGTTGCGGGCGACATCCTCCAGCAGGTAGAACCCGACCGACGCGCCGCTGCGGAGGACCGCCTCACGCGCCTGAACGACCATCTGCGCAATCAGCGGCGAGCCTGTACGCACATAGCGGGTGCTTTCGGGGTCAATCACAATCGCCACTTCAGGCGGAGTCGACGGCGTGCGTTCGCGCAGGCGCCAGAGCGTCTGCGCCTCGCGTGCGGCTGCCCACGCATCGGGATGCGCGAGCCAGCCCTCGCCCCATGTGTCCATCCACATCTCCCCGTGCCCCAGCGTCAGCGACTGCGCCAGCGAGCGACGATGCGCCTGCTGAACCGCTTGCGCGGTGTGCAGGGGCGGGTTGTAGTCGGCATCGGGGGTTGCCTCCGCCAGCGCCGAGCCCAAGTGATGCCCTGTAGAAGGGTCGGTCAACCGCGACGCCCTGCCGAACGGCGTGCGGTAGTCTTCCTCGGACAGAAAGAGCTTCTCGTGCAGATTCAGCGAGTCCACAGGCAGGGGCAGCGCGCCCAGCTCGCCCGGCAGACGGTTCGCGTAGCTAAGCGGCGCAGAGAGGAAATCGATATATTCCGAGCGCACCAATTGGCTCAGCGCGAAGTGCCCTGCGTGCGGGTGCTTCCACTCCAGCACATAGCCATACGGCGCGCCAACCAGCGCGCGTCGTTGCGACGCCTCTTTGACCGCCTGCGCCAGCCCCAGAATGCGCCGCGCCGTCGTGTCGGACAGGAACCGGTGGTAGTCAATCCAGCGTCCCTCGCGGCGGGGGTGATAGAAGTGCTTCACGCGCCCATGCGGCAGGCTCGGCTGGAACGGCGGGATGGTCGCCGTGCTGAAGGAGACCTCACCGTTGAACCAGCAGGCGCGCAGCACCACACTGTCGCCCTTATACTGGCGGCGGAGCCACTCGCGGAACGCCTGCAGCGCCGCTTCGCTGGTATCGTAGCCGCCCGATTCGGATAGGAACCATTCGCCGTAATCCAGATGGTAGCCAATCGTCGCGCCGCCCTCGTCTTCCTGCTCCACCAGCTTCACCAGCGCCATGAGTTGCTCTCTCGCCAGCTGCCACCAGCGGTCCGCGCAGACCGACGGCCCCCCGACGCTGCCGTCTGCGAAACGGATGACCGCTTCGGGATACTCCGCCTGCCACTTGCCCACGGGCGCGAAAGCGATCCGCCACAGGAAATGCGCGTCGGGGTTGGTCTCGCGCCCCAGGGCTGTCCAGTAGCGAATCTGATCGAACGCCTCGATTGCGCCTGTCTCGCGCACAGGGAGCGTAATCAGCAGGGAGTAGAGATGCACGCCCGATTCGCAGGCGAGTTGCATTTGCTGATGCACGCGCACACCTGCTTCCGTTGTATACGGATTGCCAAAGAAGAGCATCGGGGGGAACGCGCGCTCGCCAAAGAGGATGCTTGGCGCGCCGTTCTGAAACTGCACGCGGACGAAGGGATGGCGCACGGGCGGCAGCGGTTCAGGCGCAGGCGCTTCCTCAATAGTAGCGGGCGTTTCGACCGCCGCGACTGCCGATTCCTCAGCCTTTGTTTTCCTGCGTCGGCGGGTGCGTCGCCGCTTCGTGGGCGTTGGTTCAGGTTCCGCCGCCGTCTCAGTCGCTTCAGGGGCGACTGGTTGCGCGTCGGGCGCGGGCGTCTCCGCTTCTGGCGCAGGCGCCGCTTTTTTGCGTCGGCGCGTGCGTTTGGGGGCTTCGGTTTCGGCAGGCGGCGCTTCCGCAGCGGGCAGTTCGGCAGCGACAGGCTCAGCGGGAGCCGCCTCTTCCACAGCGCGTCGGCGCGTGCGTCCGCGTCTGGTGGGCTTCGATTCGGGTTCGGTGGGCGCAGGGGGCGTTTCAACGACGGTCGCCGCCGCAGGCTCAACGGGTTCAGGCGCAGGCGCCGTTGTTTTGCGTCGGCGCGTGCGTTTGGGGGCTTCGGTTTCGGCAGGCGGTGCTGCAGCAGCGGGCGACTCAGCGGCGACAGGTTCTACTGGAGTGGCCTCGGTCGCCTTGCGTCGGCGGGTGCGTTTCGCGGGCGCAGACGATTCAGCGGCAGTGTCCTGCGCCGACGCCGTTGCGGGCATCAACGCACTCTCAGGCGCGTCCGTCTTGCGTCGTTGTCGTCGTCGGGGCGCAGACTCGGGCGCCGATTCCGCCTCAGCCTGTGTCGCCTCCTGTAGCGGCGCCGATTCGAGCGGCGCGCTCGGTTCCGATTCCGAAATCGTCTTCTTTCGCCTTGGCATGGTCTTCTATCACTGGCAACTGCTCGACCCACTCGAGCAGGTCCGCAGGCGTTTCGAAATAGTAGTCGGGCTGTGTCGCGCGCAGGTCTTCGGGCAGATGCGCGCCCCAGGCGACCGCGGCGACCTGCACGCCCGCCGCGCGTCCACAACTGATGTCGAACACGGTATCGCCGATGTAGATCGCGCGTTCAGGCGCGATTTGCAAACGCTCCAGCGCATTCTGCACAGGGTCGGGGTTGGGCTTATGGCGCTCCGTGTCGTCCGCGGTCACCACCGTGTCTACAAACGACTCCAGCCCCAGCTTGCGCCAGCTGAGCATCAGCTCTTCACGATTTTTAGAGGTGACCAGCCCGACTGCATACCCCTTGCGGTACGCGGTCTGTACCGCCTGCACCGCTTCGGGGATGACGCGCTCCAGATGGCGATTGGCGGCATAATACGCCACCTCATCGGCTTCCATGCGCTGGTGCGGCACATCGCCCGACACGCGGTCATCCAGATAGTGCATCTGCGCTTTGAGGGGCAGCCCGATCAGGCGACGAATCTCGTCGCGGGGCAGGGCAATCCCCAGATGCTTGCGGTAGGTGTAATCCAGCGCCTTGACAATCAAATCGACCGTATCGATCAGCGTGCCGTCTATGTCAAACAGCACCGCGCACAACGGTTCGGGTTTTCCCATCGACCTGAGTATACCTCACGACAGCTCGGCGGGCACTGCCTGCGCTTTGAAGGGCAGATACTGTACAATCTGGTTCTTTTCGTTGACCAGCACCATTTTGGGTTCGACCCACTCGTCGGTAAAGACCGTGCTGGCGATAATCACACGATGCCCTTTCTGCGCTTTGTGTGCGGCGGAGCCGTAAATCGCAATCTCGCCCGATCCGGGCGGCGCAGGAATCGCATAGGTCTGGAATCGCTCGCCGTTGTCCATGACCCACACATGCACCATTTCGCCAGGCTCCAGCCCGATTGCGTCCATCAAATCTTCGTCGATGGCGATGCTGCCGATATAGTCTAGGCGGGATTCGGTGACCCGCGCCATATGAATCTTGCCTTTTAGTCGCTCGACCAATCGCATAAACGCTTCCTCCGAGAATAGGCAGTTGATACCGAGTCTATGATACCCAACGGCGCGTGGCGTTCAGTCTTCTTCGCCAAGCGGAAGCGTCGGTTCGCTGGGCGTGCGTTTGATGAGGCGGTGTTCGTCGGCGATGCGCCCGCGCGCCAGACGCTGTTCAATCATCTCGTGATACTTGGGGTCAATCTCCGCCGACACGAACCGCCGCCCCAACCGCTGGCACACCTCCAGCTCGGAGCCGCTCCCGCCGAAATGCACCAGCACCACATCACCTTCCTGCGTGCTGCTGAGGATGAGCATTTCTGCCAGCTTCTGAGGAATCTGGCAGGCATGGAAGGTCTTCTCGCGGCTCACATTTTTCACCAGATCATAGTAGAACCAGCTGTAGGGCATGCGCCCCTTCTGCCCCTGCGCCATCCGCTGGCGAATGCGCCGATCGGTTGGGTTCTGATAGGGCTGCGCCACGGCATCCTTGAAAAACTTATTGTGGCGCGTCTTGCGACAGTGCAGAATGCTCCGATGCGCCGTTGTGAAACGCTTCGGGCTGTGCCCGATGTTGGTGTTGTAGCACCACACATAGTCCAGCACCTCGTAGCACGCCGAGTCAAGATAGCGCACGCGCAGGTAGGCGTTCTGCCTGGGGTAGTTGATGAAAAACATATTCCCATCGTCTTTGAGGACGCGCAGGGACTCGCGCGCCAGCTCGATGTACCACTCGATATACTCCTCAAAGGAGCGCGTGTAGGAGCGGTCGTTATAGCGCACCCCGACATTGTAGTCGGGGTCGCTGTAGACCATATCCACCGAGCCGTCGGGCAACTGACGCATCAGGTCAAACACATCGCCCAGATAGACCCGATTGATGAGATGTTCTGGAATTGCGTTCATCCACCTACCTCCTGACCAGGCGATACTCTGCCTTGCGCTCCAGCACTATAGAGTCTATCCGATCCAGGTCAGTGAATCGGTAGAGGTACATGCGTACAAGCACAGCGCCTTTCTGCTTCTCACGCAGGACATAGCAGGCATTTACCGCTCTTGGTTGGGGAGAGGCATCCTGCAGCTTCTGGTTGTAATATTTTACTGGATGAAAAATTTGATAGACGGAGAAATCTTGCAAGAAATTGTTCTTTGCCTCTATGACGGTAATAATCCCATTATATTCTACGGTAAGATCGATTTCCATTTGTTGAGAGGTAAGGTTCAACTGCGTATTCCCTACTCGGTAGCTCATGTCTGCACGAGTGCGACCAGGAATGTAGATTCGCGGCGCTGCCGTGATGTCCTCATAAAGGAAGTCGTGCAGAATCCGCTGATTGAATGCAAGTGAGAGTGTGCTGGCTTCGCCTGCTTCCAAGTCGTTCAGAAGACTACTTCGATAGCGCCAGGTCCATCTTTCGTTATCGTCTATAGGCTCGAAGTCGTGGTACCATTTATCAAGTGCCTGCACGAATTGGTGTTGCCCTTTGCCAAGGTGCGCGATACAGTAGTTTCCTTGTATCATAACATCAGGGAGCGTAGATTTACTGTCTATCTTGGTCGCGTCGAAGGGATTGCCAAAACCAAATCGATGGCAAACAGACTTTACCGTACTGTTATCGAACACAGGATTGCCTGTGCGTTGGTATTGCTGAAATAGCGCCTCCAGAACCTGCCGTTTTTTGGGCGGACTCGATTGCCTGGCTGCCATACATAGCTAAATTCGCTGCCATACGCCCATTTCCTCCACAATCAGGAAGGCGTTTTTCTCACAGGCTGGGTATACTCATGCACGCCCGAAGCTGGGCAGGAGAGAGGTTCTATGGCGGAAGTGCGCTCGATACTGGCGACCGACTGCGGCAGCACGACCACGAAAGCGATTTTGATAGAGAAGCGCGGCGAGGAGTACCGTCTGGTGAATCGCGGCGAAGCGCCCACCACCGTCGAAGCCCCGTTCGACGATGTGACGATTGGGGTACTGAACGCCACGCGCGAGCTGGAAGACCTCACGGGACGCCAGCTGATTCAGGACGGCAAAATCCTCACGCCCCAGCAGGACGAGACGCGCGGGGTGGACCTGTACCTCTCCACCTCCAGCGCGGGCGGCGGGCTGCAGATGATGGTGATGGGCGTGGTGCGCCAGATGTCCGCCGAGAGCGCACAGCGCGCCGCCCTGGGCGCAGGCGCAATTATCATGGATGTAATCGCCATCGACGACGGGCGCAAAGACTATCAGAAGATTCAACGCCTGCGCGAGCTGCGCCCCGATATTGTGCTGCTGTCGGGCGGTACGGACGGCGGTACGATTACGCACCTGGTCGAGCTGGCGGAGCTGCTGATTGCCGCTGACCCGCGCCCGCGCTTCGGCACGATGAACCTGCCCGTTATCTTCGCGGGCAACAAGGACGCCCGCGAGGAAATCCAGCATGTATTGGGTGAGCGATTCGACCTGCGCATCGTGGACAACCTGCGCCCTGAACTGGATCGCGAGAACCTCGGACCCGCCCGCGAAGCCATCCATGAACTGTTCCTGGAGCACGTGATGCAGCAGGCGCCGGGCTACTCCAAGCTGATGACCTGGACTTCCGCCGATATTATGTCCACGCCGAACGCGGTGGGCAAGATTATGGTCACCATCGCCGAGCAGCGTGGGATTAACATTCTGGGCGTGGATATTGGCGGCGCGACGACCGATGTGTTCTCGGTGTTCGACGGCAACTACACGCGCACGGTGAGCGCGAACCTCGGCATGAGCTACTCGATTTGTAATGTGATGCTGGAGGCGGGCATTCAGAACATCCGCCGCTGGCTGCCCTTTGATATTGAGGAGTATGAGGTGCGCAACCGCCTGCGCAACAAGATGATTCGCCCGACCACCATCCCGCAGACTTACGAAGACCTGTTGCTGGAGCAGGCGGTCTCGCGCGAGGCGTTGCGACTGGCGTTCATCCACCACAAGCAGCTGGCGCGCGGGCTGAAAGGCGTACAACAGCAGCGCACAATCGGCGAGGCGCTGGATCAGACCGAGACGGGCAGGACGCTGGTGCAAATGATGACACTGGATATGATTATCGGCAGCGGCGGGGTGCTGAGCCACGCGCCCAAGCGCGCCCAGTCCGCGCTGATGATGATGGACGCCTACCAGCCCGAAGGCGTCACGATGCTGGCGGTCGACTCTATCTTCATGATGCCGCAGCTGGGCGTGCTGTCGACGGTGCATCCGGAGGCGGCGGCGCAGGTGTTCGACCGCGACTGTCTGATTCGGCTGGGCTCGTGCGTGGCGCCCGTGGGGCAGGGCAGGGACGGCGAGCCGTGTCTCACGATCGACTACAACGGCAAGAGCGAGACCTTCCGCTACGGCGAGTTGCGCGTGTTGCCGCTGGGCGTCGGTGAGGCGCTACAGGCGACTCTCAAGCCGGCGCGCGGGTTCGATGTCGGCGCAGGCAAGGGACGCCCAGTGGAGGCGACGCTGGAGGGCGGCGTGGTCGGGATTGTAGTGGACACACGCGGACGCCCCCTGCAACTACCCGCCGATGACGCCGCGCGCCGCCAGAAACTGATCGACTGGATGAGCGCGCTGGGGCTGCCAAAACCGTAGGCGAGACTTCAGGTATTATTGTCAGCGATGGAACGCTGGGCGGAACGGCATGAGCTAATCTCGATACAGTGGTTGACGGATGCGCTGCGCCGTCAGTGGAGGTGGGTCGCGGCGGGCGTTGTGTTGGGCGTTGTGCTGGCACTTACGATTGTGATATTCAGCGAGCGGCGCTATGAGGCAGAAGCGAAACTGCTCGTGGAAAGCCCCACAGGCGCGGGGTTAGGAGGCAGCAGCGGCGCGCTTGCGTCCCTCATAGGCGCGGGCAGCCCGGACCTGAATACGCAGGTGGAGATTCTGCTCTCGCGACCGCTGCTTGAGCAGGTGCAACGGCAATCCGGTATCGACGAGCCTTACCGCGACTTCGCGAAGCGGTTCCGCGCGTCTGCCCTGCGCAACACGAATGTCGTGCAACTGGCAACATCGGATGCAACCGCCGAAGGCGCGCAACGGCTGGCGCAGATCTGGGCGCAGAACTATCTACAATATGTGCGCACCCTGTACGAGCAAAATCCCACTACACTGGTCGAGAAACTCAGTCGCGAGCTGGACGCGCAGGAAAAACGCCTGCAGGATGTGAGCCAACAGCTCACGGCATTTCTCAAGCGACAGCAGATGGTCGCTCCAGAAGCGGAGCTGACCAAATCAATTGAAAAGTACGCTGACCTGCAGGAGCAAAGACGCACGCTGGAATCGCAGCGTCTCGCGCTGGAGCAGCAGATTGAAGCCATTGAGAAACAGCTCCAGCGTCAGCCGCGCTTTTACGAAGCGGCGCGCAGCCTTGCTGTCCCGCCTGAAGTGCAGCAGCTAAATGCCAAAATTGCGGAGCTGGAAATTGAACGCAGCGGCTTGCTGCAGGAATTCCAACCCAGCGCGCCCGAAGTTAAGATTCTGGAAGAGCAGATTGCACAAGCGAAGCGGGAGCGCGAAGCTATCCTCGCCCGTGCCATAGACCAGCAGTTTTTAACCCTGTCCAAGCAGGAGTCGGTCAATCCTGTGTATCAGGATTTGTTGAAAGCGTTGTTGGAGGCACAGAGCAATCTCCAGGCAACTCAGGCGTCACTGGGTGTGTTGGGGCAGCAGCAAGCCCAGTTCGAGCGTCTGTTCCGCCAGACGCCCGATGTGATGGCAGAATATGCCGCCCTCAAGCGCCAGTATGACGCCGCGCTCACCATCTGGACAGAGAAAACCCGCGCCTACGAGCAGGCGCGGGCGCAGCAGCTCATCGGCAAGGTCTCGCCCATCTTGCTGCAACCGCCTGCCGTGCCCGATCGTCCCGTGTTCCCACGCCCCGTGTTTTCTACAGGGCTGGGCATGGTGTTGGGGCTGATGCTGGGGATTTTTATGGCGCTGGGGGCAGCGCTTCGCAACCGCGCGCTGACCAATCGCTGGGAGGTGGAGCGGCTGCTGGGCGCGCCTGTGCTATTAGAGGCGCGCGGTTCCCTTGCGCCCGCCCAGATTCAGTTGCTCGGCTGGCAACTGCGTGCGATCGGCGGCGGCGATGGGTGGCACACCGCCGCAGTGATGCCCCTCGATGTGCATGCGAAGTCCTTTGCCCAGCAACTGGCGCGCGCGTTTGAGGCTGGGGGCGCGTCCGAGATGGAGTCGAACCTGCCCGCTGTGCCGCCCGCGAACGGCGTCTTGCGTCTGCAGGCAGCCTCACCCGATTTGCCCACTGTGCCCGCTGCAGAACGGCTGATTCTCGTCGCGCCCAGAGGCTACCGACTGGATGAGGCAACCTATCGAATGCTGCAACAGACGGGCGACCGACTGGTGGGCGTGGTACTGGTGGAGGAGAGCGGCGTATGAGAGCGTTCTGGGGCTTACTGACGGCGCTGATGGTGGTTATGGCTCATGCGCAACCCGCTGATTACACCCTCGACACGAGCGATGTGATCGCCGTGGTAGTGTTGCGCCATGAACAGTTCAGCGGCGAATATACCGTGCCGCCCGATGGAAGTGTGGTGTTTCCCGGTGTGGGCAGTCTGCAGGTGCGTGGATTGACCCTGCAGCAACTGAGCGAGTTGCTACGGGAGCGGTTAGCCGTGCGCCTGCGCAATCCTGAAGTGTTCGTCTCACTCAAGCAGGCGCGTCCGCAGCTGGTGTTCGTGGAGGGACAGCTGAACCGGCCGGGTGCGTATCCGATTCAGCCGCGCTGGCGTGTGGCGGACGCCATCGCCGCTGCGGAAGGCTTGAAAGCTCTCCCAGAGCGCACTGTGGCGACCCTCATCCGTGGAGAGCAGACCCTTCGTATTGATCTGCCTGCGATTCTCCATCGCGGCGACCAGCGCACGAACTACCTCCTGCAACCGGGCGACCTGCTCAGCGTGCAGCAGAAGCCCGCGATTCGAGTCGCCATTCTGGGCGAGGTGAAGCGCCCGGGCAACTACGACCTCGACGCCGATGTGCGCGCGCTGCAGGCAATTGCGCAGGCAGAAGGCGTCACGGAATTCGCTGCCCTCAAACGCGCCTTTATCGACCGACAGGGCATTATTATCCCCTTCGACCTCTACCGCGCCAGCGTGCAGGGTGACACCAGCGAAAGCAATAACCCAGCCCTGCAGGATGGCGATGTGATTGTCGTGCCGCAGAACCTGCAACGGTATGCCATCGTCGGTCAGGTGGCGCAACCAGGCTATTATCCCATCCCCGAAGGCAAGCCGTTTCTGCTCTCCGACGCGATTGCGCAGGCGGGCGGTATGACCCCACGCGCGATCACCTCGTCCGTGACCGTGCTGCGCATCGAGGGCGACTCCCTCAAACGCCTGCGCATACCCTACCAGCAGTTTCTCAAACGCGGTCAACTGGAGGCGAACCCGCCCATTCGAGAAGGGGATGTAATCTACCTTTCGGAAGTGAACCGCCTCGAACTGGGACAGATTTTGACGGCGGTTTCCATCCTCAATCTCGCCAACGAATTAGGCTGGGTGCGGTAAAATTGCGTTATGCAGTTCCAGTC
This sequence comes from Armatimonadota bacterium, assembly GCA_037442365.1. Taxonomy (GTDB): domain Bacteria; phylum Armatimonadota; class Fimbriimonadia; order Fimbriimonadales; family GBS-DC; genus GBS-DC. The sequence goes on along the minus strand of JBBIQK010000051.1, from coordinate 3,429 downwards.
GCTGGGGGCGTTGCTCTGGTTCATCCCTGTGGCAGGGTTTATCATCCTGCTGTACCTGCTGAAGGTGCGGCGGCGCGAGGTGCGTGTGCCCGCGAAGTTCCTCTTTCCTGCGATTACGACCGATGTGCGGGCGAACGCGCTGTTTCAGAAGCTGCGTCCAAACCTGCTGCTGTTTTTGCAACTGCTGGCGGCGCTCTTATTGCTGACTGCTCTCGCGCGCCCGATGATGCAGGCGAAGGGGCTGCCCGGACAGTCGGTCATCGTGGTGGACACCTCCGCCAGTATGCGTGCGACGGATGTGTCGCCCTCGCGATTGGACGCCGCCAAAAATCGCCTGCGCCGATTCGTGCAGGAACTCAACCCGGGCGAGCAACTGGCGATTATCGAGGCGGGCGCGCAGGTGCGCGTGCTGGCGTCGCTCACCAGCGATAAGCAGAAGCTGCTCAACGCCATCCAACAAATCCGCCCGACAGACACAGCAGGCAATCTGGACGAGGCGCTGCGCCTTGCCGCCGCGCTGGTGGGCAAATCGAACGAGAGCCGTATCGTGCTGCTCTCCGACGGCGCGTTCCCGCCCGTGAGCGACTTCTCGGCGGGCAGCGCGAAGCTGGTGTTTGAATCGCTGGGCACAAGCCGCGACAACCTCGCGATTACCGCGATGGATGTGCAGGAGCGCGGCGGCGGACTGGAGTGGTTCGTCGGCGTTCGCAACTACGGCGACCAGCGCAAGCAAGCCGTCCTGGAGTTCTATGCAGGGGGCAAACTCATCGATGCGCGCGCCCTCACGGTTGAAGGCGGGCAAACTGTCGGGCAGACGCTGACGGCGCGCCAGCTGCCCGAACCGCTGGAGGCGCGCCTCAAGGTAGACGATGCGCTGGAGACGGACAATCGCGCCTTCCGCGTGGGCGTGCTACAGAAGCCCATCCGTGTGCTGCTGGTGGGCGAGGGGAACTTCTTTCTGGAGCGCGCGCTCGTGCTGGAGCCAAATGTGAAGTTAGAAAAAGCGCCCAGTGTGCCCGACAGCGAACGCGGCGAGCGCGTCGGCGGAGGCAACTACGAGCTGATTATCTTTGATCGCGTCGCGCCTGTACCCGTCAAAGCGCGCGCCGTGATGGTCATCAAGGCGCAGGGCGGTCCGATTGCCGCGCTGGGGCAGCCCGTGCGCGCGCCGCGCGTGGTGCTGTGGGAGCGCGAACACCCGCTGATGCGCTATCTGGAGCTGGGCAGCCTGCTGATTGACAGCGCGCCGCGCCTCACGCCTGCGCCGTGGGCGAAACCGCTCGCCGAGAGCCAGCAAACGCCCCTCATCGTCGCGGGCGAGCATCAGGGCAGGCGGTGGGTCGGAATCGGGTGGGACCTGCTGGAGTCGGATTTCCCGTTGCAGCCCGCCTTTCCGATTTTCATCGCGAACCTGCTGCGCTGGGCGGTCGGCGAGCAGCAGACCGCAACGGACTTGACCGTGCGCACGGGCGCGCCTTTCAGCCTCGCTGTTGACCCCGCTGAAACCGAACTCACTCTGCGCGATCCCGACGGCGACACGCGCGCCTTCCCCGTGAACGAGGGTGCGGTGGTCATCCCCGGACTGGAGCGTTCAGGCGTGCATACCCTGCAGGGGCGCAAAACCGAGATTCGGATTGCTGCGAACCTGATGCACGCCGACGAGTCGAACATCCAGCCGCGCACGAGCATTCAGCTGGGCGGCCAATCGGTCGCGGCGCAGAACACGCTCACCACCCTGCGCGATTTGTGGAAGCCGATCGCGCTCGCGCTGCTCGCCCTGCTAATGGTGGAGTGGTGGGTGTTTGTGAAGCGGTCGTGAGCGCGAATCGGGTACACTTCAGCCTCGATGCCCGTCCTTCAGAGCAACATCAACCCGAATGACGAGGAGTTTCGCGCGAACCGGGCGCACTTCGAGACGCTTTTGCAGCAGTATCGCGACGCGCTGGCGTGGGCGCATGCGGGCGGCGGCGCGGACGCGCTCGCCAAGCACCGCGCCCGCAACAAACTCACCGCCCGCGAGCGCATCGACGCGCTGATTGACCCCAACACGCCCTTTCTAGAACTTGCGCCGCTGGCGGCGTACAACATGTACGGCAACGAGGCGCCCTGCGCAGGCGTTGTGGGCGGCGTCGGCGTCATTCACGGCAAAGAGTGCATGATTGTCGCCAACGACGCCACCGTCAAGGGGGGCACTTACTTCCCCATCACGGTCAAAAAGCACCTGCGCGCGCAGGAGATTGCGCTGGAGAACCGCCTGCCGTGCCTCTATCTGGTCGATTCGGGGGGCGCGTACCTGCCGTTGCAGGCGGAGGTGTTCCCCGACCGCGACCACTTCGGACGTATCTTTTACAATCAGGCGCGGATGTCTGCGCTGGGCATCCCGCAGATTGCGCTGGTGATGGGTTCCTGCACGGCGGGAGGCGCGTATGTGCCCGCGATGAGCGATCAGGCGATTATCGTCAAGCAGCAGGGCACGATTTTTCTGGGCGGTCCGCCACTGGTGAAAGCCGCCACAGGCGAGGTGGTGAGCGCGGAGGAGCTGGGCGGCGCGGAGGTGCATACCCGCATCTCAGGCGTCGCCGACTACTTCGCCGAGAACGACCTGCACGCTCTCCAGATTGCCCGCGACATCGTGGCGCACTTGAATATCACGAAGCACCTCCCTGCTGACCTGCAGCCGCCTGAAGAGCCGCGCTACGACCCCGCCGAAATCTACGGCATCCTGCCGCGCGACCTGCGCCAGCCGTTCGAAGTGCGCGAGGTGATTGCCCGCATCGTGGACGGCAGCCGCTTTCTGGAGTTCAAGGCGCGCTTCGGGCAGACGCTGGTGTGCGGCTTCGCGCACATTCACGGCTTCCCCGTCGGCATCGTCGCCAACAACGGCATCCTGTTTTCCGAAAGTGCGCAGAAGGGCGCACACTTCATCGAGCTGTGCTGCCAGCGGCGCATCCCGCTGGTGTTCCTGCAGAACATCACGGGCTTCATGGTGGGCAAGAAATACGAAAACGAAGGCATCGCCAAGCACGGCGCGAAGATGGTGACGGCGGTCGCCAGCGCGGAAGTGCCCAAGTTCACCGTGGTGATTGGCGGCTCGTATGGCGCGGGCAACTACGCGATGTGCGGACGCGCCTACCAGCCCCGCTGGCTCTGGATGTACCCCAACGCCCGAATCGCCGTGATGGGCGGGGAGCAGGCGGCGAATGTGCTGCTCACGGTCAAGTTAGACCAGCTGGCGGCGAAGGGGCAGACGATGAGCGAGGAAGAGCAAACCGCCTTCAAACAGCCCATTCTGGACAAGTACGCCGAAGAGAGCAGCGCATTCTACAGCACGGCGCGCCTGTGGGACGATGGGATTATCGACCCTGCGGACACGCGCACGGTGCTGGCGCTGGCGCTTGCCGCCGCCTACAACGCGCCCATCCCCGAAAC
>JBBIQK010000050.1:0-22814 GCA_037442365.1 Armatimonadota bacterium | reverse complement strand
TTTCGCGAGTGTGTCGGCTTCGGTGTCCAAGAGTCGTCGCAGGATGTTCTCCAGCTGTTCAGTAGATGTCAGTTGCCGTTGTGCATGCTAAGATTATAGCCCAAAAGGGCTTAAATTGATGCCAATGGTTAGCCCTTGAAAGAGGGTATAATGAGGATGAGACCCAACAAATACTGGCGTTTTTGGAGCGCGCTATGCGATTACCTGCCGAACTGGAAGAGCAGTATCAGCAGCTGTTGGAGGAGGCGAAGCGCATGAAGAAGGTCGAGCTGCTGACCCAAATGGAGGAGCGAGCTATCCGCCGTGGACTGATGCGCGGCTACCGTCGCGGCGAGCGGCGCGGGCTTCAGAAAGGCATGCAGCGGGGACTGGAGCAGGGTATGGAGCAGGGCTTGCAAGAGGGGCTTCAGCAGGGGCTTCAGCAGGGGCTTCAGCAGGGGCTGCAGCAGGGGCTGCAGCAGTCGATTCTGAGAATCCTGCGTGAACTCTACGGCGAGCCTTCTGATTCGCTGACGCGCGAGCTGAGCCAGGTCAGCAGCCCAGAGCGATTGCTGGAGCTGCAGGGGATTGCGCTGCGCGCGGGCAGTCTGGAGGCGTTTCACCAGCAACTGCGCGCCTTCCTGCAGGAGCAGCCGCCCGCGGAGTAGGGAATGATTGAGCGCAACTACTACCTGCCGCGTTCGGGACCGATGCCGCGTCCCCAGAGCGTCGAGGAGGCAGTGGAAGCTCTCAAGCAGGAGGCGTTTCCAGCGCCGCCTGTCCAGCGCGTTCTCCTGCACGCGAAAGAGTTCACCGCTGTCTGCCCGCGCACGGGGCAACCCGACTTCGGCGAGGTGATTGTGGAGTACGAGCCAAACCAGCTCTGCCTCGAATCGAAGGCGTTCAAGTTCTACCTGTGGGCGTTTCGCGACGAGGGGGCGTATTGCGAATCGCTGGCGGCGCGCATCGCCGATGACCTGTTTGAAGTCCTGCAGCCCCGTTTCCTGCGCGTGGTGGTGAAACAATATCCCCGCGGCGGCATCGAGCTGCAGGCGGAAGCCGTGCGCCGTAGCGACACATAATTCGTTGCATGAGGTATAATGGGAACGCAGGGGGCGACACATCATTCATCATAACTTCGGGAACTCTCCTGACACTATCTTCGTAGGAGCGGTAGGAGACAGCTATGTCGAGATACAGGAGCAGTCGGAGCTATCGAAATCATGAGGGGGGCACACAGAACTCTGTGCTGGCTGGGTTAGCCCTACTGGGCGCGCTACTGGTGATTGCAGGAGCGGGATGGTTACTCTGGAGCTACAGTCAGTCGCAGGCGATCAAAACGCCGCTGGCGGTCGGCGCAGGTTTCGATGTGAGCCAGTCGATGAGCCGTGAGCAGAAACAGCGCTCAGTCGCGTTCCTGAACAAGATGATTGGCGAGGTCCTGCCCTCGCGCACGCCCACCAAAATCTGGCGCTACGCCGAGACGATTGAGACCGTCCACGAGAGCCAACCCATCGCCTCGAAAGACCTGAACAAGGTGTCCCGTGAGACCATCGAGAACTACCTGGGCAAGTGGGGCACGCGCCCCGATAAGGTGATGCGCGATTTTCAGACTTATGTTCAGGATAACCCCCAGCGCAAGTTTGTGCTGTGCCTGTTCACAGATGGTGAGTGCCACGCCGCCAGCGAGACGCGCGCATTGGCAGCGCAACTGGCGCAGGACGATCGCGTCGCAGCGGTCGTCGTGGGTCCCGTGAATAACCGCTACCGGCGCGCGGTGGAGAGCAACTACTATGCGCCGCTGCGCGAGGCGGGCAAGCTGCTCGTATTCGGGGAGACCGACGCTCTGAATGCGCTTGCGCTCCTCAAAGAGCGCTTGCGCACTCTGGACAACAATTGAGGGGGACTATGCAACAGGAACGCAACGATCCACTATTTGAGCAGGCAGTAACGCATATGGCGGCTACTGACTCAGCGACTGACTCTGTGTCGCCGAGCGCCAATGGATCGGCTGAGGTTGCCGCCGAATCGCCCGCGCGTCTGACGCCTGCGACGCCGCAGGTAGAGAGGTCTTTCGCGCTCAGCCCGCTGATACAACCGTACTCAGACGCCGCGCCGTTCTGGCATATGCCGCTGGAGCCCGGCGTGTTTCACGACACGCCGCTGCTGGTGCATAGCCAGCTCTCCGACGCCGAGCGCACTGTGCTGCACATGGAATCGTACCTGCGCAACGCGGGCTATGAGGTGGAAGCCAGCGAGTTATTGATGCGCTACACGCAGTGGGTCAAAATCCCCGCGACGCAGTACGAGCAGCTGCGCCACGAGCTGGAGCCTCAGCGCATGGAGCGCCAGCGCCAGATTCGAGCTGCCGACGAGGCGCTGGAGGGCGCCCAGACAGAGTTTATGCAGGCGATGGCGACCGCCAAGATTCCCCTGCCCCTGCCGCCCGCGCCCAAAAAGCGCACGAAGCAGCCGCCTGCGCCTGAGCCAATCAGCCCGAACCTGGTGGAGCGCGCGCTGCAAGCCGATTTCGCCCACGAGGACGAGGTGTGCGGCGAGCAGGGCGTCGCCCCAGTTTCGTCCCAGGGCAGCCTGTGGACGACGGTCGGGCAGTGGCTGTTCGAGTTTTTCGCGCCGCTGGCGGCAGGACTGCTGCTGGGCGTCAATCTGGGCGTGATTACGGGGCTGCTGAGCCTCGAGGTGCTGCAGCGGGGCGAGGCGCTCTGGCTGGTCGCGATGGCGGCGGTTATCGGGCTGTTCGTGGAGAAGCTGGTCGGGAACGCCGCGCACTCCCTGATGGCGTCGGCGGCGACTGCCTCTGAAAAACGCGACGCTATCGAAGCCGCCGAGCCATTCCCGACGATGCGTTCGGGATGGCGCGTGGCGTTCTTCCTGCTGGTAATCACCGCGTTGACTGTTGCGATTGCGACCGTCGATGCGCTCGGCTTGCACATGCTTTATGAGGAGCGCCAGCAAGCAGCCCAGCTTGAGGGAGGCGGTGGCGGCGAACAGGTGCCGCTGTGGGTCTTCTTCATCGCGGGGCTTATCATCAGCGCGCCGTACATCGTCTATAAGGCGGTCAAGGGCTGGCGCGAGCCAGAGATGCGCCAGCGCGAAGCGCGCATCGCCTACCTGCGCTGGCGACATGTGGAGAAGCGCCGCGAGGAGCCTGCCGTGCAACAGGCGTTCGCAAAAGCGCAGCAGGTGGAGAACCTGCGTCAGCGCCGTGAAACGCTGATTGCCGAGCTGGAGCATATTGAGCAACGCCTTGACGCCGCCCGCACCGAGTGTATCGGCAGCACGCAGAAGTTCTGCGCCTACTGGGACGAGCTGATGGGGTGGCTGCGCAAGGAGCGCGCCCCCTACGCGCACGCGCCCCAGTACGCCCCGCGCCGACGCGCCTCAGGCGAGACGCTGCTGCAGAGACTGATGGGGCTGTTCCGGAGGTAGGCGATGGGCGTGCGCGTGCTGTTTGGCGCAGTGGGGCTGGCAGTCGCCCTGCTGACGGCGCTGGGGATGAACGCGCTCTTTGACGCGCTCAACACCCGCGCGCTGCTGGCAGGCACGCGCGTGCTGCTGTTCGACACCGACGATGAGGTCGTGGAACGGTTGCAGGAAGCCGGCGCGCAGTTCGGCGACCCGCAGTTCTCGCTGGCGTGGAACAACCGCAACGACCTCGACCTGCATGTGATCGACCCCGCCCGAAACCATATCTGGTACAAGGAGCGCGCCAGCCCCACGGGCGGCGAGCTGGATGTGGACGCCAACGCCGACCGCCTGCGCACGACCGACCGCCCCGTCGAGAACATCTACTGGCGACCAGAGAACGCGCCCGAAGGGGTCTACACGGTCTATGTGCATCACTACGCCAATCACGGCGCGCGCGACCCGACCGATTACACACTGCGCATCACGGTCAACGGGCGCACGCGCGAGTTTCAGGGCAGCCTGCGGTACGGCGAGGAGAGCCAGCGCATCACGGTAGACCCGCGCGAAGTTGAGGACTGGTATCCCCTGCCCGCGGCGCGGGGTGGGTGGGCGCTGGTGGTGATGGGCGCGTGGGGCGCGGCGCTGGGACTCGCGCTTGCGCTGGGACTGCGCCTGCCGCAGGCGTTTTTCAAGGGGCACGAGGCATACGACCCGCGCGAGTTCCGTGTCGGGCGGGTGCTGCTGGGCGCGGTGGGCGGCGCGTTGCTGGGCGCGCTATCAGGCGCGCTGGGGCAGTTGCTGTTCGGCTGGCTCTTCGGGCTGGGCGAGGGCTTCGCGCGGCTGATCGGGCTGGCGGTTCTGGGTGGGTTGCTAGGCTATGGGCTGGCGCACTGCGTGCCCAACCTGCCTGTGAACCCCGCGCGCTGGGCAGGGGCGATTGGCGGCGCGCTGGCGCTATGGGCGTATGGCTGGGCGCTTCAAAACTATTCAGACGCCACCGGACGCTGGCTTGTCGCCGCGCTGCTGGGGCTGGCAATCGGGCTGATGATTACGCTGCTCTTCTGGGCGATGCGGTACGCGCTCGTGCGCTCGGGCGAGGCAATCCCGTCGCAGCGGCTGGGCAGGGCGTATCGGCTGACGCAATCGGCGAAACGCACAAAGTAGGGGCGCACCGCCGTGCGCCCCTACCACAGCAGGGCTAACACCCGCCGCCAAAGTTAAACAACACCGTCAGCAAGTCCGCGTCGTCCACGATGCCGTCGTTGTTGAGGTCTTCCGCGCCGCCGCTGTTGCCGAACGCGAACAGCACAGCGAGCAGGTCGCTATCGTCCACACAACCGTCGCCGTTCACATCGCCCTCCTGCTGAGGCGGCGCGCCCGTATCCAACAAAAACGCCTCGTTGCGCCCCGTCGCCGCGTTGTAGCCGTACCCCACGATGTAGCGCCCGTCGGGGCTGATGGCGTGAGCTGCCTCCAGATACGAGCCGTCTGTAAGCAGGCTGGCGTAGGTAGTATTCAGGTCTTCGAAATCGATCCCGTTCGTTGTGACTATCCATCGACAGGCATGATACTGATAGCCGACGCTTATCATGCCCACCACGACCGAACCGTCCGCCGAAACGCCATAATGCGTGCCAACACCGAGGGGTTGCATCCCTGTTGCTTGCGTCCAGCGAAAGGGGCCATAGTCGGACGAGCCGACAACCACACTCCCATTCGCCGAAACGGCAGAAGCCGCGCTCGAATTGCCACCGAGTGTGCCAAGGTCTTGCATCACACCATTCTCCCAGCGAAAGGCGCGCCACCGACCGTTGTCGTTGTGTGCAGAACCGACGACCACACTCCCGTCCGCCGAAACGCCATAAGCTTCGCTCGCATCGCCGCCGAGCGTGCCAAGGTCTTGCATGCCTGTCGCCTGCGTCCAGCGAAAGGCGCGTTGCCAAGCGATGTCGTTGTATGCGAAACCGACGACCACGCTCCCGTCCGCCGAAACGCCATAAGCATAGCTATTACCGCCGTCGGGAAGCGTGCCAAGCCAAGTGAGACTCTGCGACCAGCCTGCGGCGGTCGCCATCGCCAGTACTGCCGTTGCGCTCATCAGCGCATATGCCCGAGTGAATGTGTATCGCTTCATCGTTTTACCTCCATGAGTTCCCTAGTCCTCGCACAATCGCGCACAGGGCTACCTTAGTATAGCACACTTTTCGCCGAATGTCAAGGCGTCAGGAGCGAAATAGGGGCAATTTTCGGGCAAATCCGCCGCCCCCGCAGGCGCGGAGAGTTCCCTTTTCTCGAAAGGGAACTCCCTTTTGTCGAAAGGGAGTTCCCTCCGCTCGAAAGGGAAGTCCCTTTTGTCGAAAGGGATGTCCCTTTTCTCGAAAGGGAACTCCCTTTTCTCGAAAGGGATGTCCCTTTTCTCGAAAGGGAGTTCCCTCCGCTCGAGGGGGAAGTCCCTTCGCGGCAGGAACCATGTAGGGGTAGTTCTTTTCGCAGCCTGCCTGCTGAGGGAGACGGCTGAAGCCGTTCCTATCCCACAAAGCCGACCTGTGTCGGCTCAGCCACCCAGCCTCCGCAGGCGGGGTGTAGGGGCGAGGCATGCCTCGCCCCTACATGACCGCACGCCCCTGCAGAACCATGCGCCCCTGCAAAAGGCAACCGCCCGCGCAGGCGGGCTTCGTGTTGTAGGAACGGCTTTAGCCGTCGGGTGCTGGCGCGTCGGGACACGCGCGGAAACGCCCGCAATCTGACCGCCTGGCTGGGGTATAAATTCAGGCGCACGGCTTCCCCGAAACGCGCGGGGAGCCTGCACGAGGGGGATATTCACACACAATGACGGCGCGGTCGGCGTGTCGCCAGAGAGACTCAGGGGGTGCGGGCTGCCGTCGGCATACGGGCAGAGCCGCCGCGCGGAAGGGACGGGCAACGAAACGGCTACCGTCTGCCCAGCTCCCGTTGCATTTCGCGCTCGATGTCCTTGCGCTTGATAGTTTCGCGCTTGTCGTACTGCCGCTTGCCCTTCACCAGCCCAATCTCCAGCTTCGCCTTGCCGTTGCGGAAATACAACTTGAGCGGGATGAGCGTGTAGCCCTTCTGTTCGGCTTTGCCGCGCAGGCGTTCGATTTCCGCTTTGTGCAGCAGCAGTTTGCGTTTGCGTCGCGGGTCGTGCTGGGCGTAGCCGGCGTTCTCGTAGGGCGCGATGTGCATGTTCTGCACCCACATCTCGCCGTCGTCCACACGGCAGTAGGCGTCGGTCAGGCTTGCCTTGCCCGCCGCGATGCTCTTCACCTCCGAACCTGTCAGCACGATGCCCGCCTCAATCGTATCTTCTACATGGTAGTCGTGATACGCCTTGCGGTTCGTGGTGATAATCTTGACGCCGCCTTCCGACTGCTTCGCCATCATAGAGATTGTACCTTCAGGAGGGGACACGATGCGACGATACATCTGGCTACTGATGGGGATGGGACTGTGGCTGGCGGGCTGTGCGCCTGAGTATCGGGTGTACGAGTTGCCCGCCGCGCCGCTGGGACGCGAGACGCGCGTGGCGCACGCCGTCTACTTCAAGTCGGACGCGCCGCAGCTGCGCGACCCCAGCCTGAGCGCGTTCACGATTACCAGCGACACGCCCGGCGTGCGCGTCGAGCTGGTCGGCTGGAAGCCAAGCAAGGCGCGTCGCCCGAAGCAGCAACGCAACCTGAGCGTGCTGATTGCCTGGGACCAGTCTGCTTCACTGGGCGATACCGACCCCGAACGCCGCCGCTTCCCCGCGGGCGAACGGCTGGTGAGCGACTTGCCGAACGACGCGCGGATGGGGCTGGTGAACTTCGCCTCGATGGGCATCAACTACGCCGACTACGATGTGCGCGCCCCGATGGGCAGCCCGAAAGCGCAGGTAATCGACGCGCTGCGCCTGCTCAATCGCAGCGACTTCTCGATGCACGGCACGCCGCTCTGGAACACGCTCTACTACGGGATTCCTGAGCTGCTGGCGAACGAACCGCCCGACCGCGAGCGATGGGTCATCATGTTCACGGACGGGCAAAACGAGATACTGGGCGTCTCGCGCACGGAGCAGGAGGCGCTTCAGGTCGCGCAGCGGCATCGGGTGAAGCTGGTCTTCGTGCTGCTGGGCAACGAGCAGACGATTCCGACCTACGCGCAGGTGTACCGCACGCTGGAGTATCTGGCGAACGCGACGGGGGGCAGCGTGATTGCCGTCGATCAGGCGCAGGACTTGCGCGAGGCGTTCGGCGCGGTGCTGGACACGCTGGAGTACGCGCCGTGCTACGACCTGCATCTGCGCCTGCACAAGCGGGGCGGCTTCCGACGCGGCGAGCGGCTGCAACTGCGCATACAGGCGACGGGCGGCAACGAGCGCGTGCAGACGCTACGGTTGTGAAGCGGCGGGCGCGCGCAACCCGCGCACCAGCTGCTCGGCGAACATACGCCCGATTTGCTCCTTGCTGAGCGAGCCGCGCGGGTTGTACCAGTTGGGAATCCAGTTCAGCGCGCCCAGCACCACATACGACGCCATCTTCACATCCTGCGCCTCGAAAATGCCCTGCTCGATGCCCTGCTGGATGCACTGCTGGTAGCCCTGCTCATACTGGTCGCGCATAGCGATAATCTCCTTGCGCTTGCACGGGGGTAGGGCGTGATGCTCACGCAACACCACGACGCTATACATCGCCGTCGCCCCGCCCACAATGCGCACATACTCCTCAATCATCGCCGTCAGCTTCACATCGGGCGGGTCGGGACGCGCCAGAATCGCCGCCTGCGACTCCAGCAGTACCGTCATCGCGCGCTTGTAGAGCTGATAGAGCAGGTCGCTTTTGTCGGACACATAGTAGTAGATGCTGGCTTTGGTCAGCCCCAGCTCCTTTGCAATCTCATCGACGGTACTGGCGTGGTAGCCCTTTTTGGAGAACACGCGCGCCGCGCCGTTGAGAATCTGTTCGCGGCGCGCCTCTTGCCGTTCGGTTCGTCGTGCCATCGTCAGGTCGCCTCTCCCGAAGTGAATTAGATACGCGGGTGTGCGGGCGATTCCTGCATATCAGGCGACGATATCGGTGTGCAGCCCGATTTCGCGCAGCACGGCTTCCACGCGCAGGCACTCTTCTATCGAGGTGGGGTATACTGTCGGCAGGGGGTTATGCATGCGAGCTGACGATTGGGCGGCGTTGCAGTCTATGCTCGATTCTGGGGTTAGCCCCGATGTCGTGTGTCCGTTCGAGCATTTCCTCTATTTCGACGATGCGCGTCTGGCGGGCTTCGCCGCGCTGGCGCTTCAGGATGCAGGCTACCAGACGGAGGTGGAGCCAGCGACAGGCGGGGGATGGCTGCTGGTGGTCTATGCGTATCACTGCCCACGCGCTTTGGAGCTGGAGCGGCGCATCGAGTTTCTGGAGCGCACTGCCGAGTCGTTCGGCGGCGAATACGACGGTTGGGGCGTTCCTGTGAAGCGGTAGCGGCTGGGGTAGCCTGAACAGGTATAATCCCTGCCGATGAAGGCGATTTGCAAGACCCAGCCCGATGTGGGGCTGGCGGTGTGCGAGGTTCCTGAACCGAAAGTGGGCGCACAGGAGGTTCTCATCCGCGTGGTTCGTTCCTCTATTTGTGGCACCGATTTGCATATCTACCAGTGGGATTCGTGGGCGCAGAGTCGGCTCAAGCCGCCGCTGATTGTGGGGCACGAGTTTTGCGGCTATGTAGAGGCGGTCGGTGACGAGGTGGCGCATGTGCAGGTGGGCGATTTCGTGGCGGCGGAGAGCCATGTTGTGTGCGGCTACTGCAAACCGTGTCGGCTGGGGCAGGCGCATGTGTGCCTGAACACGCGCATTCTGGGCGTGGATGTGGACGGGGGCTTCGCGCCCTATGTCGCCATCCCCGCAGCGAACGCCTGCAAAACCGACCCCAGCCTACCGCCCGAAGTGGCGACCGTGCAGGAGCCGCTGGGCAACACGGTACATACCGTGACGGCGGCGGATGTGCGCGGCGCGACCGTGCTGATTACGGGCTGCGGCGCGATTGGGCTGTTCAGTATCGGCGTGGCGAAGGCGCTGGGCGCGGCGCGCGTCATCGCGACCGAAGTGCGCCCCTACCGCGCCGAGCTTGCGATGCGCATGGGCGCGGACGCCGTGCTGAACCCCGCAACCGACGATGTGCTGGGCTACATCATGCGCGCTACCGACGGGCTGGGCGTCGATGTCGCACTGGAGATGTCGGGACACCCCGCCTCGATAGACCTGATTACCCGCGCCATCCGCCCCGGCGGCGAGGTGAGCCTGCTGGGGCTGTTCGCGCAGCAAGTGTCGCTGGACCTGAACGCGCTGATTTTCAAGGGCGTCGAGATACACGCGATTATCGGCAGGCGGCTGTTTCACACCTGGGAGGTGATGCAGAACCTGCTGCAGTCGGGCGCGCTCGATGTGCGCCCCGCCATCACCCATGTGCTGCCCTGGTGCGAGTACGAACACGCCTTTGAGCTGATGGCGTCGGGACAATCGGGCAAGATTGTGCTGACCTGGGAGGACTGAATGCGAATCGCCGCGCTGGACTACGGCGCGCAGCGCGTCGGGATTGCGGTCGCCAGCACCGAAATCGGGATTGCTTTCCCCGCGGCAGTGTTGCCCAACGACTTTGAGCAGATTGTGCGCTGGCTGCAGGCGGAGGGCGTGCAGCAGGTGGTGGTCGGCGCGCCGTACCATCTGTGGGGCGAGCAGAGCGCACAGATGCAAACCGTACAGGCGTTCGCCGAGCAGCTGCGCCAGCGGTTGGGCGTCCCTGTGGAGCTGTTTGACGAGCGACTGACGACGATGGAAGCAGAGCGACGCCTGCGCGAGGGCGAACTGCGCCGCAAAAAGCGCGAAGCGGTCATCGACGCCGTCGCCGCCGCGATTCTGCTGGACGCCTACCTCCGACGCAACAAGTCCTGACGAAAACTGATTGACCATACAGGGGGTTGCCTTCCAAAACGCTAAATAAAAGGTTTTGGAGAGCCATAATTCCTTATCAGGGGGTGTCGTATGCGCTTGGAATCAGCGCAGCAGGTCGTTCTGGAGATTCCGAACGCCATAGAGGTCTATCATGGGATAATCATCCAGATAGACAGACAGAAGTGCCAGTTGACGGTGCGTCTGTCCAATTTGCCGCCGAAGTTGTCGTCTGGTGAGACGGTGTTGGTAGTGTTGCCGCTGGGTGAGACGGCGCATCGGGTGATTGCGACGGTCGGTTCCAGAAGCGACACACTGCTACAACTCAGGCTGACGTCGCAGTTCGACTGCATGGAGTGACGCCGCGCCAAGCGCTATCCGGTTTGCCTCACCGCCTCTGTACGCATCGATGGGTCAGACTGGCTGGAGGCGCAGGTGGTCGACATGAATGCTTATGGCGTTGGCTTGCGGCTCAGGCAGCCGATACACGAGGGCACGCACGCGAGGCTGGTCGTCAATCTGATGCGAGACGATTCGCCGATGGCGATGACCTTCGAGTCGTGCTACGCCATCCACGAGCGCGACGGATGGTGGCGGGTCGGGGGGCGCTTCGTCGACATCTCGCGTGTGGACTACCTGTGGCTCAAGCAATTATTTCCATAACGCGGCTACATCGCCTGCAGCAGCTCCAGCATCTGCCGATCCAGCTTGTGCCCGCGCCACGATTGATAGGCTACATCGGCGCGTTCGCTATCAATCACGCCGAACGAACCACGAAAGTTCCACAGCGCCCAGCCCCAGCCCGCCTGCTTCCACAGCTCCAGCAGATCGCGCATCCACGCCAGCACCACTTTATGGGGCGTATGTCGGTACGCGCCGAACTCGCCGACCATCACGCCGACGCCCTTCTGCTCCAGCGACTTCCAGCGGGCGTAGTAGCCCTCCCACAGGCGCGTTTTGTCCCACACCACCTCGCCCTCGCGCAGGGGATACTCGGTGGGCGGCTCCCAGCGGTCGGAACCCTGCACCCACTCAGCGCGGTAGTGGGTCAGGCGGAACGGCTGGTAGCCGCGCGTCGCCTGCGCGACCTGTAGCGGGATCAGGTCTTCGTTCGGCGTCCCGCCCCAATCCCGCCCGTCGCACACAATCAGGCGATTGGCGTCCTCTCGCCGAATCGCCTCCACCACGCGCTCGACGACCTTGCGGTGCGACTCGGCGTCCACATTCGAAGGCTCGTTGAACAGGTTGAAACTCAGCTGACGGCTCGGCTTGCCTTTGTAGCGGCGGGCGAACTGCGTCCAGTGATGGATGCAGATGCGCTGCGCCTCCTCGTCTTTCCAGAGGTTCAACGGCTCTGGCGGCGAGGCGACCGTGTAGCCCGGCGCGCGATGGAAATTGAGCTGCACATGAATCCCGTACTTTTCGCCGAACTGCACGGCGCGGTCAATCTCGCGCAGCTCCGACTCCTTAAGACGGTAGGGGTTGTCGCGCTCGGTCCAGATTCGGTAGTCCAGCGGCAGGCGCACGAAGTTGAAGCCCAGCTCGGCAATCCATTCGAAGTCTTTCTCTTCGAAGGGCGAGTTGCTCCATTCCAGCCCGAACTTGTTGAGCAGGTTGAACCCCCGCCAGTGCGGCAGTTTGCGCGGGGTCGGCTCCGGCAGCGTGCGTTGGGTCATAGTGTGGGGATTTTACCCGCTGTGCGCTAAACAGAGACATGGTGATGTTCACAGACAGCTCTGGAACAGACTCATCGTTCACCTGCGAGCGACAGCACCTCGTTCACTACGGACTCGCTCAAGAAGAACCCCTTTTCCTTCAAGACATGAAGGTACTCCTCAACTGTGGGGATAATCCCCACCTGTTTCAATATCAACAAGTGACCGAGAGTCCCACGAGTTCTCAGTCCCAGCCGCTGTGCTATTTTGCGTCCGCGATAGTCATCCATCAGCACGAGGGAAATGCCAGACTCTAATGCGAGTGCAATCACTTCGGCTTCACCGCCCTCAGCACTTGCTGCTATTGCAGCGGCGAGGGAGGTGTTAGAGACCTGTGCGTGGTATAGCACGCTGTTCTGAGCAACAGCAGTCCGTTCAGGCTCGCTTGCACCGTCAGTGAACTCAAGCCAGACACGATTGGGGATCAACACTCGTGAGTAAACCGCCTCAAGAGTCTCAAGGAGTTCCAGCCACTGCAGCGCAATCAGAAATGATGTATCTGCAACGGCTTCTACCTTTCTAACAATTGCCATTGTATCGACTCGGTATCGTGGGCGAGTTCATCAGGGGGATAGTCGACAACAGGTAATCCCATGCTTGCCAGAAAGGGAATAAACTCGCGTATGGGCATTTCTGCCAGTTGCGCCGCTTGTGCTAAGGTCAGCACATGGCGCGTGTACAGGTACGCGGCAAGCGCCCGACGCGCTTCTCGCCCCAGCGATTCGGGTGAGTAGCCCGCCAGCTCCAAGGTGGGCTTCAAATCCTCAGGTATCTGCACATCCAGTGATAGAGCCATTAGCCAAATTGTACCTCACAGGGTATCCTATACGCCCGATGTGGCGATTGTGGTGTTGGGTTTGGCTGGCAGGCGTGATGGCGTATGCGTTTCCCCAGTCGTTGTCGCCCTCGGTCGCGCTCACGCGGCGGATGGGGCTGGAAGGGCGCGTGATGTGGGTGGACGCGACGGCGAACCTGCCGTGGCTGATTGACCGCGACCAGATTCGGCAGTTTGTGCGCAAGTGCCGTGAGGTGGGCATTAACCTTATCGTGCTGGATGTGAAGCCTGTCAGCGGGCATGTGCTTTACAACAGCCAGATAGCCCCTAAGCTGACCGAGTGGCGCGGGGTGCAGGTTCCCCCAGACCTAGATGTGCTGCAGGTGTTTCTGGAGGAGGCGCACGCGCTGGGGCTGGAGGTGCATGCGAACATCAATGTGCTGTCGGAAGGGCACAAGATGTTCAACACAGGACCTGCCTACGAGAACCGCGACTGGCAGATGGTCGCCTATTCGCGTCGGCGCACGCTGGTGTTGCCCGACGGCTCGCGCTACGAGCTGAACCGATTCGACACCCTGCCGCCGCCCGACGGAATCGCCGCCTATCGGCGCAACCCTGCGCCGCCTCCGCCTGCCGGGCGCGTCTGGGCGTATGCTATCCTGACCGACGATTTGCGTGTGCAGGCGGTGATGGACGGGCTGTTCGTGAATCGCCCGCTGACCCCGCCTGAAAACGGCTGGATACTCATCGCCGATGGGCAGGCGGCGCTCAGTCTGGAACGCATGAGTACGCTGGGCGTCGGGTTGACCCTGCAGACGCAGCCCATCCTGCAGCCGATTGCCGAGTCGGACACGGAGGGCATCGCCGTGTTTGTGAACCCGCTCCATCCCGAAGTGCGCACGCGGTTGCTGAACATCATTCGGGAGATTGTGCAGAACTATCCGATAGACGGATTCGTGCTGGATCGAATGCGCTGGGCGAATGTGTATACCGACTTTTCGGAGCGCACGCGCGCGGCGTTTGAGGCGGAGTATGGGCGCGTGGCGAACTGGCCCGACGACATCGTGCGCCCGCCGACCCTGCCGCGCGAGGGGTTCCAGCGAGGACCGCGCTTCCCAGAGTGGGCAGAGTTCCGCGCCCGCGTGATTCGCGACCTGCTGCGCGATATTCGTCGCACGATTGAGTCGATTCGCCCGATGCCCATCGGCGCGTATGTGGGCAGCTGGTACCCGATTTATTATGAGCTGGGCGTCAACTGGGGCAGCGACGCGCTCGCACGCCCCTACGGATTCGTCGGTCCCGAATACCGATTGACCTCCTACCTGTACGATATGGACTACCTGATGCCGGGCGTCTACTTCAGTATCCCCTTTATGAACGAGGCGCCGCTGTACGACGGCGACGAAATCCGCACAGTGGAGGGCATGACGCGCCGTGTGATGGAGTGGACGAACGGCGATCTGTACGTCTATTCGGGCGTTTATGCGCTCGACTATCGGGGCGACCCGGCGGGGTTTGAGCGCGCCATCCGCGCGGCGCGCCTGAACTCGCACGGCGTGATGATTTTCGACGCCGTACATATCGTGCAGTGGGACTGGTGGGAGACGATTCGGCGCGGGCTGGGCGTGCCTGACGGGATGGCAAGCGACGCGCCGCCGTTAGCGCCCCATCAGATGCCCTCGCTCCTGCCGAGCCTGCGCAACGGTGGGTTGAGCCAGTAGCCGCGCCTTCGCCTGCATAAATCTGGTATCTTAACAATCGCCATGACAGGGAATGTGCTGGCGGCGCGTTATGAGCTAATTGAGCAACTGGCGGAGGGATTGCTGTTTCAGGTGTATCGCGCCCGCGACCTGACGCGCGCACGGGTGGTGACGCTGAAAGCCCTCCGCGCCCCCTACGCGCAGAACCGCCCGCTGCTGGACGCGCTCCAGATGACGCTGGACGCACGGAAGCGATTGCGTCATCCCAACCTGCCCGAACTGTATGAAGCTGATTTGGAGTCGCAGCCGCCGTTTCTGGTGGAGGAGTTCGTGCGCGGGCTGGATCTGGCGACGCGCATCCGCCGCACCGCGCCCTTTACCGTGCCGATTGCGGTAGAGATTATGATTGGCATCGTGGAGGGGTTGCAGGCGATTCATGCGGCGGGACTCACGCATGGCGACCTGCGCCCTGCGAATGTCATCGTCGGCTCCGAGTGGCATGTATGGTTGAACGGAATCGGGATGCGGGGAGTCTATCGCGCGGAGCCGGGGCTGGCGGCGGCGCACGAGGCGCGCGCGGCGGCGTACACCGCGCCCGAGCTGTTTCGGGGCGCCGCGCCCAGTATCGCCAGCGACATCTACGCCTGCGGGGTTATCATGTTCGAAATGATTGCAGCGGCGCTCCCGTTCACCGGTGAGACGCCCGTACTGACCGCCGAAGCGCACCTGAACGAACCCATCCCGTCGCTGCGCCAGCGCAACCCCGCAACGCCGCGCACGGTGGAAGGTATCGTCACCAAATGCCTGCAGAAAGACCCCAGCATGCGCTACGCAACTGCACTGCAACTGCTGAACGACCTGAAAGCGGTGCGGGACGCGCTCCGATTCGGCAAGACGCTCGGCTGGTCGCCGATTGATTTGCCCGACTCGCACGGCGCAATGTCTGCTCAAGGTAATATTTTTGCGCGAAAACCTGCACAGCCTGCCGCTCCTGTGGTTGAGGACGAGGAAGAGGAGGAGGACATCCCGCGCTGGTTGCGCACGATGCTGCGCGTCACGGGCGCGCTGGTAGTCGTGGGGATAGTGATTGGTTTCGCCGCGTGGATGGCGCTGCGCTTTGTGCCTGAGGACCGTCCCGTGCCGCAGGTAGTCGGCAAGCCGCTGGAGGAGGTGAACCAGATCCTGCGTGCAGCGGAGCTGGAGCCAGAGGTACGCCTGGAGGGCTATAGCGAGCAGTACCCGCCGGGCGTGGTCTACTCGGTCAGCCCGCCTGAAGGGCGCGTCGTACGCAAGGGCAGCAAGGTCTACCTGTGGGTGAGCAAGGGCTCGCGCTTTGTGCAAGTGCCGAATGTGCGCAACCTGCCCGAATCGCGCGCCCGCCGCGAACTGGAGGGCATGGGGCTGGTTGTGATGGACACCGTAGAGGAGCGACGCGACGCCGAAATCCCGCTGGGCTATGTAATCGGCACGGTTCCGCCCGCAGGCGCACGGATGGATCGCTCACGCCCGGTCAAGCTCATCGTAAGTATCGGGATGGGCTACGACACGCCGCCGACAACCCCCGAATCGCCGCAGCCCGAATCGGCGCAACCGCCGCGCGAGCAGGCGCGCCTGTTCGAAGTTCAGGTAGACCTGACCGACCAGCCTGACCGACGCATCCGCATTGAGGTGGAAGACTCGCAGGGCGTACGCACGGTGCTGGACGAGAACCGCACGGGTGGGCAGGTACACACCATCGATGTGGAGGCATACGGCAATCGCGTGCGCATTCGTGTCTATGTGGACAACGAGCTGGTACAGGAGATTGTGAAATGAAGACGCCGCCGCTGATTGCCCCGTCGATCCTCTCCGCCGACTTCGGCGCAATGCGCGAGGCGGTTGTTGCGCTCACGGAGGGCGGCGCGGACTGGATTCATTTCGATGTGATGGACGGGCATTTCGTGCCGAATCTGACCTTTGGCGCACCGATGGTTGCGGCGCTGCGCCCCCATTCGTCACTGCCCTTCGATGTGCATCTGATGATTGAACACCCGGAGCGGCTCATCCCCGATTTCGCGCAGGCGGGCGCGAACAGTATCACCGTGCATGTGGAGGCGTGCCCCCATCTGCATCGCGTGATTCAGCAGATTCGCGAGCTGGGCTGCGGCGTGGGCGTCGCGCTGAATCCGCACACCCCGCTGGAGAGCGTGCGCTATGTGCTGCCTGCGATTGACCTGCTGCTGGTGATGACCGTGAACCCCGGTTTTGGCGGGCAGGCGTTTATTGAGCTGATGTACCCCAAGATTCGCGAGGCGGCGGCGTTGATTCAGCGCGATGCACCCCATGTGCTGCTTCAGGTGGACGGCGGCGTCTCACTGGAGAACGCCCGGCAGCTGGTGGAAAGCGGCGCGCAGGCGCTGGTGGCAGGCTCCAGCGTGTTCCGTGCGCCGACGCCGCAGGCGGGCATCGATGCGCTCCGCCTCGCAACGATGAGTCAACGCGCATGAAAAACCGACTGTCGTACCGCGTATGGATGGCGATTTTGCTGGTGGCGTTGATTGCGCTCATCCCGCTGCGGGTGGTCGTGCTGAACGCGCTGCCGCGCGAGACCGCCGATGAGAAGCGGCTGTGGCTGCTGGCGGCGAGCGTGCTGCTGGTTGCGGCGGTCGCGCTGCTGTTCGCGCTCATCTGGGTCGCCCTGAAGGACATCCAGCAGATTGCTGAGCAGTACCGCAGGGCGCACCGTGCGGCATTTGAGGAGATGACCGAGCAGATTCGCGCCGACTACCGCAAGCGTCGGGAACGCGAGCAGGGAGGCAACAATGGCGCTGAGTGAGCAGGATTTGCAGTGGATGCGCCGGGCGATTCGGCTGGCGCGGCGCGGCTATCCTGCGCCCAACCCACATGTGGGCGCGGTGGTGGTCAAAGACGGTGCGCTGGTGGGGGAGGGGTTCCATCCCTACGCGGGCGCGGCGCACGCCGAAGTCTACGCGCTACAGCAGGCAGGCGTGAACGCGCAGGGCGCGACGCTCTATGTGACGCTGGAGCCGTGCTGTCACCACGGGCGCACGCCGCCCTGCACGGATGCGGTGCGCGACGCCCGCATCGCCCGCGTGGTGGTTGGGATGCTTGACCCCAACCCCAAAGTGAACGGCAGGGGCGTCGAGCAGCTGCGCGAGGCAGGTGTGCAGGTGGAACTGCTGGACCCCGACATTCCTGCCGAAGCGAAGCTCATGCGCGCGCTGGAGGCGGTGAACCGAATCTACCTCTACTGGCGCAGGCACAACCGCCCATTTATCACGCTCAAGGCGGCGATGAGCCTGGACGGCAAAATCGCGACGCACACGGGCGATTCGAAGTGGATTACAGGCGCGCGGGCGCGACGCGAGGCGCACCGGCTCCGCGCGGAGCATCAGGCGGTGCTGGTGGGCGTGGAGACCGTTATTCGGGATCGCCCGCATCTCACGGCGCGGCTGCCTGGCGTGGTGAATCAGCCGCTGCGCGTCGTCCTCGATGCGCAGGTGCGCCTGTGGCGCTGGTTCCGAAAACCGCACGAACTGCCTATCTTTGATACAGAAGAGGCGTGCACCATCCTCTTCTACAAGGGCTTGCCCTACTATCCCGACGGCAAGCAACTCCATAAGTCAGCGCGCTGGATTAGCGAGCTGGGCGTCCATACAGAACCCATCTACAGCGATTTCGACGACCCTTATCGCGTAAATGTGCGGCTGGTGCTGGACTACCTGTGGAACATCTGGGATATCCGCAGTATTCTGGTGGAGGGCGGGGGACAGGTGTCGGCGTCGTTTGTGGAGGCGAAGCTGGCGAATCGGATTGCCTACTTTTACGCGCCGAAGCTGATTGGCGGCGCGAACGCCCGCACCGCGCTGGAGGGCACGGGCGTATCGGAAGTCGCAGGCGCCGTGCAGGTGGTCAACATCACTCAGCGCCGCTTCGGCGACGACTGGCTGATTGAGGGCGACCTGGTCTATCCCGACTAAGCCAGCACCGCCTGCACCAGCTCGCGCGCGGCGACGACCGACTCGGCGAATATCTGCAGCGCGAACTCGGCGTCGCGCTCGGTCAGAATCAGCGGCGGCTCCATGCGGATGACCTTCGGGTTATTCAGCGTGTAGGCGGCGATGACCCCGCGCTGAATCATGTTGGTGATGGTCAGCTCGCCGAAGTCCGCCTCGTGGAACTCGACGCCGATCATCAGCCCGCGCCCGCGCACTTCCTGAACGAAGTCGGGGTACTCCGCCTGCACCTGTCGCAGCCCGCGAATGAGTTTCTCGCCGACGCGCTGGGCGTTCTCGACCAGCCCCTCCTGCTCAATCGCCTCCAGCGTCGCCAGCCCTGCGGCGCAGGCGAGTTCGTTGCCGCCGAAGGTGCTGGTGTGCAGCAGTGGGTTCTCACCGAACATCTCTTCCCAGAGCGCGCTGCCCGCCGAGAAGGAGCCGATGGGCATCACGCCGCCGCCGAGCGACTTGGCGAGCGTCACGATGTCGGGGCGCACGCCCGAATGCTCCACACCCCAGAGCCTGCCCGTGCGTCCCAGCCCCGTCTGCACCTCGTCGACAATCAGCACGGCGTTGTAGCGGTCGCACAGCGCGCGCAGGCGGGGCAGGTAGTCGTCGGGCGGCACGCGAATCCCGCCCTCGCCCTGAATCGGCTCGATAATCACGCCTGCCGTCTGCTCATCGAACGCCTGCTCAACGGCGTCGGCGTCCCCGAACGGCACATGCACGAATCCGGGCAGCAGCGGGTCAAACGGCTTTCGGTACACTTCGCGCCCGCTGGCGGAGAGGCTGCCCATCGTCTTGCCGTGATAGCTCCCGACGGCGCTAATCATCTTCACGCGCCCCGTCGCCTTGCGTGCGAGCTTGATGGCGCCTTCCACCGCCTCTGTGCCCGAATTGCAGAAAAAGGTGTATTGCAGGTCGCCCGGCAGCACCTCAGCCAGCTTCGCCGCGAGTTTCGCCTGCGGCGCGTTGAACATGATTTTGCTGGGCATCGGCATCATGTCGAGCTGGCGTTTGACCGCCTCGACGACCTTCGGGTGGCGGTGTCCCAGCGCGAACATGCCGTAGCCGCCCAGACAGTCCAGAAACTTGCGTCCCTGCGCGTCCCAGATATAGCAGCCCTCGGCGTACCACTCCACGCCCAGCCCCGCGAAGCGCAGCACCTTCGCCAGTCCAGGATTCAGGTGGCGCTCGGTCAGCTCGGCAATCTCGTCGGTGAACGCCTCTGGATGTTGCGGAAACTCTCTCATCGCACCGTCGCTCCTTGTGAAGGGATTATACCCAGTGTGGCTGTGTTGCCCAAGGAAACCTTCCAGGCGGTTTGCTTACATAACGGGGCAGTTAATGTAAGTTGGCTTACATCGGCGATTGAAGCAGGCGCAGCAGTTCATGCGCCACATACAGGCGCGGGCGAGACGCGCCCTGCACGGAGAGTATGTCCAGCTCCTGAAGCTGGGCGAGCGCGCTGTTGGCGGCGACATGGGAGCAGTTGGCTGCCTGCCGCAGCACACGCGCGGTCAGCACAGGTCGCTCTATCAGTAGCTCCAGTGCGCGGGCGACAACCACCGAGCGCACGCCAGCGTTCGCGACGCGCGCCCGCCAGTCGTCCTGCAGCGTCTGTAGTGCGCGAAGCGTCTGCACTGCGCGAATACTCTGCTCGCGCACGCCGTGCAGGAAAAACAGCAGCCAGTCGCGCCAGCGCGCCTCTACACTCACTGTTAGAAGCAGGTCGTAGTATGCCTGCCGATGACGCTCGAAATACTCACTCAGATACAGTATCGGCGAGGGCAACAGCCCCCAGTGAACCATCAGCAGGATAATTAGCAATCGTCCCATGCGTCCGTTGCCGTCCAGAAAGGGGTGGATGGCTTCGAACTGGTAGTGAATGAGCGCGAGCCGCACCAACGGCGGGTGGCTATTCTCAGCGTGCAGGTAGTTCTCCAGCTGGTAGAGGCACTCACGCATTTCGTCGGGCGGGGGCGGCACGAAGCGCGCCTCATCGACGGGGCAGCCAGGCGCGCCAATCCAGTTCTGCACCGAGCGGAACTCGCCCGGCGCGGCGTAGCCGCCACGCACGCCCTCCATCAGCACCCTGTGCGTCTCCTGAATCAGGCGCAGGCTTACGGGCAGCTCGCGCAGGCGGTTCAGTGCGTACTCCATCGCCTGAATGTACTGATACACCTCGCGCGTGTCGGGGGCAATCACGACGCCCGCACTTGTGCGCTGCCCCGACTCGTACATGTAGAGGTCGAGCAGTTCCGCCTGCGTGCCCTCGATTCGTGAAGACAGCACGGCTTCACGGGCGGTGAGCGGTCGCGCCAGCAGGTAGGGATTGGGCAGGGCGCGTCCCAGCCCGGACAGCTCGCCCAGCGCCCGATCGGCTGCGGAAAGCACACTGATTAGTTCGGAGTCGTACTGCAGGGGCGGCGGCAGGGGGTTGGGCATATACGCCCAGTAGCTCCCCTTGCCTGAACCGACGCGAATCAGGCGTCCCCAGGTCTCCTCGCTGAACTGCTCGGCGCGCACGCCTTCATTTTACCTGCGGGATAGGTGACCACAGCCCCAGCTCTTCCAGTCGTTGCGCCAGCGTCGCCAGCGGCAGCCCGACCACATTGAAGTAGCAGCCCTGCACGCGCTCTATCAGCAGCGCGCCGTACTCCTGAATGCCATATGCGCCCGCCTTGTCAAACGGATCGCCTGTCGAAATATACCAGTGAATCCATGCGTCGCTGAGGGGGCGGAAGGCGACGCGCGAGCGCGGGGCGTCCAGCACCGTGCGCACCGTGCGCCCCTCGCGGCGCAGCAGCAAGCACAGCGCGGTAATCACGGTGTGCGTGCGCCCCGAAAGCAGGCGCAGCATCTCGAACGCCTCGCGCTCGTCGGCGGGCTTGCCCAGCACGCGCCCGTCGATGACCACCAGCGTATCGGCGGCGATAATCAGCGCGTCCGAATAGCACGGCGCGACCGCCTCCGCCTTCGCGCGCGCCAGTCGCTTGCCCAGCGCCGCAGGGCGCGCTGTGCGCTCAGGCAGATGCTCCTCAATCTGCGCCGGGTGGACTTCAAACGGTCTACCGAACGCCCGCATCAGCGACTGTCGGCGCGGCGACTGCGAAGCCAGCACCCAGCGCAGCGACTCCATCCTCAATCCACCGTCGCTTCGAGGAAGCTGCGAATGTCCTCCTCGCTCATATTCGGCTCGCCGGGCGCGACATTGTTCAGCTTGCCCTCCAGCATCCACCGCTCCAGCTGGTCCACGAGGTCGAACAGGTGGTCGAACGAGTCGACGATGAACAGCAGTGGCTGGTAGTGGTCGATCTCGAAATACTGATTGATGACCCACTCGAGCTGGACGGGGTAGCGTTGCACATCGGGCGACTCGATGGCGTGGGCGATTTCGCCGTAGGAGCTGAGCAGTCCGCTGCCGTACACCTTCAACTCGCCGTTTTTGCCGCGCATCAGCCCGAACTCGATCGTGAACCAGAAAAAGCGCGCCAGCGCGCGCGTGATGCTGATAATGCGCTGCACCTGCAACTCGGGGTCTTTGATTTCCTGCACGATTCGCGCGGCGGTGTGCGCCGCCTCGCCGAAGCGCACCAGCGTGTCGGCGAAGCGTTTGTCCGTGTGCATCGGCACATGCCCGGCGATGTCGTGGAAGATGTCGGGTTCGGGCAGGTAGTCCAGCGAGTTGATGTCGCGCACGGTAATGGTGGTGGGGAACTCGCGGCGGCGCAGGCAATCGAAGAAGATGTACGCGGGCACATAGCCCGACACCGCCTTCGCCTTGAACCCCGTTAGCGGCGCGAGGAACTGGTTCACATCGTCCAATCGGGGTACGCGGTTGGGGTCCAGGCACAGCTTCGACACGCCCTCCAGAAACTTCTCGGTGGCGTAGCGCTGCCAGCGGTCCTGAATGCGGGCATACAGCCGTCGCCACGCTTCGTGGTTCTCTTCGGAATACAGCTCGTAGGGTTGCTCGATATACAGCTCGCCGCGGCTGCGGGCGACTTCGATGAACGGGGCTTTCGTGGTGGTCAGCCCCATGCCGGGATACAGTCGGGTTTCTGTAAGCGCCATCGCTCTCATCCTCCGTGAAATAGGATACCCTAAATCCACGGGAGGCGCGCCCATCGATATCGTTGCAGATACGGGTATAATACCAATCCGCCTGTCATGGTTCGTGAAATGGGTATACTTCCCAGTACGGAGGACACACACGATGGGAGGACGCAAACTTACCGTCAACTGGCAACACTCCGCCGATGAACTCATCCAACTCTACA
>JBBIQK010000049.1:0-22949 GCA_037442365.1 Armatimonadota bacterium | reverse complement strand
ACCACCATCAAAGAACAACGGCAGGAACCCTGAGCCGCCTCGCGAATTACCCTACTATGCGCAGGCTGGTTGGATACGTTTTATGGCTCCTGCTGTTGACAAGCATCTGGGGCGACGGGGGCGCGTCGCCGCTCGCGCCGCGCTACGAGGCGTCGCTGGAGCGCCCCGTGCGCACGCGCGGCGTCTACGCCATTCGTAATGTGGTCGTTCACCCCATCACGGCCCCACCGATGGAGGGCGTGACGGTACTTATCCGCGACGGCAAAATCGCCGCCGTCGGCAAAAACCTCACTATCCCGCGCGGCGCAAGGGTCTACGATGGCAAGGGCAACCACCTCTACCCCGGCTACATCGACGCGCTCACCACGCTGGGGCTGACCGAGATTGGCTCCATCGCCGCCACGATTGACACTACCGAGACGGGGCAGTTCAACCCGAACGCCCGCGCCGAAATCGCGCTCAACCCCGACTCGGAGCTGATTCCCGTCACGCGCGTGAACGGCACGACCACCGTCGTCGCCGCGCCGACCGGCGGACTGCTGTCAGGCATGGGCTGCGTGATGAATCTGGACGGTTGGACATGGGAGGAGATGGTCATCAAGACTCCCATCGGGCTGTTTATGAACTTCCCTGCGCCGTCG
Organism: Armatimonadota bacterium; assembly: GCA_037442365.1. GTDB lineage: Bacteria > Armatimonadota > Fimbriimonadia > Fimbriimonadales > GBS-DC > GBS-DC. Next base: position 22,308 of record JBBIQK010000049.1, on the reverse strand, counting down.
GGGGCGGTGAACCAGAGCGCGGACGCCCGTCGTCGCGACTGGGAGAGCCGCATGCGCCCCATCAACGAGTTCTTTGACGATGCGCGGCGCTATATGCGCGCGCATCAGGCGGCAGGCAAAGACGGCGTCCCCGCCCACGAGCGCGACCCGCGCTTCGACGCGATGATGCCCATCCTCGCGGGCGAGCTGCCCTTGTTCGTGCGCGTCAACAGCGCGCTGGGCATTCAGGCAGCCATCCGCTGGGCGGAAGAGCAGAAAGTGCGGCTGGTGATTGTCGGCGGGCGCGAAGCATTGCGCGTCGCCGACCTGCTGCGCGAGAAGCAGGTGCCCGTGATTCTGGAAGGCGTCCACAACATGCCCAGCGCGGAGTCGGAACCCTACGACGAGCCGTTCTCCCTGCCCCGACGCCTGCACGAGAAGGGCGTCCAGTTCTGCATCGCGAGCAACGACGCCAGCAACGCGCGCAACCTGCCTTATCATGTGGCGACCGCCGTCGCGCACGGGCTGCCGCGCGAGGAGGCGCTGAAAGCCATCACGCTCTACCCCGCGCAGATTCTGGGACTGGCGCACCGACTGGGCAGCATCGAAGTCGGCAAAGACGCGAACCTCGTGCTGGTTTCGGGCGACCCGCTGGACATCCGCAGCGAGGTGATTCAGGTCTGGATTGGCGGACGCCCGATTGAGATGACCAGCAAGCACATTCGACTGTACGAGCGCTACCGCTCGCGCCCGAAGTGAAACCGCGCCCACTCCTGCAGGCGCACGCGCATTTCGGGATGCCAGTCGTGCCCGTGGTCTTCGTAAATCAGCAGCCGTTTGGGCTGCGGCAACGCGTCATAGAGTGAAACGATCACGGGCGCGCGGATGCCGGGGTCTTTGAGCGCGAGGCTCAACTGCACAGGCGCGCGCACAAACGGCGCATGGTTCACCGAGTCGTAATACTGGAGCGTGTGCAGGAGCGCCTCGCGCGAGACGCCCCTTGTCTCCATGTAGTCCACAAACTCCCGGAGGGGGTAGCGCCATGCGGGTCTGTCGAGCAGGTACTCCCAGTAGCTGAGCGCGGGCAGCTCAGCGACCACGACGCGCGTCAGCGGGCACCACGCGCCCAGCATCACCGCCAGCCCGCCGCCCTGACTGAGCCCCGCCGCCACAAGCGCGCGCGAATCGACCTCCGCCTGCGCCGCCAGCACGCGCATCGCCAGCAGGCTCTCCTGCACCAGACGGCGGTAGATGTAGGTCTGGGGCGACTCGATGCCGCGCGTGAAGTAGCCCAGTTCGGGGCTGTAGGGCACATTCGGCTCCACCGCGTAGCCGTGCAGGTTGATGGAGAGCGTCGCCATCCCCTCGAAGGCGGTGTTCTCGTTGATGGGCACGGTCCCCACGCCGTAGCCGGGCAGGTATAACACGGCGGGCACGGGGGGCGTCGCGTCGTACGGGACGGCGTACCAGCCCTCGCGCCCGCGCCCGTCCATCCCCGCCCAGCGCAGGCGATAGACCGTGTGCGCGTGCCAGTCGTCGCCGGGCAGATGCACACGCTCGAACCGCACGGGCGCATTCGAGGCTTCCTGCGCCGCCGCGCGCCAGAACGACTCGAAGTCCGCAGGTGGGCGCGGTGTCTTCAGCGGAACTGCAGGGGGCTTCATGCCTCACTCAAACACCGACCGCTCCACAGGCTCCACATGCAGCCCCGTGGTGTGCAGCCACGCGGTGGCGCGCTGAATCTCCTCGACGGGTCCCTCCAGTGCGACGAACGCCCAGCCCGCATCCTCGTTAATGTTCGCCTTCAGGATGTTCACCTTCAGGTCGAACTCGCGCCCCAGCCGCCAGAGCCAGGGAACCTTTACCTGCTCGCGATTCGTGGTCGCAATCATCATATGCACGGTGGTCATCCCGACTGCTCCTTCTCTGCAAACAGCGCGTCCATCATCTCGTAGGCGTAGCGCAGGTGCGGAATCACGATGGAGCCGCCGACGATGAGCGCGATGTTCATCGCCTCGTGCAGCTCCTCGCGCGTGGCGCCCTCCTGCACGCACCGATCCAGATGATAGAAAATACAATCGTTGCAGCGTAGTACCATCGAGCCCACCAGCCCCATCATCTCCTTGTATTTGACGGGGATGGCGCCGTCGGTGTACGCGCTGGCGTCGAGCGCGAAAAACCGCTGGAACGGCTTGAAGCCGCAGCCGAGAATGCGCTCGTTCATCTCCTGCCGATAGAGGCGGGTCTCCGTTGGCTTGCGTTGCATCGCCCCAGAGTGTACCCGACTCAACAAGTAGCACGCGCATCCTGCGCGTTGCTCTGGGCAGTCTGCCCAGGCGACGGGCAGCCTGCGAAGGCTGACTGCGTTTCGGTAGGAACGGCTTCAGCTATCTGGACTTAGACACACAATTCACGGATGGCTTCTCATCATTCCCCCTACAGGAACCTGCGCCCCCATGCCGAAAAGAAAGACAGCACGCCCGCGCGTTGCATGCGCGGCGCGGGCGGGTATACTTCGGGTGAAACGATGCGAAACCTACTACTGATTGTGGGCTGTGCGCTGCTATTCGGGCTGGGGTGGACGCAGGCGCAGCCGCCAGAGGCGGTGCAGCGCAAACTGACCGCGCTGCGCCAGCTGACCGAGTTCCGACTGGTGCAGCTCGCCGACGAATACTGGCACGAAGGCTTTCACTACAAAACGATGGCGCTGATGTTCGTGCTGATTGAGTACGACCCGCGCGATGTGGAGACCATCGGCTCGCTGGCATGGCTGCTGGACGGCTACGGCGAGACCGCCCGCGCGATTCAGGTCTACCAGCGCGGCATCCGTCTGAACCCCAACCGCTACGATCCCTACTACGACCTGGGCTTCGCCTACTTCAACAAGCGGCAATACGAACAGGCGCTGCCCTACCTCGAAAAAGCGGTGCAGTTCGCCAACGCGCCCGCATTCGTGTGGAAAACGCTCGCGCACTGCTACGAACGGCTCGAACGCTATCAGCAGTCGCTGCAGGCATGGGAAAAAGCGAAACAGTTAGACCCCAGCGACGGCGCCGTCGAGCCGAACATGCGGCGCGTGCGCGAGAAACTGCAGGGACAGCGCACCAATAGCTCATAACCGCAGGAGGGGAGGGAAATGATGTCGCCGATTGACCTGCTGATCCTGGCGCTGCGCGCGATAGTGATTATCCTCGTGATTAATGTGGTCTTCTCGTGGATTCGTTTCGCGGGCGGGCGCGTGCCGCGCTACAACCCCGTCGTGCGCTTCATCGACCGCATCAGCGACGCCATCCTTGAACCCATCCGTCAGGTGCAGAACCGCCTGCTGCGCAGCGCAGGCATGGGCTATATGCCCATCGACTTCTCGCCCCTGATTGCGATTATCTTCATCCAGTTCCTCATCTACCTGCTGGCGGGGTTTCGATGAACGAGCCGAGACGACTCACGGTGCTGGAGATTGAGACCAAGAAGTTCCGCAGGCGGCTGCGGGGCTATGACCCCGTGGCGGTGGAGGCGTTTTTGCAGGAGGTCGCCGCGCACTACGAAGAGGTGCTGACCGAGAACCACCGCCTGCGCGAGGAGGTCGTCGGGCTGCGCCAGGAGGCGGAACGCTCCCGCGCGATGGAAGACGCGCTCAAGGAGTCGCTGGTGCTGGCGCAGCGCAGCGCGGACGAAACGCGCAGCAACGCCCATAAGGAGGCGGAACTCATCCTGCAGGAGGCGCGCCTCAAAGCGGAGCAGATTGTGCGCGAGGCGGAGACGCGCGCCCAGCGTGTCCTCGCCGAGACCGAAACGCTGGAGGCGCGCAAACGCGCGGTGGTTATGGAACTGCGCGGGCTGCTGCTGGCGCACTTGCACGCGCTGGACGGCGCATCCGCCGAGCCGCCTCAGACCGTCGCGCTCGCCGAGACCGCCGCCCCCACCGACAACGGCGTTCCGGAACCCACACCCGACGCCAGCGCGCCCCAGAATCCTTAGCCACGCTAAACTTCTGGCGAACCCCCCGCCCCATCACGCCCCACGAACCCAAACCTCAAGCAACACTTCAACTTCATACCCAAAAACCCTGAACTCAAACCACCTCAACTCCTTAGCCACGCTAAACTTCTGGCGAACCTCCACACCACTTGAACTTGAATCATATGTCTACAGACCTTCGCCAACTCCTTAGCCACGCTAAATACCTGAACTCAACACCCAAAACACCCCCAAATAACACCACACCAACCCCCAAAATCTGAACTCAAAAACACCCCAAAAACACACCCCCACACCAACCGCCAGAAAACCCCACGAAAGTGGCGAACCTCCCCCAGATTCGCACTTGAGTTCAAATCGCGTCGAGGTTCGCCACGGGCGTTGAGTTCAAAACGGGGGGTCAATTGTTAAGAAGCGCGCACAGGACTTGACAAAGGGGGGGTCTGATGTGGTAGACTATACCGTAGCATTCACCCCCAAGGGTGGGTGCTAATTGAAACAGTGCGTAGTAGTCAAACACACAGCGTCCGTGCCGTGCGGTAGCATTCACCCCCAAGGGTGGGTGCTAATTGAAACTTCGGGCGGGTGAGCGCATAAGATTTGCGCACCCAGCGGGTAGCATTCACCCCCAAGGGTGGGTGCTAATTGAAACAACGCCTGGAACCGCTAGCGCATCAACCGCTCCATTTGCTCTGTTGCAAAGAACGGGAGAGCCGAACAACAGGACGCGGGAACCGCGTCCGTACAGGCATGAGCAGGCGCGCGGTCGCCGCGCCCTGTGGGGCGAAGTGGGCTGAGCCGAAGGCGGAACAAGTATCCTTGCAACAGAGCAGGTTCACCCGCCCGAATCGAAACAGGATGCGGGAGCCGCGTTGCTCACGACTTGCGCAGGATGCAGTAGAGGTTGTTCACAAAATAGTCGCCCACCAGCGGCAGATGGCGCAGCAGGCTGAACAGGCGCACGGCGGGATGGCGACTGCAGTTCGGCTGGAAAAACTCCACCGCAAAGCCCGACTCGTAGATAATCCGCCGATAGTCGCGGAACGCCAGCATATTCATCCCCAGGTCGCGGTAGGACTGGAGCGGTCTGCCCAGTCGCCGCGCGGTCGCCCGTAGCACGATTCGGTCGGGGAGCCACAGGTGTGCCCACGGCAGGTTGACGCCAATCAACCGCTTGAGGGTATCGTGGTCGCCGAAGGGGCTGTTCCAGAGGGGTCCAATGGCGGCGTAGAGCCTGCCGCCCGACTTCAGCCGCGCGTGCATCTCGCGCAGCACCTGCGGTAAATCCATCACATGTTCGAAAGTGTCCTTGCTGGTCATCAGGTCGAAGTCGCCTTCGGACAGGTCGGCGATGTCGATGCAGTGGAATTCGACGCGCTCGACAAGTTCCGGGTAGTTGCGTTGCAGGTTCTGCTGGGCGAAATCGATAAGCCGCTCGTTGAGGTCGACGCCGACGACGCGCGCCGCGCCCGCTTTCGCCATATCGATGCAGAGGCTCCCGTGTCCGCAGCCCAGATCCAGCGCGCGTTTGCCCGCGAGGTCAGGTTGCCCCCCAAGACGACTCCAGAATCGGGGGTTCTCCCACGCGCCGCGCTGGAAGTAGGCGACATCGCGCGGGTCTAAGGGCGATTCCGCTGGGCGCGTATCCATGCGGCAAGCTCTGTCTGGGGCACGGCAAGTTGCTCGTGGGTCACAAGGTCTTTCACGGCGGCGGTTCCTGAGGCGAGTTCGCTGTCGCCCAGCAGGAGGGCGAAGCGTGCGCCGCTTCGGTTCGCCATGCGCATCTGCGCCTTCGGGCTGCGCCCTTCCAGGTCTAAATAGCACGCGATGCCCGCCGTGCGCAGCTGCTGCGCAATCTGCAGGGCGACGGGGCGCGCCGCCTCGCCGAAGGCGACCACGAAGGCGTCAACATGCGGCGGCTCGGGCAGGGGCGCCTGCAGGGCGTGCAGCACCAGCAGCGTGCGCTCGACGCCGATGCCGACCCCCAGCGCAGGGGTGGGCGGTCCGCCGAGCGCTTCGACCAAGCCGTCATAGCGCCCGCCGCCGCACAACGCGTTCTGCGAACCCAGCCCCTGCTCGGCGACCACCTCGAAAGTCGTGCGCGTGTAGTAGTCCAGCCCGCGCACCAGCCGATGGTCGCGCCCATAGCCCACGCCGAGCGTCTTCAGCAGCCCCTGCAGGGTCTCAAAATGCGTGCGGCAGCCCTCGCACAGGTAGGGGTCAATCGGCGGCGCGTCGGCGGTGATGGCGACGCATTCCTTGCAGTCCAGAAGGCGCAGCGGATTGCGCTCCAATCGGCTCTGGCAGTTTTTGCACAGGCGCGCGAAGTTGGCATGCCCGAACTGGCGCACCGCGTCGCGATAGGCGGGGCGGCACTCGGGGCAGCCGATGGTGTTCAGGCGCAGCTCCAGCGTGCTTTCGGGGATGCCCAGCGCCGCGAAAAACGCCATCACCATCGCCAGCAGCTCGGCGTCCGCCAACGGGTGCGCCGCGCCGAAAATCTCCGCGCCGAACTGATGCGCCTGACGGTAGCGCCCCTTCTGCGGGCGCTCGCCCCGAAAGAAGGGCGTGATGTAATAGAGCTTTTGCACTCCGCCGCTTGCGTGCAGGCTATGCTCGATATAGGCGCGCACGACGGGCGCCGTGCCCTCGGGCTTCAGCGCGTAGCGCTCCTCGCCCCGCTCCAGCACATACATCTCCTTGGAGACGATGTCGCTGGTCTCGCCGACGCTGCGTTCAAACAGCGCGGCGCTCTCCATAATAGGCGTGCGGATTTCGCCGTAGCCGTAGCGATGGCAATGCTCGCGCCAGCGCGACTCCACATACTGCCAGAGCGGGCTGCTCTCTGGCAGCACATCGTTCATCCCTTCAGGCGCACGGTATCTCAGTTCCATCGCTTATTGCGGAGAGACTTCAATCTGCTTGCCCAGATACTGCTGGATTTTTGGGTTCGCGTTCAGCGTGCTGACCAGCCCCGCCATCCCGCGCGCCACATGCATCTCGCCATCGTAGACCACGATGAAGCTGGGCGTCGAGCTGACCCCCAGCTTGGAGCCTTCCTCGAAGTCGCGGTAGATGGTCTTGAAGTAGATTTCCTGATTGTCCATCGCCTGACGCACTTTTTCCACATCCAGCTTCAGCTCTTCGGCGATTTTGAGGATGCGCGTTTTGGTGAGCGTCTGCTGGCTCTCGAACAGCTTCGCGTACATCTCCCAGAACTTGCCCTGCTTGCCCGCTTCCTCCGCAGCGGCGGCGGCGACCCACGCCATCGGGTGAATCTGCACGAGCGGGTAATGGCGGAACACAAAGAGCGCCTTATCGCCCAGCGCGGGCAGGATTTGCCCTTCCAGCAGCTCGTAGGCTTGCTTGCACGCAGGACACTGGAAGTCGGAGAACTCCACAATCACAAGCGGGGCGTTTTCGTTGCCCTTGCGCCAGCCCTGACCATCCAGATAGAGCATGGTGAGCTTCGCGTTGTCCGTCTGGATGACCTGCGCGGTCGTCGCCCGATTCCACTGCCAGCCGCCATACGCCACGCCCGCCACGACCAGCGCCAGGGACACAGCAATCGACTGCGCCAGCTCGCGCGTCAGCACTCTGGTATCGTACTGGTACTGAACCGCGTCGCCCTGAGCGGCGGCCATCTGCCCGCCCGCGAGCGCACCCACAGGCTGCAGCACACGGCGCAAGCCCATCAGCGACAGCAGCCACACAAACAGATTCGCGCCCGCCGCCGCCAGACACCACCAGCAGGGCGACCCCTTCGCGTACAGATTCAGCACGAAAAGTTGCACATAGGTGAAATAGGCGAACGCCAGCACACCCAGCGTGCTGAGCGCGGCGATAAGCTTGCCGTAGAGCCCCCACTGCTCAGGGTACTGCAGGCGCGTGAGGGCAAGCGCCGCCAGCAAGCCAAAATACCCGAACCCGAACGCGGCGACAGGGATACCCGCAATCCGCGAATAGGGCGAACGCGCCACCTCGTCGCACCCGCCGCCCGTGCAGGGCAACGCGAAGTCCGCCGAGTGCGAAATCCACAAGAGCGCAGAAATCACCATACCCACCGACGCAAACAGTATCAGCAGACGGTTCTGGATAATCGCGTTCATAAAGACAACCTCCATCTATGAGTATACCTGCTCAGTGAGCGACGCCGTTCCCCTCGTAGGGATACCCCCAATCCTTAGCTCCCAGCCGATACTCCAGCAGGAACATCAGCCCCACTGCGAGGATGACCCCGCTGGCAACCCCCTTGCCCATCAGAAGCACGACGCCGCTGCACACAAGCGCCACCTGTAGGGCGTTTCGCAAGACGACGGCGCGCTCCCACACACTCTGCAACGGCTGGCGCAGCCCGTATCCCACAAGCGCGGCGCCCACGCCGATGCCTATCCATGCCAGCGGCGCGAATCGCCAGCCGAGTGCGCCCCACCAGTCCCGCGCCCAGCCCGCCTGACGCTGCCACGGCTGAAGCGCGTCTACCCCGACCGCCAGCGCCGTGAGCAATACTCCAACAAGCAACAACGCCGCCGCCACACGCGCCAGCACGCGCGTATCCATCGGCACGGGGAGCAGCCCTGTGAAAATCCCGATGCCCAACCCGAACGCGAGCGTCAGCGGAACCCATGCGTCCAGCGCCGCGCCCAGCAACGGCAACCCGCACACCGTCAGCAGCAGCCCATACGCCATCCCCAGCCCCAGTTGCCCGCGCGCGCCCAGTCGGAGCCGTCCCCGACTCTCCAGCCACGCCGCAGGCGCCAGTATCCCCGACGCCAGCACGAACGCCCAGAACCCCTCCCCTACCCCGAACGCACGCACGCCGCCAATCCCATCGCTGAACAGCGAACGGTTTACTCCATAGCCGCCCGCAATCAGCAGGTCCGTCCCCACGACCGCGAGCGACACGACCACCGCCGCGCACAGCAACGGAAGCTGCCCCCAGCGCGCGACGCCTGCCATCAGAAGGCTCAACACTGCCCAGCACGCGGTCAGCCACCCCGCAAGGGTCGCTGCGTCGGCGCGGAAATCGTCCGTCCAGAAGGCAAAAGGCGCATAGGCGTAAGCAATCCCGACGGCAGGGGCGAGCGCGAACACCGCCAGCCCCGACACGAATATCCGCCTAACAATCCCGCGCAGCCAGCGCAGCCGCCAGAGTGCAACGCTCCCACCCAGCCAGCCCACATACAGGGCAAACAGCGCCCCGCGAAACATCGGCGTCAACCGTTCATGCGCCTGCGCCCACTCGAGACTACGCGCAAGGGCGTCCCCGCGCACATTCACCCCCACCGCCGCAGAAGTCTCGCGCAAGGCGACCCGCGCCAGCCAGCCGTTCCAGAATCGATGCCAGTCCGACTGGCGCGTTTCGAAAGTAGGGCTGCCCGACCAGCGTTCGCCCTGCTGGCGCGTCAGGGCGCGGTAGAGCGTCGGCGCGAGGTCTACCTCCCGAATCACCCCATTCCAGCGCGTGCTGGGCGAGGTGAGTAAACCACTCGGTTCACGCGCCGCAAACCGCACGACCGCGCTCAGGCGCGTTCGACCAAAGCGCATCGCTTCAGGCGAGGGAATGACCACCACCCACACCTCCACACCCTCCGCCAGCAACAGCTCCAGCGCGCGGTAGTCCCACTGCCTCAGTTCCAGCAGCGCCCAGTCTGCCTGAATATCCAGAAATTGCAGGCGCATCGCCTCCAGGCTGGGAAAGACACGCACAGGTGTCGCCCGACTGCCCGACGCCGCGAGGAGCGCATAGGCGGTCGGGTTGGGAGACTGGGGCGTATGGAGGTACACGCCACGCTTCCCCGCGCGTTCCAGACGGCTTGCCAGCGTGTACGCAAGCACTTCAGGCGGCGTCCCTGACCGCATCTGCAATCGATGCCGCGCGGTTGCCGTGTTCGCACTGGAAACGATTTGCAGTTCGGGGTGTCTTCGAGGAGACGGGGTTATCCGTCGCCCTGTCGCCAGCACATACGGTTCGTGCGGGACGCGCTCCCAGACCATCCACGCCGCCTGCGAGGGGACGTCCCCCACGATAGAGTCATGCTCGACTGCCTGATGAACGAAGACAACCAGCAAGCCGGGCTGACCATATGTAAATGCAGTCATTAAACAAAAGATGCAGAGAATGAGCGCACGCATTACCTGCGAATTGAGAAGGTATCCCACTCCTGTGTAGCTTCGGCGTACTCTATATCCACCCGCTGTACCCGCGCGCCGATGGGTCCACGACGGAGCGCCTCTACAAAGCGGTGAAGCGCCTCTTCCTCTGCGACCACCTCCACCGTACCATCCGTGCAGTTGCGCACATAGCCGCACAGCCCCAGACACAGCGCCTCCGACTGCGCGAAGACCCTGTAGCCAACGCCCTGTACGAAACCATGCACGCGCGCGTATATCCGCTTCATTAAGGCAATTATACCGCTGGCGTCGGGAACGCGCACGCCGCCTTACAGGGTATAATTGGCTGGAGGTAGATTATGCGCCGCAGAGGAACGCCGATTGTATGGATAGGTCTGATTGCTATCTTAATCGCATTTGTGGTCTGGTATGGGTGGCAGACGAACATCGCGCCGTATATTGCCGAGCAACGCGCCCAGCAGCAACAATCAGAGCCTGAGCAAGCCGCCCCCGCGCCATCCGAAGAGGAAATCAAGGCGCAACTTCAGCGCAACCAGGCGGCGATGTCTGCACAACCTGAGCCCAAAGCTGCCCCAACTCAGACGCGTCAGCCGGCTGCTCCTGCAGCGATGCCTCAACCAGACCCGAAACGCGATGTGATGGAGTACTGGTGGGAGACTGCTCCGCCCAAGACCAAGAAGTAGGCTCCACCCCAAGGAGAAGCGACGATGCTCTCTCGGACACTGGTACTCAAGGTCGCGGAGCTTCCTGCATTCAAACACTGGATTAAGCACAGCCGCCTGACGCAGGGACTGATTAAACGCTTTATCGCGGGCGAAGATCTGGAAACCGCCCTACGCATCACCCGCCAACTGAATCAGGAGGGCTTCCTCGTCGCGCTGGACTACCTGGGTGAAGATACTCATCGCATTGAAGACGCCGAATTCGCCGCCGAGCAATACATCACCTTGCTGGAGCAAATACATAAAAGCGGCGTCAACTCATGTATCTCTATCAAACTTACCCAGTTGGGGCTGGATCTGGGACACGAGATAGCGCGTCGGAATCTCGAAAAGGTATTTGAGGCAGCGCGTGAGCTGGGCAACTTTGTGTGGGTAGATATGGAGAGCAGTAAACACACGCAGGCAATTCTGGATTTGTTCTGCGAACTGTTTCCTCGCTATCCCAACTCAGGCACGGTGCTGCAAAGCTACCTCTATCGAACCCCTGAAGACCTGGAACACTTGCTAAACTTGGGCGCGCGTGTGCGACTGGTTAAAGGCGCGTACGCCGAACCGAAAGAGGTCGCCTACCCCGACAAACGGTCGGTTGACAGTCAGTTCAAAATTCAGATGGAGCAACTCCTTGAACGAGGCAAAGAGCCTGCGATTGCCACGCACGACGCGCGCCTGATTAGCCACGCTAAACACTACGCCTCCGAGCTGGGTTTAGGCAAGAGTCAGTTCGAATTCCAGCTGCTCTACGGGATCAGCCGCGAGCTACAGAAACGGCTCGTGGCAGAGGGCTACCGCACGCTGATTTATGTGCCGTATGGTGAGCAGTGGTATCCCTACTTCTCCCGTCGCTTAGCGGAGCGCCCTGCGAATCTCTACTTCATTCTTCGGAGTCTGTTTCGGAAGTAGCGGGAGCCTCTGCATTTTCGTTTTCGTCTTCTTCCTCTTCGTCCGCCTCCTCTTCCTTCTGTCGCTCCTGTTCGCGCGCTTTGAGGAGTGGCAGCACTTCGCGAAACGAGTCGGTTCCTGCTTCGTAGAGCCACTCATAGATGACGGACTCGACCGCGCTGACCTCGACGCCGCTGTTCGCCAGCCGCAGCAGCGCATATTTCCAATCGCGTTTCTGCCGACTGGCGACCGCATCGTAGGGCACATGCACGGTGTAGCCCGCCTTGAGCAGGTCCATCGCAGTCTGCATCACGCATATGTGCGCTTCCACCCCCACCAGAACCACCTGCGTTCGACCTGCTGCCTGTAGATTCTGAGCAAAAGGCTCCGACGCTATGCAGCTGAAACACAGCTTGTCAACGACGGGCGCATCACCAAGCGTCTTTGCGACTTCAGGGATCAACCCGCCCAGCTTCTCAGCGTTCTGAGTCGTCGCCACTATGGGGATTTCAAGCGTCCGAGCGATGTGAGTCAGCAGCTGGATGTTTTCTATTATCTGTTGCCTGACCTTGATGGGCTTCAGAAACACTTCCTGAGCGTCAACAATCACAAGCACGGAGTTTTCTCGACTGAGCAATTTTTCTGAGCGTTCCATCATCGTACCTCCAAAACAACGACTGTGTTTCGTAGATCTGGCAAGGGCGCAGGTAGTTGTATAGTCATTTGTGCCTCCCGCTGTTCATACTGCAGGCGACTGCCTGTTTGCAGCAGTTTCACTGATTTCACACGCAGGGGCAGCTCCAGCGTGAGTTGACCGTTCTCCGGCGGGTTCCAGACATGCAGGTAAATTCGTCGTGAAGTGCGGGTAGCGCCTCCCCAGGAGGGGGAATCAAAGACCTTGCCGCGCGTTCCGTAAACAGCCTCACCATTCTCACGCAGCCATGCGCCCATTTCTTTGAGGCGCTCCTGATGTTCGGGTTGAATTGTACCGTCGGGCTTCGGTCCCACATTCAGGAGCAGGTTAGCGTCTCTGCTGACGCATTCGGATAAGATACGAATCAGCTGAGCAGGCGATTTGTGATTGGCATCTTTTGCATGGTAACCCCAGCTGTTGTTGATAGTCATACAGGTCTCGATAAGCGCGCTATCGCTCGGTGGCTCAGGATTGAAGCCGATTTTGTTCTCTCCGGGAAGGTCCTGCTCATAGGTCTGAATATCCTCGTCGGGGAGCGGCTTCTGGTGATGATTGTTCGCGATGAGAATACCTGGCTGTATCCGACGCAGGGCGAGGTAAAGCTCAGAGAGCTTCCAGGTCTGGTCAATATTCTCCGGTTTCTCCCAGCACCCATCGAGCCAGATGCCCATCGGACGGTATTTCTGAACCAGCTCAATCACCTGTCCATGCCAGTAGCGCGTGTATGCGTCCCAATCGGATTTATACGCAGGATGATGCCAGTCAAGCGGCGAGTAGTAAAAGAGTAGGGCTATCCCAGCTCTCCTGCAAGCATCAGCGAGTTCACGCATGATGTCGCGCTTATACGGCGTGTTGGTGATTTTGTAGTCGGTGAGCGCACTGTCGTACATACAAAAGCCATCATGGTGCTTCGCGGTGATGGTGATGTAGCGCATTCCCGCCTGTTTCACCAGCTGTACCCACTCGTCAGCGTTGAAACGCACGGGATTGAAGCGATGCATCAGCGGTTCGTACTCAGAAATAGGAATTTTCTCGTGATGCATCACCCATTCTCCGCGTTCAAGCAGGGAATAGATGCCCCAGTGAACGAACAAGCCAAACCGCATCTGACGGAAGCGTTCGCGTGCCTGTTGTCGTTGCTTTTCCATAGGTACAAGCCTCCGGGTTTTCATGTGAAAACCTACAGTCCTTGAGGAGCAATGAGTTCCAGAAGGCGTCCCAGTTCTTCTTCTGAGTAGAACTCTATGACCATCCTGCCGCCTCCACCCGCCCACTGCACAATCTGGACGCGCGTGCCGAGATACGCGCTCAAATTATGTTCCAGCGCCGACAACTCAGTAGGTTTGGGAGATGGCTGGGGCGCAGGCTCTGGAGCATTGCGTGGGGTCGGATTCATCGGGCGAAGTTCGCGCGCGCGAAGCTCCGCCGCGCGCACACTCAACCCCTCTGAAGTAATCTCGTTCCACAGCATGCGCTGAAGCGTCGGATCCTTTACCATCAACAGCGCGCGCCCGTGCCCCTCACTCATCACGCCCTCCTGCAGGCTCTTGATGATATACTCAGGCAGCTGCAACAGGCGAAGCGTGTTAGAAATTGCAGGCACACTCTTGCCGACACGCTGGGCAACCTGCTCTTGCGTCAAACCGAATTCGTCCATCAGCCGTTTGTACGCAAGAGCGGCGTCTATGGGGTTAATATCTTCCCGCTGCACATTCTCGACCAGCGCCATCTCCAGCATTTGCTGTTCCGACGGCGACCGTACCAGCGCGGGAATGGTCGTCAGTCCTGCCAGACGCGCCGCACGCAGTCGCCGTTCGCCAGCTACCAGCACATAATCGTTCTCACCCTCCTGTCGCACAATAATTGGTTGCAGTACGCCCATCTCGCGAATGGACGATGCCAGCTCCTCCAGCGACTCATCGCTAAATTGGCGACGCGGCTGATACGGGTTTGTGCGTATCTGCTCGACGGGTACCTCCCGCACGAATGTCTCAGCAAGCTCGCTCTGACCAATCAGCGCACTCAAGCCTCTACCCAACGCTGGACGCCGCATAATCTCTAACCTCCTTGACAAAATTCCAATACGCCTGCGCCCCGCGTGAGCGGGGGTCGTATTCCAGCACCGACTGACCGAAACTCGGCGACTCGCTGACGCGGATATTGCGCGGAATCACACTTTGCGCCACCTTCGCACCAAAGAACTTGCGCACCTCCTGCTCTACCTGCTCGGCAAGCCGCGTGCGCGAATCGTGCATCGTCAACAGCACCTTCCAGATTTCAAGGCGCGGATTGAGATGTTGACGCACCAGATCAATTGTCTGCAGCAGCTGCGAAAGACCCTCAAGGGCGTAATACTCACACTGCACGGGCACAATCAGTCCATCAGCCGCAGTGAGCGCGTTTATCGTGAGGACCCCCAGCGACGGTGGTGTGTCGACAATAATCCATCGATACCTCTCCCGTAGCGGCGCAAGCAGGCTCTTCAAAAGCGTCTCGCGAGCAATCTGAGACGCCAGCAGCACATCCACCCCCGCCAGATCAATACTCGCAGGAACCAGATGCAGATGCGCACGATTGGTTTCGGTCGGAGTTATCTTTTCAAGCATCGCAGGCGACTGGCTCAACTGCCGCTGGAGAAAGTGAAAAAGATTTTGAGTGGTCAAGCGAGGGTCAATCCCCAGCCCGCGCGTGGCGTTCGCCTGTGGGTCCGCATCGACAAGCAGGGTCGACTCGCCCGCTTGCGCCAGCCCCACTGCCAGGTTGACAGCCGTCGTGGTTTTCCCGACGCCGCCCTTCTGGTTAATCACCGCGATAACCCAGCCCTGCGGAATCACATAAGGCAGATTCACGCCCTGAAACAGGACTCCTGCTGAAGACGGGCGCGCTTTCTCGCGTCGGGTATAATTTTGCTTGCAAAACGAACATCGCCTCGCGCACCAAGCGCTTTCGACAGGAGGTGATGTATGTGGAACAAGCCATGATGGAACACGAATCGGCAACTGAGCAGGAGACATCCACCACAGCGCAGGAACTGGATGTAAACCAACTGCAGGCGCGTGTGGCTGAGCTGGAGCAGGCGTATGAGGAACAAAGGAATCTCTACCTGCGCACCCTGGCGGACTTCCAGAACTACCGCCGCCGCCAGCACGAGGAGATGGAACGCCAGCGCGGGCTGCTCCTCGAATCGGTCATGACGGAGTTGCTGCCGATACTGGATAACTTCGAGCGTGCGCTGCAGGCGGCAGAAGCCACGCGCGAACTGGAGCCACTCATCGAGGGCGTGCGGATGACTGAGCGGCAGATCAAAGCCGTGCTGGCGCGCTACGACATCCATCCGATTATCGCCCTCGGGCAGCCGTTCGACCCCAATCTGCACGAAGCCATCCAGCGCGTGGAAACCGTCGATTACGAGGACGGCATCGTGATCGACGAGGTGGAACGCGGCTACCGACTGGGTGAGCGCGTGCTGCGCCCCAGCCGTGTGATTGTCGCGAAACGCCCTCAGGAGCTGCCCAACCAGGGACTGGATGTGCAGGCATGACACGACTTTTCGGAACCGACGGGATACGCGGGGTCGCCAACGAACGGCTGACCCCCGACTTCACTCTAAAGCTGGGACGCGCCATCGCCCAGCAGTTGCTTGAAACCACTACACAACAACCACCGCGCGTGCTTATCGGGCGCGACACCCGCCGCAGCGGCGCGATGATCGAGACTGCGCTCATTAGCGGGCTGACCTCGATGGGCGTCTATGCGACCTCCGCAGGGATTGTGCCCACTCCTGCCGTCGCCTACCTTGTGCGCGAGGGACACTACGATCTGGGGATTGTCATCTCCGCCTCGCACAACCCCGCCTGCGACAACGGCATCAAGCTCATCGGCGGCGACGGCTACAAATTTCCCGACGAGTACGAAGCCCAGATAGAAGCGCGACTTTCAGGGATATCTGACCCCTTCCCATACCCATCCCCTGAGAAAATCGGTCTCTGGGAGTATGACGAGCGTGAAAGTGAACAATATCTACTGTATCTACTGCACATTATGCGCGAACGCACAGGTGAACGCGAACCGCTGCGCGGCGCATCCATCGCCCTCGACTGTGCGAACGGCGCCGCCAGCCAGTACGCCCCTGTTGTACTTCACGAACTGGGCGCGAAAGTCTGTCTATACGCAGGCGAACCTGACGGCGACAATATCAACTTGAACTGTGGCTCGACCCATATGGAACACCTCCAGCAGGCGGTGCTGGAGACGAACGCCGACATCGGAATAGCGTTCGACGGCGACGCCGACCGCGCGCTCTTCTGCGATGAACGCGGCGACCCGGTAGACGGGGACGCGATTATGACCCTCTGGGCGCTCACACGACATCAGCAAAACACACTCAACCCGCCACTCGTTGTCGCAACCGAGATGAGCAATCTGGGTATGCAAAAGCGACTGGAAGCAGAGGGTATCCAGTTGCAGCGCACGAAGGTTGGCGACCGCTATGTCGCAGAGGCGATGCGGGCGACAGGCGCACTCATCGGCGGGGAACAGTCGGGACACATCATCTTTCGCGAGCGCGCCACGACAGGCGATGGACTCATCACTATGTTAGAGACGCTCACCCTCTGGCTGCAGCATCAGAAGCCGTTCTCGGAGATTGCGCACCCATTTGAACCCTATCCCCAGAAACTGGTCTCCGTGCCCGTGCGCGACAAACACGGCTGGCAATCGCATCCCGAGATTCTGGCGCGCATTCAAGAGGTGGAGCGTCTGCTTGAGGGGCGCGGGCGGCTCAACATCCGCGCGTCGGGCACGGAAAACCTGATTCGCGTAATGGTCGAGGCTGAAACCTCTGAACTGGTGAACGCCGCCCTTGCACCTGTCGTCGAAGCCGTCCAGCGCACGCTTGGCTAATCGGGTATACTTTTCACAGTGGCTGTCTGGAACCAATCGCGTGTTGAGCCCTCGCGCTGGCAACTGGACTGGGACGGCATTCGCAACGGCGACTACTCCGACCGCTATTTCTACAACGGCGTGCGGATACTGCAACTGCTTGCACACGAAGAGTACCGATTCAGTGGCTATTCGCAGCGGCTGGAGGGGCAGGGTATCGACCCGCGACTACCCGTCCACATCAGTGAACTGTCGGTCGAGAAGCAGTTTTTCGCCCGTCGCAAGCCGTTCACTGTTGTGTCGGGTGTAGACGCCGCGCTGGCAACCCTTCAGTTGGCAACAGGATACTTTGAGGGCGAACGATTTGTCAACACAGCCCACCAGCTGGAGGTGGAAGCCGTCCACGATGGTTTCCTCGCGCCCTATGAGGGGGATGCAGCGCAGGTCGTACCCGTACTGAAGGTACGTGGCAGATACCGCGACTTTGCACAGCTGGAGACCCCCCTGCTGGGACTACTAACGCGCCTGAGCCGAATTGCCACGAACACCTACCGAATTCTGGAGGCGGCGCGCGGGAAGCCCGTGCTGTTTTTCCCTGCACGGTTTGACCTGCCCCAGACCCAGATGTATGACGGCTATGCCTATCATATCGGGGTACAGCGCTACAACCTGGACTATCGTAGCAGCACGCCTGCAATCGTTTCCACACCTGCCCAAACCTGCCTGTGGGACGGCGCAGCAGGCGGTACGACAGCCCATGCGCTGATTGCTGTCTTTCTGGGCGATACCGTGGAGTTGATGCTCCAGTTCGCCCGCCTGATGCCCCCTGAAACGCGCCGTGTGGCTCTGGTGGACTTCGACAACGATTGCGTCGGGACGGCGCGCGCTGTCGCGAAGGCGTTTTTTGACCGACACCGCGCCGCTCTGGAGCGCGGCGACCCAGAAACGGCTCAGCGCTACATCCTGCACGGCGTGCGCCCCGACACGAGCGCGAATCTCACCGACAAAAGCCTGCAGAGCGAACCCGACGCCGCCCAGCTCTATGGCGTGAACCCGCGCCTGATTTTCAAACTCCGTGAAGGGCTGGACACTGCGTGGCAGGAGTGGCAACTCCCGCCCCACTGGCGCGAGCGCGCCCAGGCGTACTGCCGCGCTATCCAGATTGTCGCGACGGGCGGGTTCAACGAAGCGCGCATTCGCCAGTTCGAGGAGGCAGGCGCGCCCGTCGATGTATACGGCGTCGGGTCGTCGTTCCTGAGCAACAGCACGGTAGAAGGTACCAACACCGATTTCACGGCGGACATCGTGCGCGTTTGCGTGGAGGGGCGCTGGATCCCGATGGCAAAGATGGGACGCGCCCCCAGCGAGAACCCGGCGCTCCTGCGCGTACAGCTGCCCCTCGCTACGGACTAAATCGCGCCGACACCCGCACGCACCTCCAGCTTCGGCGGGCGCACCAGCGGCTTGGCGGAGCGGAGCAGTACCTCGAAAGTCAATACCCCACCAGAGGGCAGGTCGCTTTCCGACAGAATCTGATAGGCGACGCCCTGACGCAGGAAGCTCTCGCCCGTGCGATTGAGCCATTCGACACCGTCGGGCAGTTGCGCGGCGAGCGCCAGCGGACCGCCGATTGGCTGCCCGCCAATGTTCACCACACGCCCACGAAGCCTGTAGGCGTTCACGCGCGGGTCGTAGCGCATCGGCTCCGTATACAGGCGGTAGCCCGTTGTCAGCAGAGGCATCTCCTGCAGGGTGTAGGTCGCGACCGTCTGCAGGCTCACCGCTGCCGTGCCCGGATTGTTCACAACATTCGGCTGTGGGGGCAGGAGCTGATTCGTGAGAAAGCTGTTCGCTGGTGGGCGCGCCCCAAGCGTCGCACGGCGCGAATCGTATGCGGATAGCGTTGCGCCTGTCTCGCCCGTCGTCAGCAGCGCGGCAAACAGTCCCAGCGGACGGCTCGCCTTCCGTCCTGCAAAGAGCGTCTCCAGCGGGATGGCGACTTCCAAGCCTGTCGGCGGGTCGGTGGGCGCACTGCGCGGTCTCCAGACGATTCGTGCAGGGATGCCCTCGAACCAGTTCAACCGATTCGCGTCGAGCCGATACGCGCCCGCCTCCGCGCCCACCAGCGGCGGCGTCAACGGGTCGCCCACAAAATTCGCCTCAGGCGCCGAGTGCAGACCCCTGTGTCGGAAGACACCTATGGCAAATTCCGCGCCGAATCCCGCAGGCGGGGTCAGTTTGCGATTCGAAATCAGGCGCGCGGCGGGACCGCTGTCGTCGCTCAGCGTGTTGAGTTGAGACAGCCCTGTGCCCAGCCCATAATCCACATCGAGGTACACCGCTACGCCGTTCAGCAGGTTCTCTGCAGGATCCACGCGCCCCGCCAGCGCGATGTAAAGATTTCGGTGGTCGTTGCGCACATACAGCGCATCGAGCCGGTTCAGATTGGAGGAAGGCGCGCGAGTCTGGGTGGCGATTGGCGTCCCCAGATCGCTCAGGTCGCCGTCTACAACGATTCGCGGCTCCGAGCGGCGCAGGTAGAAAAAGGCGTAGAAATCGGTGAACAGCCCCGGACGATTGCCCGTGTCGGCGAACACCCGTACCTGCACCAGATGCAGTCCCTGCGACAGATGCGAGAGATTCACACCCTCAAGCGCAAACTGCCCATCGGCGAGGCGCGTCATCGGGATAAAGCCGTCCGCCAGTCCCTCTGGCGTATTGGTCATGGGCTGCAGGTTGCCCAGCGCGACGCCGCTATTGAACCGCACCAGCGCGCCAGCGCCTGTGGCATCCGTGCGCACTCGAATGGTCAGAAAATCGCCCGTCACGATCGCCGCTTCGAAGCTGCGCCCCGTTGCGTAGGCTCCGCCGGGCGTGTTGACGGTCTGGAAGGGATACTCCGCGCCTGTGAGGGCGTTGAAAAGCCGCACGGGGCGTTCCCCAGCGACAGGCTGCGGCGTGCCCGGCGCATATAACACATAGCCGTAGGCGTTGTTGTCGTTGCCCGGCGCAGAGTTCGGCGGCACGGTAATCGTCACGCTCCCGTTCGCACCCACCGTCACGGGCGGTCGCTGCCCCGAATAGTCTATCAGCACCGTGCCGGGTGCGAAAGCGGTCTGTACCGTCGCGGTGAGGGGGGTCAGGTCGCCGCGATTGTTCAACCCCACCAGCAGCAGGCTGTGTCCGTTCACCTGACGCTCAAAGATGTAGAGGTTGTTGCTCACCCAGCGATTCACAAGGTTGCCCCGCGCGAAGCGCTTGCGCACATCGAGCAGGCGCAGCAAGCTGTCGTCGCCGTTGCCCAACGCGTTGTAGCGTCCCGGACGCGGAAAGTGGCTCCAGTTGTTCGGCTCGATGTTGTTGCCGTCGTAGTAAATCTTCGGTCTGCCCGGACGGGTGAGCAGCCATGCGTGCGCGAGGTTGTTCGAGCGCGGGGGACCATCGTCGTGGCTCTGTACGAACCCGACCCCCAGATAACGCGCCAGTCCGCCGAACTCGTAGGGCAGCCCCGTGGAAGGGTCCGCGCCTATCGTATTGCTCAGCGACGCGCCCAGATTGCCCAGTCCGTTGGAGTTGAAGAGGTCCTTCATCATGAAGTTCATCGGGAAATCGAGCGGGTTCATTCCTGTTTTGGCGTATTCGCGCAGTTCGTAGGCGTTGCCCGAGTAGACCTCGCCGAACACATATAGCGACGGCTTAATCCCAAGCAAGAAGGGCAACAGGTCGCCATTGCTGACTGTCCCGCCGGGCTGCTGGGGCGTCCGCGCGAAAAAGCCCGGCGGCGTGTGGCGCACGGCGTCAATCCGATAGCCATCGAACCCGATTACCTCCGTCAGAAACCATCCCCAGCGCTTCAGGTACTCGCGTATATCTTCTGCATACGGATGCCCTGTTGGATAGTAGTGCGGGTTCAGCGGGTTCCGCACGAAGCTGGGCTTGCCGTAAGCGTTGAACTGCGCGTAGCTGGGCAGGTTGAACGCGCCCGTACGGGTGTTGTTGCCGTCCTCGTGCGCGTAGTCCACCAGCCCCACGATGTCATGATTCAGCGTGCCGAAGCCGAATGGGGGCGCGTTATTGAAGTCTATTTCGCTGTTGTTCGGGTCTGCCGTCGAGCGGATATGGAAGTCTTCCGGAATCACGCCCGGATAGCGGTCTATGGCGGTGCTGGCACGATTGTCCGCGTGATTGGTCACCAGATCGCAGTAGACCTCCAGCCCAAAGCGATGCGCCAGCCGAATCAGCTCCATCAGTTCCTGCGTTGTACCATATTGCGTGCGTACAGTGCCCTTCTGGAAGCGGTCGCCCAGATCGAACAGATCGAACGGATTGTAGCCCACGCTGAATCCGCCGCCGCCCGACTTGACAGGCGAGGGGAGGTAGATGGCGCCATAGCCCGCCTGAACCACTTCAGGTAGGCGCTGCATAATGGTGCGGTAGTCGGTCTGAAACCACTGCAGGATCGGCGTATCGCGATATTGCGGCGCATAGCGTACCCAAACGCTGTAGTTCGCGCCGCCGTTGTTGTCAAAGCGCGTCTCACCGCCTGCGCCCCGCGCCCGTATATAAAACTGCACATGAGTCCCCGCAGGGTAGGGCGGCAACACCACATACCATTGCGTATTCCCGCCAGTATTGAAATCAAACGAGAAATCGTATTCTCGCGTGGTCAGCCAATTATCGGTGGTGACGATTGCCTGTACCGACTGTCCGGGCGCGATGGGGTTCGTTTGCGTGGTGATGGTAATCACCTGCCAGGGGTCAATCATCCCCAGTCGGCTGGGCAGCTGATGGAAGCCCGTCGCAAAGAGGCGCGTGTTGCCCACCCAGTTCAGCTGGGCGCACGCCGTCGCTGCCCATATCAGTAGTCCCAGAACCATCCAGCCGCGTCGCATGCGTATATTATAGCCCAATCGATGCTCATTGGCATCAATTTAAGCCCTTTTGGGCTATAATCTTAGCATGCACAACGGCAACTGACATCTACTGAACAGCTGGAGAACATCCTGCGACGACTCTTGGACACCGAAGCCGACACACTCG